>JAAUTY010000048.1 GCA_012031265.1 Spirulinaceae cyanobacterium SM2_1_0 | reverse complement strand
CGGGCTGCCATTGCTGTAGCCCAGCGGTGTGGCGGGACGACCGTTGCCGCTGGTCATCGGCTCTAGGCGAATGTCGGGCATGGCAGGGATTTCAGCCGCCTGCGGCGCGGGTTCCGGCTCGGGCGGCGGCGCAGGTTCCGGGGCGGGGGGAGGCTGGTGTGGCTCCGCAATCGGCGATCGCCCCTCGGTCAAACTACTATCCTCAACCGGCAACTCAGTCGGCAAGTCCCGCAACTTGAGGGTCACCGGCTCGTCGGCAACCAGGGTGTACTGGATGGCGACCACCGTTGTATTGTCATGACCGTTGCGCTGGTTGGCCAAACGCACTAATAAGTCAGCGGCGGTCGTCAAACTGAGTTTACCTTTGAGAATATCGGGGACAAACTCCCGCCAGGAGCGCTCCAATAAAAAGTTATCGCTGAGACCATCGGAGCAGAGCAGCAAAATGCCGTCTTCGTCGATCGTGAAGCGCTGGATCGTCGGCCGCAAGCGTTCGGCCTCGCGCGTTCCGAGTGCCTGGGTAAGAGCACTGGCATCGGGGCGACGCACAGCCTGAAGCGGCAGACTGCGCGCCAGCCGGATCTCACGGCTGGCCACATCATCGTCCACAGTCAAGGGCTGACAATACTGCGCTGTCAACCAATAGGCGCGGCTATCGCCAACGTGCAACAGATACAGCTCGCGACTGTTGCCAAAATCGGTATCGTTCAGCGGCACGGCTTGCGGAATCTGGATGGCGATGATTGCAGTCGTTGCCATGCGCTGACGTGCTTCCCGGCCCTGGTCATCATTGCGTGAGCAAATCAAGTTGTTGGCAATTCGCAGGATCGCCTTGAGCTGATCGGCGACTAGATCGGGGCTGAGCAACTCCCGCTCGCGGGGAATTTCTGCCAGTAAGGCTTGCAGTTGCAGTTGCAGAGATTGCACGGCCAAGCGACTGGCTACATCCCCCCCCTCGTGACCACCAATGCCATCGCAGATGATCGCAATATGGCTGGTACTGGGGGTGCGATCGCCATTGCCGCTCAGATCCGCCGGGTGCGGGTAACAAGCATCTTCATTGCGCTCGTGTTGCGGGCCGCTGTCGGTGGCACTGGCAATGTGGCTGCGAACGGGTTGTTGCGCTGCTTGGATGAGCAACAGTTTATTCAGCGCCTTGCTCGCCACGTTGAAAGTTGCGCCCGGGCGTTGTAGCTCGCTGGCGATCGCCCCCAGCTTCTGGGCCACGCCCGCGCGCGCCGCCCGCGCCAGATTGACCCAGCTCTGACCCAGTTGCTGGAGGGTGGCTGGCTCAGTAGTAAAAGATAATTCCCGCAGGCGTAGCCGCCAGCCCTCAACCCGCAGGTTCTTCGGATCGAGCAGGGAAGCCGCTACTCCCTGCGCTGCCAGCGGCTGCCACAGCTCCAGCAGTTGCCAGAGCCAGTAGACTTGCCGTAGTGCTGAGACCTGCGACCAAGTACTGAAGAGCGCCGGGAGCAGATTGCCGTCCTCGTCAACCGGGGCGTCCTGGAGCAGGATCACCGGAGCATCATCCAGATAGCAGACGCCGTAAACACTGGGAATGTGCAGGCGCTGGGGATAGAGGCGCAAATAGGCGGCCAACTGCGTCGGGAGTGGATTCGGGAGCGTCGGTAAGCGCTCTGGATAGACGTCCTGCCAGATTTGTGGGTGAATGACCTTATAGCGACCTGCGATGACATTCGGTGGGCGCAACCGAGCGGCAGCAGATCCGGCGGCCCAGAGGTAGGTGCTAAGCGGCGGCTGGGGGCGATTCATGCGCGGTCAGTAAGAGAGATAGGTCGCATCCGGCAGCGAGCTTGTACGGATCTGCCAGCGGTCGAGGGGGGGCAATCCCCCCTGTCGATAATGTTGCTAGTCTACCGTCTAGGGGCGATCGCAGTTCAGACACCTGGCGCGCTCAAGCCATCACCCCAAATCGCTAAAATAGTCAGTGATAGGATTGTCGCCAACTCAGACGGTGCAGCCGCGCCGTTTTGGCTCCGGGGCTTTTATGGTCAACGCAACAGTACTTTGGCTCATCGCAGGCGTGATTCTCTGCTTCATGGAGTTCATTTTCCCCACCGCCTTTGTCGAGTTCACCCTGGGCCTGAGTGCGATTTTCGTCGCCATCATCTCCCTCGTCATCCCGCAACTGAGTGTGCAGATTGTTCTATGGTTGTTGCTGTCGGTGCTGCTGGTCGCCGCCTCACGCCGTTTTCTGGTGCCGCGTCGGCGCTCACACTTGCTGCTCGATGACACTCGCGGGGAAACACTGACGGCGATCGCCCCCGGTCGCACCGGCCGCGTCCTCTACGAGGGCAACTCCTGGCAAGCCCGCTGCGAAGACGAGGAAATGGACATCCCGCCGCAGCAACCCATCTATGTCTTGCGCCGTGAGGGCAACACCTTGATTGTCATGCCCGAAAACCTACTGCGTTCATGAGTTGAACCGGTGGCGATCGCCAACTAAGCAGTTTCAAAGAGGACACTCTTATGGGTATTGGTCAACTTTTCTTGCTGATTTTACTGGCCTTTGGTGGCTCAGCCGTAGCTGGCTCAGTCAAAATTGTGAATGAAAAAAATGAGGCCCTGATTGAAAGTTTCGGACGTTACAAGCGGAAACTCGATTCCGGCCTCAACTTCGTGATTCCGTTTGTGGACAAAGTGGTTTACAAAGGCACCACCCGCGAAAAAGTCCTCGATGTTCAGCCCCAGTCCTGCATCACCAAAGATAACGTCGGCATTAGCGCTGATGCGGTCGTTTACTGGCGCATCGTCGATATGGAGAAAGCCTACTATCGGGTAGAAAATCTCCAGCGAGCGATGGAAAACTTGGTACTAACCCAGATCCGCTCCGAAATGGGCAAGCTCGAACTCGACCAAACCTTCACAGCGCGGACGGAGATCAACGAGATTCTCTTGCGCGAACTGGACATCGCTACCGATCCCTGGGGTGTGAAAGTCACCCGCGTCGAGTTGCGCGACATCACCCCCTCGCGCGCGGTGCAAGATTCCATGGAACTGCAAATGTCGGCCGAGCGCCGCAAGCGGGCGGCGATCTTGACCTCGGAAGGCGAACGCGACTCCGCCGTTAATGCGGCACGCGGTAAGGCCGAGGCACAAGTCCTGGATGCCGAAGCGCGCAAGAAAGCAGCGATTCTGGCAGCCGAGGCTGATGCTCAGCAAGAGGTGCTAAAAGCCCAAGCCACCTCGCGCGCCCTCGACATCATTACGGAGAAGCTGAAGGCGGATCCCAAAGCGCGTGAAGCCTTGCAGTTCTTGCTCGCCCAAAACTATCTCGAAATGGGCAAAGTGATTGGCAATAGCGAGAGCAGCAAGGTCATGTTCATGGATCCCAGCAGCATGATTTCGACTCTCGAAGGCGTGCGCTCAGTGGTGGGCAATTCTGCCCGTGATGAGATTGTCGGTAAGTTTGAACCCTTTGATCGTCACTCGGCCGAATAAGTTCGGCCGAATAAGTCACGTATGCTCCCTGATTTCTTACCCGCCGCCGCGACGGCGATTGAGGAACCGGCGGCGATCGCCCTCCTCGCCCAACTCCAGCAACAGGCGATCGCCACGCCCCTCCGCATCGCTCCTCTAAAAACGGTCTATGCCAAAACCCACGGCGATCGCCCCCCGTTGCTACTGCTCCCCGGCTTCGACAGCTCGCTGCTAGAATTCCGCCGCCTTTGGCCCCACTTCATCGATCGTCAGGCGGCCTGGGCGCTGGATCTGCATGGCTTCGGCTTCAACGAACGCCCCGCCGATGTCCCCTACACGCCGGACGCAATTCGGGCACATCTCTACGCAACTTGGCAAAGTGTGATTCAGGAGCCAGTGATTCTGGCCGGAGCCTCGATGGGCGGCGCGGCGGCTTTAGATTTCGCCCGCCACTACCCCGATGCCGTTCGGGGTCTCATCCTCCTCGACAGCGCCGGTATCGCTCCCGGCCCGGTACTCGGTCGCTTCCTCTTCCCGCCCCTGGGCTATCTCGCCACCGAATTTCTCCGACAACCGGGGGTGCGGGCTAGCATCAGCCGTACCGCCTATTTCGATCCCTCACTAGCGACGCCCGATGCTGATCGCTGCGCGGCCCTGCACCTCGCCATCCCGGGTTGGAGCCGTGCCCTCGCCGCCTTCACCAAGAGCGGCAGCTACGGCTCCTACCGTCGCCAACTCCCCGCCCTCCGCCAGCCGACCCTGATCCTCTGGGGAGAGAATGACAAGATTCTGGGCACGCAACCCGCGCATTTGTTCGCGCAACTGCTGCCCAATAGCTGCCTGCACTGGGTCAAGGCCTGCGGACATGTGCCGCACCTGGAGCAGCCCGATGTCGTAGCGGCGGCAATGCTCGCCTTTTGTGACCGCTTGAGGTGAGGCTCTATGACTCGCGGCTCAGAGCGATCGCGCGCAGCGAAACCCGGCGAGAATCTGCCTGACCCCCGGCTCATACCAGTTGCGACTACTGGCACGTAGACTCCACGGCCGCGTCGCCCAACTGCCGCCCCGCAGGACATAGTGCCGCTTGTCAAAATAGGCTTGGGAATAACCCCGATACGGGTAAGGCACGAAACCGGGATAGCCTGCAAACGGGGTCGCCGTCCACTCCCAAACATTCCCCAACAAATCCCAACAGCCGCTGGCACTTTGCCCAGCTGGGTAAGCATCTACCGGCGTCGTGTGCCCGACGAGACCGTCATAGTTGCAGCGGGTCGCACTTGGCGGCGTGTCGCCCCAGGGATAAGCCCGGCTGCAAGCGCGATCGCCCGCCCACCGCGCTGCCTGCGCCCATTCGGCTTCCGTCGGCAGCCGTTTCTCGACAAAGTGGGCATAGGCCGCTGCCTCATACCAACTGACGCCGCAAACCGGATGGTTGGCCCATTCCGGGGCGGCGAGCCAATAGAGCGGTCGATCAACCGGCTGCTCCTGCAACCAGCGCCAACCCGCCTCTGACCAAAACTCGCGCCGCTGGTAGCCGCCCGCATTGATAAAGGCTTGGAAGTCCTGACAAGTGACCGGGAAGCGATCGAGCGCATAGGCCGGTAGATCAATCCTGTACAAAGGTCGCTCGTGATCTTGGGCGGCGATCGCCTCACTCCCGAGTTGAATTGACCCGGCTGCGAGGGTCACCATATCCTCACGCGGCGAGGGCGATGGTCGCTGCCCCATCTGCCACCCTTCCCCCCAAGGCTGCCAGCGGCGCAGTTGCAGCAAAAAGGTGATGGTCTCATTGTGCTGACTCTCGTGTTGCAGGAGCCAGTACCAGAGACGCTCTTGCTCAGGCAGCGGTGCGGTCATGAGGTAGTCCAGCACACGCGATCGCACCACCGCCAGACATTGCAAGAGCCGGTCGAGCGGCGGTAAATGCTGGCGCTCAGTTTTTGGTAAACCATCAGCCGCGAACAAGCGCCGGTACTGCGGGTATAGCGGCGGCTGACCCGCGAGCCGTTCCAAAATCCAGTACGCCTCGGTCAGGGCAATGTGACCAAGATGCCAACCCACGGGGCTGAAGTCGGGATGCGGTTGTTGGTCACAGTCAGCGGCTTGGAGATCGCTGGTGAGGGCGAGCGTGCGCTCGCGGCAAGCCAGCAGCGCCCCGCGTAGGGCCGCCCGTTTCGCCTGAATCGTTGTGAGTAGCACGAGTCTCGTTTAAATCGGGTCGATGCAGAGGTTGAAATCCTGGCCCGCGCTCAGGACGCTCGCGGCTGGCACGCTTTGCCAGTCGCCCGGAAACAGCGGTTCGGAGGCCAGGATGAGGCTGTCGGGAAATTCCGGGGCATTTCGCAGCCAGTATAACGACAGCGGTTCATGATCGATCGCATAGCGGCAGGCAACCAATTGCTGACCGGTGCTCAAGATGACATTTGCGGTGAACTCCAGCGACTGAGCGGCAGCCAGCATCGCCACTTGGCGTACGGCTTCGGCCAAAGCATGAGCCAGACTGAGCTCGGGCGATCGCTCCCACAGACTGAGCATGAGCGCGCAGAGGTATTCAGAATCGGTGCTGCCCTGAACCCAGCGATCCGCCTCTGGGGTCAGGTTTTGGCGGAGCGATCGCCGTAGACGGTGGCGAAAATCTTCAATGTAGCCATTGTGAAGAAACAGGAGGCGATCGCGGGCAAATGGCTGACAGTTGCCGAGATCCACGGCTAAACCTGGTGTGGCGCTGCGGACGTAGGCAACAAAGCAATGGGTTTCCAGATAACGACTCAGGTGTGGCAGATTGATGTCATTCCAGGCTGGCGATGTGTTTTTGTACACACCAGGCGGCTCATCATGTTGCGGATGATACCAACCCAAGCCCACACCATCGGCATTCAACAGCGCGTCACGCATCTCGCGCGGTTGGTAGCTTTGCACGATCAGCGAGTGTTCGGGTTTGTATAGCAACTGGTGGGCGACGATCGGCGGGCCGAGATAAGCGAGTAGACGGCACATACTGAGATGACAGCGGACAAATTCGCTCTATCGTAGCAGGGTCCGCGGCCAGGGCGATGGCGCTCCGATGATGGTACCCATATCGATCCAAGAGAAAACCGGTTCCCGACCGAGCAGAAGCTCAGAAACAACCCAAAGTAAACCTTAACCCGGAAGCGCCGCCGCCAAGATTTGCAGCATACAGTGGTGACGAATAGGAAGGGTAAAACAGGAATTCCCGACAGTGCCAATTCATCGCCCAAAAATATTGCTGAAGAGGTCTTGGATCGTTGCCCAGAGGTCTTGGAAGCTGATGCCGAAAGCCAATTGCAAAATGAGCACGACAGCAGCGATCGCCACCGCTGTTTTCACGCTCGCCTTGACCACTTTGACCAGCCAGGTAAACACTAGCCAGGTCACGATCAGGGCACCGATGAGCAGAATGATTTCCACGAGGGGCTAGCTCCGCCAGTTCAGTGCTCAGCGCAAGGATACGACGCGATCGCCCTGGGCTTGTTTCGTGTCAGCCTCCAGCACCGCTTGCCGCGCCCAGCGATCCGCCTCTAGGATGTCGTCGAGGGTGGGCTGAGGGATGTTGCGATTGTGGTAGCGATCGCACACCGCCGTGATCAAGCGAGGAATATCGAGGAAGCCGATGCGTTCTTGCAAGAAAAGGGCGACGGCTTGTTCATTGGCGGCATTCAAAACAGCCGGGAGCGCACCGCCCGCGCGACCGGCCGCGTAGGCCAGATCCATGCAGGGGTATTTTTGGTGATCCGGTTCGCGGAAGGTTAAGCTGCCAACTTTGACCAGATCCAGCGTCGGCCAGTCGGTGCAGAGTCGGTCAGGATAGGAGAGCGCGTAGAGGAGCGGCAGGCGCATATCCGCCCAGCCCAGTTGTGCCAGCACCGAAGTATCTTGCAGCTCGATCAGCGAGTGAATGATGCTTTGGGGGTGGATGACGATTTCAATCGCGTCGTAGTCCACGCCGAAGAGATAGTGCGCCTCGATCACTTCCAGCCCTTTGTTCATCAGGGTGGCGGAGTCGATGGTGATCTTTTGGCCCATCGTCCAGTTGGGGTGCTTGAGGGCGTCAGCGACCTTCGCCGTTGCCAGCTTTTCGACCGGCCAGTCGCGGAAGGAGCCACCGGAGGCGGTGAGGATGATTTTCCGCAGCCCTTGTTCCGGGACGCCTTGCAGGCACTGGAAAATCGCGGAGTGCTCGGAGTCGGCGGGCAAGAGCTTGACGCCATGCTTCGCCACGAGCGGCAAGACGACTGGGCCGCCGGCGATTAGCGTTTCCTTGTTCGCCAGGGCAATGTCTTTACCCGCCTCGATCGCGGCCAAGGTGGGCAGTAGACCGGCACAGCCGACGATGCCGGTGACGACGCTCTCGGCATCGCCATAGCGCGCGACTTCGACGACTCCGGCGTCGCCGCTGAGGAGTTGGGGTGGATGGTCGAGGTGAGCGATCGCCTCGCGCAGCAGTGGCAACTGGCTCTGATCGCGAATCGCCGCAATCTCCGGCTGAAATTGCTGAATTTGACTCGCCAGGAGTTCAACGTTGCGACCGGTTGCCAGCCCGACGATGCGGAATTGGTCGGGGTACTGTTCGGCGATCGCCAGAGTCTGAGTGCCAATCGAGCCAGTCGAGCCGAGGATCGAGATCGGTTTCACGCGCTTAACCTTTTCTTCACAATTGCTGCTCCTCTATTGTACGACCCGCCCGCGCCGCGATCGCCTCCGACCCGTTAGGGCGGGTTTAAAACCCGCCCCGACCAACCCGCCCCGACTAACTGCCGTATTGCTGGCGATAGTGCTGCCAGCTCGCCGGCAAAATCGCCGCTTCTAACGACACGCCCAGCAGCTTGGCACTACTGAGGTTGGAGCCGAGCAAGTTGGTATCGGTTAGGTTGGCTTGGCTAAAATCAGCACCCGCCAACTGTGCCAACAGCAGTCCTGCCCGCGTGAGATTGGCTTGGGCAAGGTTTGCACTTTGTAAATTGGCACCGGTCAAGTTCGCGCCGCTGAGATTTGCAGCGGTCAGGTCAGTGCAATTGAGTTGGGTATTGCTGAGGTCAGACGCTTGCAAGTTAGTGCCCGCCAAGTTAGCCGCCGTCAAGCAAGCCCCGCTGAGATTCGCTCCCTCTAAATTCGCACCCATCAAGTTAGCGCCGGTCAGATCGGCGTGTCGCAGCTCAGCAAAGCTGAGGTCGGCTTGCTGCAAATTCGCGTCCCGCAGATTGGCGCGATTGAGATAGCTGCGGATCAGTCGTGCCTGCTGCAAGTTGGCACTGCGAAATTGGGCTTGACCGGCAATCACCCGTGTCAACCGCGCGCCGGTGAGATCTGCCTCGATCAATTGTGCGCCAGTCAGAGTGGCACTGCTCAAATCGGCTGCTGTCAATTGGGCACCGCAGAGATTGGCTGCCAGCCAGCTACTGGCGATCGCATCGCAGCGGTGCAACACCGCTCCCGTCAAGTTGGCGGCGGCGAACACGGCTCCGCCCAGATTGGCGGCGGTGAGGTCAGCCGCGCGCAGGTCCGCTTGGGAAAAAATTGCCTCAACGGCCGTGACATTGTGGAGATCGGCGCGGCAGAGTCGTGCCGCCGTCAGGTTAGCGCGGACGAGCTTCGCGTGGCTCAGGTTCGCCGCGATGAGTTGCGCGCGGCGCAAATCGATCTGATTGAGATTGGCTTGGCTGAGATCCACGCCGCTGAGCGGGTAATCACAAAAACTGCGATCGCCCGTGCGGTAGCGTTGGAGTAGGATTTGGGGAGCGTATCGCTGCGAAAGCGGATCGGGATTCATAACGCTAAGCCGATAACCAAGGTTGGGACTGGGATGGGTGCAACGTCAGGTGGCGTACCTTGCGAGGAGGATCACCCTAGCACAGACGAGATTTTCACAACTTCTACAACAGCTAGCCGCAACCATGGCGTGCCAGCCAGTGCTAACGCTAATCTCGATCGGCGTAGAGGCGATTCAGACCCAATTCCAACCAGGTCGCGGTTGCAAGCAAGCGATCGCCCGCACCTTTGCGGTGCGAACGGCTGGCTGCAACCGGCTGGGATGACTCTGCGACATAAGTGGTGAAGTGAAGGGCAAAAACGCTGAACCTGATTTGAAGGCTAAACCCTTATTCGTTACAAGATAGTCGGCTCAGTCAGAAAGCGCAATATTCCCCAGCGCCAGCGGGGAAGCATTCTAGGTGAATGCTTCCCCGCTCATGGTGTCTGAATCGCCGCTCCGAGCGATTGAGGCTAAAGCAACTGCGGACGACTACCAGAGACCCTGGATCGGAGCTGGCGGCGGTGCCACCGGCACCGGAGCCGGGACAGGCTGCGAGAAGTCGGTGGAAGGCGCGGGGGTAAAGGCGGGTGCGTTCGGCTCGTTCAACGAGCGCTCATAATCCGCCCAGAGTGCTTGGGTGCGGCTAGTGAAGTCAGATGTGCGCGGGGTTGGCGTGCCTCTGTAGGCAAGACCAATGATGCGACCTCCCTGGACGTAAACCGGTGTGCCGCCCATGATGTTGAGCGCACCCAGTTCCGAGCGCGACATCCCGATCCACTCAAAGGGCATTTCTGTTCGCTCGAGTTCGACCAAAACTTGATTGCCCACGACACTGCGGACAATGCCCCGCAGACGCGGCTCGTTCATATCATCGACTTGGGCTAACTGCACCGACGGGCGGGGATTCGCGACCGCCACCTCAGCCAGCGCGGCAGTAGCGGCTAGAGTGAATGCTGCACCTGCGAGCAGGCTCAACGGAGTGATGCGCATATTTCCTACACCTCAAGACGTGAAATCTTCATCTGCATCATATATCGCGATTGGGCGATCGCGTACAAGGACTCGGCTGCAAATCATGCTCAATCTGACGCTTGCGGTTGTAGAGGGGCTGCGCTATGTTGGCGGCAATGCCCTGAGAATTACACCAAACTGCACCAAACTGCATGGAAATCGTCGCACTCCTGCTCTCCGGTCTACTAGGCGGTCTTGCGCCTGTGGGGGTCATCCTCGACACAATCATCGCGGGTAACCTGCGCGCCCGACTGCCCGGTACCGATACCCTCGCCGTCCGCATCGACAATGCGCCCAGCTACCAACTCCTCAGCGGCAAAGTGCAGCGCCTGCGGATAGCCGGACGCGGTGTGCAACTGACGCCGGATATTCGTGTTGCGGCCATTGACCTCGAGACTGACCCACTGAACGTTGATCTCGAATCACTGCGCGAGGGGAGTGAAAACTGGCGCACCGCTTTGCGGGAACCGGTGCAAGCCGGTTTGCGGTTAGAACTGAGCGAGGCCGATTTCAATCAAACGCTGGCTTCACCGCAGTTTACCGAGCGTTTGCAAGGGATCGCGAGCCAGATCGCGGCTAACTTGCCGGGGGCTGAAGGTCAGAGCTACGAGTTAGCCGACTTGAATGTCGATTTTCGCGCCGATGATCGCCTGCGCCTCAATCTGCGGATCCAAGGCCGCGACGGGGCGGGAACCATCACTGACGATCTGCTGCTGTCGCTGGAGACGGGGATCACGGTGACCAATGGCCGCCAGCTTGAACTCGACGAGCCAGTGGTGGCCATCAACGAACAGCCACTGCCGCCGCTGTTCACCGGCTTCGCGACCCAGTTTATCGGCGAGCAGCTCGATCTCGAAAATTTGCTAGGTGAGTTTGGCTTCTTGCTGCGTGTTTTGAGTCTTGAGATCGATGAGGACAGCCTCGAGCTAGTCACCTTTATCCGAGTTGCTCCGGACGAGCCGGGTGCAGCCACGGAAGAATGAGGGATTCTGACCGGTGCAGCCGCACGGCTAACCGAATTAACTGAGCGGGACGAGCGAACTAGAATGAAATTAGAGGGCGTCTTCGCACCCGCAAACTCAACGACGTTCTCAGGGGGTTTGTATGGAAGACCGGCAACAACAAGAAGCGTCCAAAATGCGTATTTCGACTAGCGCGGCGATCGCCGGTGGCATCGCCGTCGCGGCCCTCGTCGCGGGTGGCGGCACCGGCATCTGGGCCTGGCAAAAACTCACCAGTTCTGACCCGCCCCCCGTCACAGTGAACGAGGTCGAGCAACCGACCAGCGCGACAGCGCCGACGGGTGATCCTGATGCGGTCACTACGGAAACACCAACCGCCACGGACGAAGCGGCCAGCGGCAACCCACCGACGACCGCTGCTGCCAATGCTCCCCAGTCTCAACAGCCGCCCGCGGCGGCGGCGACCACTGGCGTCCCCCAAACGTATTGGTTGAGTGCTAGCAGCACCGAGCTAGAACTCGTCGCGGCTGAGGTCGAGTTGAATGCCAAGGCTGAGGCTGACGCTGAAGTCGCATTGACGAGCGCCATGGAGCGTTTGCTCGCTGGCCCGCGCCAGGACTCAGAGGCAACCGCGATTCCTGAAGGCACACGCCTACGCAACGTGAGCATCCGCGAGGACGGCGTCCATATCGACCTTTCGCGCGACTTCACGACGGGCGGTGGCACGTTCTCGATGACGGGGCGCGTGGCACAAGTGCTGCATACAGCGACGAGCCTCGATCCGGGTGCCCGTGTCTGGCTCAATGTGGACGGTGAGCCGCTGGAAGTGCTGGGGGGCGAGGGGATCATCCTTGACCGGCCGCTGACGCGCAGCAGCTTTGCCAACGACTTTCAGCTCTGAGGCTGTGTCACTTTATGAAGTTGACCTGTGGGTGATCCCGCTTCTAGCCGGAACTGGCTGGGATGGTTGGGCTGGCCGCTGTCGGTGCCAGGGTGGTGTGAGGGGGGCGATCGCCAAACATTTCTCCGGAAGGAGGTTACAGGCTGGCGAAGCTAGTGTACGATTGCCGCTTGTGAGCGTTTTGCCGCGAAATTAATCTTGATTTAAGATCTCAGGCGGTGCAATCAGCTCAGTCCACCCCTGCTTTGAATTGCTGCTCCGCATATGGCATTCCTTACCCTGCTCAGTCTCACCAGCCTCGCCCAGATCTCACCACCACCACTGCCACCCCCCACGGCGATCGTGCGCCAACGCGCGGTTGTCCAGGAACAGGAAGTCCGCACGCTACCCGGTCAGCTTGATAGCATCCCGGTTTTCAATAGCAATAGCCCAGAAGTGGTTTACGGGCCGGGGATTTTGCTCTCCACCTTTCCCGGTCGCGGCACCGCCTTTCCCCCTGCGCACCTCGATTTACCCCTCGAAGGCCGCTTTGACATCTTCGCTCACCACATCGCGCGGGGTCGCCGTCGTGAGGACTGGCTGCCGATCTACCACGGTCTGCTGGTTCATAATCCGGGCAATCGTCCGGTGACGCTCTATGTCCTGCAAGGAGCCAGCTATGTCACGAATCCCGATGCCCCCTTCGTTGACCTACCGCCCCTAGTTGAGAATCCCCGTGGGCAGGTCTTTTCGGGGCCGGGTTCGCGGCTCGCCACTGACATTCTGCGCGGCCTGAGCAATGTGCCACTGCCCGCAACGCTGACGCTGCGCCCGGGCGAGGCGCGACTCCTTTTCAACTGGCCGATCCGCTTGGGGAATGCCCGCTCGACGCTGGTGCGCGTCCGCAGCAGCGGCCCGGTTCACTTGGCGAGCTTGACGCATCCGGCGATCGCCACCGGCTCACAGTCTCACGAGCCGCCGACCCAAGCCGATTTTGAACGGGTGCTGGTGCGGGGGAGTCTTGCCTATCCCCGCGATCGCCGTCCGACTCCCCTCGGCTATCGCGGCGAGGATGTCATCTACGGGCGCGTGGCCGGTGTCGCGCGCGGCTCGCAGTGGCGTGCGGAATTGCTGGATAGCCCGGATGCGGAGCACTTGAGCATCCCAGAGCCGGGCAACGCCTTCGCCTACCCGATTAGCACCCTGGATGTCGGCACCCTCGGCACCGGACAAGTCCAGAGCGCGCCGATGTTGGTGCGTTATCCCGACACTGCCTATCGCGCCCACGGCAACTATGGTATTCATTACTACCTGACGCTGCCCCTGCACAATCCGAGCGATCGCCGCCAAACCGTGACCATCGCGCTACAGACACCGCTCAAACACGACGAACAGCACCAGCGCGTCGCCTTCCTCGAACCGCCGGATAATCGCATCTTTTTCCGAGGAACCGTGCGCGTCCGCTTCAGTGACGACCGGGGCATCCTGCGCGAGCGCCTGCTGCACCTGCACCAGCGCCGGGGCGAGCGCGGTGAACCCCTAGCCGTCCTCGATCTCGCCCCCAGCGAGTCGCGCACAGTCAAGGTCGATTTCCTTTACCCTCCCGATGCCACGCCGCCACAAATCCTGACCGTCCAAACGGCAGGTACGGTACAGGCTGAACGCTAGGCGAAAACGCCAATCTTGATGATGCCGCCGATTGTCAAAGTTGCCACCATCAATATTCTCTTTGACCTGCGCGATTGGTCGCAGCGGCGCGAGTTGTTGGTGCAGGGGCTAGCAGCTGAGCAGCCGGATCTGATCGGCATCCAGGAAGTCAAGCTGCCGGAAAACACGGCGGCTTGGCTCGCTGAGCAACTGGGCTATGCTCATGTCCAGCTCGCGCCCCACCAGCCGGTGGATATTCCCGGCATCCCGCCCTACGGCAGCGCCATCCTCAGTCGGCGGCCATTTCAGCAGCAAGCGACGCTGGACTTGGGCAGCCAAGGCCGCGTCGCCCAGCGTGTACAGGTGGAGGTTGATGGTCACCCCCTCGTATTCTGCAACGGACATTACTTTTGGTATCCCGGCCCCGCGCCGGGGCGCGAAGCTCAGGTGGAACGCTTGCTGGGCTGGTTGGCGGATATTCCTGCCGATTGTCCGATTATTGCGGTTGGTGACTTCAATGGTGAGCCACAGACCCCGGCGATCGCCCGTCTGCGCCAGCACTTCACTTCGGCCTACGCCGCCCATCACGGCCACGAACCCGACTACACCTGCCCAACGCCGCTGGCTCGCCGCAACTGGCGCCGGGTCGTGCGCCAGATTTGGCTCGATGCGGTTTACAATCGCCGTCTCAAATCCTGGCGGGGCACGCTGGATTACATTTTCGTCAGCCCGCAATTGCAAGTCCGCGACTGCCGGATCATCCTCGACCAGCCTGCTCCCGGCAGCCGTACGCTCTATCCTTCGGATCACTTCGGTCTCACGGCAGAATTAGCCTGGTTGTAAGGCGATTACCCTTGGGATTGATGACACCCTTGGATTTGCACCAAAATTCCGTAATGTAGGCTACAAATCGTGACTGACCCTCGCTTTAAGATACGAACCCGGATTGCGCTGTCCGTAGCTTGCGGGCGATCGCGCGATCCGAGCTAGTTGATGCGAGGTTTTAGCAAGTTATGGTACAGCGACTCGGGCGACGCAAATTTTTGCTCTACGGTTCGGCAGCCTTGGGCACGAGCATTTTATTGAAGGCCTGCGGGGCCGCTCCAGAAGGCGAGACCGACACTGACGATACCGAGACCGAAGGCGACGAGGAAGAAGAGGAAGGCGACGACGAAGCCAGCGGCGATAGCGGCGACACCATCAAAGTCGGTATCCTCCACTCCCTCAGCGGCACGATGGCGATCAGTGAGACCACTGTTGTTGATGCCGAGCAATTGGCGATTAAAGAGATTAACGAGGCGGGTGGGGTCCTCGGCAAGCAGATCGAAGCCATCGTCGAAGATGGCGCGTCGGATTGGCCGACCTTTGCCGAAAAAGCAGCCAAGCTCATCGACCAAGATGAAGTTGTCACCATCTTTGGCTGCTGGACATCTGCCAGCCGCAAAGCGGTGCTGGATGTCTTCGAGTCCAAAAACCACATGCTCTGGTATCCCGTCCAGTACGAAGGGCAAGAGTGCTCTAAGAACATCTTCTACACCGGCGCAGCGCCTAACCAGCAGATCGAGCCGGCCGTGCAGTGGTTGCTGGACAACAAAGGTACGCAGTTCTTCCTGGTTGGCTCCGACTACGTGTTCCCCCGCACCGCCAACACGATTATTAAAGAGATGCTAGCGGCGGAAGGCGGCGAGACCGTGGGTGAAGACTACCTGCCCCTGGGCAACACCGAAGTCACGCCGATCATTACCAAGATCCAGCAAGCCCTCCCCGATGGCGGCGTCATCTTCAACACCCTCAATGGTGATAGCAACGTTGCCTTCTTCAAACAGATGCAAGGCGCAGGCTTGACCCCGGACAAGTACCCAGTGATGTCGGTCAGCGTGGCTGAGGAAGAAGTGCGGCAGATCGGCCCCGAATTCCTCGTGGGTCACTTCGCAGCTTGGAACTACTTCCAAACCGTTGAAACGCCTGAAAACGAAGCCTTTGTAGAAGCCTTCAAAGCTGAGTACGGCGATGAGCGGGTCACCAATGATCCGATGGAGGCGGCCTACATCATGGTCTACCTTTGGAAGCAAGCGGTCGAAGCGGCGGAAGTCGCCGATGACCTGGATGCCGTGCGCCTTGCAGCGGTAGGTCAGTCCTTCGATGCCCCCGAAGGCCCGGTGGAGATGTTCCCCAACCACCACATTTCCAAAACCGTGCGGGTGGGTGAAATCCGCGATGATGGCTTGTTCGAGATTGTCTGGTCAACCGACGGCCCTGTGGAACCGCAACCCTGGAACCAGTACGTCCCCGAAACCACTGGCTTTGCCTGTGACTGGACGGATCCCGAGAAGGGCGGTAAGTACGAAGTCGAGGCTTAAGCTGACTGCACACCTAGGTGTGTGAACTGTGGTGAGAAGCGGTTGCTGTCCTGATTGGCGACCGCTTCTCGCCGCCCGCCAAAAGCTGCGCCGGGATTTCTACCCTAGATTCGCTAAGCGACCACGGTCGAAGAGAGTTTAACGACGAGTGTTACCCCTGCTACAAGGTTTATTCAACGGCGTCAGTATTGGCTCCGTGCTGCTGATCGCGGCATTGGGTCTCGCGATCGTTTTCGGCCTCATGGGCGTGATCAATCTCGCGCACGGTGAACTGATGATGCTGGGAGCCTACAGCACCTTTGTGGTGCAGAATGGCTTCAAAATTCTCGGTGAACCCTGGTCGAGTATTTACATCTTTGCAGCCCTTCCCGTCGCCTTTATCGTCGCAGCCCTGGTGGGTTTAGCCCTCGAGCGCGGCGCAATTCGGTTCTTATACGGCCGACCCCTAGAAACGCTGCTGGCTACTTGGGGTGTCAGCCTGATTTTGCGGCAGTTCGTCCGTAGTGCGAACTGGCCACTCCTGGCAGGTCTGAGCTTGCTGGTGGTGCTGTTCTTCGGGGCTTGGGTGATCTTGACGCGGGTGTTGTCGCCGGAACAGTGGCGATCGCGCCGTCTCGTCCTGCTCCTGACCAATCTAGGAGTATCCCTAGGCTTAGCGATCACCACCGCTGCCCTGCTGTGGCAAACCCTCCCGGACGACTGGGTACGACCCTGGTTCGGCCCCCGCAATGTCGATGTGACCGCCCCCGCTTGGTTGCGCGGTGGCATTCCGATCGGGACTTTTCAACTGCCCTATGCCCGCATCTTCATCATTGTGCTGACGGTGCTCTGCTTAGTCGGAATGTATTGGTTCTTGAATGCGTCCAGTTGGGGCTTGCGGATTCGCGCGGTGACTCAAAATCGCGATATGAGCGCTTGCCTCGGCATCGACACCGGCCGCGTTGATGCGCTGACCTTTGCGCTGGGCTCGGGCTTGGCGGGGGTGGCGGGGGTGGCGATCGCCCTGCTCGGTTCAGTCGGGCCGAATACAGGGCAAAACTACATCGTCGATACCTTCATGGTCGTGGTTGTCGGCGGCGTCGGTAATCTCCTCGGTACGATCATCGCGGCGCTGGTCATCGGCAGCTTCACCTTCATCATTGGCTCCGGCGCGATCGCCCTACTGCTGAGCAACGCCGAGGCTCCCGCCGCGCTCGTCGAGTTTTTCAACTTCTTCGCCACCACCAGCATGGCAAAGGTCATGGTTTTCGCCGCGATCATTGCCTTTCTGCAATTTCGCCCTGCTGGCATCTTCCCGCCCAAAGGACGCACGGCTGAGTTGTAATCAGCCTTCGTTCGTTGTTCTCCTGCCGCGAATCGCGCCAAACCCCCTATGAGTTCTGAGGTCATCAGTCGTCACCAGCAACAAAAGCGCGATCGCCTCCTGCGCGGCTCACTCGAGCTGGGCATCATCGTGGCGATTGTTCTCGTGCTAATGCTGGTGATGCCAGCGAGTTTGCCCGCCTTCCGGCTCAAGCTCCTGGGCCGTTTTTTATCCCTGGCGATTGTTGCCGTCGGCATTGACCTTATCTGGGGTTACACCGGTTTGCTGAGTTTGGGGCATGGCATCTTCTTCGCCCTGGGCGGCTATGCCTTCGCGATGTACCTGAAGCTCAACGGCCCAGAAGCCCCGCTACCGGAATTTTTTACGCTCTATGGCGTCGATCAATTGCCGTGGTTTTGGCAGCCATTTAAATCCTTTGGCTTCACCATGCTGGCGATCCCAATTATTCCGGCCCTAGTGGCCAGCGT
Source organism: Spirulinaceae cyanobacterium SM2_1_0 (assembly GCA_012031265.1). Classification (GTDB taxonomy): domain Bacteria; phylum Cyanobacteriota; class Cyanobacteriia; order Cyanobacteriales; family Spirulinaceae; genus JAAUTY01. The sequence goes on along the minus strand of JAAUTY010000048.1, from coordinate 18,600 downwards.
ACTCGGCTATCTAGTCTTCCGCAATCGCATTCGTGGCGTCTATTTTTCCATCCTGACGCAGGCGGCGCTGATCGTTTTCTTCAACTTCTTCAACGGTCAGCAGGAGCTGATCAATGGCACCAATGGTCTAAAAACCGATACGGATCTGATCTTTGGTCAAGTAGTTAGCTCCGAAGCAGCACAGTTGGCTTTTTTTGAAACGACGGTGGCGCTATTGCTCGCTGCTTATCTGCTCTGCCGTTGGCTGACCAGCGGCCGCTTTGGCAAATTATTGGTGGCGATTCGTGACGATGAAAATCGCGTACGCTTCACGGGTTACAATCCCACCGGTTACAAAGTCTTTGTCTTTGCCATCTCTGGGGCGATCGCCGGGATTGCGGGCGCACTCTACACGGTGCAAAGTGGCATCATCACCCCCAGCATCATGGAGGTCGCTTTCTCGATTGAGATGGTGATCTGGGTGGCGGTCGGCGGTCGTGGCACGCTGGTCGGCGCGATTTTGGGAGCCTTACTGGTCAACCAGGCACGCACGATGCTGAGCGAGCAGTTCCCGGAGGTCTGGCTCTTCTTCCAGGGTCTGCTCTTCCTACTCGTCGTCACCGTTTTGCCCGATGGCGTTCTCGGTGGCTTCCGCCGCTTGGTCACTTGGGGGCGATCGCGCTTTGCTTCCCCATCCCTCGTCACTTATCCTGCTGTCGAAGCGAATCCCGAAATCCAGCACGAGCGCGAAGAAATTAACCAGTAGTGCTGGTCAATTCTGACTATTCGACCTCAATCACACCTGCCTGATGCTAGCCAACGAACCGATCCTCGCTATCGAAAACCTCACCGTGAGCTTTGATGGCTTCAAAGCTCTTAATCAGCTCACCTTCGGCATGGCTGCCGGTGAGTTGCGGGTGATTATTGGCCCCAATGGTGCGGGTAAGACGACCTTCCTGGATGTGATCACGGGCAAAGTGCAGCCGCAGACCGGGAGTGTGCGTTTTCAAGGGCGTGACCTGCGCCAGCGCTCGGAGCACGCGATCGCCCGTCTCGGCATTGGTCGCAAGTTCCAGACCCCGCGCGTCTACCTCAACCTCACCGTCCGCGAAAATCTCGATCTCGCCTGCAACCCCCGCAAAAACGTCTTTGCCACGCTCTTCGGACGGCCCTCCAGCGGCGACAAACGCCACGTTGTCGGCCTCCTCGAAACCATTGGTTTGGAAGCCAAAGCCGATTTATCAGCCAACTTGCTCTCACATGGCGAGAAGCAACGCCTCGAAATCGGCATGTTGGTCGCCCAATCCCCCGATTTACTCCTTGTCGATGAACCCGTCGCGGGCCTAACGGACGAAGAAACAGAAAATGTAGGGGCATTGCTGTTGGCGCTCGCGGAAAGTCATTCGATCATCGTCATTGAACACGATATGGAATTTGTGCGTCAGATCGCCCGCCAAGTCACGGTTTTACATCAAGGTTCGGTGCTCTGTGAGGGCACAATGGATGAGGTGCAAAACGACCCGCGTGTGATCGAAGTTTATCTCGGCAGTGAACAGTAATTTACGATCCAACTTCACGACCAGTTGATGGTGGGGAATCACGTCACAAGCTGACTGAAAACGGGTTCGACTCTTCGCCAATTTCGTTTGAATTAAACCCATTTTTCATCAATGCCCTGCCTGCGTTAGTCCAATCAAAATCCAGAACATTGCGAGGAAGAAAAGCGTGACCGCTACAGTCGATCCCCCCGTCTCCAGTCGCCAGCTCTTACAAATTTCCGGCTTGAATGTCTACTACGGCGAAAGCCACATTCTCCGGGATGTCGATCTCAACATCGGCACTGGCGAAATGGTGTGCCTGATCGGGCGCAATGGTGTGGGCAAAACCACACTCCTGAAAACGATTATCGGCCTGTTGCAACCCCGCTCCGGCACCGTGCAGTTCATGGGGGAATCCCTCCTGCGTCGCCGTCCGGAGCGGCGGGCACGCCTCGGCATTGGCTACGTTCCTCAGGGCCGAGAAATTATTCCCCGCGTCTCGGTGCGGGAGAATCTGCTGCTCGGCCTCGAAGCCCGGCCGGGCGGTCGGCATGGTCAAACCGAGATTCCGGCGGAGATTTTCCAACTGTTCCCGGTTCTGCGAGAAATGCTGGGGCGCATGGGCGGTGACCTCAGCGGCGGTCAACAGCAGCAACTGGCGATCGCCCGCGCCCTGATGGGCAAACCCCAGCTCCTCGTCCTCGATGAACCTACCGAGGGCATTCAACCCTCGATCGTGTTGGAGATCGAGGCGGCAGTTCGGGGCATCATTGAGGCGACAGGAATTTCTGTCCTCCTCGTCGAGCAGCACTTGCATTTTGTGCGCCAAGCCGACCGTTACTACGCGATGCAAAAAGGTGGCATCGTCGCCTCTGGCAGCACGAGCGAACTCAGCCAAGATGTGATCCAACGTTTCTTGGCGGTTTAGTCAATACAAAAAGCCGTTCGTTCCTCGCCACACTCCCCGGAAAATCGATGCTAATCGCACCAGTCTCGCGATTTTGGGTCAGAATGAGGGAATCATGCGAGCGATTGTACTAATTTGGTGGGAGCGCAGGAACGGCGATGTTGCTGTCATTACGCATTCAGGACTTTGCGTTGGTCGATCGCCTCGAACTCGAGTTCGGGCGGGGCTTGAATGTGCTGACCGGTGAGACCGGGGCGGGCAAATCGATCATTCTTGACGCCATCGATGCGGTGCTCGGCGGCAAAGCCAACAGTCGCGCCATCCGCACCGGCTGCAAGCGAGCGGCGATCGAGGCGAGTTTCGCGATCAGCGCGGCGGTCAGCGACTGGCTGCGTGCCCAAGAGATTGATCTGCTCGATGAAGGCAGCGTCATTTGTAGCCGCGAAATTGTGAATTCGGGCAATAGTTTGCGATCGCGCCTGCGCGTCAATGGCGTCTTGGTCAACCGCAAGCAAATGGGGCAACTGCGCCAGTATTTGGTCGAAATCGCCGCGCAAGGGCAAACGGTTGAGTTGGCGCGTGCCAGCCGCCAGCGTGACCTCCTCGATGCTTACGGGGGGACGGCGCTCTGGGCTGCCCGCGATCGCGTCGCCACGGCGTATAAAACCTGGAAAGCCGCCGAGCAGGCGCTCGAGAAACGCCGTCAATCGGAGCAAGCCCGCTGGCAACGACTGGATTGGCTCAAATTCCAGCTTCAGGAACTCGAAAGCGCCGAACTCAGCGATCCCCAGGAATTAGCTCAAGTCGAACAAGAACAGGAGCGGCTCGCCCATGTGGTTGAGCTACAAACCCACAGTTTCCAGGCTTATCAAATCCTGTACCAAAACGACAGTGGCAATACACCCGCCGCCACCGACTTGCTCAGCGAGGCCGAGCATTTGCTGACCGATATGGTGCGCTACGACGACGAGTTGCAGGGGGTGCTGGAGATGGTGCAGGCGGCGATCGCCAATGCCATCGAAGCCGGTCAACGCATCCAACGCTACGGCGACCAGCTCGAATCTGACCCCGAACGCCTCGCTGAAACGGAGGAGCGCGTCCGTGTCCTGAAACAGATCTGCCGTAAGTATGGGCCGGATCTTAGCGACGCGATCGCCCACTACGAAAGCCTACACGCCGAACTCGCCGACCTCACCGACAGCGACCAGTCGCTGGAAGCGCTAGAGCAGGCCTACGAAGAATGCCAAGCCGCCCTGCTCGCAACCTGCCGCGACTTGACCCAACAGCGCCGTCAGGCCGCGACCCAGCTCGAATGCCAGTTGGTGAAAGCGCTCAAGCCGCTGGCCATGGCAAAGGTGCGTTTCGAGTGTCGCTTGGAAGCGAGCGCGCCGACGGCCGCCGGAGCCGATCGCGTCATCTTCTATTTCAGCCCCAACCCCGGCGAGCCGGTGCAACCGCTGGTAGAAACGGCATCGGGCGGTGAGATGAGTCGCTTTTTGCTCGCGCTGAAGACCTGCTTCTCGCAAGCGACCGCCGATAGCTCGCCCCAGACGCTGATCTTCGATGAGATCGATACCGGCGTGTCGGGGAAGGTGGCCCAGGCGATCGCCACACAATTGCACCAACTCAGCGGCACGCACCAAGTCCTCTGCGTCACCCACCAACCGCTCGTGGCAGCGATGGCTGATAGCCACTTTCGCGTCGATAAGCAGGCGATCGCCCCGCGCGCAGCAAAGGTCAGGCGGCAACCGCCGACGAAACCCGCACCGTCGTCCGCGTTACTGCTCTGAGTGAAACCGAGACCCGCACGGCAGAACTAGCACAACTCGCGGGGGGGCATTCGGCGGCAGATGCCCAAGCCTTCGCCGAGTCGCTGCTGGCCCAGGCAGCGGTGCAGCGGCGATCGCTCGTGCCACCCAGGGTCTGAGCATCGCTACCGCTGCCGCCCTGATTGTCACCGAAATGTCAAAAATTGTAAATTTTTGTTAAAGAACCATTAATGTTGAAACTCAATCAGGCTAGTACACTGAGGGGGAGCCACATTTTAATGTGTAAATATAGGTTACGGGCTGGCAAACTCGCTATGATACGGGCGTGTCTCCACAATTGCGCGTTGGTTGACCCCATTCTACGAAGAAGGCATGACTGCTGCATCTCCGAAGCCAACTCAGTTAGAGCATACCGGACAGACCATTGACGTTTCGCCAACGAACGGCGATCACAATGGCGCACAAAATGGCTCATCCAGCGCCCTGGTTGCCAGCAAGGGCACATTTTCAGGCTTCCTTGCTAAGCTCAATCCCGACGACTTCCATCAGGTAGTCACCGACGTTGAGGACAAGCTCCGCGTTGTCAATCAGACCCTCACGATCCTAGACAATGTGCTCGACAGCGAAGGCTTCGACGCCATCCTGGACGAGATGCTGCGGTCGATCACCCTCAAGACCGGCGAGTTGCTAGCCGCCGATCGCACCACGATCTATTTATTAGACGACGACCAAGACGAACTCTGGTCACTGGTAGCCAAAGGTGCTGACGGCAAGCCGATCGAGATCCGGATTCCGGTCGGTCAGGGCATCGCTGGTGAGGTCGCCCAGTTCCAACAGGTCGTCAATATTCCCTACGACTTCTACGACGACCCCCGCTCCGAGGCCGCAAAGAAGTTCGACAAAAAGCACAACTATCGCACCTACAGTATGTTGGCGCTGCCGCTGCTGAGCGAGGCGGGTGAACTCGTGGCTGTCGTCCAGCTCATCAATAAACTGGATCCCAATAGCAGTTCAGATAGCGCGTTGGATGAGCGCGTCTCGACTCAAGGCTTTACCGACGAGGATCTGGAAGTTTTTGAGCGCTTCGCCCCTTCGATTCGTCTAATTCTCGAATCCTCGCGCTCTTTCTACAAGGCAACCCAACGTCAGCGGGCGGCGAATGCGCTGATCGAGGCGACCAACTCGCTCAGCCGGGGCAATCTGGATCTGGAAGCGACCCTGAACACGGTGATGGATGCGGCGAAGCGGCTGATGAACGCCGACCGCAGTACGCTCTGGCTGATCGACCGCGACAAAAACCACCTGTGGACTAAGATTCGTTTACCAGGCGGCAAGTCACTGGATTTGACCTGCCCAATCGGCGTTGGTTTTGCCGGTCATGTTGGGGCGACCGGCGAAGTGCTGAATATTGGCTACGATGTCTACGAGCGTCCAGACGGAGCCAATGCTAAGAAGACTGATGAAGGCACCCGCTACCGCACCTGTAGCCTTCTCTGTATGCCCGTATTCAACTCTGATGATGAGTTGATTGGTGTCACCCAGTTGGTCAACAAAGTTCGCCAAGGTGACCACCCCCCCTACAATCCGGATGATTGGCCGAGCGCCCCAGAATGCTGGAAATCCAGCTTCAACCGCAGTGACCAAGAGTTCATGAAGGCCTTTAATATTCAGGCTGGCGTGGCACTACAGAACGCGCAACTGTTTGCACAGGTGCAACAGCAAGAGCAGATGCAGCGGGAGATTTTGCGCAACCTGACCAATGGCGTTATTTTTACCGACAAGAGTGGTGTCATTCTAGCTGCCAATGAAAAGGCGAAGGCGCTACTCGGTTTCGGTGAAGACAACCCGCTCGAAGGGCAGCCGATGAGCGAACTGGTTGAGATCAAGAGCAAGGACATCTCTGATAAACGCGATACTACCCGGCGCGGGGATTTTTCGGAATGGTTCGAGCGATCGCTTTCCCCTCGTGACGAAAAAGATCGCCAACAGTACTACCCCGATCAACCGCTCATCTCTGCTGCTGGTGAGGAACACAGCGTCAACTTGTCCATCAACTCCATCGCTGATCCGGCTGACCCCACAAAGTCTAACGGCGCATTGGTAGTCATGGATGACATCTCCGATGAAAAGCGGCTCAAGAGCACCATGTACCGCTACATGAACCAAGAGCTGGCAGAGCAGTTGCTCGAAGGGGGCAATATCGGCTTGGGGGGCAAGCGCCGCGATGTCACAGTGCTGTTCTCGGACATCCGTAGCTACACCAGCCTCACGGAGCGATTGCAAGCCGAGGAGGTCGTCGCCATGCTCAACGAATACTTTGAGAGCATGGTTGAAGCCATCTTCAATCACAAGGGGATTCTGGACAAATACATCGGCGACGCGATCATGGCGGTCTTCGGCACACCCCTGCCCCTGCCCCAGCACGCCTGGGCGGCTTCGCTAAGTGCCCTGGAGATGCGTCAGCGGTTGGTAGAGTTCAATGCTGGCCGCATTGCTGCCAATAAACAGCCAATCCGCATCGGTATCGGCATCAACTCCGGCACAGTGATCAGCGGCAACATTGGCTCCAGCAAGCGCATGGAGTTCACAGCGATTGGTGATGGGGTGAACCTGAGTTCGCGCTTGGAAGGGGCGAGCAAACAATATGGTTGCGACATCGTGATCAGCGAGAACACTTATCTGCAAGAACGCTGCCGCGAAGAGCTAATTGTTCAGGAGTTGGACTTTATCCGCGTCAAAGGTAAAACCGAACCGGTGAAAGTCTACGAACTGGTGGGCAAGCAAGGCGACAAAATTCCGGCGAAGAAAGAGCAAATCATGGAGCTGTACCATAGGGGCTTGCGCTACTACTCACCCATGCAACGCAACTTTGCCCGGGCGCTCCCTTACTTCACGGCGATCCTCGAACTCGAACCCAATAACAAGTCCGCCTTGTTGCACATTGAGCGCTGCCGCCTCTTCCTGGAGACACCGCCAGAAGCGGATTGGGACGGCGTTTGGGAATGGAAGACGAAGTAACGGCTGTGCGACTGAGTATGAATTCCAGTTTGTTGGCTTTGCGGATCCAGCAATTGACGATGGAGTGCTAGAGGGTGTTGTACTGCTAGAAGATCACGAAGCTGATCGGTCTTCGCTTGAGTGGTTTATTCGGGGCTTACAAGTTTGGGTTTTGAGTTTTGGGGTTTGAGTTTTGAGTTCTGGGGCTGGCTGACCGACAAAACACCCAAAACCCTTGAAAATTCGTAGGTTGGGTTTCCTTCGTCAACCCAACTCTAATCCTTGTCGCTGTTGGGTTTCGCTAGGCTCAACCCAACCTACAAAAAGATGTGTCAGGCAGTCAAGTTCTGGGTTTTGGGTTTTGATTTCTGGGGTTTGGGCATCTCGAAAAATCTGCAATTGATTGTGGAGTGTGGGAATTTTCAGGGATTGTAGCGATTTAGATATGCAAGAGCCTCGGCGATCGCCCACTGAGCGCAAAACGCTATACTAGCGCCAGCATCAGGGGGAGTAGGCGGGGCTAGAGTCGTGCATTGGCGGCTCACCTAGCGGCTGCCGGATTGCCATTTCCCGATACCACTATTCAAGCGATCGCTCCCTAATGAATCACTTCTGGCTCCGCTTGCAAGATCGCTGGGTTGCCCCCGCCTACAGTGGCGGCGTGTTGCTGGGTATCGCTCTCAGCTTCTTTGGGGCTGCGACGAATACGATGGTCGGCTGGCTCTACGCACTCAGCGGCACGATTCTAGCGCTACTGGTGATTGCGGGGATTACCGCTGCGCGATCGCTTGCTGGTCTGCAAGTGCAGCGCCGACCGCTACTGCCTGTCAGCGCCGGTGATGCCCTAGCGATTGAGCTGATCTTGGAAAATCCCACCAACCGGCCAGCAGCACTGTTGCAAGTTTGGGATGAGCTGCCCGCTGCCTTAGGTGGCCCGCTCAGTCAGGCGCTGGAAGTCCTGCCGCCCCAGAGTCGCCACTCTGTCAACTTCTATCCGCAGACACAGCGGCGCGGCATCTATCGCTGGCCGACCGTATATCTGCGAACAGCGGCTCCCCTGGGTCTATTTTGGTGTCGTCGTCCGCGCACGGTTCCGGCGAGAGCGGTCGTGTATCCGCAAGTGCTGCCGCTGCGGCGTTGTCCGTTGATTGATACGGTCAGTGATGCTGAGCGGTTTCGTGACGAGCGCGATCGCCGCTATCAGGCAGCCAATGAAGGCGTCACCCGGACTCTGCGTGCCTACCGCCACGGCGATCCTACCCGCTTGATCCACTGGCGTACTAGTGCCCGCTTTGGGGTGCTACAAGTGCGCGAGCTGGAAACCGTCACCAGTGGTCGCGAGGCGGTCGTGGCGCTGGATAGCGCTGCCCCCTGGTTGGAGGAATTGTTTGAGTCAGCGGTGATTGCGGCTGCCTCCCTGTACTTCTATGCTAGCCGCCGCCAGCTCGATGTGCAGCTCTGGACGGCGGCAACCGGCTTGTTGCACGGTAACCAAGTTGTGTTGGAAGCATTGGCCGGAACCCAAGCGGGAGAAATAGCCGAGGCCGAACCGCCGCGCGATCGCCCCCTCCTCTGGTTGACGGCGAATGCCGCCAGCCTTGCCGGTTTGTCCGCGGGCAGCCGCTGGTTGCTGTTCAGCGAAACCAGCCCTCACTTGGCGATCGCGGGTCTCGCTCCCGGTGTCGTGATTGAGCGCGATCGCCCCCTGCAACCACAGTTGCAGACGTCGCTACGCTAGGGGGCATCAGCCTCACGGTCGGCGACAGCGATCAGACCCGCCGCCACGGGATCAAAGCCCTTGGGAAATCGCGTCTGGGAATCGTAAATCGCCCCGGTCAGCGTCGCAGTGGCAAGAGCATTAGCACCATCGAGATCCGTGCCGCGCAGGTCAGCGCCGCTCAAATCTGCGCCCTGCAAACTCGTGCTGCAAAAGGCCGCCTCGCGCAGGTTCGCGCCGCGCAGATTTGCCTGACTGAGATTCGTGCAGAAAAACGCCACCGCGCTCAGGTCAGCCTGGCGTAGATCCGCACCGCTCAGGTCAGTTTGGGGCGAGAAGGCTCCCGCCAGATCGGCCTCGGTCAGCGTCGCTTGCGTGAGATTGGCAACGAAGAGGAAGGCATCTCGTAGATCGGCTTGGTGTAGGTCGGCCTGGTGCAAATCGGTACCGCGCAGGTCGATATTGGGGCGATCGCGCTCAACCCGATTCTGAGCACCGACGGCTCCCGCCCCACGCAACGGCACGGCAACCGAGTGAAGGTTGGGGCGCTGCCGCACTCGCGGCGGCAGCACCGTGAAGATCATCGCGAGTCTCGCCATGATTCCATTCAGTCCAGTTGCCAGGTTAGGAGTCTCGATCATGGTGTATTCCAGGTGAAATATGTTGACAGTTCTTATCATCATGGTTGCGGCTTAGCGACGCATTGATAAGGGGTGTATCCCCCTGGTGAGCCGCATCGCCCGCTGCTGTGCGCTCCGTGATTTTACGGGGTGACGCAGATCGCAGGCGAACGGCCCCACATCGGTTGGGATTGAGCCATGCCAACCCCAAGGCTCACGGGAGTGGGGAAATCGCACACCGTCGTTTGAACTTCTCGCCAGTAGCAGAGTCCGCGTCCATCGATTGTCTTATGATGGATCTATCGTTGGGCTGCTGAGTCGCCGAGCGGCTGCCTACGCCATGAGCAATGCCCGGCTTGTTTGTAGAAACTTGGTATGCCAGGCTTCATGCCCAGCGAGTCCCGCCCCCGTTGGTAATGCCAATATCTATCATTAGCGCCATAGCAGCCTGTTGAGGATTTGTGGCTGGGGTTTGTCCCTCTCCTTGCCTTCATCGCCAGCGCCATGACCAATTTATCCACCAGCTCTCCTCCCCCCTTTATCGTTGGGTTAGGAGTTTTGCTAGACGATTCGCTCGCCATTGCCGCTTTTCTGGCTGGCCTGCCGCCGCTTCCGGACATCGCTTTCGTGGTGGTGCCAGCGGTGGAGCTCGCCGCCGAGATCTTGACGGTTGAGCAGCTTCAGGCGCAGACCGCCTGGGTCGTAGACGTAGCCAGCGAGGGACAGCCGTTCAGCGCCGAGCGTATTTACCTGCTGCCTCCCGGCTACCGAATTGCCGTTGCGGATGTTGCCCAGGGTCTATGTGGGCAGCCGTCGCCCACCGTGACCCCGATCGATGACAGCTTGCAGGCGCTGGCGCAAGTCTACGGCGATCGCGCCCTCGCCCTCCGGTTCGCGGGTCGCGGCCGCGATGGCATTGAGGGAATTCAGGCGATCAACCGTGCTGGCGGCATCGCCCTGATGCAGCTCCCCGATACCGAGCAATGCCTCTGTTTACCCAACAGCACCCGGCTGGCAACCCTGACGAACCGGATTCTGCCATTGTCCGAAATTGCCCAGGCGATTAGCGATCTGGTGCAATTGACCACCGCGACCCAGCCGCCAGCACCATTCATCGCTGACCCCGAGGCGATCGCCCCCGAGCAACTGGCCCGCATCTTGAACCTGCTCGCTGCTGAGGAAGAACGCGATTTTTCTCACTACAAAACCGGAACTCTGCAACGCCGGATTGTGCATCGCTGGCAACTGAGCCAAGCACCCAGCCTCGAGGCCTACCTCCAACTGCTCACGAATTCTGCCACGGAGCGCCAGCAGTTATGCCACGATCTACTGATTGGGGCGACACGCTTCTTTCGCGATCTGCCGGCCTGGGAGATTCTCGCCGAGCGTGTCCTTGTACCGCTCGTGACCGACAGCTTGCCCGACCAGCCCTTGCGGGGCTGGGTCGCGGCCTGTGCGACCGGCGAAGAAGCGTACTCGCTGGCGATCTTGTTCGCGGAGGCGAGCGAGCAAGCCGAGCAACCGCTGTCCGTGAAGATTTTTGCGACCGACATCGATCCGCAAGCGCTGGCGATCGCCTCCGCTGGCACCTACCCCGAGAGCATCGCCGCTGATGTCCCTGCCGCCTACCTCGCCAAATACTTCGAGCATAGCGGCGACTGTTATCAGGTCAAGCGATCGCTACGGGAGCGACTGATCTTTGCCCAGCACGACCTCACCCAGAATGCGGGATTCCTCAAAATCGATGTGGTGACCTGCCGCAATGTCTTGATCTATATGCAGCCCGCGCTTCAGCAACAAGTCCTCCGGTTGCTAGACTTCTCGCTCAAAGGCGGCGGCAGCCTCTTTTTGGGCAGTTCCGAGACCCTGGGCGAGCTGGGCCAAACGTTTACAACGCTCGATAGCCGCTGGAGTCTCTTTCGCAAACAGTTCGACAGTCAGCCGCGTCTGACGACGTTAAATCGGCGATCGCCATTGCCCATCACAGTGCCGAGCCTGGGTCTGCCCGCACTGCCCTCGCGACAAGCGGATCGCGTCATGACCGAAGCCCTGAAGCGCTGTTTCGCTGACCCGACGGTGGTAGGCGTCTTGGTCAATGCCGATAACCAACTCGTGCATGTCGTCTACAACGCCGGCAATTGGCTCGATTTCCCGACCGCTGGCCGGGTGCGACTGGATATTGTCGCGCTAGTGCCGGCTGGGATGCGGGTGCCACTCAGCAGCGCGCTTTATCGAGCGAAGCGCGATCAGCGGTCGGTGACGATCGGGGGCATCCTGCTCCATCACAACGGTCGGGCACTCTCGGTCAGCTTGCGGGTGGAGTACGACCCCCGCCATCCCCAGCTTGGCGACTATCTGCTGGTGGTGTTTGAGCTGGATACAGCGGCTAGAACCGCTCTGGCTGACGCCGATGACCGTGCCGAATTGGCGACGGTTGGCGATCGCCCAGCAATGACACTGGCGACGACCACGACTCAACACCTACTCGACCTCGAGGCCGAGCTGCAACAAACCCGCGAAAATCTCCAGATCACGATCGAGGAACTGGAAACCGCCAACGAAGAGCAACAAGCGATCAACGAAGAATTGCTGGCTGCCAACGAAGAACTCCAACTCGTCAACGAAGAGCTGCAATCGGTCAACGAAGAACTCTACAGCGTCAACACCGAGTATCAAGGCAAGATCGCCGCACTCACCGAACTGGCGACCGACATCGACAACCTCCTGCGGAGCACCGGCATCGGCGTTATTTTCCTAGATGAGACCCTGCATATCCGCAAGTTCACGCCAGCAGCCACGCGCGCCATCAACTTGCAGCCCACCGACATCGGCCGCTCTCTGGCGGACTTCACCCACAACCTCGACTGCGATGACTTGCTCGCGCCGCTCCGCCAGGTATTGGCGACGACCCAGCCCCTGGAGTTGGAGCTGACCATCGTGACGACCGGTGAGCAGGTGACGCTGCGAGTCAACTATCACAATGATCCGGAACGGGGACAAACCGGTCTGACATTGGCGTTGATCAATGTCGATCAGATCAAAGCTACCCAAGCCAAGCTCCGGGCTGACAACCGCTCCCTGATTGCGGTCAATGAAACCCTCGCCAGCCGCCTCGAAGCCGAAGCCGCCCGCCGCCGCGAGCGCGAGACCCGTCTCGCCACCCTGAGCGCGACGATGCCTGGGGCGATCTATCGCCGCCGCTGGGATACGGATTGGACGATGGAGCTGCTGAGCGACTTTATCAGCGAGGTCACGGGCTATGGGGCCGATGACCTAATTGACAATCGCACCCACAGCTTCGCGAGCTTGCTGGTCGCCGCAGATCGCGATCGCGTGCGCGAGGAGATTCAGACGGCGATCGCCCAACAGCGGTTGTTTAGCTGCGAGTACCGCCTCCAGCACCGCGATGGGAGCCTGCGCTGGCTCGGCGATCGCGGTCGCGCGAGCTACGCCGCCGACGGGGCCGTGACGGCCATTGAAGGGGTGATTTTTGACATTACAGAGCTGAAACAAGCGCAGATGGTCGCAGAGGCGGCCGACCAGGCGAAGAGCAACTTTCTAGCCAATATGAGTCACGAAATCCGCACGCCGATGACCTCGGTGCTGGGGTTCGCGGGTCTGTTGCGCTTCACCCCGCTGGACGAGCAACAACAACGCTTTATTGCGGCGATCGAGCGCAATGGGCAATTGCTGCTCAACATCATCAACGACATCCTCGATCTCTCCAAGCTCGAGGCGGACTCACTGCCGCTGGAGAGCGCCGTTTTTGATCTGCCGGAGTTGATGCAGCATCTGGAACAAATGTTTCAACCGGAGCTGATGGAAAAGCAGCTCACGTTGCGGGTGGCGATCGCCCCGGAGCTGCCCCGCTATCTAGAAGGGCCAAACTACCGCCTGCAACAAGTCCTGATCAATCTGCTGTGGAATGCCGTCAAGTTCACGGCGGCCGGGCACATTGAGGTGGCGATCGCTCCCAGCCAGGAAAATACCAATACTGACAATACCCTCTGGCTCTATGGTCAGGTGGTTGACACCGGGATTGGCATCGCGCCGACTGATCAGGCACGGCTTTTTCTGCCCTTTGAACAAGCGGACAGCTCAACAACCCGTCGCTACGGCGGCACCGGACTCGGGCTGGCGATCTGTCGCAAAATCGTGCATCGCTATGGCGGCCGGATCGGTGTCGAGAGTGAGCGTGGGGCCGGGGCAAAATTTTGGTTTACATTGCCGTTTCGCCACCCCAGCCGGCGGGCGATCGCCGCTCTCGATCCCGGTGCCGCCGCTTACGACCTCACAGATCAGGCTGTAAACCGTCCGATCTTGGTCGTTGAAGATGACCAAAACAGCGCCGAGCTGTTTCAGGAGCTGCTAACCCTGCTCGGCTATCAGGCTGACTTCGTGCCGGACGGTCAGCAGTGCCTCGCCCAGTCTGCGGCACTGGACTATGACCTGATCATTGTGGATTGTCTGCTCCCGGAACTGGATGGCTACGCAACCACCCGCCTGATCCGCGAGCGCGAAATCCGCGAGCAACAGCCGCGCGTGCCGATCATTGGGGTGACGGCTCAAGGGATGCCCGGCGAACGGGAACACTGCCTCGCGGCTGGCATGGATGATTATCTGGCGAAGCCGATCGAATTTACCTTGTTTGCAGCAGCGGTGGCGCGTTGGCTCGACCCGACGAGTGACTGACAGGGCGATCGCCTTGAGTTGCCGACGCTGACCCCACAAGGGTATGGTTGCGATCGCGGTTGATAACCCCAAATGATGTCTGAATCCCAATTTTCTCCCAGCGACTACCTCGACGCGGCAGCCCCGCTGCTGCAACTGCCCATTCCCCCCGAAGCCCGTCCCGGCGTCATCGCCAACCTAGAACGCCTCAATGAAATCGCCCAACTAGTGCTCGAATATCCGCTGCCAGAGAGCACCGACCCGGCGCCGGTTTTTGAGCCATGAGTTTTTTTGATGACCGGGGGAGCGATGCCAGCGCGATCGCCGCTAGCATCCAGCGTCAGGAAGTGAGTGCGACCCGAATCCTCACGGCAGTAATAGCGGCAATTGACGCCGACGATGCTGACCTCAATTGCTTCACCACCCGGCTCACTGACACCGCCCGCGCCGAAGCGGCCGCCATTGACCGTGCCCAGGCAGAAAACCAAATCTTGGGCGACTTAGCCGGCGTTCCCTTCGCGGTCAAAGACCTCTTCGACATCAGCGGCATCCCCACCCTCGCCGGATCGAAGATTAATCGCGAGAATCCGCCCGCGACGACGGATGCCACGGCGGTGGCCCGCCTGCGGCAAGCAGGCGCGGTGCTGGTCGGCGCGCTCAACATGGATGAGTACGCCTACGGTTTCACGACTGAAAATCACCACTATGGCGCGACTCGTAATCCTCGCGATCGCGATCGCATCGCGGGCGGCTCCTCCGGCGGCTCGGCGGCAGCAGTGGCAGCGGGCTTGGTTCCCCTTGCCCTCGGCACGGATACGAATGGCTCGGTGCGGGTTCCGGCAGCGCTCTGCGGCATCTTCGGGCTGAAACCCACTTATGGTCGGATTTCCCGCGCCGGGGTCACCCTCTTCGCCAGCAGCTTCGACCATGTGGGCCTCTTTGCTCGCTCGGTGCGCGACACCGCCCTAGCCTTCGATCTCTTGCAGGGAGCCGATCCTCGCGATCCCGTCTGCACAACGCGCGTCCCGGAGCCAACGCGGCCGCCGCTTGCCCCCGATATTGCCGGTCTCCGCATCGCTACCGCCGCTGGCTACTTCCAACAAGGCGGTCAGCCCGAAGTCTTCCAAGCTGTGCAAACCGTTGCCAGTGCGCTCGGGGCCACCCAGACGGTCACGATTCCGGAAGCAGCCCGCGCTCGTGCCGCCGCCTACCTGATCACTGCTTCAGAAGGCTCGAGCCAACACCTAGCGCGTCTGCAAACCCGACCCCAGGATTTTGATCCGGCGACGCGCGATCGCTTTCTCGCCGGGGCACTGATCCCCGCCCCCTGGTATGTGCGGGCGCAACGCTTCCGCCGCTGGTATCGCGATCGCCTGCGCGACATTTTCCAAACCTGCGACATTCTCCTCGCCCCGACAACGCCTTGGCCGGCGACCTTGATTGGGCAGGAATCCATCACCATCGACGGCAACGAAATCCTCATCCGTCCCAACCTCGGTCGTTTCACACAACCGCTCTCGTTCGTCGGGCTGCCGATTATTTCAGTCCCACTGCATCGCCCCGGACACCTACCCCTCGGCGTCCAGCTCATCGCCGCGCCTTATCAAGAAGCCAAACTGCTGCGCGTCGCTGCTTATCTCGAACAGCAGGGGGTCGTGAGTGTAGCGGCGGCTTGATTTTCACCGCGCGAGATTTTGTGAAGACGGGAGCGCCTGGGTGGCGATCGCCCGCAATGCCTTCTGGTTCAACTTCCCCCGGGCATCACGCGGCAGCGACGGCAGCCAGCACCAATGTTTCGGTTGCTTGAAATTCGCCAACTGCGGTCGAATGATGGCGGCCAAATCCTCTAGGCTCATGACCATCTCGCTACGCACACACAACGCCATCACCGCCTGCCCCCAATGCGCATCCGGCACACCTAGCACCGCCACATCAGCCACACCGCCGGTCGCCCGAATCGCCGCCTCGACTTCGGTAGGAAATACTTTCTCGCCGCCGCTGATAATCGTCTGATCCTGACGACCGAGTACAGTCAAGTGACCGGCCGCATCCAAGCGACCCCAATCGCCGGTCAGCCAGAATTCATCGGGCGATCGCGACCCAGGATAGTAGCCGTGGAACAGTGATGGCGCCCGCACGGCGATCGCCCCCACGCTAGCCGCCGGTAGCACCTGACCCGCCGCATCCCAGATTTGCAGCTCGGCATGGGGGAGCGATCGCCCGCAATCGACCCGCCCGGCCCGAAATTCCCAGGGTTGCAAGGTCGCCACCTGGGCGGCGGTTTCGGTCGCGCCGTAGGTCAGCGCCAAGGGCAAGTCGGCTTGCCGCGCGGCCGTGAGCAAACGCGGCCAAGTCGGCCCGCCTCCCACCAAGATCGCCCGCCAGTCTTGCAACCCAGCAGCATCCAGGGTCAGCCATGTCTGCAACTGCGTCGGCACCAGCGAGAGGAAGCTGTCAGCAGGCGTGAGGCGCGGACGGCGACCGGCTTTGAGGTCGGCGTAGGGGAAACACTCGAGGCGGCCGCCACTGAGGAGCGATCGCACCACCGGCAACAAACCGCTGACATGATAGAGCGGCAAAACATTCAGGGCATTGACCGGCTGGTCGCCGAAATGGGCATGAAAGCCGCGCGCAGCCGCCGCCAGGGTCGCCCATGTATGCGTTGCAAAACGGATTGTCCCGGAACTGCCGCCGGTCGGGATGGCAATGATCGCCTCGGAGGAAGCAGGGTTGTGGCTTGCTAATTCGGGAGCGAGCCACCCCCAAGCAGCGGGGATCTCGCCCCAGATTCGCTCGGGTTGGCTGCGGGCGATCGCCTGTTGCGCCTCGGTCACACCCCAATACGGATTCCCCAAAAACAACGGACAATCGGCCAGCACCGCCGCAAAAAATCCCGCCAGCCAGGGAATGGGCGCGCGCTCCAGCAGCATAATCCGTTGCCGACGGCCGCGCAATTGCTGCTGGTAGACAGTCAGCATCCGGTCAAAATCTGAGTACTCGCTGAGCAACCAGCCTTGTTGACCGCGTTGCGCGAGGAAAGGGTGCGCGAGCAAGGGGCGATCGCTCCGGGCCGATACTGAACATCCCTCAGTCTACTGGGCGATGCTGTGACCAACCTCGATGATCGGGCGATCGCCCACCGGTCATCTACACTAAAACCATCCGTTCAACCGCACACCCAATGGTTGCCGACTCCCTACGCTGGACCACTCGAGACCTCGAAGTCATGCCCGATGATGGCGGCTGGAAGCGCCATGAAATCGTTGATGGAGAACTTTACGTGACTCGCGCACCCCACCTCCACCACCAAAGAGCAGTTGGTAAAATCCACCGAGCGCTTGACCAATGGTCGGATCAAACTCAGCGTGGTCAGCCATTTGTGGCTCCAGGGGTTATTTTCACTCGCCATGATGCGGTGATTCCTGATCTCGTTTGGGTCAGCCAAGAGCGCCTTGCCGTCGGCTTGGATGAAGCCGGACATCTCACCGTTGCTCCCGAATTGGTCGTCGAGATTCTTTCGCCCGGAACCGCCAACGAACAGCGCGACAAAGAAATCAAACTCAAGCTCTACTCCCGCCACGGCGTTCAGGACTATTGGATTGTGGATTGGCGCTTGCAAACGGTTGAGGTATACCGCCGCCGCGACGTGCAGCTCCACCACACCAGCACACTCCTCAGTGGCGATACCCTCACAACGTCCCTCCTGCCCGGATTCAGCGTCCCTGTTGCCCAGATTTTTCAGTGAACCTGCTTGCTTGAGCCGCCGGTTTTGCCCTCGATTGCGATTCCCGCTTCAGAGCACAGGCCGACCGCCTAGATCTAGATAGGGTTGCAGCACGGTGGGACTCTGTACTGCACCGTTGGGTTGCTGATCGTTTTCTAGCAGCGCTGACATCGTGCACCCAACTGCTAGTTTCGGCTACCATCCCACAGATAACTTGAAGCCAGCTAACATTCCCAATCACCCGCCGCAGACAACCTTGAACTCCAACCGATAACCTCTCGGCGGTCGATGTATTGGAGTTGTTATACAGCTCAAGTCATCAGTGAAGTCGATACTTAAGGGCTACTCGTAGGCTGCGTTAGAAAGCCAAAGTTCTTTCAAGCTAGTTTTTAATTGTGCAATTAGTTAAGTGTAAAGTTGAGCCAGGCAAGCTTGCTTTTGATTGACAGACAATATCAACAGGTAGCTTCAAATCTAGTTCTAAAATATTGCGCGTGACGGTATTTGATGGAGGAGGTATGATCGTAGCAGTATGGAGAGGTTCCTTGCAGGAGGTAGTCAATGCACGCTCAGCCACTCATTGCTGTTCATGATGTTCAGTTAAGTAGTCAATGGTATCAAGCTGTACTCGGATGCGAGAGCGGACATGGTGGCTCAGAGTACGAGCGAATTGTGTGT
>JAAUTY010000001.1 GCA_012031265.1 Spirulinaceae cyanobacterium SM2_1_0 | reverse complement strand
GTGGGTTGAATGGACTTATAGCGAGATCTTTTCGCAGAAACCATGAACTTTAAACCCGCAGATGATATAACTCTCAACGCCTGAATTAGCGGTGAATTTTAGAACAATCAAACCGTCTGGCTGGTCGGATATTCAAAAGATACCGTCTGGTTGGTCGGATGTCAAGCTAACAACGCCCATGCACGCCGACCGCCGAGAGTTCTCGGTTATGGCTCAGAGATTATCTGCGGCGGGTGATGGGCAACGTTAGACCGACAGATTCCAGCGATTACCCCCACCCAGTTTTTAATCTCGTTATTTATCTCAACCACTTAAACGTCTGTTCACCCGATTGGGTATCCTTAAGTTAAGCTAACCATTCTCCAGGTCTTATGCGATTCCTCCTCCGTGACCTACCTATCCTGCTGCTGAAAGGATTATTGACCTTGCTGGTCTTCCTGACCCCTGTTCTAGGTGTATGGTTAGCATCCTCCCTGGTCGCCTATACGAATGGTCCTACCTGGTTAACCGTCTTTTCCGGCATTCTCCTATTTCCCCTGCTGCCGCTCGCCTGGGATCTATGGGGTAGAAAACGGCGCAACCTCAAATCGCAAATTTTGAACTGGGGCGATCGCATTATTCTGCGAACCCTATTGCTCAACCTCATTTTTCTAGCTTGCCTGCTGGCGCTCCGTCCCCAAACCTCATTTCTAGCCCTGTCAACGCGGGGCGACTGGATGTTGGATGGCAGACAGGAACCCAAAATTGAACTGGTACGGCGATCGCTGTTCAAACTGGCAAACGGACTAGAGTGGCTGTATCTGGCAATTCATCAGAATCCCTACACGCAATACGCCGACACCAGCGATATTCGCCCAACTCCCCAACCTGAAGTTCAACCCTCTCCGCAGCCAACCCAAAGCAGTCAAACTTCACCACAACCGCAGCCGACATCACAACCTGCTCCAATCACGTCTACAATGGGTCGGACAAACCTATGGTCGGTTGATGCCAGCATCCATCCTGCGGTTGCTCAGATGCCACCCTCTGTTGAAACCAGCATTGCATCGGTCGCTCAATACATCGCTCAACAGGAAAAAGACCCATTCTTACGGGTCAAGGCATTGCACGATTATGTTGCTGATCGCATCGCCTATGATGCGCCTGCCTACTTTGGACAAGCGCCTCGCCCACCTCAAGATGCGGAGACTGTCTTTCTCACCCGGAAAGCGGTTTGTGCTGGATATGCCAAGCTACTAGAAGCATTGGGGCACGAGATCGGGGAAGAAATTGTGTATGTCGTCGGGGATTCTCGTAGTCAGATTAGTGATCTCAATGGCAATGGTCATGCCTGGAATGCCGCCAAGATTGAAGGAAATTGGTACTTAATTGATGCCACCTGGAATAGTGGTTATGTGGATTCATCTGGTTTCACTAAACGATATAGCGCGAGCTATCTCTTTCCGCCGCCAGAAGTCATGATTATTAGCCACTTTCCTGATGATTCGGCTTGGCAGCTTTTACCGCAACCTATGTCTCGCGGAGATTTTCTACGACAACCCATGTTGCGCCCTAATTTCTTTGCTCAAGGCTTAAAACTCATCTCGCCGACGCGATCGCAAACGGATGTTCGAGACGATGCCGTGATCCAGCTTCAAAATCCGAATCAGCGGTGGTTAATGGCGAGTTATGGAGTCAAGGGAAGTCAACAATCTGAAAACTGTTTCGAGCAAATCAGCCAAGCCCCTCAGTTATCTTGTCCTTTACCAGGTACTGGCACTTACGAAGTGCGATTGTTTAGTGGCAATCAAAAGTATGGGCAATACGAGTACGTCGGGCAACTAGAATTCAACAAAGGGTAGTGGTTAGGTGTAGTTGACGAACTCAATACCATCAGGAAGTGCCCAGGGAGGCTTGTGAGATCTTACCCTGGAAGAGGTGGCTAGGTGGCTGGCATGTTCAGCCCTCGCTCGTCCTAATGAACGTGAAGGCATGGTCAGTACATCTCTGCGATCGCTCAATAGTTCGCCTAAAACCTCTATCTGACAGCGTCGCCTTTGGGGGGTTCGGTTTCTCTTCCAACCACTTGAAACAAGCGACGCACACCGTCAAGCCTATAGGGATGATTACCGCGTCTCTCAACCCGATGTAAAACCTGTTCTAGTCTACTTCAGCAGTCCCCAAGGCAGGTTTTGCAATCTGTTCAGCGTCCCAATCAGTTGGTTGTGGAGAGCGAAACGCTGAGTATAATGGCGCTGATGGCTGCGTTGAGAAGACCCAAGAGATGTGTGGGGGCGATCGCTAGAGAGCGCAGTCTAACAACGCCCATGCACACCAACCGCCGAGAGTTGTTGGTATGACTCAGAGGTTGTCTGAGGCGGGTGATGGGCAACGTTATGCTTTTGATTGGGTATGAGGAAAAGTATTAATGTCCTGTCGAATTCTTCATTGCGGGAAGTCACTTAATAATTACAATCTTTGCATTGAGTATTCAGTTGCTGGTTTCGGTACGCGAGGGCCAGAAAAAGATGACATTGTTTTTCTCGCAGTTAACCATGAGAAGCAAACTCTTTGTGGACTTCGGGCAAGACTAGGCGAACCAACAGATCAACAGCCGTGGCCCGATGCAGATCGTTATGTCTCAGCCTATAAGCTTATTGATATTGAGTATGCTAATCCCTTTGATATTCGTTTTCTTGTAGACTACGGTGGAAAGTATTGGCCCCTTAAGTTTCTACAAGGTGCTAAAGCCATCAAGGATGAAAGAGCTGTCCAAGCACTTCATGATGCTTTTGACAAACACCGTGTGGAACAACCTGTGCGGTTACTTAAGGAAAATGACTTAAATACAGAGGGGAAGGAGGAGGAAGAGGATACTCTTCTAGAAGTTGATCCAAGTGAACTGTCAGAAGTGCTGTTAGAAGTTCCGGAAGCCAAAATTAATGTTATGGGGACGTTTCAGACAATTCCATTCAAAAATGAGACAGATGCTCTTCGTGGTCTTGAAAGTCTAGTAAACGAAAATTTTTACAACCTATTTCCTCGCTATAGCTCTAATCAATCCTTACTGATTCCAGAAAATCGCTTATTTTTATCGTCTGGCGTTGAAGCACGGGGCGAAAGGATAATCAAAGGCATTAGGTCTATTCCTGACGCACTTTTGATTGTCTATAGTGAATATGAAAAACAGCCCTTCAAAATTGCACTAATTGAATACGAATGTTTTGGCGAGAACAAGACTCGTTCGCAGGAAAAGTCAAATTATCTCAATGGTCAAGTAATTCCACAACTCATGCGATTTGCGTCTGCATTTAGTATAGTCACTGATAAGCAGATCCGAGAGCAGACTATTAAAATGTGGGTCGATAAGATCATACAGTACATATACGTGACCCCTGAATATATTAGCAAGGTTTCAGGTTGGATTAAACAAATTCGTCCAGAACTTTCTGATCAACTTGTTGGACGAGAGATTGATCGAGTCCTCACTGAAGCCTTTCAAAAAGCCCTACAAATTCTTTTGATTATTGATGATTTGAGTGACGAGCAAAAAGACACAATCACTAATGTGATTCGAGCATTTAAGCTTGAGAGTGGTGAGAGTATAGAGTTTATTTCATATATTGTCCGCCTTGAACAACGTATTAGGGTTTCAGATGCTGATGCAGAATATGCTCTATCAGTTCAGTAATAATATGGTGTAGAGTTTAGGGTTTAGGAGTTGATTTTGAATGATTTCTCTCAAATCAAAGTTCTCGGTTGAAAAGCATAACAACCCCCTTGCAGCGGACGGTTGCAAGTCGTCGGTGCTGAGTTTGAGGCTACTTGCCGCCGCTGAAGGGGAACGTTAGGCGGCTTCAGCTATCGGTGGGGGCGTAGCCGTTAGCTTATCTGTGATTGCCAAGACCAATCAGCCTGAAATCAGGACGCGGCGGTACTTCAAAGTTATTGGAAGCACTAAGTCAACTTTCTGTGCTAGCAATATAGTTGGATGAGCGGTGGCTGAGAGGTTTCGGGATGCCTTTTCCAAAAGATATAAGGGAAACTGCGCTAGTTAAATCAGGCCGGTACTGCTGTGTATGTCATGAACACGCAGGTCGTAATGCAGAAGTACACCACATTATTCAAGAAGCTGATGGTGGTTCTAACGATTTAGAAAATGCTATTGTTCTCTGCTTCAAATGCCACGCAGAAGCAGGGCACTATAATCCACGCCATCCTCGCGGTACAAAATACGCTGCTACTGAGTTAAGGAAACATCGCGATGCTTGGTGGAAATATTATGAAACCTTTGACCCTGAGCTTAGACCTAATGATGATGAGAAGCACCCATTAAACTTAATCCCCAACGGTCAAGATATAGAACTTATAGAAAAGGAGGTTGGTACGCTCTGGTCTAACTATGCAAACTACCCTGTAACAATTGAAATTATTCAGTTCAAGGCACAGTTAATTGCTGAGTATGTGATTTACAAAGATTCTTTGAGTCCACATTCTTACGAACTCTATCAAATTGCAGACAGTCGGTATATTGTCTATCACAATTGGATTCATCGCGCAGATTATGGATGTGCCAGATTGATAGGTGCAAATCTTGATATTGATCCAGATCCACCTTTAACGCTTGAGGAAGTACAGAAGAATTTTCCAGAGCTTGCAACACAGGCAGGTTTGTCTCGACTTCGTGTTTTGGAGTTTTGACCGCCCCATATAGTCTCTGCGGTGAACGCCTGCTTAATGAAGTTCTTCTCCTGTCGGATTTTGATACAATTATTTGAGAACCAGTTTTCTGTAAGAGCTTGATATTATGCGGTCAATTGAGCAACTGACTGAGGAAATATTATCCCTGCCTAGTGAGTCAAGAGCACTCCTAGCAGACAAGTTAGTGGAAAGCTTGGAGTTCGATACCGACCCAGCAATTCAGGCAGTTTGGGTAACTGAAGCCAAGCGCCGAAGAGATGAGGTGCGAAATGGTTCTATTCAACCAATTCTAGGTGAAGATGCTCTAGCTCAGGTCAGACGGCTGATCGAGCCATGAAGTATGTATTTCATCCTGAAGCACTGAGTGAGTATGCTGAAGCAGTTCAATACTATACCGAGCAGAGGGTTGAGGTTGCTCAAGCGTTCATAAATGCTATCGAGGATACGGTTTATCGGATCAGGGAAGCCCCAACCCGCTATGCTGCGATTGATGAAGATGTTCGGCGTTGTATGGCACGTAAGTTTCCTTATGGCGTTCTCTATACAATTGAGCAAGACTACATTTTGATTTTGGCGGTCATGCATTGCAGCCGTGAGCCTGGTTACTGGAAAAGCCGCAAGTAATCGAAGCTGCCAGCCCTCTAACACTGCGTTGGTGCGGACGGTACAGAGGTTATTGGTGAGAATTCGAGGTCATCTGCCGCCGCACAACTTCACCGTTAGCTGGCTTCCACATACCTGTTAGGGCAATATTGATGAGCTATACAATGTAGCCCGCCTGGATTCGGCAGAATACTGGACGCACTGATATAATAAGCAGGTTCATATTTCATAGGGTCTGATACTTGTGACAAGTCTATCAAGCATCTCCGATATCGCTCCTGAAGTGCAAAATGGTGACCTTAGAGAAATTGATAAACTTGACAAACAATTACAACATTATTTTCAAGCTAAGTTTCTAGTTCAGCCTGCCCTTACTAGGCTTTTAGTCAGTTTTCAAGCTAATAAAACAAGACCTATTTACCGTTGGTACAAGTATAAAGAAGCCTTCTCTGCTTCTCTTGTTGAGCTTTTACTTCAAAAATATGAGCTTAGTCAGGGCAAGATACTAGATCCTTTTGCAGGTAGCGGAACTGCTTTATTTGCTGCTACTGATTTGGGGTTTGATGCTAATGGTATTGAATTGTTACCTATTGGTCAACAAATTATTGAAACGAAGAATATTCTCGATATCGAATTTACATCTGATGATCTTGAACGCTTAAAGACTTGGTTAAAATTCCAGATATGGAAACAGTTTGAACAAGAATTCTGTCTACCAGAATTTAGGATTACAAAAGGCGCGTATTCTATAGAGAACAGGAGATTAATTGAGCAATACCTTGGTGCTCTGTCTCAGGAAAATGAAAGGGTTCGAGAAGTTTTACTCTTTGCTTTGCTTTGTGTTCTGGAGTCTGTAAGTTACACTCGCAAAGATGGGCAATACCTCCGCTGGGATCATCGTTCTGGTCGTGGACAAGGAAAGAAGCTTTTCAACAAAGGTGAGATCTTGGATTTTGATTATGCGATCACTAGGAAAATCGAAGAAATTATCAATGATCTAGAACCTTCTACTCATCAAGTAGAACTTTTTCCCGTTAAGCGATCTCAAGGTGAAATTCAGCTTTACAAAGGATCCTGCCTCAAATTGCTACCGACTTTACCTGATGCAGTCTATGATGCTGTGATTACGTCTCCACCATATTGCAATCGGTATGACTACACTCGCACTTATGCACTAGAGCTTGCTTTGTTAAATATTTCGGAAAAGAGACTTATCGATCTCAGACAAGAAATGTTAAGCTGCACAGTCGAAAATCGCTCAAAGGACTTGCTGACTATTAATCCAAATTGGAACTTGGCTGTAGAAGTTGCAAATTCACAAACTCTATTGCAATCTATTTTGAGCTATTTAGATGATCAGAAGCTTCAAGGTGTATTGAATAATAACGGAATACCCAGAATGGTAAGAGGTTATTTTTACGAAATGGCTTGCGTTATACAAGAGTGTTCTCGCGTACTTAAACCTGGAGCACTTTTGTTTATGGTCAATGACAATGTGCGTTACTCTGGCGTAAGTATTTCAGTGGATATGATCCTCTCTGACTTTGCAGAGAAACTAGGTTTTATAGTTGAAAATATCCTCGTTTTACCTGGCAACAAGGGTAACAGTAGCCAGCAAATGGGAAATCATGGTCGTGATCCTTTAAGAAAGTGCGTTTACGTATGGAAAAAGCAGTAACCCAATCTTATGAGTACCTATCGTAATCATCTTCAGTCTATTGATGATCTTATTACAACCTATGAGGCAACTCGTGCAGGGTTTGTAGCACTTGCGCTTGAAAAGAATCGACGAGCTACCCCTTATGTGGCAGAAGCAAGGGCGCTGCAAGAGGCGGCAAATCAAGCTAAAAACCCTGCTGATTTGCTAAGCATTCAGGGTATTGAGATGGGATTACTGACTGCGGCAGGATTATCTGACAAGTCTCTCGCTCATTTGATGCCGGAGGATAAAGTTGACGCGATTAACGGTTTAATCAAAAACTTTCTTGAACCAGCAGGTGCAAACTTTGTGGAGGAATTAGTCTTTAGATTTCTATTGACTCGCGGGGATACGCTTGGCGGTTCAATGCGGAATGTTGGTGGAGCGATGGCTCAAAGGAAACTGACTCGTGCTATCCTCTCAAGTCTTACAATTGCAGGTCAACGATATCATTGGCAACATTCAAAGACAAAAAAGTGGATAGCAATGACAAACGATGATGCAGAAATTGAATTGTCTTTACGTGGACTAACTTGGGAAAGTGATTATGGTAGACGTACACTTATCTACAACCTAAATATCCCATTAGTCAAGAGTAATGTAGATCTCTGTTTGTTCAATCTTGCTCCAGATGCACTGCCAGTAAATAAGTCCAGCAAGATCAAACCTGTTGAGGTTGAGCCTTATACAGTTGCTTTGGGGGAACTGAAGGGTGGAATTGATCCAGCGGGTGCTGACGAACACTGGAAAACGGCACAAGCGGCACTCAATCGCATACGACAAGCATTCGCTGATGCTGGTCATTCACCTCTTACATTTTTTGTGGGAGCAGCGATCGAGAGAAGGATGGCTGGTGAAATTTGGGAACAACTAGAAAGCGGGACGCTCAGTAATGCTGCAAACTTAAATGAGGAGAACCAGGTTGCATCCATTTCTCGCTGGTTATGCAGTTTGTAGAGGAAACAGCCACCTAACACTGCGTGGCAGCGGACGGACGAAAAATGCTGGTGCTTAGTCCAAAGTTGCTTGCCGCCGCTGCACTTCACCGTTAGGCGGCTTTGTTTTTTGCTACAGAAGTAATGCATCGTCTGTCACCAAAGTCTGACTTGATGTTGGAGAAAAAAAGATATTCTCGTTGAATGGGACAAATTACCTCGTTATTCGTTAGGAAGGTCGTTGGAGAAGTCGAAGATGGCATCGACAAAGATGCCTTATTGCAATCGCTCGGCATTGAGCCAGACAGCCCCGTTGACCCCTCACACATGGTGCCTGCAGCAGACTACTATGCCTTTTTAGAAAGGATTGCGACAGCCGAAACCAATGGCACAACTCTGCCACTCAGAGCGGGAGCGGCCATGCGTTGTGATGATTACGGTGCTTTTGGCTTAGCCTGGAAGTCCGCTACGAATCTGCGCGGCTCTTATGAACGGGCAGAACGCTATGCCCGTGTGCTGACGAGCGTTTCGACCTATGAAGTGGAGCGGGTAGACCAGGGAGCATTTATGCACCTGCACCGAGAGGGCGATCGCCACCTGGGGATGCGGCTTTCCAATGAGGCCACAATCGCCAGCATCGTTTCCATCAGTCAGCAAGTTTCCACCCAGCCGTTCACACCGCTGGCTGTTTATTTCAAGCATCCTGCCCCTAAACGCATCGAGGGGCATGAAGCCTATTTTGGCTGTCCAATTCACTTTGACTCAGATAGAGATGCGTTGTTGGTTTCCCATACATCGCTACAGACCCCTAATCAGCTCGGTGACGAAAGTATTTCCCAGTTTTTCGATACCCATCTAGAGGCTGAGCTTTCTAAACTGGCAGACCCCAATTCCCTCGAACACTGGGTTCGCATTCACGTTTCGCGATGCTTGAGTGAAGGCGTGCCCACGATCTCGGATGTCGCGGGGCACTTCAGCATGAGCGGGCGCACGTTACAACGCCGACTATCTGAACTGGGCTACTCCTATCAAACCCTGGTAGATGAATCACGACGTCAGTTAGCTGAACGGCTTTTGCAGCAGACCGACTATTCCCTGGCGGAAGTGGCTTTCATGACGGGATTTTCCGAACAAAGTGCCTTCACGCGGGCATTCAAGCGCTGGGCCGGGCAAACGCCGCGATCGTTTCGCCTGAGCCCCCCCTCCAAATCGACTTAAATTGACCTTGGCGCGTCAGGTCAAAATTTCGGCAGCGGCTGTCAAGAAATGCCTGGGTCAGACTTCCTATAGTGAGCTTGCAGTTAACCCACGAAGGGAAGCAAGCTATGAACACGATTCACGATCAAATTCAAAATTTAAGCGGAGTGACCCTCATTCTCGGTGGCACTGGCAAAACAGGCCGACGCATTGCCGCTTCCTTACAGGCAAAGGGCGTACCGACTCGGATGGGTTCGCGCTCAGCGACTCCAGCTTTTGATTGGCACCATGAGGCTGGATGGGATGCTTGCCTGCAAGATGTTGAAGCTGTCTACATCAACTACGCACCCGATCTTGCTATGCCGGGGGCAACGGATGCGATTCAGGCGTTTGTCGATCGAGCCAAGCGCCATGGCGTCCAGCGCCTAGTGCTCCTGTCGGGTCGGGGGGAAGCCGAAGCCCAAGCCTGTGAACGGATCGTGCAGGAGAGCAGTGTGGAATGGACGATTGTGCGGGCGAGCTGGTTCAACCAAAACTTCTCGGAAGGCGCGTTTCTCGATATGGTCGTGGATGGTCAAATCACGCTCCCGGCAGGCGATATCGCAGAACCCTTTGTCGATGTGGACGACATCGCTGAGGTCGCCGTCGCTGCGCTTACAGAGCCGGGGCATGCCGGAGAAGTCTACGAAGTCACTGGCCCTCGCCTGATGACCTTCGCTGACATTGCCACTGAATTGTCAAACGCCACTGGCCGTGAGATTACCTATATTTCCGTTCCCCACGACGCCTTTGTGGCTGGCGTTAAAGAATCAGGTGCGCCTAAAGAAGTGGTTTGGATGTTGGACTACCTGTTCAACACGGTGCTGGATGGCCGCAACGCCCACCTCATCGATGGCGTTCAGCGTGCCTTAGGCCGCCCACCCAAAGATTTTGCAGAGTATGCCAAAGCGGTGGCTGCCACAGGTCTATGGAGGGGGGTTACCCTAACTGTCTGATGATGAATCGGATTCTACTGAGCGTTTCTGGAGTGCTTCTGCTCCTTGTCGGAACTGCGACGTTGTTGCAACCTCATGCCTTCTTTGCCACAGAGGGCATCACGTTAGGAAACGACCCCGGCCTATTGTCAGAGATCAGGGCTCCGGGCGGTCTGCTGATCGGATGTGCGATCGCTATCCTGCTAGGTGCCTTCCGGCAGAGCATGACGCAAACCCCACTGATACTAAGTGCGATCGTCTATGGCTCATTTGGCCTCTCGCGGCTGCTCAGTATGGGGTTGGACGGATTGCCGTCATCCTCGCTGATAGCAGCAGCGGTGGTAGAACTGGCAATTGGCGGGTTGTGTGTTGTTTTCCTGCTGCGTCTCAAACCCGTCTAATCGACTTCAGGGCAGTGTGATCTGCTTGCAACGCTTCGCGAACGTACTGCTCGCACCATAACTATCTGGAAACATTTACCGAACCCTACACTACCAAGAGGACAAGTCATGGATCTACTTCAAATTGCATTAACACTGGCAACATTATTGTGTTCCCTAGTTGCAGGTTTTGTGCTGGCTTTCGCTATTGTTGTGATGCCAGGCATTAGAAACCTGGACGACCACGATTTTCTTCAAGCTTTCAAAGCGATCGATCGCGTCATTCAAAATAATCAACCGATCTTTAGTTTGGTCTGGCTGGGGTCAATTTTGGGATTGGTAGCGGCGGCCCTGATTGGTATGGTTCAGTTCGATGGCGTTAATCGACTGCTCATCGGTACTGCTGCAGCTATTTATTTGCTCGGCGTTCAATTGCCCATCTTTACTATTAATGTGCCGTTGAATAATCAGCTACAAATGCAGAAGCTCGATGCGATGACTGACCTTGCATTACGAGAGGTTCGAGTGAATTTTGAACCGCGCTGGATTCAATGGAACTCTATCAGGACTATACTCGCAATTCTTACGTCAGCGCTGTTGATCAGCATGGAATTCAAGCTTTAATAGATACGATGAGGAAAAACCCATGAAAAAAGTTGCTGTCTTTGGCAATGCGGGCGGGGGAAAGTCTACTCTCAGCCAACGTTTGGCGGATATGACAGGGCTTCCCTGGGTGCCGCTCGATTCCATGAAATACAAACCCGGTGGCGACGAAGTCCCCCATGCCGAGTTCAAAGCCGCCCACGATGTGTTGCTGCAACAAGACCAGTGGATTGTGGATGGCTTTGGCTCCCTGGATACCGCATGGCGACGACTAGAAGTGGCCGATACCCTGGTGTATCTCGATATGCCAGTATTGCTGCACTACTGGTGGGTCACGAAACGATTCCTACAAGGGGGCTGGGTGTTGCCTGCTGGCTGGCCGGAAAACAGTCCACTTTTACGAGGCACGCTGAACAGTTACTATACCGTCTGGCTATGCCATACCAAACTAACGCCCAAATACCGGGAATATGTGGAGCACGCGAAGGTAACAAAGCAGGTTTATCATTTGCGATCGCCTCAAGACATCGATCAGTTCTACCAAACCATCGCAGTGCAAGCCAACATCCCGTTATCCAAGAGATGAACTCAGACAGTCCTGATCAGCTCATAAATTTCTTGAGGCAAGTAGTCATAGCCTAACAATGCCCATGCACACCGACCGCCGAAAGGTTATCTATGAATATCAAGGTTTATCTGCGGCGGGTGATGGGCAACGTTAGCTGGCTTATCATCTTGGTAGTGACTGTTCTTAGAGCAGATTGAGTAAAAGTGTGATACACCCAAAGAGGAAAGAATCAAAGGGGTGAGATGAAAGCTTACAGCACGGATTTACGGCAGAAAATCCTTGAGACCTACGAGAATGAACCCATTTCGCAGCGTCAGTTAGCCAAGCGGTTTCGGGTAGCCCTGAGCTTTATCGTGAAGTTACTCAAGCAGTAACTATTCAGGTGCTGGCATTGACAGGGTGACTTTTTTGTGCAGTCAACCCCGAAAAAGTTAGATCTAGTCGCTCCAAGACTGGATTTCGTGTCCAAAGATACATTTTTGAGAGATCTGCTGCCTAAATGCACAGATTGCCTCTCAACGCAACCCCATGACCTGAATAGTTACAGTATAAGTAAGCGATCACTTGCGTTAAATTGATATAACTACAGAAGCTTTGCAGATATGGCAGACCGTTCTAGCTCACCTCCAACCTCTCTTGAATTGCTGCTTCATGAGATCGAAGCAACGCCTAGAGAATATTGGGCAGATTTGCTAGATGCTTTACGCCAGTTCCGACAGAAAATCCCATCAACTGCTAAGCCTGTTGTTGATGCAGAGCAAGCCCGAAAAAATCAGGCAGCGATCGCTCTTCTAGATTCATGGCTGGGTGAGACTGAGGAGGCATCGGAACATCAGCAAGCTTGGGACTTTTTGAAAACGGCTCTAGATGAAGATCGATTGTCCAATCGCCCTTTATTCCCATGAGTCGTCTGATTTTGCTGGATTCTGGACCACTGGGAATGGTCACAAATTCAAAAGCCACAGGCATTCCCCTTGATTGTCAACTATGGCTGAAATCCCTCTTACGACGCGGAGAAAGGGTGGCCATTCCCGAAATTTCAGATTATGAAGTTCGCCGCGAACTCCTCCGATCAGGATTGCTGAGAAGTTTGCGTCGGTTGGACAACTTGAAGCAAACGCTCGACTATATTCCGAACTCAATCCAGACTTTTTAAGTAACCCCTTCCATGTGCTAAGCCACAGCAGAATTAGGAGGGCAGACTACTATTGCTCACGGCTCAGCCCCCAGCAACAGCAGGCACGATGCTCACTTCATCACCGTCCTTGAGCGTTGTATTCGCGCCATCCAGGAAGCGAATATCCTCCTCGTTGACATAGAGATTGAGGAAGCGGCGCACCTGACCATTTTCATCGCAAATCCGCGCCTTAATACCTGGAAAATGCTGCTCGAGGGTATCGATTAGCTCCGCAATATTGCCGCCACCAACTTCGATACTAGCTTCGTTATTGGTGAACTTTTGTAGCGGAGTGGGGATGAGAACTTTGACTGCCATAATGTTTGACTCATTCTGAATAGTTCGAGAGTGGGCGATCGCGCTCGCTATTGCTTGGCGATTCGGACGAAGGATACTCGCCTGGAAATGCCCGACATTGCATCTCTAGGCATACTTCTCATGGCTTACCGTGATCGCTAGCCAGAAATCTTAAACCAGCACTTGCTGCCAGTCCAGGCGCTCCAGGGTTTGCGCCCGTTCCCAGGCGCGCTCGAAGCTGCCCAGATTGGCATCGATGGCGAATGGCTCGCCAATCGCGCCCTGAATCGCTTCTTGTGTTTTGAGGCCGTTGCCAGTGATGTAGGCCACCGTCGTCTCCTCAGGGTCGATCTTGCCTGCCTCGACGAGCTTCTGGAGCACAGCGATCGTTGTGCCACCAGCGGTTTCTGTGAAGATGCCTTCGGTCTCCGCCAGCAGCTTGATACCGGCAATGATTTCAGCGTCGGTGACCGTTTCGATTTGACCGCCCGTTTTGCGGGCTAGTTCCAGGGCGTAGACGCCATCAGCCGGGTTGCCGATCGCGATCGACTTGGCGATCGTATTGGGCTTGACCGGCGAGATGAAGTCGCGACCTTCTTTAAACGCCTGGGCAACCGGCGAGCAACCCTCGGCTTGTGCGCCGCTGAAGCGCACCGGCTTGTCGTCTACCAGACCAACTTTGACAAATTCGCGGAAGCCTTTGTAAATCTTGGTGTAGAGCGAGCCAGAAGCCACGGGGACAACCACATGATCGGGGAGTTGCCAGCCGAGTTGTTCCGCCACCTCAAAGCCGAGGGTTTTGGAGCCTTCGGAGTAGTAAGGGCGCAGGTTGATATTGACGAAGCCCCAGCCGTAGGTGTTGGCGACTTCGGAGCAGAGGCGATTCACTTGGTCGTAGTTGCCTTTGACCGCCATGACCGTGGGGTTGTAGATCAGCGTGCCGAGGATCTTGCCTGCCTCCAGGTCAGCGGGAATGAAGACGCAGCATTCGAGACCGGCGTGGGCGGCGATCGCCGCCGTCGAGTTGGCCAAGTTGCCGGTGCTAGCGCAGGAGACCGTCGAGAAGCCGAATTCACGCGCCCGCGTCAGCGCCACCGAGACCACACGGTCTTTGAAGCTGAGCGTCGGCATATTGACGGCGTCATTTTTAATGTAGAGATTTTTGAGGCCGAGGCGGCGTGCCAAGCGGGTGGACTTCACCAGTGGCGTCATGCCGGTGCCGACATCGATGGGGTTGTCGGTGGCGACCGGCAAAAAGGCTTTGTAGCGCCAGATCGAGTTGGGGCCGGCGGCAATGCTCTCGCGGCTGACCAGGCGACGAATCGCATCGTAGTCATAGGCGACTTCGAGCGGCGCGAAGGTTTCCTCGCAGATGTGGATGGGCAGCGGTTCATACTCGGTGCCGCCTTCTTTGGAGACGAGTTTGGTAAATGTGCCGCTGGGACTTTTGACGGGGGTTTGTAGGAGCTGAGTCATGGCGCGCGATCCTCTGTCTGGCTGTGGTCGCACGATACTAGCACGACCGTAAAATCACCGTCAAACATACCCGACAATTTTTGTCGGGATTCAGCCGAGCGCTGACTGGGAGCGGCTTGTGGCGCGCGGACGGGGGCAATTTTCCCGTGGTTTGGCGATCGCCCGCTGGAAAATCACGACGAGCGCGCCGCGATCACCCCAAGATCGCTCAAGACGCCCCAAAACCACGCCAATGCCAGCGAATTTGTCAAGGCCAAGGAAATGTAACGAAGTGCAACGTATAATGACGAAGGAGTCAGAACGTAAATAATTCTTAAGAAGATTAGAGTCGTCAATCATGCGAGTTGCGATCGCCGGAGCCGGATTAGCAGGACTCTCCTGCGCCAAATATTTAGTCGATGCAGGCCACCAGCCGATCGTCCTCGAACGCCGCGATGTCTTGGGCGGCAAGGTAGCGGCCTGGCGTGATGAGGATGGCGACTGGTACGAAACTGGTCTGCACATCTTCTTCGGGGCGTACCCGAATATGCTGCAACTCTTTAAGGAACTGGGCATCGAAGATCGCTTGCAGTGGAAAGAGCACAGCATGATCTTCAACCAACCCGAGCAGCCAGGCACCTACTCGCGCTTTGATTTCCCCGACTTACCCGCCCCCTGGAATGGTCTGGTCGCCATCCTGCGTAACAACGATATGCTGACTTGGCCGGAGAAAATCCGCTTCGGCATCGGTCTACTGCCCGCAATCATCAAGGGTCAGGTCTACGTCGAGGCGATGGACAAGTACACCTGGTCGGAATGGATGCAGCGGCAGAAAATTCCGGCACGAGTGGAAAAAGAAGTCTTCATCGCCATGTCTAAGGCGCTGAATTTCATCAATCCCGACGAAATTTCCGCCACGATCCTGCTCACCGCCCTCAACCGCTTTTTGCAGGAGAAAAACGGCTCCAAGATGGCCTTCCTCGACGGCTCACCCACTGAGCGCCTCTGCCAGCCGCTGGTGGATTACATCACCGAGCGCGGCGGCGAAGTACGCCTGAATGCGCCGCTCAAGGAAATTCAACTCAATGACGATGGCTCGGTGCATCAGTTTGTCCTGCGTGGTCTGGATGGTGCGCCGGATGAGCATTTCACCGCTGATGTCTATGCCTCGGCGATGCCGGTCGATCCGCTCAAGACACTGCTGCCCGCCCGGTGGCGATCGCTCGAATACTTCCAGCAGCTCCAAGGCCTCGAAGGGGTGCCGGTGATCAACCTCCACCTCTGGTTTGACCGCAAGCTGACGGATATTGATCATCTATTGTTCTCGCGATCGCCGCTGCTGAGTGTCTACGCCGACATGAGCAACACCTGCCGCGAGTACGCCAACCCCGACCGTTCGATGTTGGAACTGGTGCTCGCGCCCGCGCAGGACTGGATCAGCCAGCCGGACGAGGAAATCGTCGCGGCTACCCTAGCCGAGTTGCGGCAACTCTTCCCGCAACATTTCAGCGGTGACCAACCAGCGCAATTGCTCAAGTCCCGGGTCGTCAAGACACCCCGCTCGGTTTACAAGGCGAAACCGGGTTGCCAAGCCTGCCGCCCCTCGCAAGTCACGCCGATCGCCAACTTCTTCCTCACCGGTGACTTTACGATGCAACAGTACCTCGGCAGTATGGAGGGTGCGGTATTATCGGGCAAGCTGACGGCGCGCGCGATCGCCGCGCGCGCGATTGCTGACACTCCGATCCCGGAACTGGTGAGCAAGGCTTGAATCAGCAACTGTCATGCTGTTGTTCTCCGTCGCTTGATGGACTGGCTTTAATGAAAAATACAGTTCTAGATTTGCAGATTGCCCCGCTAATGGGACAATTCATTAATTAGCCGCCAACAGTCGGGCAGGCGGACGCGGAGCGTCGTTTACCTGTTCGAGCCGATCGTGTTTCAGCCTGCGATGAATGCTGCAACTGCCTAAGTCTCAATCCTCGACTCGCCCGCTTGCCTCCAAAGCGGAGGCTTATGAGTACTGTCGTCAGGTCACGGCGACTTACTCGAAGACGTTTTATATCGGTACATTGCTGATGCCGTCCGCCAAGCGGCAGGCGATCTGGGCGATCTATGACTGGTGTCGCCGCACCGACGAATTGGTCGATGGGCCGAAATCTCGCTTCACCACTCCGGAGACCCTTGATGCTTGGGAGGCGCAGCTTGAGTCCGTTTTTGCGGGGCAGCCGCTTGAGGATGCGGATGTGGCACTGGTGGATACCGTTGCCAACTATCCCCTCGATATCCAACCCTTCCGCGACATGATCGCCGGTCAGCGGATGGATCTCTATCGCAGCCGCTACGAGACCTTCGAGGAACTCAATCTCTACTGCTATCGGGTCGCGGGGACGGTCGGCTTGATGACGAGTCCGGTACTCGGCTTCGACCGCAGCCTCCAGACTGCGCCCTGGCATGATGCTGATTTACAGACTGCCACTGAGGAGGCGATCGCCCTCGGCATTGCCAACCAACTCACCAACATCCTGCGCGATGTCGGCGAGGATGCCCAGCGCGGTCGGATTTACTTACCGCTTGAGGATTTAGCCCGCTTCAACTACTCCGAAGCCGATTTGTTCGCCCGCCGCATCGATGATCGTTGGCGGGCACTGATGCAGTTCGAAATTCAGCGCGCCCGCCAATTCTATCGCTCGGCGCAACGTGGTATCACAGCCCTCAATCCTGACGCACGTTGGCCAGTCTGGACGGCGCTAATGCTCTACCAAGGCATCTTGGACGTCATTGAACGCAATGATTATGACGTTTTCACGCGCCGCGCCTTTGTGCCGACCCCCCGTAAACTCCTCTGCTTGCCGATCGCTTGGCTGCGGGCACAGGCGCTTTGAACGCGATTGGCAGTGGGGAGCGTCTGCTTCGCTCTAGAGGTTGTCCACAGCCAAGCTAGCGCGGGTCGTCAAGGCGCAAAATTCGCAATGGTTGCTGACGGCCCTCATGCAAACCTCAAGATGAGAATTTGGCAACCCAAAAACTTCGCTTTGGCGCTCCCCAGAGCGCCGGTACGGAAACCCAGTTGCGGCTCTGGGAAGCACGAAAGCTCGTTCGCCAGCCCACGAAGCAACCGGATTTCTCGGACTACTGAACCGATACTCTAAAGGTCGTCCACTTCTAAGCTGGCCGCCGCCAGCGCATCAGCGCAGAAGGCGATCACTAAGGGCATGGGCGATCGCACTACATAGCTGGCGATCGCCGCGAACAATGTCAGTCCCAGCGCAGCGAGCACGATGCGTCGCTCTTGTTTGCACAGACCGCGCTGTGCCTTAATCATTCGCAGCGCCGTGGGTGGAATCGGCTCCGGCATCACCGCGCCGGGCGGAAATGCCCAATACGTGTCATAGCCGACCACAGCTAAGTCGGTCCAGCCGTGCTCGCCGCACCACTCATTGATCCAATCGGTATTGAAATGCTTCATTTGCTCGCCGCCCAACTTGCTGCTGATTGTGGTTCCTCGTCGCGCAAACTTAATAATTTCTTCGGAAAGAATCGCGCGAGATCAAAACCTTGAAGCTGCATCCTAACAGGGGGATTTCGGCGAGCGATATGCAGCACATCAAAGTTTACACAACGGCTTTACAAGCCTTTGCAATGACTGTTTTGGCTGGTTGTTTAGCAAGTATTTTTACTCATTACAATCGTGTTTTCGGGGCGATCGCCGACATTGCCGTCATGAACAACGGATGAGCCGCGATCGCCCAAAACAAGCCAACCAGCTTACGAATGCCCGAATAAACCGTCGATAATCTCCTGATAGCGACTGGTGATCGCCGGACGGCGAATTTTCAGCGTCTGCGTCAAGGTTCCCGCCTCGATTGAAAACGCTTCTAAGAGTAGATAAAACAGCCCAATGCGATCATCCGGACGGTAGCCCGGCCGATCCTTGATCTCGCGGACTAGCTCGCTGCGGAGGAGCTTAGCGATCGCCGGGTCATCGAGATCACCCCGCTCCATCGCCCCCAGATCAGGAATTTTCAGCGCCAAGCCCTGTTGCGTCACCCACTGCCGCAGCGCGTCCACATTCGGCACGATCAGCGCCCCGAGCTGCTTCTGGTCTTGCCCAACCAGCATGATTTGGTCAATGTAAGGGCTGCGGACACAGGCATCTTCGATCGGCTGCGGCTCAATATTCTCGCCACTCGCCAGCACGATCGTATCCTTGGCGCGGCCGGTGAGCACCAGTTGGTCGCCGTGGCTCCGCATCCCCAGGTCACCACTGTCAAACCAGCCGTCGGCATCGATTGCCTTCGCCGTCGCGTCCGGATTTTTGTAATACCCTGCCATTACTTGCGGGCCACGCAGCAAGACCAAGCCTTGCTGACGAGGCGGCAGTGCTTGGCGGGTCACCGGGTCAACGATGCGAAACTCCGTATCGGGCAGCGGCGGGCCGGACGCGCCGCGCAGGTTGCGAGCCAGACGCCGGGCATTGGTGATCGGTGCAGTCTCCGTCAAGCCGTAGCCGACCAGCAGGGGGATATTGACGATTTCGTAGAACAAATCCAAGTGTCGCGCCAGCGAGCCGCCGCCGCTGATCACGCAGCGCAGTTGCCCGCCTGCCGCCGCGCGGACTTTGCGGTAGACCAGGCGATCGCCCAACCCGTGCAAGGGCAAGAGCAGCAGGGCTTTGAGACGGGCGAGGAAGCGATCGCCCGCCGACGGCTCCGGGCGATCGAGATCTAGATTGGTCGCCACGCGCCGCGCCCGCACATACTGCTCTGAGATACCAAAGAAAAACTTGACCAGCCGTTGCCGCGAGGCGGGCTGCTCGCGGAACGTGCGCTGAACTCCCTCGTACAGTGAATCCCAAAGGCGCGGCACACCGACCATGTAGTGGGGTTGGTGGTGACGTAGATCGTTTTTGAAATGGCGAATACTGGTGTAAACCAGCGTGCAGCCGCGTGAGAGCAGATAATATTCCGCCGAGCGCTCGTAGGCGTGCCAACTGGGCAAGATGCTGAGGGCGCGATCGCCCGGTGTGGGCGTGAGCACCGCCACCACGCCGGTCACCTGATGCAACAAGTTACCGTGAGTCAGCATCACGCCCTTGGGCTGACCCGTCGTGCCCGAGGTGTAGAGCAGCGTGGCGAGTGTCGCCTTATTCTGCTCGACGGGTTGCAAAGTGGCATCGCGCCCTTTCGCCATCACCTGCACAAAGTTGAAGATCGGTAGCACCGCCTCCGTGGGCGGCTCCTCATCCGAGAGCAGGATGATGAAACGCACTGGCAGATCGTCCAGATCTGGCTGCAAGCGGTTGACGGTCTCGAGATCGTGGGCGATCAGTGCCTGACTATCGCTGTGACGAAAAATGTAAAGCAGCTCCTGCCGCTCCGCCTGACCAGAACGAACGGCATTGGCTGCACCCGCCGCCATCGTGCCTTGGTCAGCGATGAACCAGCGCGGGCTGTTGTCAGCGAATAAGGCGATCTTATTGCCTGGCTCGATGCCGAGGGCTTGCAGACCGGCCGCAAACTGCTGAATCTGGGCCGCCAGTTCGGAGTAGGTGAGGCGGACTTCCGGTTCGCTATGCGGATCGTGCAGCGCGAGCGTGTCGCGATAACGCTGGGCAACGCGCGGCCAAAGTTGACTCAGGGCAGTGAGATCAGAGTAATCAGCAGACATGGCAACAGGAATCGATGGGGTTAATTGGGTTCTAGCAACGCAGTGGCAAGCAGTTGGCAATCTCCGAGCCTGCGGTGAGCGTCAACCCGCGCCTGGGGTGGCGATCGCCCCGAACTGACAAACCTTGCCGATGATTGTCACATATTGGCGATCGCCGTACATCATCTGGGCGGCACAGGCAAAACTGCGTCGCGGCTCGGAAGCCTCTATTCGGTGATACCTTGCACCCTCACCCCATCGCTGCCCTGGCTATGCCAGAGAAAAATTCGGCGCTAGACCGCCATCATGTCTTAGAGGCTGAGCACTCCAATGACTCCATCACCGGATTCATCTGGCAAGCCGCCGTCAGTTGACCACTCGCATCCGTGAAGGTCGTCGCATCTTGGTAATGTCGGGGGGTAGTGAGTAGGAATCGCCAGGCCGCGCGTGCGCCCAGGGTGTAGCCCATGCGCTCGGGATAATGCTCAGCCAGTAAGGCCCGAACTTGGGGGTAATAGTTGGAGTTTAGGCTGGGGAAAATATGATGCTCGGCATGGTAGGAAAAGTTGCAATGTAGCAGGTCAAGCAGGGGTGGGACGTGTAACGAAACACTATTCAGCAGAGGATCATTCACCTCAGTCAGCGGTGAGAGCATATGGTTGGTGTAGATGTAGGCCATAACCCCGGCATAACCCAAACCAATTGGCAAGAAGTAAGCGAGAATCAGTTTAATCGGGTCAAATTGCAAGTAGCTCAGAATGCCAAGGTGTAGACCCAGCATCACCAGCACCTCGCCCAAGATCCAACGCTGATCGCGACGGCTGACGACGAAGGGAGCCGGGACGTAGTTGGCGTGCTTGTGATTGAAGAAAATGACTGAAGTGAGATTGCGGAAACCATGCACGCCCCAGGCTGACAGCATTCCCAAGAGTAACCCGAGTTTTGACACCGTATTCGAGGGGACAAACGCATCCTGAATCCACTTGCCCCAAGTTGCTGGTTGTGAGGACAAATAGTTGCGATCGGGATCGTCAAGGGAATTTGTGGTTGAGTGATGAACCCGGTTGTGGATCACTTTCCAAAGCGTTGGCGGCATCCACAACAAGGTTAAGCCCAAAAAACTAATGGGATAGTTCCAGCGTCGCGATCGCCAAACACTCCCATGCATCAGATCGTGGGAGGTGAACAGGAGCGCGACAACGCTATTCGCCATGATGATGGTCAATGGCAGGTAGAGCCAGAGCCAGTACGCTGGCCAGCGATCGAGGTGAGCGGCGATCGCCCAGCCCAGCCCGACAATGCCGAGATTGATCAGCAGGATCAGCAGTTTGCTGGGATCAGGAGCAAAAGCGGCGGCCGGGAGGAGCGGGCGCAGCGCTTTGGCATATTCAGTTTGGCTAATGAAGCGAGGCGTCGTTTTTTGCTGTTCAACGGAGTACATTCGGAAAACCAGCTTAACGGCGGCTGGCACGAGAAAGAATAATGTGCAGGCCATGAACAGCCGCGTGGGGTTGCGTCTAGGCACAACCTCACATGCAACGCCCCAAGTATCCCATGCTGCTCAGGACAAGCACCGCCAATTTCAGCCGCTCCAACTCAGGGCGATCGCCGCACGATCAGTGCTGACTTGAGCGGACGCAGCACCGCATTGCCGTCTGCATCCCGTTGGCCAGTGTAAAACTTGCCTTGATGGTAAAGGCTCGAAGAACTGCCCCCATCGAGATTCAGCGCAGCGATCGCCCCCTGCGCTTCGAGAATCGCTGCCAGCTCCGGTAAGGAAACACCAGCGGGTTCCTGGCTTGCCATCGCCAAGATGAGAGTGCCGTCAGCGGTGAGGCCAATCGCACTGCGGGCATTGGGGCGATCGCGTCCCAGGGCATCGCGTACCACCTGTCCCCCCGCCGTCGCGACAAAACCCTCCGCTGCTGCGGCCAGCTCAGGTAGTAGACGTGGCCCTGCTCCCAGGGCGTGTTGCAAGCGGCAGCCATTGGGAGCCGCCGCCGTGCGGGCGGCGATCGCCTGACGCTCGCCCTCGGCACACCGGTAGCGTCGCCATTCGCTGCGGTTGAAAATCTGCGGCAAGAAGCGAGTGAGGTCGGGGTTTTGGGTAAGCCGTGGGTTCTGGCGCGGATCTGCCACCAGAAGCCGATCACGAATAACGGTGGATGTTGTTTGACCATTCTGCGGATCGAAGAAGCCGCCATTGATCGCGGCAATCGCCTGGTGTTCCGTGACCAGTTCTGCCAAGGGGGCTAGCGTGGGCGCAACGACGGGGACAACGGTGAAATCGGGATGGTTAGGAATCAGCAGGAGGTGAATTTTTGCCTGCGGTTGCTCAATGACCTCATAGCGCAATGCGGGAGCGGGCGTAGCGATCGCAGCGGGTTCTGTCGCTGCCAGTGTTGGCAAAGGCGAGCGGTTGGGCTGTGGCGCGATCTGGCAGCCCAGCAGTAGCGGCAAGCCACTGAGCAGTAGTCCCAGACTGTGATGAGAGCGAGCGGGAAAGAATTGAGAGAACATCCGGCGATCGCGGCAGCTTACTCCATCACCTTATGCGCTCGCTCGGCCCTTAAGCCGCTCGGCGGCGGGTAGTCGCGAAGACACCAGCCGCTGCCAAAAAGCCCAGCACGGCTGAGGGTTCCGGGACACTGGCTGCGCGCGGCTCGATCTCTGCCAGTAGTGTCAGCGAGCCACTGGCGACCTCAGTGTCCGGCCCCGCCAAGAGGATGGTCAAATCCAACATCGCGTCAGCGATACAAGTGCCGACCAAGCAGTTGTCAATCAAGCTCGCATTCGCCGCATCGAAGCTAAACAGCAGCGTATCGAGGAGGCTGTCATAGCCAATGGTGAAATCGAGATCGCCGCCTGTGGTTGCCAGGGTGCCCGTCCCGCTGAGATCAAGGTCGAGCAGGGCATCGAAGGGGTCGAGGAAACTGGGATCGACCCCGAAGAGGCTGGTCAAGAAGTCACGGCCCAATTCAAGATCACCGTCCAGGTATTGATTGGGGTCGCTCAGGGTCGTGAAGCTGCCTGAGAGTGACTTGTTGAGCGCGGTAGGGTCATCTAGGTCAACCGCTAGCAACTGCTCGATTGCCAGCAAGGCGGTGTTGTTGAAATCAACCTCACCCGTGATCAGGGCATCGTAGTCGAAGGTGAGCATATTCGCCTGGGCTGGTCTAGCGAAGCTCCAGACAGTGCTGGTGGCGATCGCGGCGGTTCCGAAAATGGCGAGTTGAGATGCAAAATTCTTCATGACGGCTGAATCTCCGAGCGGTACAAGTGACCGGCTGCTTGTCTCCTGGCTTCAAGTTTACGCGGATACACGGAGTGATCTGTGAGAGTTCGGTAAAGCTTTGCCGTGAATTCGTTGAAGTTTTGGTAAAGTCGCGTCCCATTGCGCGGCTCAGCATTCCAGAGATTCCGCAGGTTTACGGGGAATCGGGGTTCGTTTGCAGGTAATCCGGTCGCGCCCGCGCCGTGGCGGTCAACCACTGTTCGAGTCCCGCCCAATCTGCTGCCTCGATCTGGGCGATCGCCCCATCCAGAGTCTGCCGGTAGCGATACAGGACACGCAGTAGTTCCTCACGGTTAGCCCGGGCGATCGCCTCCCCCAGCGCCGGATTGCCACCCCCCACACGGCTGGTATCCCGGAACCCCGAGCTGGCAAATTGGCGCGCTAGGGCGAGTACCGTCGCCTCTGGCTCGGCCTCGCAGGCGGCAATCAGCGTCGCACTGGCAAAGAGCGGCAGATGCGAGATCCAGGCGACAGCACGGTCGTGGTCAGCCGCTGAGCAATAAGCAAGCCGCGCTCCCAGGCTTTCTATCAAAGCAGCGACCTGCGCCACGCTCGCGGCCGGGGTCTGCGGCTCTGGGGTCAGCACGTAGGGCGCACCGACGAAGAGATCGGCTTGGGCGGCGGTAATGCCTTGGGCCGCCGTGCCCGCCATCGGGTGACCGCCGACAAAGTTATCCCAGAGTGGGGCGATCGCCGTCAGGATCGGCTGTTTCACCGAGGCGACATCGGTCAGGATGGTCGTCGGAGCGAGATGCGGAACCAGTTGTTTGACGGTTGGCGCGATCGCCGGAATTGGCGTACAAATAAAGATAACTGCCGCGCTGGCTAGCCGTGATAGTTGGGTACTGGCGACATCCACCACACCCCGGGCGAGCGCGAGCTGGCAAGTCTCCTCCCGCTGAGCAATCCCAATCACTTCACGGCCCTGGGCGCGCAGCGACAAGCCGAGCGAGCCGCCAATCAACCCCAAACCCACAATTCCCACACTCGTTGTTGTCATCTGGTCTCGCTCGGCTGGCAATTGGATGCTTGAACTGAGACTGGCGATCGCCTCGTTGCCATGATGCGGCGGTCAGACCGGCAAACCGCCCAACCCCTAACCAGTGCTTCTACCACACCATGAAAGTCAAAGAAAGAGCGAGAGAGTTAGCGCAGCTCTATGAGAATGGCATCCGCAACTTCGGAGCCTTCGATCTCAACGAAGCTGATTTGAAAAACATCAATCTCAGCGGCGCGGTGCTCAGTCGCGCCAACCTGAAGGTCGCTAACCTCAGTGGTGCCGACCTCAGCCGCGCCGATCTCTGCGACGCCTCGCTCCATGTCGCCCGCCTCAGTGCCGCCAATCTCAGTGGTGCCAACCTCAGCCGCGCCCGCCTCAACGTCGCCAACCTGATCCAAGCTGACCTCAACCGCGCCAAGCTGAACGACGCCGATCTGCTGCACGCCGAACTGGTACGGGCAAACCTCAGCCGTGCCGATCTGAGTGGAGCCAACCTCAGCCATGCCAACCTCCACGAGGCCCAGCTCTATCGCACCAATCTCAGTCGCGCCAATCTAGCCGCCGTCAACCTACGCCACTGTAGCGGCAGCGAGGCCAACTTTGCGGAAGCGATCCTGAGCAGTGCCAGCCTCAATCGCGCTGACCTCAGCGGTGCTTGCCTGAGTGAAGCCGACCTGAGCCGTGCCAATCTCAGTTTGGCCAACCTGACCGGCGCGGATCTGCGCGGTGCGAACTTGCGCTGGGCGGATCTGAGTGGGGCAAAGCTGCACCTCGCGGATCTGAGTGAGGCGAAGTTGAGTGGCGCAAATTTGACGGGGGCAGACTTGAGTAGTACCAATTTGGTCAATACCAGCCTCGTTCACGCGGATCTCAGTCGTGCCCGCTTGATGCGGGCGGAATGGAGCGGCGCGGACTTGACGGGGGCAACACTGACGGGAGCGAAGTTGTATGGCGTCGCGCGCTTCGGTCTGAAACTGAGCAACTTGACCTGTGCCTGGGTCGATCTCAGCCC
The DNA here is from genome assembly GCA_012031265.1 of Spirulinaceae cyanobacterium SM2_1_0. Taxonomy (GTDB): domain Bacteria; phylum Cyanobacteriota; class Cyanobacteriia; order Cyanobacteriales; family Spirulinaceae; genus JAAUTY01. Next base: position 228,142 of record JAAUTY010000001.1, on the reverse strand, counting down.
CGAGGGTGACCAAAGTAAGGTGCAGCAGTTGCCGCCGGAGCAACTGGAACAGTTTTTCAATGCCACGCCGCCCGTGCTGCAACTGACCGTCGATGCCCCGCTGGATTTGACGGCACACGTCACGATGGCGACGCTCTATCACCAGATCGCGGCGGTTTGTCCAGCGCTGACGCGGCCACCCGACCTGACGCTGGGGGCACGCCGCACCTCACTGCGGTTTCCGGTCGCTGAAAATGAGCACCTGTTGGCGATCGCCTACTGTGCGCTGTTACCCTTTGCCGATGGCATTGCCGTCAGCCGCCACCTACAAGCCCTGTTACAAGTGCTGCAAGGGTTGCGCTCGGACGTGCTCAGTGCCCGCGAATGCGAACAAGTCCGTCACCTCGGCCTCGCCTTCGAGCAAGCAGTGGAGAGCCTGCGCGAGCGCCGTCGGGAGTATCAGACCCATGCTGACCCCGCCGCTGCCAAGTTTCTAAGCGCACCGACTCAGGTCAATGCGACCAATTCTCGCGGCAAAACCATTCAAATCTACCAGAGCGCTGGGTTTGGCAAGCGCCGCTCGCCGCTCCAGACCACAGCGGCTGCCGCCACGCAGATTGTCTTGCCAGCCAAATCGCTGCTGATTGAATTTGTGCGCGACTTCTTCTACGCCTTCGCCACGCTGTAGTGGCGGGTTGGGTGACGGCCGATGGTCACGGGGCGATCGCCGCTAAATCGCCTATAACAGTAAAAATGGATGCAGTCCCCTCGCAATAATTTCGACGCAGAGTTAATTAATGGTCTGGCCCTTCAAAACTAAAAAACGCAAGCAACTCGCTCGTCTAGAAATCACCGGCGCGATCGCCGCCGATACCCGCAAGCGCGTTCTCAAAGCCTTGAAAGTCGTTGAAGACGAAGGCTATCCAGGTTTGCTGCTCCGCATCGACTCGCCCGGTGGCACCGTCAGCGACTCCCAGGAAATCTACGCCGCCCTCCAGCGCCTGCGCACCAAGGACATCCGCACCGTCGCCAGCTTCGGCAATATCTCCGCTTCGGGTGGAGTCTATATCGGTGTGGCGGCGGAGCGGATTGTCGCCAATCCCGGCACCATCACTGGCAGCATCGGCGTCATCCTGCGGGGTAATAACCTCGAACGTCTGCTGGACAAAATTGGCATTTCCTTCAAAACCGTCAAGTCCGGCCCTTACAAGGACATCTTTGCCTTCGATCGACCCGCAACCGACGCGGAAATGCAGATCCTCCAGGAACTGATCGACACCAGCTATCAACAATTTGTCACCACGGTTGCCGAGGGTCGTCAGTTGTCGGAGGCAGCGGTGCGGAGCTTCGCGGACGGCCGCATTTTCACTGGACAGCAGGCGCTGGCTCTGGGCGTCGTCGATCGCCTCGGCAGCGAGGAAGACGCTCGCCGCTGGCTGGCCGAACTCCTCAACCTCGACCCCGAGAAAACCAAGTGCCGCACGATTGAGGCGAAAAAGCCGCTGGCGAGACGCCTGCTACCGGGGGGTCAGATCACGGCGCGATCGCCCTGGGCACCGACCTTGGATTGGCTAGAATTTGAACTGGCTACTAGCGGTCAGCCTCTGTGGCTCTATCGACCGTAGCGTTGAGCCGCATGGCACAATTGGGTGAAGTGTAGAGGAGCACCAATGACATCGGCCTGGAAAGTTCGAGCGATTCGTGGGGCAACGACCGTAACCGAAAACTCAGCCCCAGCGATTCGCACGGCGGTGCGCGAGCTGATCGATGAGATCGAGACCCGCAATCGGCTCGACCCGGAAGAGATTGTCAGCGCGATTTTCACCGCCACGCCCGACCTCGACGCGATCTTTCCCGCCTCTGTAGCGCGCGATCGCCCGGGCTGGGATAATGTGGCGCTGCTTGATGTCCAGCAGTTTCATGTCAAGGGTGCTCTGCCTCGCTGTATCCGCGTGCTCATCCACGTCAACACGCCCCATCCCCAACGCGAAATGATCCACGCCTACCTCGGCGAAGCCAAGAACCTACGCCCAGACTGGAGCCTCGCGGCGATCGCGCCGGTTTTACACCGGCCGCTGCATTGAGCGAGCTGGCTCGCAGGCGATCACGGCTGTTTGCATTTGCCGGACTGAATTGACCGCCCAGAGCTGTGAACAGCGGGCGAGATCGGTGCGCCGCAACACCCGCTCCTGGAGCTTGCCCTGCTGAAGCAGCCATGCCCGATAGGTGCCGGCGAGTAGACCGCATTCTACCGGCGGCGTCAACCATTGTCCATCCAATTCAACGACAAGATTGGCGCGGCAGGTTTCCGTGAGTTCGCCCTGAGAGTTCCAGAGCAAAATATCGTCGTAGCCGGGCTGCGCCTGACTGGCTCGCTCGTAGATTTGGCGGTGGGTGGTTTTGTGGTACAGGAAAGGATCATGGGGATCGACGGGGGTGTGGGCGATCGCCAAGCGCCAGGGCTGCGATCGCGCCCGGAAATCACCGGCCGTTGCGGTCAGCACAATCGTTCCCGTTGGACTCACTTGCAGGCGCACCCGCTGCGACTCCGGGGTGAAGGTTTGGGTGAGGGATTTTAGGCGATCGCGTACCATCGCCAAATCTAGATCGTAGGCAAAGTAAGCGGCAGAACTTTCCAGGCGTTGCAAGTGTAAATCAAGCAAAAAGTACCCTCGTTCTGGCTGCCAGAGCATAGTCTCCAGCAAGTCAAACTTTGGGCGCGGTTGGGCAAGAATCCGCGCCTTCGTCACACATTCGGCCCATTCGGCTGGCGCTTGTGAGTCCCAGACAATCCCGCCGCCGACGCCGTATTCCGCCTGTTTTTGGCGCTTGTCGATGACGACGGTGCGAATGGCGACGTTGAACTGGGCCGTCTGGTGCGGCGTCAAAAAGCCGATCGTCCCGGTATAAATGCGGCGCGGCGCGGTTTCCAGTTCGGCAATAATTTGCATCGTGCGGGCTTTCGGTGCGCCGGTAATCGAGGCACAGGGAAAAAGCGCGGCCATGATGGCTGGCAGGGTCGCGTCGGTGCGGCAATGGACGGGTGAGGTGAGTTGCCAGACGGTAGGGTATTGCTCCAGAGCGAAGAGCTGCTCGACTTGGACACTGCCGGTGTGGGCGATGCGGCCGAGATCATTGCGAATCATGTCCACAATCATCAAATTTTCGGCGCGATCTTTTGGTGAAGCTTGCAAGCTCTGGGCTTGCTGGCGATCACCCGCCGCCGTCAAGCCACGCGGCCGCGTGCCTTTCATCGGGCGGCAGGTGAGCTGTTGCCCCTGCCAACGAAAAAAGAGTTCCGGCGAAGCCGAGCAAATCGCCCAGTCGGGCAGCTCGATAAACGCGCCGTATTGGCAAGCTTGGGCGGCGATGAGCTGACTGAAATACGGCCAGGGATCACCGGGAAAGGGAGCACGTAGGCGGTAGGAAAAATTCACCTGGTAGGAGTCGCCGTGGGCAATGTGATGCTTGATCCGGGCGATCACCGCCGCATACTGCGCAGATGAAAGCGAAGCTTGCCAAGCGAGCGCAGGGGCAGCCACAGGGAGGGGCAGGGTCATGATTTCCGGCGGCCGATACAGCCCAAACCAGGCGAGCGGGAAGTCGTCAGCCGCTGTCGTCACCAGGCTAGGGTCAAAGGCTGGAGCGGCTTCGTAGCTCAGAAACCCAGCGGCATAAACGCCGGAGCGAGTGACTGCCTGTTGCACACGGGTCAGCAAGGGCAAAACCTCGGTCTGGCTCGTCGCGACCAAGATTGCGGTCGGGTGCTGAAAGTGCAGCCAGCGTTGGGTCGTCGCATCGAAGAGAATCGCGCTGTGAGAGGCTACAGCCATGCTGAAGGGCGCAAAATCAAGTCAAAAGTTTCTCGAAACGAGCAGCCTAGCGAGGCTGCTCCTCAACGGGCGACGGTAGCGGCACATTGGACAGCCGCAAGCGCACCGATTCGGCGTGGGAGTGCAGGCCTTCAGCCCGCGCCAGAGTTTGGATGGCATCCGCCGCTTTGTGCAAAGCCGTCGGTGAGTACTGAATCAAGCTGGAGTGCTTTAGGAAGGTCTCAACGCCAAGCGCCGAGGCATAGCGCGCCGCCCCCGACGTCGGTAATGTGTGGTTTGGGCCGGCGAGGTAGTCGCCGACGGCTTCGGGAGTCGCATTGCCCAGGAAGATGGCTCCAGCATGGCGAACCCGTTCTAGCAACTCCCAGGGGTCAGCGACTTCCAGCTCCAGATGCTCGGGAGCAAACTGATTCGACAGAGCAATGGCGCTCTCGAGTGATTCGACCACGACGATTAAGCCGTAGTGGGCGATCGCCTTCTCGGTCAACACCCGGCGCGGATGATCCTGAAGCTGCTCGCTCACCGCTTGTTGCACTTGCTTGGCGAGCGTCTCGTCAGGGGTGATCAGGATCGCGGCTGCCATGGCATCGTGCTCAGCCTGAGCGAGTAAATCGGCAGCGACGTGAATCGGGTTGGCCTGGTGGTCGGCGACAATCAGCACCTCGGAGGGGCCAGCCAGGGAGTCGATGCCGACAGTCCCGTAGACCTGCTTTTTGGCGAGGGTGACATAGAGGTTGCCCGGACCGGTGATGATGTCCACCTTGGGGACGGTTTCGGTGCCATAGGCGAGGGCGGCGATCGCCTGCGCGCCACCGACCCGATAGATCTCTGTGATTCCGGCTTCCTGAGCGGCGACCAAGACCGCTGGGGAAATTTTCGCCTCGGCCCCGGGTGGCGTCACCATGACGATGCGTTCGACGCCCGCGACTTGAGCCGGGATGGCATTCATCAACACCGTACTGGGATAGGCCGCTTGACCGCCAGGAATGTAGAGACCGGCGCGCTCAACGGGGACGTAGCGCTTGCCGAGTACGATGTCATCGTCGCCAAACTGCACCCAGGATTTGGGGATGCGCTGGTTGTGGAAGGCATGAATACGATCATGGGCAAGCGCGATCGCATCCAGCAATTCTTTGGAAACCTGTTGATAAGCAGCGTCTAGCTCCGAGCCGCTGACCCGTAACTGTTGAGGCGTGAGGGTCTGGTCATCAAAGCGGGCGGTGTAGTCGAGGAGGGCACGATCGCCGCGTTGCTGGACAGCAGCCAGGATTTCGCGCACGGCCACCTCTTGCTGAGCGATCTGGTCGTCGTGGAGGCGATCGCCGATGCGCTGGAGTTCCGCACGAGCCTCAGACTGCTGGGTAATAATTCGCAGCATATGAGTTAAGACTGCCTTTGCTACATCGGGGTGGGGAGTGAGGGGCACCGACGCTCGCTCAGCCACACGGCGAATCACCGGTTAAGCACAACACTCAATGTATAGCTTAGCTCGGATTCTTAGGCTGCGTAGGATCGAGGCACTATTTACTCAGCTCGTAGAGGGGTCTGACAGTTGCTTGCTGGCGGCTTGCGTGTTATATTCGTATGTCCGGAGCTTGTGCCTTGTGGTGCGCATCTGCCCCTAGCAATATTCAGGAACTTTGCCCAGCGACCCTGTGGGCAGACCTGCAAGTTGGGCAGGCAGCTTCTAAAACCCCCTCATTAAAATTGCCGGTTAAGACTGTGGCTAACTCAAAATCAGCAATCAAGCGCATCCAGATCAACGAGCGCAACCGCGTGCGCAACAAGGCTTATAAGTCGGCGGTCAAGACGCTGATGAAAAAGTATTTTGCGGCGGTCGAAGCCTACGTGGCCGAACCCTCACCGGAAGCACTGGCAACGGTTCATGAAGCGCAGTCCGCCGCCTTCAGCAAAATTGACAAGGCGGTTAAACGCGGCGTCCTACACGCCAACACCGGTGCGCGCCGCAAATCGCGCCTCTCGCGGTTCTGGCAACGGACGACTGGGATTAAGGCTGATCAGCCAGCGGCTGATGCCCCCGCGGCCGTCACTGAACCGAAATCAGCCAGTGTCGCGGCGACCGTGGCGGAAGCCGAACCGGAAACGGTAGCGGCGGAACCGGAAGCGGCAGAACCCGCAGCGGTAGCAGAACCCGAGCCGGAAGCGGTGGCGGCAGAGCCGGAAGCGGCAGAGCCTGAGCCGGAAGCGGTGGCGGCAGAGCCGGAAGCAGCTAGTGCCCCAGTGACAACGGCTGAAGAGGAATAGGCAAACGGCTTGCCTCAAGTATTTTCACTGCCTGCCTTACTGCTGAACTCGCATAGCAAGCCACCATGCCGTTAATCGACACTCACGTTCATCTCAATTTTGCGACCTTTGAGGAAGATTTCGCAGCTGTGCGATCGCGCTGGCAGGAGGCTGGCGTTGTCCAGTTGGTTCACTCTTGCGTCGAGCCGACTGAGTTCGCGACTACTCAGGCGCTGGCCGATCGTTGTCCCGAGCTGAGCTTCGCGGTGGGTCTGCACCCGCTGGATGTTCACAAATGGGAACGGGACGCGGCGATCGCCCTCATCCGCCAGCACACTCAGTCTGATCCCCGGGTCGTTGCCATCGGCGAACTGGGTTTGGATTTTTACAAGGCGGACAATGTGGCTCACCAACAAGACCTCTGCCGCGCACAAATGGAGCTGGCGATCGCCCTCGACAAACCGGTGATCATCCACTGCCGCGACGCCGCCGAACCGCTGCGCGATCTGATTGTCGCCGTGAATCAGAGCCGCGGTCAGCGCCTGCGCGGGGTCATGCACTGTTGGAGTGGCACGCCCACCGAGACCCAGTGGTTTCTCGACCTAGGCTTCTACATCAGTTTCAGCGGCATCGTTACCTTCAAAAAAGCGACGACGGTACAGGCGTCGGCGAAGCTGGTTCCCGCTGAGCGTTTGCTGATTGAGACCGACTGTCCCTTCCTGGCACCGGTTCCCCGACGTGGCAAGCGCAACGAACCGGCGTTCGTGAGTCACGTAGCGGCAGCGGTGGCAGCCTTGCGGGAGACCGCAGTGGAGGCGATCGCCGCCCAAACGACCGCTAATGCCCGTCGCTTGTTTGGTTTGGCGACGCTGCCAGTCGAAACCGTTCCTGGCACCCTAGTCTGATGGGCCGGTTGTCCAGCCCTGGGCAAAGTTCCCGATTGCGGCATAATGAGGATTGACACTGTGCAATTGCTGTTCTACCCCTGGCGGCTGGTAAGGCAACCCATTCTCAATTTGCTCTCCGAGCGATTATCATCGTCGATTTCCGACTCAACCGTGGCTGCAGCCACAAGCATCCCCTCGCATGGTCAGCGTGCGAGCTATCCCCAATGACTAAACTCATTGACCCTAGCGCGTTCGCCGACGCGCTAGGGGTTTGCTGCGTTGGGCGCTGGCTAGCGGCTTGACCCCCGCCCAGCCGATTGACCGCGCCTCTGGCGAGCTAATTTTGTTTTGATCCCGAGCGACTTATGAGCACCCTGATTCACAACCTGCTGCCCGACCTCATTGAAATTCAGCGTTCGAGTTTTCTTTGGTTTCTGGAAACCGGCTTGATTGACGAGTTGAATAGCTTCTCGCCGATCACCGACTACACCGGCAAGCTGGAACTACACTTTATTGGCGATCGCTACAAGTTGCACGCCCCCAAGTACGACGTAGACGAAGCCAAACGGCGGGACAGCAGCTACGCCGTGCAGATGTATGTGCCCACGCGCCTGATCGACAAGGAAACCGGTGAGATCAAAGAGCAAGAGGTCTTCATCGGCGACCTGCCCCTGATGACTGATCGCGGCACCTTCATCATCAACGGGGCAGAGCGCGTGATCGTGAATCAAATCGTGCGATCGCCCGGCGTCTATTACAAATCAGAAACCGACAAAAACGGTCGCCGTACCTACTCAGCCTCACTAATCCCCAACCGGGGCGCTTGGCTCAAATTTGAGACCGACAAGAACGGTCTCGTCTGGGTGCGAATCGACAAAACCCGCAAACTCTCCGCCCAAGTGCTGCTCAAAGCGCTCGGCCTCGCTGACAACGAAGTCTTTGATGCCCTCCGCCACCCCGATTACTTCCAGCGCACCTTAGAAAAAGAGGGCAATCCCAGCGAAGACGAAGCACTGATGGAGCTATATCGCAAGCTCCGTCCCGGTGAACCACCGACGGTCAGCGGCGGCCGCCAACTACTCGAGTCCCGCTTCTTCGACAACAAGCGTTACGACCTCGGCCGTGTCGGCCGCTACAAACTCAACAAAAAGCTGCGGCTGAATGTCCCCGACACCGTTCGTATCCTCACTGCCACCGACATCCTGGCCGCGATCGACTACCTGATCAACCTCGAATTCGACGCGGGCAACACGGATGACATCGACCACCTCGGCAACCGTCGCGTCCGCTCGGTCGGTGAGCTGTTGCAGAACCAGGTACGGGTCGGTCTCAACCGTCTCGAACGCATCATCCGGGAGCGCATGACTGTCTCCGAAGCCGACTCGCTCACCCCCGCCTCGCTGGTGAACCCGAAGCCGCTTGTCGCCGCGATCAAGGAGTTCTTCGGCTCCTCGCAGCTCTCGCAGTTCATGGATCAAACCAATCCCCTCGCTGAGCTGACCCACAAGCGTCGCCTGTCAGCCCTCGGCCCCGGCGGCCTCACCCGCGAGCGGGCAGGCTTCGCCGTGCGCGACATTCACCCCTCGCACTACGGTCGCATTTGCCCGGTCGAAACACCTGAAGGCCCCAACGCCGGTCTGATTGGCTCCCTGGCCACCTATGCCCGCGTCAATGCCTACGGCTTTATCGAAACCCCCTATTACCGGGTTGAAGACGGTCGCGTGCGTCTAGATGAAGCGCCGGTCTATCTCACCGCCGACGAAGAAGATGATATGCGCGTCGCGCCGGGTGACGTTGCCACCGATGAGGAAGGCTACATCATCGGTGATCAAATTCCGGTGCGCTACCGCCAGGAATTCTCCACCACCGGCCCCGAGCAGGTAGACTACGTCGCGGTCTCGCCGATGCAGATCGTCTCCGTTGCGACCTCGCTGATCCCCTTCCTCGAGCATGACGATGCGAACCGGGCGCTGATGGGATCTAACATGCAGCGCCAAGCCGTCCCCCTGTTGCGCCCGGAGCGGCCACTAGTCGGAACGGGTTTGGAAGCGCAAGCCGCGCGTGACTCCGGCATGGTAGTAGTCTCCCACCACCACGGCATCGCCACCTATGTCGATGCGGAGCGCATCCGCGTGCAGGTCGAGCCGGAACCAGATGAAAATGGCGAAACGCCCGACCCCTACGAGGTGGAGTATCTCCTGCAAAAATACCAGCGCTCCAACCAAGACACCTGTCTGAATCAGCGGCCGCTGGTCTTCCAAGGTGAAGACGTGGTTCCCGGTCAGGTACTCGCCGATGGCTCGGCGAGTGAAGGCGGTGAAATTGCTCTGGGGCAAAATATCCTCGTCGCCTATATGCCCTGGGAGGGCTACAACTACGAGGATGCCATCCTGATCAGCGAACGTCTGGTCATGGACGATGTCTACACCAGCATCCACGTCGAGAAGTACGAGATCGAGGCGCGCCAAACCAAGCTCGGCCCCGAAGAAATCACCCGTGAAATCCCCAACGTCGGTGAAGATGCCCTCCGTCACCTGGATGAACGTGGCATCATCCGCATTGGTGCCTGGGTTGAGGCGGGCGATATCCTCGTGGGCAAGGTCACGCCGAAAGGGGAAGCCGACCAGCCGCCAGAAGAAAAGTTGCTGCGCGCCATCTTCGGCGAAAAAGCGCGCGACGTGCGCGACAACTCCCTGCGCGTCCCCAATGGCGAGAAAGGCCGCGTCGTCGATGTGCGGGTCTTTACCCGTGAGCAGGGTGACGAGCTGCCACCGGGAGCCAATATGGTGGTGCGGGTCTACGTCGCTCAGAAGCGCAAGATCCAGGTCGGTGATAAGATGGCTGGTCGCCATGGCAATAAGGGGATTATTTCCCGTATCTTGCCGCTGGAAGATATGCCCTACCTACCCAACGGCCGCTCCGTGGACATCGTTCTCAATCCCCTCGGCGTGCCGTCGCGGATGAATGTCGGTCAGGTCTTTGAGTGTTTGCTCGGTTGGGCTGGCGAAAACCTCGGTGCCCGCTTTAAGGTGACACCTTTTGATGAAATGTATGGCGAGGAAGCTTCGCGCCTGACGGTTCACAGCAAGCTGGATGAGGCACGCCACAAGCCCGATCGGGAGTGGGCCTTCAATCCCGAAGACCCCGGCAAAATCCAACTCTGGGATGGCCGGACTGGGGAACCGTTCGACAAGCCGGTGACGGTGGGCATCGCCTACATGCTGAAGCTGGTTCACTTGGTGGATGACAAAATCCACGCTCGCTCGACCGGCCCTTACTCGCTCGTCACCCAACAACCACTGGGCGGCAAGGCGCAACAGGGTGGTCAGCGCTTTGGGGAAATGGAAGTCTGGGCGCTGGAAGCCTATGGCGCTGCTTACACCTTGCAAGAGTTGCTGACTGTGAAGTCAGACGATATGCAGGGCCGCAACGAAGCACTCAATGCGATCGTCAAGGGTAAGCCAATTCCACGTCCTGGCACGCCGGAGTCCTTCAAGGTCTTGATGCGTGAGCTGCAATCACTCGGCCTCGATATTGCGGTGCACAAAGTGGAGACCGCCAATGACGGCACGAGCAATGATGTGGAAGTCGATCTGATGGCTGACCGCGATCGCCGTCGTACTCCCAGCCGCCCCACCTACGAATCCCTGACGGCTGAAGACCTTCAGGAAGAAGAGGTCTAGAGGTCTCATGCGTCGGGAGTGACTCGCCAATCCTGTGGCGAGTCACTCCCGCATCCTGCTGCGCTTACTCCATCCGATTTACCCGTAGTCACTGGATACCCCCCATCCATGTCCTCAGAAAAAGACGCCGTTTTCTTCAATTACGTCATCGACAAAAAGCAGTTGCGGAAACTGATCGCCTGGGCCTTCGATAAATACGGCAGTGCCCGCTGCGCCCAAGTCGCCGACCAAATCAAAACCCTCGGCTTCCGCTATGCTACCAAGGCTGGTGTCTCGATTAGCGTCGATGACCTCCAGGTACCGGCTGAGAAAAAAGATATGCTCAAGGATGCGGAGGCGGAAATCGCCAAAACCGAAACCCGCTACCGGACGGGCGAGATCACCGAGGTCGAGCGCTTCCAGAAAGTGATCGACACCTGGAACAGTACCTCTGAAAAGCTCAAGGACGAAGTCGTCCGCAACTTCCGGATCAACAATCCCCTGAATAGCGTCTATATGATGGCCTTCAGCGGGGCACGCGGTAATATTTCCCAAGTCCGTCAATTAGTGGGGATGCGCGGTCTGATGGCTGATCCCCAAGGTCAGATCATTGACCAGCCGATCAAAACCAACTTCCGCGAAGGTCTGACCGTCACCGAGTACATCATCTCCTCCTATGGCGCGCGCAAAGGTCTGGTGGACACCGCCCTCCGCACCGCTGACTCGGGCTATCTCACCCGCCGTCTCGTAGATGTGAGCCAGGACGTGATCGTGCGCGAACTGGACTGCGGCACCGAACGCAGCATCGTCCTCGAAGCGATGCGCGATGGCGAGCGAGTACAGATTCCCCTCGCGACCCGCCTCGTTGGCCGCATCCTGGCCCAGGATGTCGTCCATCCTGAAACCGGTGAAGTGATTGCGACCCGCAACCAAGCGGTGGGTGAAGATCTGGCTGATGCCATTGAGGCGTCGGGTGTTGAGCAGGTGCTGGCGCGATCGCCCCTCACTTGCGAAGCCGCTCGCTCCGTCTGCCAGCACTGCTATGGCTGGAGCCTCGCCCACGGCAAGATGGTTGACCTCGGTGAAGCCATCGGCATCATTGCCGCCCAGTCGATCGGCGAGCCGGGCACCCAGCTCACCATGCGTACCTTCCACACCGGCGGCGTCTTCACCGGCGAAGTTGCCCGCATTATTCAAGCCGAGACCGACGGGACAGTACGCTTCGATCAACAGCTCCGGACTCGCCCCGTCCGCACCCGCCACGGTGATGAGCGCGAACAGGTCGAAGTCGCCGGCAAGCTGATCATGACCCTCAAATCGGGCAGTGAAGAGTCCTACTCGCTGACACCTGGCTCCCTGCTCTGGATCAAAGACGGTGAAGCAGTCACCAAGGGTATGACCTTGGCTGAGGTCGCCCTCCCCCGCCAAGCGCGCTCGACCGAGAAAGCGACCATGGACGTGACCTCTGACTTGGCGGGCGAAGTCCTCTTCTCGCCAGAACTCACTGTCGAGGAAAAAACTGACCGCCAAGGCAACACCACCCACGTCGCCCAGCGCGGCGCACTGATCTGGGTGCTGTCCGGTGAAGTCTACAATTTACTGCCCGGCGCCGAACCCGTGGTCAAGAATGGCGATCGCATCGAACGCGATGGCGTCTTGGCACAAACGCAACTCAAAACCGCCCACGGTGGCGTTGTCCGCCTGATCCCGGACAGCCGCGAAATCGAGATCGTCACCGCCTCGGTGCAACTCGACCAGGCAACGGTGCGCCGCGAGGCTAGCGGTAGCCGCGAGCAATACACCATCCAAACCGCCAACGGTCAGAACTTCCTCCTCATTGCTACCCCTGGCACCAAAGTCCAAAACCACCAAGTGGTCGCCGAACTGATCGATGACCGCTATCAGACCCAAACCGGCGGCGTCATCAAGTACGCGGGGGTTGAAGTCAGTAAAGGACGCGGCAAGGCCAAGCAGGGCTACGAAGTCACCCAAGGTGGCACGCTGGTCTGGATCCCCGAAGAGTGTCACGAAGTCAACAAAGACATCTCGCTGCTCCAAGTCGAAGAAGGTCAATACGTCGAGGCTGGCTCTGAAGTCGTCAAGGACATCTTCTGCCAGTCCTCCGGCATCGTCGAAGTGGTGCAGAAAAACGATATTCTTCGTGAAATTGCGATCAAGCCGGGTGAACTGCACCTCCTTGATGAACCCCCCCCAACCGACATCGACCAACAAATCGTGAATCCTGGCACCGAGGTGCTACCCGGTGTCACCCTGACCGAAACCCGCTATTGCGAGTACATTGATACGCCTGAAGGCTTGGCGCTGCTGCTGCGTCCTGTGGTTGAATTTCAAGTCGCTGACCAACCGGACGTTCCTTCCCAGGACTCGATCAACGAAGGAGTCGGCACACGCATTGCGCTGCGTGCCATCCAGCGCCTCTTCTACAAAGATGGCGAGCGCGTCAAATCCGTCGATGGCGTTGAGCTGCTCAGCACCCAGCTCGTGCTTGAGATCGAGTCCGCGAACGAGCAAATCGACATTGCAGGTCTGAGCGCCGACATCGAATTGATCGCCCGCGACGAAGCGGCGGCTGACGAAGATACCGACGACACCTACCAACTGCAAATCGTCATTTTGGAATCCCTAGTGATCCGCCGTGACCTCGAAGCCGACGCCCACGGTGGCGGCACCCGTACCCGCATTCTTGTCAGTGATGGTCAGGAAATTCCTAAGGGCGCGGTCGTCGCCCGCACCGAGATTCAGTGTAAGGAAGACGGTGAGGTGCGCGGCATCAAGACCGGCGATGAAGCGATCCGACGGATCTTGCTAGTGCGCTCCGCCGACCGCGTGACCCTGGATCTGCCCCGCGAGACCAACCTCAAAGTCGGCGATTTAGTCGTCGCCGGCCGTAACCTCACCCCCAACCTGATTGCCGAAGAATCCGGGCAGGTGGTGGCTGTTGAGGGCGATCGCGTCACCTTGCGCCGCGCGCGCCCCTACCGCGTTTCGCCCGGTGCCTTCATGCTGGTCAGTAACGGCGACCTCGTACAGCGCGGTGACAACTTGGTGCTCCTGGTCTACGAGCGGGCCAAAACCGGTGACATCATCCAGGGTCTACCCCGGATTGAAGAGCTGCTTGAAGCCCGCCGCCCCAAAGAAGCCTGCATCCTGGCGCGCGTCCAGGAACTGCTCAAGTGGTCTATGAATCCGATGACAATGCCGATATTAAGGTGATTGAAGCTGACGGCACGATCGCCGACTACCCGATTAGCCCCGGTCAAAATGCCATGGTCACTGACGGTCAGCAAGTCGGTGTTGCTGAACCGCTGACCGACGGCCCACCCAACCCCCACGAAATCCTGGAAACCTTCTACGAGTACTATCGTGATGAGAAGGGAGCTTATGAAGCCGCCCTATTCGCACTCCAGCAGGCGCAGGAGTTTCTGGTCGAGGGAGTACAGCGCGTTTATCAATCCCAGGGCATCGATATTTCTGACAAGCATATCGAAGTGATCGTGCGGCAGATGACCTCTAAAGTTCGCATCGACGACGGGGGCGACACGACCATGCTGCCGGGCGAACTGCTGGAATTGCGGCAGGTCGAGCAGGTCAATGAGGCTATGGGCATTACTGGCGGTGCGCCTGCCGAATACACCCCTGTCCTCCTCGGCATCACCAAAGCCTCGTTGAACACCGACAGTTTCATCAGTGCAGCTAGCTTCCAGGAAACCACGCGCGTCCTGACTGAGGCGGCGATCGAAGGCAAGTCCGACTGGTTGCGCGGTCTCAAAGAAAACGTGATTATCGGTCGCTTGATTCCGGCGGGCACGGGCTTCAATAACCCCGAAGACCTAGCGCTGGCGAATGGCGAATTCGACGGCAACAACGACTACAGCCCCACTAGCTATAGCAGTCGCAGCGCCAATGGCAACTTGGGCGAGTCATTGGATGAGGAGTTACCGTCGGAGAACCTCAGTTACGCTTTTGCACCGGGTAACGGTGAGTTGAGTCGCGACAATCCCAACCTCGACGATGAGGATGCGGTGATCGATGACCGCACCGCTCGCGCCTACGCGAGCGACGATGACGAGGACAGCGAGGGTAGCGACGACGACATCGAACCGGATGTAGCCGACCTGGATATCGGGGCTGAGGCTGACGATTTTCCGGCCAGTGATGAAGAAGAGTGAATGACCTGAGTCGGTGGCGGGGCAAGTCCCCGCCACCGACCTTGCCCCTTTAACTGAACTTGTGAAACAAACCACCCCAACCTCAGAGCGATCGCCCCTCCCCGCTGCGACCGAGCCAGATACCCCTGCCACCCACGGTCGGCATCACGTCCACAATGCTGCCGCCCAGCGGCAAATTGTCAACCGCCTCTCGCGGATCGAAGGGCACATTCGCGGCATCAAAACGATGGTCAGCAACGACCAACACTGTCCCGAAGTGCTCATCCAAATTGCAGCCGTGCGTGGAGCACTGGATCGCGTGGCGCGGCTCATCCTCGACGAGCACCTGACTGAATGTATCGGCCGTGCGGCTCGCGAAGGCAACATCGAAGCGGAGATCGACGACCTCAAGGCCGCCCTCGACCGTTTTCTACCGCGCAAATAGCAATCCCTAAGCGCGCGCCACGGCAACCGCCCCACCCCTGCGCGGATCGCCAGCACCGTGAAATGCTCCCGCGCGATCGCGCCCCACCGCATGGACGCCGCCAAAAAACATACTCTGCTGTTGCCAGAGCAACAGTTCGGTCTCTGCGGGCAACACTAAATCCGCCGCCAAACCCGCTGCGTAGGGCGGCTCAATATTCAAAACCCCAGCCTCCCAATGCACACGCGGCTGCGCGACGGCGGCCTGCAGTGATTGCTCGTAAACCAGCAAGTTGGCGACCACTTGCAAAATCGCCGTGCGGATGCGATTGGAGCCACCCGATCCCAGTACAAATTCTACTTGACCGTCCCGCAGGATCAGCGTGGGCGACATCATCGACGACAGGCGCTGCTGGCGCGGCCAGCGGTGAAAGCCGAGCGGATTCAGATCCGCCTCGCCCAACATATTATTGACCATCACACCGGTGCCAGGAATCACATAACCCGAACCTTCACCGTTGGACGTTGTAACACTGGCGGCATTGCCCTCAGCATCCAGGACACTGATATGGGTCGTGCTGCCCCATTGATTCACACTGCCGCGCAGTTGCTGTCGGTAGGGCTGCAAGCGCGTCGCGGCTAAAAACTGCGATGCACAATTGGGTTGATAGAGCTGCTGGTCGTAACCGGCCGCGCGGGCGGCGTTGGTCAGTGCCATGACTTGAGCCAGCGCCTGTCGCTGGGGGGCACTGCCAAATGCGAGTGCCTCCAGCTCAAGCTCAGTCAGCAGCTCGAGCGCAAAGGCAATTAATGCCCCACCAGAGCTGGGCGGCGGGTTAGTCAGAAGCTGCCGACCTCGATAGGTTGTCATTAAGGGGGCGCGCACCTGCACGCGATAGTCGCGGAGGTCAGCCAAGGTCAAATGCCCGCCACCGGCTTGACAGTCAGCGGCCAGTTGCTGGGCGATCGCTCCCTCATAGAACTCCCGCGCCCCCGCCTGCACCAGCCACTCCAACGTCGCCGCCAGCTCCGGCAGCGCCAGCACCTCGTCCGCCGTAGGCAATTGTCCCTGCGGTGCAAACAGGCGACGACTCTCGGGCGTCGCCAGCAGAATCGGTTGCAGCAACTGCTGGAAACAAAACTCCTGGAATTCGCTGAGTGGCTCACCTCGTTTTGCGCTGGCGATCGCCGGTTGCGCCACCACTGCCAGCGGTACCCGACCCAACTGAGCATGAACCTGCCACAGACCCGCGACATTGCCCGGAACCGCGATCGTGCCCCGCCCGACATGAAACCATTGCTCCGTGTCACCAAAATCGACGGCGACGGGGTAAAACTCGAGATCCGCCGCTGACCGGGGCTGTTGCGGCGTTTGCGTAAAAAAATCGAAGAGCTGATTGCGACCCGACGCTGTGCGTGCCAACAGAAATCCGCCGCCGCCGAGTGAGGTCAGCGTTGGCTCAACGACACAAGCCATCAACACCGCGGCAACAGCAGCATCAAAGGCATTGCCCCCCGCTTCGAGAATCTGTTGACCCGCCGCCGCTGTACGGCGATCGCCCGCTGCCACAATCCCGCGTATTTTGACCGTCATCTCTGCTGCTACGACTCGCTGGCTCCCAACTGGTCAATCACCTCACGTTTGTCTGCCAAGCCAGATCACGACAGCAACGAGTGGAGATGCCATCATACCTGACACAGCCTTCAGCTTCAGCAATTGCTCACCAGTGACGGCGCAGACTGGGTTGTGTCAAGCTTGGCTTGCCAGCAACACGGCCAACCGATCGGTCGCGGCTACCAGCGCACTACAAATCCCCGGCTCCGTCGCCGAGTGCCCCGCATCCGGCACGAGAACAAACTCCGCCTCCGGCCAGCGCTGGTGCAACTCCCAGGCGGTGGTCATCGGGCAGACGACATCATAGCGTCCCTGGACGATGACGGCTGGTAAATGTCGGATACTGTCCACATTGTCGAGCAACTGCGTTTCCGGCTCAAAGAAGCCGCCATTCACAAAATAGTGGCACTCAATGCGTGCAAAGGCCAGGGCAAACTCAGCCGCGCCAAACTTGTCGCGCAGCTCCGGTGCCGGGAGCAACTTGCTCGTACTGGCTTCCCAGAGCGACCAGGCACGCGCGGCTTGCAAGCGGACGAGGCGATCGCCACTCGTCAGGCGGCGGTAGTAGGCCATCAGCAAATCATCGCGTTCGGCGACCGGGATCGGCACCAGATACTCCGCCCAAGCCTCAGGGAAAATATGGCTGGCCCCTGCCTGGTAGAACCACTGCAACTCGGAGCGCCGCAGCGTAAAGATGCCGCGCAGGATCAGCGCGGAGCAGCACTCCGGATGAGTCTGAGCATAGGCGAGGGCCAGGGCACTGCCCCAGCTACCGCCGAAAACCAACCAGCGCTCAATACCGAGATGTTGGCGGAGTTTTTCAATATCTGCGACCAAATCCCAGGTCGTATTTTCGCGCAACTCAGCATGGGGCGTACTGCGACCGCAGCCGCGCTGGTCGAATAAAATCAGTCGCCAGCGCGCCGGGTCAAAAAAGCGCCGGTAAATCGCATCAATCCCACCCCCCGGTCCACCATGCAGGAAGACAGCGGGCTGACCAGCCGGGTTACCGACTTCTTCGTAATGCAGAACGTGTAAGTTGGAGACGGGAAGCTTGCCCTCGCGATCGGGGGAGAGCGGAGGATAAAGTGATTGCATCGTGTCTTAGAAACAGCCCAGTGAGCAGACTACAAAATTTTGAGCAGGCCAACTCGATTTGGCGGTTAGTTGTGGTTAGAGTCAGCGGATAAACGCGCCCCATTTGCCTCAAAATAGGCAATTGTATCGAGCAATTTCAGTGCCGATTCATAGGATTCGGCAATTAGCTCTTGCTGCTCTTCGGGAGTATCAATCAAATCATCCGTGACGAGTTGGAGCGATCCCAGCATCGAGTTGAGTCGGCTACGAACCTCGTAGGAGAGACGGGTTCGGAGTTCGTGTGAGGCACGAATCGAGGCGCGGATCAAGGCTTCATTGGTGGGGAGGACGATGCGGGGGCGCTTCGGCTTGGTGGAGAATTGCATTTCATACAGATTGGCATATTTGCCTTCCTTCGCCAGCAGTTGCTCGTGATTGCCAACCTCAATCACTTGCCCCTGCTCCATCACCACGATTTGGTCAGCCCGTTGAATCGTTGAGAGGCGGTGCGCAATTACTAAGGTCGTGCGATCGCGGCACAACTCCTCAATCGCCTCTTGCACTAGCCGCTCGGAGACGGTATCAAGAGCACTAGTCGCCTCGTCGAGGATCAAAATGTCGGGATCGCGGAGCAGGGCGCGGGCGATCGCCAGACGCTGGCGCTGACCCCCAGAGAGCATCACACCGCGATCGCCGACCTCGGTCTCAAAACCTTCAGGCAACTCCATGATGAAGTCATAGGCATTAGCACGCTTAGCCGCTGTAAAAACCTCTTCATCAGTCGCCTGATCGCGGCCATAGGCGATATTAAATCGGACACTATTATTGAATAGGAAGGTGTCCTGACTCACTGCACCGATGCGTTGCCGCAAGGTATGAAAATCATAATCCCGCAAGTCAACACCATCGAGCGTAATCCGACCGCTAACCGGATCGTAAAATCGCGGCACTAGATCGACCAAGGTGGACTTGCCTGCTCCGGAAGTCCCAACGAACGCCGTCGTTTTGCCCCTGGGAATCCAGAGATCAACCGCGTTCAAAACCTGGCGGTCATGTTCAGGATAATTGAAATTAACCTCTTCAAAGCGAATGCCGGCTTGGAGTTTTTCATAAGGAATTTCACCATTTGCCATGATCATTTTGTTATCACGGCGAATGAAGTCGTTGACCACTTCGATGCTGTAAGACTGGTTAGCATAGCGGCTACGCATACTGTTTAACTGTCCCACCACTGGTAGCAAGCGAAACAGTACTACCAGATAGGTGAGGAGGATTGTCCCGACTGACTGCAACTGCTGTAGGAAAAAGAAGCGACCCATGAGGACAATCGAGAGTAAGGCGATAATCCCAGCTACCTCATTAATCGGTGCTGCCGCCCCAAAATTGGCTTGCGATTGTAGTGATGCCTTCTCACGCAAGCGAATAAACTGCTCCAGGTTTCGATACTCAATATCTTCGGTACTAACAGTTTTGATCAGACGAATTCCTGTCAGGATTTCCAGTACTTTATTGGTCTGCTGCTTGCCTGTCTCAGTGAGTTGTCGCCCAAACTTTTTGGCACGCTCAACAAAGAACTGATTGAAGATTGAGACGAACAGAAGCAGGATCGTGGAGATGACTGTGAGCTGCCAGGAGATTGAGACAAGGATTGCCAGGAAAACAAGAATCGTGAGGATCTGGGTGACACCGGTCAGGAGCGTGCGAACGGCTGTGGATGTGCGGTTAATTTCATCATTGAAGCGATTCATGATGTCGCCAAGCTTATGCTTCGCGAAAAAATCCATATCGACATCCAACAACAAACGCAGTGCCTCCAAGCGCATCGCGCGGGTCAACTCCATCGACAAATAAACAGACAGAATTGCGTTTAGATAGTTGGTTAGATTTTTCAGAATAATCGCTAGGATGACAGCACCCGTGAGGGCGAGGAGGCGGGCATCACCGGAAAAACCATCAAAAATACCCAGGGTTCTCTGCAAAATGGGCGGGCCGCCTCTGAAATTGAATTCCTGTCCCAAGAAGCCGAGAATTAGCGGTGCAATGAGAGCCGTGCTAACCCCATTAAATAAGGCTCCAGAAAACCCCATCACTATAGTTGCCATGGCTAGAAGGGGGTAGCGAAACGTGTAGCGAAGGATGAGTCGATTTTGAGAGGACATATTGAAGAGAGTTCCAAGCCGCTGAGAACTTAGCTTCGGTTTGTGGGTGAGCAAAACGGTGCGAGTACCTCAGCCAGAATCGAGGTCATGGCATTGACACTATAGTACTGCACACAGCGTTGGCGCGCGGCGGCGCCCCGTTTCTGGGCAGCTGGCCAGTCTGCGAAAATTTCTGTCAGCGCTTGGGCGATCGCCTCGGGCTGACTCGGAGGGACGATGTAGCCGGTCTTGTCAAGAATGTCGGGAATGTCGCCGACGTGGGTGGAAACAATCGGTTTTGCCATTGCCATGCCATCTGTCAGCTTGATCGGGAATTGCGCCAGAGCGGTGCGATCTTGACGCTGTGGGACGACCACCACGTGGGCAGCCGCGACGACCGCTGGCATCTGAGTCACGGGTTGCGCGGGCAAGCGAATCAGCCACTGCGGCCAGCGCTCGCAGAGCTGTTCAACATAGCCATCGCCAATCTCGCGTCCGCCCACGAGCACCAGACGGAAGTCGGGTTGCTGCAAATGATCCAGGGCGATCGCCACATCCTCGATCCCTTTGTGAGGTCGTGCCGTGCCCGGAAACATGAGCACGCGATAGCCGCTTAAACCGTAGTGGGCACGACTAGCTTCTGGATCGTAGTGAGCGGGGGTGAACAAGTCCGTGTCCTTGCCATTGGGCAGATAGACGCCCCCATAGCGTTGTTGTAGAAAGGTCGTATCCACGGTGATGGCGTCGGCGCGAGCGGTTCGCTGCTCGAGCCAGCGCAGGTAGAACGGGTGCTGGGGGTTGCGGAGGGCACCCTGAGGCTTGAGGAGGTCACGCGCCAGTTGGCGGGGGTTGGGGCGATAGCGCCAATCGTCACCGCCAAACCAACTCATTTCCCAGTCATCGATGTCGAGCAGGAGTGGTCGCCGTTGTCGCCAGCGCTTCAGCAGGCCGACACCAAAACTAGTGGGACGTGGTTTGACCGCGTAAAGAATATCGCCCTGAATCTGGGGCAGTAATTGCCGGAGCGATCGCCAAATTTGCGGATAATTGTCGCCGCGCACACAAGTCACGGACAGGTCAGCGGGCGGCTCGGGATAGAGGCGATCGCCAAACGCAAAGCCCAACACTTCAACCGGGCAGCCAAGCTGACGCAAAACCTGGCTGAGCAGATAGACGCGAGTTCCGCCGCCGCCAGCGAGGTCGGGGGCAAGTATGGAAATCTTCAGCTTCTCCCAATCCACGGCACACTGGCTCCGACGCGCGGCGTTTGCATACGCAATGAATCACCGCCATCATAACAAGCTGATTCCGAGACACGCCGCCGCATCACAACGTTTGCCGCCGCAAGCGCCAAAGATGACGGAGGTAGTCCCAGTAGTGGCGCTGGGTCACCTTGCTCTGACCGGCGCGGCGGGGGCTGAAGGTGTAGTCCACATCGCGGAGTTCCCGGATGTGACCGCGACTCAAAACTTCCAGCAAAATCTTATAACCGACTGGAGCCAGCTCACAATTGACCAGGGCGGTATGCCGGACGAGAAAGTAGCCACTGAGGGGATCGCGGGTGCGGCTGACCGCTTGTGGCAGTAACAACCAGCCGAGCCAGCGCGCCCCGCTCGAAAGCCAGCGTCGCAGCCAAGGCCAACCCGGACTGCTATCGCGACCAGTTCGGCGACTGGCGATCGCCAGATCCGCTCCTTGCTCCAGCACCTGGAGTAATGCCGGGAGCGTCGCCGGAGGATGCTGCAAATCCGCATCCATGACCCCCAAAATTTCACCGCGCGCGCTCTGCCAACCCCGGACTACCGCTGAAGCGAGTCCCCGCTCGCCACAACGGCGTAGCACCCGCAAGTTCGGGTATTTTTGCGCCAGCTCACCCGCCAATTCCCAAGTGCGGTCGGGGCTATCGTCATCCACCACGATCAGCTCATAATCGAGCGGCAAGAGCCGATCGAGCAGGGATGTCAACTGTATCAACAAAGCCGGAAGTGACTGCCGCTCATTGTAAGTGGGCAACACCAGCGACAGTGACAAACTGGTTTGACGCGGCTTGAGGGTCAGCGCTTCGAGCGGTGGCACTAGAATCGCCGCCTCACAGGAGTCACGCACGTAGACCATAATTTTTCAATGAATCATCTTTTTCCTAAAGTTGGCAGCGTTGGGTTAGGCAGTGATTCAGAAATCTCAATCCTGATGAGGGTCAATCCCGAAAATACAGACGACCACTCTGGATTTCATCCAGCACGCGGTTGATCGCTTGGCGGTCAGTTTCACTGGTCGCCAGTTCTGAGAGAAACAGCGAGACGAGCTGGAAATGTTCTTGGGAGCTAATCTCGCCCGCCACCATAATTTGTTCCGTCCAAGTCGGAATCGACAGTTCGGTTGCAGTCTGCCCTGAATCGGTCATGCCAGTATCCTGTGCCTGGAGTCAATTCGGTTAGCATTTGTAACATATTTTGGGGCACGGCCGTCAGTTCACTCGTGGCGACGTGGCTAACCCACTAGTACGGCTAAGCGGAATTTTGAGGTCTGAATTTCGAGGTCTGTGTCCCTGCTGCAATCTGGGAATTCTGCGGATTTTGAATGGGACTCTTATTGCCGCCGTCTTGTACTATCTGGGCAGTCCGAGCACCGTGCGATCGCCCGCAACCACCTCGCCAATCTGGTACGCATTCAGGTTCTGCATCTGGAACCAGTGCAAGCCGGCCTCGACCTGAGCGGGTGGCACGATCGCCGCAAAGCCAATGCCCATGTTGAAGGTCGCAAACATCGCGGCCGGCGGGACTGACCCCTGCGTCGCCAACCAGCCAAAGACCGGGGGGCACGGCCAGCTCTGCGGATCGAGCTGCGCCGCCTGTCCCGCACCGAGAGCACGCGGCAGATTTTCGGGTAAGCCACCACCGGTGATGTGGGCCAAGCCGTGCAGCTCAATGCCAGCCTGCCGGGCACCGAGGACAGCCGCGACATAAAGCTGCGTCGGGGCGAGCAGAGCGTGACCGAGGCTCACCCCAGCCAACTCCGGCGGACAATCTGTCCAGGCTGCTCCGGCTTGCGCCACGATGCGCCGTACCAGCGAGAAGCCATTGCTGTGAACCCCCTGGCTGGCGAGGCCGAGAATCGCGTCACCCACCTGAACCTGGGAGCCATCCAGCCGCTGCTCTCGTTCAACCACCCCGACGCAAAAACCGGCGAGGTCATACTGTTGGTGAGCGTAGAAGCCTGGCATCTCCGCCGTCTCGCCGCCGAGGAGTGCGCAGCCGCTCTGGCGACAAGCCTCGGCAATGCCGCTGATCACCGCTGCTAATGCGGCCGGATCGAGGTGACCGGTCGCCAGATAGTCGAGGAAGAACAGTGGCTCCGCTCCGGTGGTCAAAACATCATTGACGCACATCGCCACTAGGTCAATGCCGATGGTGTCGTGGCGATTGAGTGCTTGCGCGAGGAGGAGCTTGGTGCCGACGCCATCGGTGCCTGCTACCAAAATTGGCTCGCGGTAGCCGCTGGGAATCTGGCAGCAACCGGCAAAGCCCCCTAGTCCACCGAGGACTTCGGGGCGCTGGGTACTGGCGACATCGCGGCGGATGCGTTCAACAAACTCGCGACCGGCCTCAATATCCACACCCGCATCTCGATAATCCACGCTGGTTGGGTTGCTCTGGCGAGCAATTGTACTGTGACGAGTTTGAGTGTAGCAGGCAGTTTGCGGGTCAATCCGCCGCTGATTAATTTTTGTAATCAATGGCGATCGCCCTGCTGAACAAGTCAGCCCTGGCAACCATTTGCGGCGATCGCCAGCAAGCTGATTGTGTTCAGGCGAGTGCCGCAGCGCTAACTGCGCGGATCCCAATCACAAAACTTCATGCTAGTCTGTTGCAGTTTCCGGAAAATCGGAAAAACTAAGCAAAAATGCTTAGCCAGCCTGTGAATAGCCACCGACTGGCAAGTCACTGTCCTGATGTTAACCAACCCTTATGAAGCACAGACTCCTAAGTAGCCTCGCGGTCACACTTGTCGCCACCGGCATGAGTACTGTCGGCACACGACCCGCTGAGGCCTCCGAGACTACGGCACGAGCCTGGATCGACAGCCACCAGACGGTGGCGTCTCGCCCCCAGGAGTCGGTATCACCGACCCTTGTTTTGGCTGATGCCGATGCCAGTGAGGTCAATGCGGCGGTCACCCGCCAGCAGACGGTACGTGCGGCGGCGACTCGTGAGTCGGCGATCGCCACGATCTACCATCACCCAGAAGACGGCAAAATTGCGGTCACACTCTTTGTGCGGAGCCTGCCTGTCCTGACTTTCTGGGGCGATCCAGTCACAGCAACCGACGACAAAGCTACGACGCCACGGCGATTGGGCTTCCTCGATCCCACTGCCGTCCTGGCAGGTGAAGTCGAGGGCATCGGCACCACCGACACTGACCCTGCCCAGCGGGCTGCCGTAGCGGCGGCGCGCCTGAACGAAATTGACTTCAGCGATTTCGATGCGGAGGCGATCACCGCTGTCTGGGACGCCGAGCAGGAAGCCTACGTCATTAAAGTGGCGGACGACACCTTGGTGGTCGTCGATCAGCAAACGCGCCTTGCAGACAGTACCCGCAACTGGGAGCAAGATGTCCTGCAAGCCACCAACCGCTTGCGTCGCTGGCTCGGCAATGCTGAGCCACTCGTCATGAGCGAGTTGACTACACGGCCCGGTGCGCGCCGAGCGGCCTATGCCCCCACGGTCGCGGTTGGCTCACCGGCCCGACTGTATCAGTCCGGCATGGCGTCCTGGTACGGCCCTGGTTTCCACGGCCGGCGTAGCGCCAGCGGCGAGCGCTTCAACCAAAATGCGCTCACCGCCGCCCACCGGACGCTTCCGTTTGGGACGCAAGTCCGCGTCACCAACGTCAATAATGGTCGTTCCGTTGTCGTGCGCATCAATGATCGTGGGCCATTTGTCGGCGGTCGCGTGATCGACCTGTCGCGTGCCGCCGCCAGCAGCATCGGGATGCTCGGCAGTGGCGTGGCTCCGGTGCGGGTCGAAGTCCTCGGCCGCTAAGGCGGCGGGGATAACCGACCGCGCCAAAACTCGTTAGGATGAAGGGCGATATCCTGCTGCCGTCTGGCAAGATGGATGTCGTCCTTTCTTTTTTGCCCGAGACGGCTCTGCGATCCGTCCACGCAGAATCCTGATCACGCTAAGGCGACTGCTCAGTCTGGCGGCAACCGCGCGATCGCCCGATTAGAAATTTGCCCCGAAAATCGCTGGCGTTGTCGCAGATTAGAGACTGAGATTGTTAGCTTATGAGGCAGAAGCGGGGAGCGTCCGCGAATTTTGCGGCTGGCTGAAAAAACACTGACAGCCTGACTTCGGCGGTGATGCGATCGCGAAAACCATTCTGGCTGAGTCTACGTTGCAGTTTGTAGAGGAAATCAACGGTGCGCCTGGTGAAAACAATTGCGGGCTTGCGCTCTTGCGTTGACGGCTACCGACGCCAGAGCTGCGAGATTGGTTTCGTGCCCACCATGGGCGCGCTCCATGCCGGCCATATCAGTTTGCTCGAACGTGCTCGGGCCGAGAATGATCGCCTCGCGGTCAGCATTTATGTCAATCCTTTGCAGTTTGGCCCCGATGAAGACCTCGACCGCTACCCACAACGCCTCGAAGCCGACTGTCAGATCTGTGCCGAGCTGGAGGCCGATCTGGTCTTTGCCCCGACCGCAGCTGAAATGGGCGCGACGAGTGGCGAAACAACTCGTGTACAGCCACCTACCCCGCTACTACAAGTACTCTGTGCGCCCTTTCGACCCGGCCACTTTCCCGGTGTGGCGACGGTGGTGACCCAACTGCTCAACCTCATGCAGCCCACGCGCGCTTATTTCGGCGAAAAAGATGCCCAGCAACTGGCGATCGTGCGACAACTGGGTCATGATCTCAAACTCCCCGGCGAGATCTGCGCTTGCCCGATCGTCCGTGAGCCATCGGGTCTGGCCTATAGCTCCCGCAACCGCTACCTCAGCGACCCCGAACGCGAACAGGCGCTGGCGCTCTGGCGCGGCTTGCAGCGCGCACAGCAACTCTTTCAGACGGGTGAACGGGAGGCGATCGCCCTGATCGCGGCCGCCAAAGACGAACTCGCTCGCTCGCCCGCCGTCGCGGTTCAGTACGTCGAACTCGTCGATCCCCACCAACTCACCCCACTAGCCAGCGTGGAAACGGCCGGTCTGCTTGGCATCGCCGCCTATGTCGGCAACACTCGCCTCATCGACAACGTGATCCTGCGCGCTCGCCGTCCGATCATTGCGATTGACGGACCGGCTGGGGCCGGAAAATCGACCGTGACGCGGGCGGTGGCCCAACAACTGGGGTTGCTTTATCTCGACACGGGGGCTATGTATCGTGCGCTGACCTGGCTGGTCTGGCAAGCGGGACTGTCCCTCGACGACGAAGCGGCGATCATTGAACTTGCCCATCAGGCTGATATCCAACTCCTGACCGACGACCAGACCCTCAAACTGCGCGCGATCGCCAACGGCACCGATGTCACCACGGTGATCCGCAGCCCAGAAGTGACGGCGCGGGTCTCTGCTGTTGCCAAGATTCCCGCAGTACGACGTTACCTCGTGCGGCAACAGCGCCGCTGGGGCGAGAAGGGCGGCATCGTCGCCGAGGGACGCGATATTGGCACGCACGTTTTCCCCGACGCTGAACTGAAGATCTTTCTCACCGCCTCAGTTCGCGAACGCGCCCGCCGCCGCTGGCACGACTTCCAAGCCCTCGGTCGCGGCGATGATCTCGACCTCGCCCAACTCGAAGCCGAAATTGCCACACGCGATCGCCTCGATAGCCACCGCCGCATTGCCCCCCTCCGCAAGGCTCCAGATGCCATTGAGATCGATACCGACGGCCTGAGCGCCGCTGCCGTGGTCGCACAGATCGTCAATTTGTATCCCCGTCACGATCTGGCTGAATAAGCTGTTTTGAGGCAACAGTTGCGGTATTTTTGGTAGATCTGAAGCGTGCAGCCCCATTGCTTGCTGCAAATCCGGTTAGTTCCGGATACTATCGGGGCAGCGGCTGTATTAAGCTTGGAGCAACTCAGCGGCAGCGTGCCGTCGATCTAGGCTTTGCCAAATGGCCGGGACTGTAAGCCCGTAGAGTAGGACTAAACCATGACGTTGGGATAGGAATCCGGTAGTGAGGAGCAAAAAGAATACACAGTGCCGCGTCAAAGCCAATGTGCCACCGGGCATACCCCGATCTCGCGGTGTCCAGAAGCGCCGGGTCAAGGCCGTCGCACCCCGGCGGCAGCGGGGTTCACCACTCTACTGGCTAGTAACGGCGAGCGCAGTTGCCACCAGCTTCTGGGTTGGTCTTAACTTGCCCTTAGGTGACCGGAACCAAGCCCCGGCGATCATGCGCGGTTCGCTGCCACCCGCGACCAGTGTTGTCGGCGGCATTAATGGTCTGTCCCGGGCGGCAAGTGCGCGGCTGGCGGCTGAGATTGCGGCAGCGGCTGCGCGGGAACAGCAGGCACGTTTTACTGTGCCGCCCCACTTCCAGGGTAAGACGATCACCCACGTCGATCTGGCGGGCGATCGCAAAGTCATTGCCCTCACCTTCGACGACGGCCCTTGGCCGGAGAGCACGAACGCGATCCTCTACATTCTTCGTAAACACGATGTTCGCGCCACCTTCTTCTTGCTGGGCCGCAACATCCGCAACTTTCCGGAGCGGGCACGTCAAGTCGCTGAGCACGGTCATGCGATCGCCAACCACAGTTGGAGCCACCCCTACCACCAGCAGACGCCCGCCAGTGCCGCCGGACAAATTGACAACACCGACATCTGGATTGAGCAGGCCACTGGCGTTCGGAGCCAACTATTCCGCCCACCGGGGGGCTACCTACACAACGGCATGGCTGCCTATGCCGCTGGCAAAGGGCAAGTCGTAGTCATGTGGTCGGGTGATTCTAAGGATTACTACGCCTCAAGCGCCAAGATCGCCAGCAATGTAATCAATACTGCCCGCCCCGGCGGTATTGTGCTGCTCCATGACGGCGGCGGCGATCGCGATCGCACCATCAACGCCCTACCCCAAATCATCACCACCCTACGCCAGCAAGGCTACGAGTTTGTGACCGTACCAGAATTACTCGAGCTGCATCATCAGCAGATGCAAGCGACGAAAGGCTGAGTCATTGCCCGCTGGCAAGCAAGAAGCAAGTCCCGAACCGAGGCGACGCCATGCCAAACAAGCTGCTCGCCGATTGCGAGAGACTTGAAGCAGTCACTGGTCAAAACAGCCGACTCAGACCCCTGGGCCAAAAACTCATCAAGCACCCCCTAAGGCATATTATCGATCAAAAAGAAAGAACAGCCATTTGCTGCCATTAGTTCCCGACACGAGGTTCATAACAACCATCATGAAGCGCACAATGCGGCTGAGTGCCTTGCAGCAGCAGGGACTAGTACAAGGCGGCGGAAATGAGATCCCCATTCAGGATCCGTAGGATACCTGTACTGTCTGCACTCATCACTCAAAACTCAGAACTCAAAATTCCGCGTAGCGGTACTAGATATCCAGCACTCGATTCACAACTGAGTGAGACCCCACAGGGACTCGGAAACAAGCCCCCCTGTGATAGCAATGGGATGCTGTGAGCGTCCGCTCTCGACCCCTGAACCTCTGACCACACCAGGCGTTGGCTTCATCCCCCCTTACAAAACCATTGCCCGATGGCGACCCATGCAATTCCTCAGATCGGCAATCTGATGGCTGCTCATTGCCTTAGAACACTCCAAGAGGCGCTTGGACTTAGGGCTGCTAAGCCGGGATGCCCCCCCCCACATCATCCTTCCGGCTTCTGGCTCGGATCGATTTTGAACAGCAAGACCCCCAGCGGCGGCAGACAGAGATCGAGGGAATAAGGATGGTTATGATACGACCATTCTTCTGCCCACTTACCACCCAAGTTGCCCATATTGCTGCCACCATATTGGCGCGCATCGCTATTAAACAGCTCGGTATAGAACCCCAACTCTGGGACGCCGACACGATAATGACTATGCGGCTGCGGGGTAAAGTTGCAGACCGCTACAATGAACTCTTCCGGCGTCTGGCTACGGCGAATAAATGCGACAACGCTATGACTACTATCGCTACAGTCAATCCACTCAAACCCAGCCTCTTCAAAATCCTGCTGGCACAGTGCTGGCTCACGTTTGTACATCGCATTCAGCTCTTGCATAAACCGGCCGAGATTTTGGTGAGGTTCGTGCTGTAACAAATGCCACTCGAGATCACCCCAGACATTCCACTCATTCCACTGTCCAAGTTCCATACTCATGAACAGGGTCTTTTTGCCTGGATGAGCATACATATAAGTGTAGAGGGCACGCAGATTGGCATACTTCTGCCATTCGTCCCCAGGCATCTTGCCAATCATGCTGCTCTTGCCATGCACCACCTCATCGTGGGAGAGCGCCAACATGAAATTCTCGCTGTGGTGATACCAAATACTGAAAGTGATGTTGTTTTGGTGGAACTGGCGGAACCACGGATCCATGTGGAAATAATCCAGCATATCGTGCATCCAGCCCATGTTCCACTTCAAGTTGAAGCCGAGGCCGCCCATGTAGGTCGGCCAAGAGACCATCGGCCACTCGGTAGATTCCTCCGCGATCGAGAGGATGCCAGGATAGTAGCCGAATAGTACGGAGTTGACCTGGCGCAGGAAGTCAGCCGCTTCCAGATTTTCGCGGCCGCCATACTGATTCGGAACCCACTCACCGGGCGGCCGCAAATAGTCGAGATACAGCATCGAAGCCACCGCATCGACCCGCATCCCGTCAATGTGATACTTATCGAACCAGAAGAGTGCATTGGCAACTAGGAAGTTCCGCACTTCATTCCGACCGTAATTGAAAACTAGTGTGCCCCATTCTTTATGCTCGCCAATACGAGCATCACCATGCTCGTAGAGGTGCGTGCCGTCGAAAAAGGCGAGGCCGTGACCATCTTTAGGAAAGTGACCGGGAACCCAATCAATGAGGACGCCGATACCGTTTTGGTGGCATTGATCCACGAAGTACATGAAGTCTTCGGGACTCCCAAAACGTGAGGTCGGCGCATAGTAGCCAGCGACTTGGTAGCCCCAAGACCCATCGAAGGGATATTCGGCCACTGGCAGCAATTCAATGTGTGTGAAGCCTAGTTCTTTGACATAAGGAATCAGCGTTTCCGCCAATTCGTAGTAGGTCATGAAGCGTGCGCCTGGCTTTAGCTCAGTGACTTGCACTGGTTCGCCCTCACCGTGGAGATAGCGAGCGGGTTCCTCGTAGGCTTTGTGTCGCCAGGAGCCGAGGTGTACTTCATAAACCGAGATCGGTTGTTCGAGCGGCTTGCCATTGCGACGCTGTTCTAGCCAGTCTTGGTCGTGCCATTCGTAGTGGTCAATGTCGGCCACGATCGAGGCCGTTTTAGGGCGAACTTCTTGATAAAAACCATAAGGATCGGACTTTTCGTAAATATGCCCTTCCCAGTTTTTGATTTCGTATTTGTAATGTGCGCCGGCACTGAGTTCTGGGATGAATAGTTCCCAGGTGCCGTTTTCCCGCTTCCGCATCTGGTGCTGGCGGCCATCCCAATTGTTGAAGTCGCCGATGATCGAGGCATTCCGTGCATTGGGTGCCCAGACGGCAAAATAGACGCCTTGGACGCCATTTTGCTCCATGACGTGCGCGCCCATCTTTTCATAGATGCGGTGGTGATTGCCTTCTGAAAAAAGATGCAGATCAAAGTCTGTTAGCTTCGGGGAGCGGAAGGCATAGGGATCATGGATGACCCGATCATGGCTCCCTTCGCGGACGCGCAACTGGTAATTGGCCAGTTCAGGACGGTCGAGCTTGCACTCGAAGAAATTCGGATGATGCACCGATTGCATCGGGTATTCCTGGCGATCGCCCGAACAAATCACCCAGGCTGCCTGAGCATTTGGCAAGTAGGCCCGGACAACCCAGCTTTCGACCTTGCCATTTTGCTCCAGGGGATGGGGGCCGAGCACCTCAAAGGGGTCATGGTGATGGTTCCAAACAATCTTGTCAATCTGTTCGGGGTCGATCATGAGCAAATCCAGACGCAATAAAATTTAGGATGAGGGCCAGTCGAGGCAGCTAAGCAACCGACTGCACGGCAAGCGCAGCAGCCAACTGAATACTGTTCAATATTTAGCATTTTGGGGCCTTTGTCTAGTCGCGAGCCGACCGTTTACACGCTCTCATCACCCTCAGAAATTGACCAACGGCACGAGGGTATTGAGCAATTCGCGGACACGCAACAGGAAGATCAGCTCACGAGCCACCGGGCTGACAGCGGGGGCAAAGGCCGACTCCTGAAGCTGGGCTTGCAGTTCGGCATATTCCGCGGCCGTCAGCGGTTCGCCGTCCACAGGCGATCGCGCCCCCAGGATGATCTCAGTCCGCGCCACCTCCTCCGGCAACTCGTCCGGCGGCGGCAGGGCGTGACCCGGTTGGGCGATCGCCAGGTTCAAAATGCTGGCGATCGCCACACCAGTCCCCAAGGCAGAGGGCATCTTCATACTGACCTAGAGCAACTGCATGTTGCTGAAGCAGAACTCTTGGACTTCGGTACCCCGCTCGGTTTCCGTCTCGATCTGGCGGCGCTTGAGGAGCGTGTAGTCGCCGACCGACTCATACTCATCGGTGAAGACGCTGCGCCCCCCCCGCTGAGCACCGGTTTTGGGGTCGTGGTAGACCGAATCATAGCGATGTGAGAGGTAGCCCGCGCCGGTGTCGTGGCTGCTGAAGGTATTGATCGTGACGACGACGCCGTGGATGTGGCGGTGAACCATGCAGACTTCGTTGTCGCGCAGCTTGTAGTGGTCGCCCTCGCCCTTGCCGCCAATTAGGATTTCGATCGCGCCGGTCTCATCCGTCTTGCCGTAGCTGAAGGTGTTTTCCGCGTGGGTCTTTTCAAACGGGCGACGGACGCGGTGAATCGCGATTTCCCAAAGCTGATTCTCGATCGCCTTGGTCGCGCTCTCATCCTCGATGCCGCTGACGGCACCTTTGAGGTCGGGGCTGACGCGGGCTTGACCTTGGAAGTGGCGATCGCCCGTCCGATAAGTCACGTCAGCGGTGTAGCCGGGAAAGTCCTTGTCCCAGGTATAGCGGTTTTCGTAGGCGGATTGAAATAGTTCGCGCGCCGATACTTGCGTTGCGGTCATAAAAAACAATTCTCCCGATGCAGTTGCAGTCGCTGAATCTCGCTTCGTGCTCCATTGTAATCGGGTCATGCTCGCTGGTGTCAGGCCATAAACCAATCCGACCCACTAGTACAAGGCGGCGGAAATAAGCAGCCCATTCAAAATCCACAGGATCCCCGTATTGCAGGGACTCAGAACTCAAAACTCAGAACTCAAAACTCAGAACTCCACGAGCGGTACTAGAAGCCTGTGCTACGCTGAAATCAGCCGCGCGCCTTCTGGAGATTCGGCCATGACTGCAACTTTAGTCTTCCCTCAACCGCCCCAAAGCCTGGATGACTGGCTGCAAAATCCCCTCGAGCAGACCGAATGGCTAGATGGCAATCTCGTTGAGAAGAATGGCATGACCCTGCGACACAGTGAGATTCAGGTCAGGCTCGCTACCCATTGGCAAATCTATGTCAGCGATAGTCAGGTCGGTGGGAAGGTGTACTCCGATGTCCCCTGCCGTACCCAACAGCAAGGTCGCCGTCCCGATGTTGCCTATCTGACCCCCCAATTGGTCACCGAGTACGGCGATGTTGCCGTGTTGCCCCAGAGTTTCCCGCTCAGTGCCGAGATTGTCTCACCGACGGATCGCGCTGAGGAGGTGATTGCCCGCGCCGTCGAATACTTGCAGTCGGGCGGCCTCGAGGTCTGGCTCGTTTTCCCGGAAAATCGCTGGCTGATTGTGGTGACTGCGACCCACCGCCAAATTTTTATCGCGGGTGAGACAGTGAGCACGCAAACCACGCTACCGGGCTTCAGCGTTGGCGTTGACGAGTTGTTGGCTTGATGCCGATTGACCCGATTGACTCAGATGCTTTGGGGTGAAGGCGGCGATCGCCCGTTGCAACCGTTCAGATCAGCCCCAGTGGGTCAGACTACAGACCAATCCCGACACAAGCGGCGACGGCTAGAAGCCTATGCTACGCTGAGACCAGCCGTGCGTCTTCTGGAGATTCGGCATGACGGCAACTTTAGTCTTCCCTCAACCACCCCAAAGCCTGGACGACTGGCTGCAAAATCCCCTCGAGCAGACCGAATGGCTAGATGGCAATCTCGTTGAGAAGAATGGCATGACCCTCAAACACGGCAAAGTCCAAGCCCGACTTGCTGCTCGTTGGGAAGCGTATGCCACGACGAGTGAGCCGGGAGGGGAGATCTATACTGATGCTCCCTGCCGTACCCAACAGCAAGGTCGCCGTCCCGATGTTGCCTATTTACCCCCCGAATTAGTGACTGAATACGGCGATGTTGCCGTGTTGCCCCAGAGTTTCCCGCTCAGTGCCGAGATTGTCTCACCGACGGATCGCGCTGAGGAGGTGATTGCCCGCGCCGTCGAATACTTGCAGTCGGGCGGCCTCGAGGTCTGGCTCGTTTTCCCGGAAAGTCGCTGGCTGATTGTGGTGACTGCGACCTACCGCCAAATTTTTATCGCGGGTGAGACAGTGAGCACGCAAACCACGCTACTGGGTTTCAGCATTGGTGTGGATGAGTTGTTGGCTTGAGCTTGCTCCAGTTGATCGGCTGGCGATCGCCCGTTGCAACCGTTCCGGCAGTCGCGAGATGTATTGCGGATACACCGGCAAACGCGGCACGAGTTCATAATCCGGTGCGAGAGTGTGCGCCAATCGCACGGGTGTCGGATGAGGGTAGTCCGGATTCACCTCGTCCTTAGGGCTGAGGCCGCCCAAATCACGCGCACCCGCCGCGACGCAAGCCTGGAGCTGCTCCGGCTTCGCCACGAGATTGGGCGGGATCTGGATCGCGACTTCTGGTGGCAAGCACTGACGGGCGAGATGGGTCGCGGCGAGGAGGCGATCGCCCGCCAGCGCCTGGCCCCATTCCGCTTGCTGTGTGCCCGGACTATGGGGTTGCAAGATCACTTCCTGAATATGACCCCAGCGCTGTTGGCAAGTGGCGATCGCCCCTAAACTCGCCTCCCAATCCGCCACCGTCTCGCCAATCCCCAGCAGTAGCCCGGTCGTGAAGGGAATCCCGAGTTCACCAGCTTGGTGCAACTGTTGCAACCGCAACTCCGGCAGCTTGCTGGGCGCGTGCCGATGGACGGTAGCGAGCAAAGCGGGGGTCAATTGCTCCAGCATCAGTCCCATCGAAACATTCACGGTCTGTAACTGCGCCATCTCAGCGCGGCTGAGCGGGCCAGCGTTGGTGTGGGGCAGGAAGCCCAAACGGAGTGCCAAATCCGCGAGGTCATAAAGATGCTGACCCCAAGCAGCGCGGCGGGGACTCTGGGGGTGAACTTCGCCGCTGAGGATCAGGATTTCCACCACACCGGAGCCTTGCAAAGCACGTAGGCGGGTCTCAGCCTCGGTCAGTGTCAGCCAGGGGTCAGTGCCGGGGTCGCGACGAAAGTTACAGTAACTGCAACGGTTGAAGCACTCGTAGGTGGGGACGAGGGTGTAGGCAGGGCTGTAAGTGAGAGTGATTGGCATTGATTTCGTTCAGTCTGGCGATCGCCCGAAACAACGATAGGGGCGATCACTCACCCCCCTCATTGACTAAAACATTGCGATCTCAGCGGGCGATCGCCCCCAGCCAGATGGCCAGATTACCGCTGCGTCAACGTCAGGTTAGTCACTTCGCTCGCCTGCACACCATCCGTAGCGGCGGCCTCAACCCGATACTGCGTCCCAGACGAGACGACCGTGGGGCGGGGCACAATGACCTCGAAGCGACCCTGAGCATCGGCCCGCACCTCTTGCTCAACCAGCGGGGTATCACCACCGATGCTAACGATACCGCCCAGGGCGCGCAGGCGCGAGAAGACGCGCACACGCACCAGTGCTCCCGGCTGCGTCTGACCCACGAGCGTGAAGCCTTCACTGGTGATCGTACCGCCATCCTGGTGCGAAGTGAAGGACGGCTTCAGATTGCCCAGCGGCGTCTGCGTAGCTTGATTACCACCAGTCTGAGTGACGCCCGACCCTTGGGGAACCTGGGTCACCGGCGTTGAGCTGCTACCCGGATTGAAAGCCGCCGCTTGAGCTGCCGCACCGTAGATCGTGTTGCCTTGTCGTTGCAGGCGGCCGACCACAACGCCTTCCCGCAGTTGGTCACCCGAGGAGAGGTTCAGCGTCGCGACATAAACGCCTGAGGACACTTCCTGGGTCGGAATTTCACGGATTGTTTGACCGTTGGCAATCAAGAGGACGGAACCGCTGGCCCCGGGTGTGCCATTGATCGTCGCGAGGAAGGTGCTGCCCGCGCCCAGTGGCTGCGTCGCGGCATTGTGGGTGATCGAGCTGATATTCAGCGCCGTTTGCGGCTGCTGGACAACGAAGCCCCAAGAAGCACGCCAGCTCTGACCAGCTTGGTTGCGGAATTCGACGCGCACGTTGTTAGAACCGGGTGGCAATGGGCCAGACGGTCTGTAGCTGAAAAAGCTGGGCGTGATCGTGCTCTGACTGGTAACGTTGCGGTCGTTAACGAAAATCTGCACCGTGCTGACATCGACACGCGAACCGTCGCTGGTATCGAAGACGCCGGAAATGGAACTATCGGCGGGAGCAGCTTGGTTGGTGCCGCTGGGGGTAACGTTGACGACTCGCTGGGCTTGGGCAAGCTCTGTGCCTAAGAGTGGCGATAGGGCAAGACCGGCTGAAGCTAAGAGTGTCAGACCAAAGTTGCGAAATGATGGCATAGGGATCTCCAAATTCTCCACGGTAATCAATCATTGGGGGACAGTCCAGCGTCGAGCCGCTAGACATCCGAAAATTGCTAATCGTGCAATCGGATTTGTCAACCTCCTAAACCTAATTAGTAACGAACAGTGGCGTCATGGGCAAATCCTTGCATTTTCACTGCGCGAAATAGATCCTGTGTGACAGTCCCCATTCCGGCCCCAGAACTATTGCCGTTGGGCGAGTACAGCGTAGAACGGGTCAGCACCGCCAAAGCCGAGGAGCTGGAAAATATTTGGGACACCCCCCGCGTTAGCGATGATCTCCGGCGGGCCAAATTCAGGAACCGCTTGAAAGTAGCGCTTCACCAAAGCCACGCGACTGGTTTCACCGCCATCCCGCCAGGCGGCGATCGCCTTCTGATAAAACATCCGATTGGAAAAACTCACAATCGCCACGCCGCCGGGTTTTAGCACCCGCGCCACCTCGCTAAACACCGCTTCGGGATATTGCAAATACTGCACCGAAACACAGTTCAGTACCGCATCAAAATCAGCGTCAGGATAAGGGAGCTTCGGGTCAGCATTGAGGTTTTGCACCTGGTAGTGATCCAGGCGCGGATTTTTCGCCAGCTCCGCCGCATTCATACCATGTCCCTCGACATGGGCAAACTCGATCTCCTCCGGCAGATGCGACACCCAACTGCTCATCAGATCGAGGATGCGGGTCTGCGGCTGGAGGCGATCGCGGTACAGTTGCGTCAATTGGTCAATGAAGTGGTCGTCTACGTGGGTGACGAAGCGGGGCAGGCTGTAGAAGTCCCGATCATCAGCGGGATCAAGTTTCTCGCGTTGCTCAGGTCGCAGCAGCATGGGGTGATGTGAAGTTTTGTAACGAATTTATCCCCATTATTGTAGAGCCTGCCATCCCGCTCGTGAAATGGCTAGAGATCCCCAATCATCGCCGCCCAGCCCGCCCCCCCAGCCATTGCCCAACCACTACCGACCGGGATAGAGTGGGGTCGCTCGGATGCCAACTCACTCTGCCAAGCAATTTGCCCACGCCAAGACCTGAGAACTTATGACCTCACTGCATCCGCTGCTTCAGGAACCGCCGCTCTCGCTGAACCAGGCACGTCTTGCCCAGATTCTGGCTGAAACCGAAAATCTGTTGCTGATCCAAGACCTGGATGGTGTCTGCATGGGCTTGGTCAAAGATCCCTTGCAGC
The DNA here is from genome assembly GCA_012031265.1 of Spirulinaceae cyanobacterium SM2_1_0. GTDB lineage: Bacteria > Cyanobacteriota > Cyanobacteriia > Cyanobacteriales > Spirulinaceae > JAAUTY01. The sequence continues at coordinate 190,991 of JAAUTY010000001.1, read as the reverse complement.
GGGAAATTGATCTCGACTATGTGCACGCCACCCAACAGTTTGACGGTCATTTCTACGTCCTGACCAATGGCGAGCATATCGGCCGACGGGGCGTCAATGGCATTATTGAGCGGGCGGCACAGGCAGCTGGACAACCATTGGCTGAAGTCGGCTACTTACCAGGCCTGGCAGCGGGCGGCGTGCAGTGGCAGGAGCGGGATGGGGTCGTGTCCCATCCGGGTGTTAGCTCAGCCGAGCTAGCGTTTCTGGCGGCCGTACCGGAGCAAATTCAGGCGCGGTTAGCCGCGTTTTGCGCCGACGATTTAACCGCTTGGTCGGCAGCCGAGACGGAAACGGCGATCGCCGCCAGTGTGCTCGATAATGTCGCCTCGCCCAGCGCTAATCTGAACACCTTTTACGAACGGCTGGGCGATCGCGCCACGCTCTACCCCGCTTTGCAGCAAACCATGCAGAGCCTGATGGAAACACTTCTGGTCAAAGCTGGGGAACAAGGCTTGGGCGAGTCCTTCTTCGTTCACTACGCACCGAACTGGGGCCGTGACGCTCAGGGATTGGAGCGCTTGAAACCGGCGACGGCGGGCGACTCCGGCACGACCGATTTTCAGTTCATGTTGCGCGGCGCGATCAAGGAGGCCGGGGTGCTGGCGCTGCTCAATCGTTACTATCATCAACGCACTGGGCAGTATCCGCTCGGTGAAAACTTCAGCGTCCGCGAAGCGCCCAAATCACAAGCGGAACTGCTGGCGCTGGTGCGTCAGCATTTTGACCCGGCGGCGATGCCGGTGCTAGTCGGCGTCGGCGATACGGTGACCAGCCAAGTCGTAGACACCGCCACTGGGCCGGCGGTGCGGCGCGGGGGGAGCGATCGCAACTTTCTCGCGCTGATCCAGGCGATCGACCACCACTTCCAGCGTGGCAGCCTGGTGATCTATGTGGACAGTAGCGGTGGGGAAGTGAAAAACCGGCGACCGCTGAAGCTGATCGAAGCAGGGGGGAAAAAGCGGGCGATCGCCGGGCCGGGTGACCCGCGTGACACCGATGACCCGTTGGTCCTGGACGCCGTAATTCCTGGTGGGCATCGTCAGTACATTGAGCTATTCATCACCGCCGCACAGCGGCGCGCGGTGGGCAAAACAGCCTCAGCGCAACCAGAGAATTACTGACTGGACGCTGCCGACCACGACACCGAGAACCCCGCCAAGGTTGACGATCGCTTGCAACTCGCTACGGACGATGCCCTGGATCGTCGCTTCGAGTTCGGCGGGCGAGGTCGCCATCACCCGCTCGACGACGACTTCATCAATGGACAGAATCGGAATTAGCTTCGCCACCAAATGCTCGAGGTCTTCTTCGAGATAGCGCTCTAGGATCATCGCCAGTTCGAGGCTGACGGTTTCCAGTGAGGAATCGACGACCGCTGAGGTGCGCAGACGCCGGATCAACAGCAGAGCGATGCGCTCCCAGTCAACCGAGGCACTGAGTTCTTGAATCAAAGGACTACCCTTTTCGGCCACGTAGTCGCGAACAGTGGCGCGTGTAGTTTTACGGAACTGGCGGACGGTGGAGAGGGGGAGGTTTTGCAGTGAGATGTCTTGTAGCCAGACGCGCAGGCGATCGCGAATTTCCAGCGAGAGAATCAGTTCTTTCAGGCGCGCGTTGGCAATCTCCTTTTCATCCAGACAGAAGGCGCGCAGGCGGACAAGCGTATTGCGGATGCCGACAAGGTTGGCAACAACCCAGGTGGTGCCGGTGGTTTTTTCACGGAAGCCCTCATCAACTACTTGGATGTTGCGGTCGGTGAGGAAATCGATCAGGGCTTGGCGGAGCAGGTCAGGCGGTAGCGCCACTTGCAGCAACCAATCGGCAAGGCGGCGGGCTTGCAGGTCGGTGAGCTGAAAGTCGAGCAGCACCCGGTCGAAGATGCGGTTGATCTGATCTTCGAGAAAGTCTTCGCGGCGGGCAAGGGCACGCAGCAGGCGCGGCACGGAGTCACCGGCAAGGTCACGCAGAACTTCGGCGACAAGGCGAGCGGTTTTTTCTTCGCGATCGCTCTGCAACTGTTCCAGCGCCAACCGTAGTAACCAGAGGATCGCGCCCTGGACACGCTCGGTTGCCAGCAGTCGCCGGGTCAGATTTTGCAACTCCTGCGGCGTCAGCAAGGACGACATGATCGTGTCGGCAACACGACGGGCAAGACGTTCTTGGTTGCGGGGGATCAGTCCGGGGGTGAAAGGGAGGCGTTGTTTGCCCAGATAGAGCGCCCGATAGGGCCGGAACAACATTTGAATGGCGAGGTCATTGGTGAAATAGCCAATAATGCCCCCTGCGACCGGAGGCAAAAGTAGCAGCCAGAGAGCGGACTGATCCACGAGGCGATGAATTGAAATACGAATGCGCGGTCTGGGCTGAGCTAGCTGGGGCTAACGAGCCTGTCCGCAGTTCTATCTTACCGCCCGCTTTCATTGCAGCGGCGGATGGGTCGGACAGCGCCACTCAATTCTAGGCAGGCATCGCATTGCGATGCGAGTAAACTTGATGTAACAATTCTCCATTTCACGCCGCGAAACTCAGCACGACTCACCCGGTTGAGACTAAATCCGTATCGTGAACGCCAAAATCTGATGACCCAACTCGCCCTCGACCTCAGCCCGCTCGCGCAGCTCGACCCGGCACAGTTCTATGCCCTGTGCGCGGCGAATCCGGATCTGCGGCTCGAACGTACCGCTAACGGAGAACTGATTGCGATGCCCCCAACGGGTGGTGAAACCGGCAGGCGCAATGCCAGTATCAATGCTCAGTTATGGCTCTGGAACCAGCAAACCGAACGGGGAGAAGTCTTTGACTCCTCAACGGGCTTCAGTCTCCCCAATGGCGCTGACCGCTCCCCGGACGCGGCTTGGCTTGACCACGCCCGTTGGCAGGCGATCGCCCCCGAGCAGCGAGAACGCTTTGTCCCACTTTGTCCTGACTTTGTGATCGAGATTCTCTCGCCGACCGATAGCCTCCCTAAAGCCCAAGCCAAACTGTGCGAGTATGTGGAAAATGGCTGCCGTTGGGGTTGGTTGTTGGCGCGACGGACGCAACTGGCTGAGGTTTATCGACCCAACCAAAGCGTTGAGATGTTGTCCGCGCCGCTCAGTTTGTCCGGCGACCCGCTGCTACCCGGTTTTGTCCTGGATCTCAGCCGCTTCTGGAGCTAGCGATCACCATACTCCTGACATTACTCTAGTACAAGAGGGCGGAAATGAGATGCCTATTCAAAATCCCCAGGATTCCCGGATTGCAGGCACTCAAAACCCAGAACTCAAAATTCCGCGTAGCGGTACTAGCCATTGCCAACAGTTTTGAGAAACTCTAGCCGCACTGCGATGCGTTCCCAGTCGTTGCTTCGCAAGCTGAAGTTGCTCCGTTTGACTCGCAATGACCATCAGCCCAGACGCTGGCGTAGGATGAAGGCCGCGATCGCCAGATCCACGGGTGTCGTGATTTTCAGATTCGTCTCTTCCCCCGCAACCAGCTTCACTGGCAATTCGCAGCGCTCAAAGAGAGCCGCATCATCGGTGACTTGCCAGCCTAGCTCGCGTCCTTTTTGGTGACACTGCTTGAGCAGATCGACCTGAAAGCCTTGCGGTGTTTGGGCGGCCCAGAGTTGGCGGCGATCCGGCGTACTGGCAACCATCAATTCTGGGCTGGCGACCTTGATCGTGTCCTTGACCGGGATCGCGGCAATGAGACCGGGGCAGCTCTGGAGGGCGATCGCGCAGCGGTCAAACAGTTCCGGAGTCGCCAGACAGCGCGCGCCGTCGTGGATGCAGACCTGCTGAGCTGTGGGTGGCAGTGCTTGTAACCCGTTGTAAACTGACTCCTGGCGCGTGGTGCCGCCGACGATGAATTCGAGCGGCTGACTCAGCTCGAGAGCAGCGGCGATCGCCCTAAAATCGGCGAAATCGTGGGGTTGACCAATAATCCCGATCCAGGCCGTGTGCTGGGCGGCGGCGGCGGCGGCGATTGTCCACGCCAACAACGGGCGTTCGAGCAGGGGCAAGAGGAGCTTGTTGCGATCGCTCCCCATGCGGCGTCCTGACCCGGCTGCCGGAATTAACAGGTGCATGGTGACATTTCGTTCACGAGTTTGCCACTATCATCCCGTAAAATTGAGCTGGAAATCCTCGCTCTGGGCGAACTACGATGCGGATACTGGCTCTCGTCCCTGGCGGCATCGGCGATCAGGTACTTTTTTTCCCGACGCTGACGACGCTCAAGCAAACCTATCCCCAGGCGGCTATTGATGTCTTGGTCGAACCGCGCTCGAAAGCGGCCTACCGAGTCTGTCCTTCGGTTAATGAAACACTGGTGTTCGACTACAAAGATCGCAACAGTCTCGCCGATTACCTGAATCTGCTGGGCGTGCTGCGTGATCGCGAGTATGAAGTGGCGATCGCCCTGGGGCAGCGCTGGACGGTCGGCCTGTTGCTCTGGCTCAATGGCATCCCTCGGCGCGTAGGCTACGAAACGGATAAATCTTGGTTTTTCACCGACACCGTACCCCTGAAACCCGCGCAATACGCCGCGCAGATGTACCACGACCTGACGCGCGGCCTGGACATTCAGTCCCCCTGTCCGCCAGTCAGCGTGACCGTGCCGAAGTCGGACATCGAGTGGGCGGAAGCCGAGCAGCAGCGCCTAGGTGTCAAGGACAGTGGCTACATCCTGCTCCACGGCGGCTCGAGCCAGTTGGCCCTCTCGAAGGGGATCAACAAGATCTATCCCGCCGAGAGCTGGGGGCAAATTGTCGCCGATATTCAGTCAAAGCAGCCGGACGTGCCGGTAGTCGTGCTCTGCGGGCCGGAGGATCGCGAGCTAGTTGCCAAGCTCACCGCCCATAATGCGGATCTGAAGACGGTTTCGCCGCCGGATGTGGGCAAACTCGCCGCCTTCATCGCTGGAGCGAATCTGATGCTCTGCACCGATAGCGCGCCCATGCACCTAGCGATCGCGGTGGGAACCTACACGATCGCCCTCTTTGGCCCTACCCAGGCGGACAAGCTCGTGCCGCCCGGTAGTGACAAGGTGGTTGCGATTCAGTCTCCGAGCGCGGCGATCGCCAACATCGCCCCGGTCAGCGTTCTGGAAGCGATCTGGCGTGGCTAAACGGGCCGTATTCCTCGACCGCGACGGCGTGCTCAATATCGAGGTGGGCTATATCCACCGGCTAGAGGATCTGCACTTGGTTCCGGGGGCGGCGGCAGCAGTGCGATCGCTCAACAAAGCTGGTTGGTTCTGCTGCTTGGTCTCAAATCAGGCTGGTCCCGCCCGAGGCTACTATCCCGTTGCCCATGTCGAGGCACTGCACGCGCGTCTGGTGCATCTGCTCGCTGAAGAAGCAGGGGCAAAGCTAGACGCCCTCTACTACTGCCCCTCACTCAGCCCACCAGCGGGAGGAAAAGATCCAGAGTTTGCCTACTGGAGCACCTGGCGCAAGCCGAACACGGGGATGCTGGTAGCGGCTGCTTGGGAACACGACCTCGATCTACGCCGCAGCGTCATGGTTGGTGACAAAGCGACTGATATTGATCTCGCCCACAACGCGGGGGTGCATGGCATCCTCGTGCAAACCGGCTACGGCCAGCAAGTGCTCAGCGGCGATTACCAGCACCATGCCCAACCGGACTACATCGCCACCGATCTCGCCGATGCGAGCCGCTGGATTTTGGCTGGGAATCTGGCGACGCAGTGAAGCGCTACCAACACCACAAAAAAACGCCACGCCAGGCAGTATGACTTACACATCTTCGCTGCCGTCGTAGGACTTGGGATGAAACCGTTCCGCTTCTGGACAGTCATCGGCGATCGGTAGTTCGGCATCCCCCCGAGGGACTGAGGCGAGTTTTTGGGCGATCGCACCGATACTCTCAAGGCGCACCATCTCTTCCCAGGCGCTCACTTCGTCCTCATCCTCGGTCTCATAGCGAATGATCGCCAAGTCGCCCTCGATATCAACAATCCGCGCACTCTCCAGCCACCGTTGTTGATCGCGTAGAAATACATTCACTTCACGACCGTCCGTACAGAGCTGATACAGCTTGCGGTGTAACATCGTCACCATTCTCCTCGAATGCAGATCGCAAAAGCGGGTCGTGAGAGGGTATCCCAGTTAACCCCAGTGTAACTTGCAGCGCGCCGCCTGTCGCTGCCCTCAGCGCGGCTGGGAGAGCGTGGACTGGGGCTGGTGAACATGACGAGCCAAGATCGTCTGAATCGCAGCGTTCACAGCGTCTGGCTGCTCTACCATCGCCAAATGCCCGCAGTCGGCAATCTCCACAGCGTTTTCTTGTCCCTGCTGGAAGAGGCGATGGAAGCTTGCCAAATGGCGAACATACTTTGTTTCCATCACCGTATCCTGCGCGCCCGCGAGAAAATAGGCGGGTTGATCGAGCCGCGCCACCAACTGCGGCAGGCGATGCACTTCTGCTTCAGTCGTCGATTCCAGCAGTGAGCCGAGGGCAGCAGCAGTATCCGCCTGAATGAAATCCAAGAGTCGCTGCCGGCCCCAGTGCCGTGCCAGTGGCTGCACGACCATCGCCCGCGTGAAGACCCAATCAAGCAGAGGGATGTAGCGCAACCACTTTGGTCGCCAGGTGGCGATCCGTTGTCCAGCCGCCCGAAAGCGCTCGAATTCTTCCTTGAGGTAGATACCGCCGCCAGCATTGACGCCAATCGTGCCCGCAATGGCGTGGGGAGCACGCGCTGCCGCCCAGAGCGCAATACTGCCACCGAGGGAGTGCCCAATCACCCAAGCCTGCTCGATCTCGAGGGCAGCAAGCAGATCGAGGAGGTCAGTCGCATAGGCCGCGAGGCTATAGGCGGTACTCGCCGTGGTCACTGGGGAGCCACCAGACTCCCCAAAGCCGCGCAAGTCGTAGGTCAAACAGCGATAATTAGGCGCGAGCTTGGCCACGAGGGGTTGCCAATAGTGACGACTGAGTAGCCAGCCGTGGATAAATACCAAGGCAGGCCTGCTATCCTCAGTGGGTTGTACGGTGAGATCGTAGGCGTGTGGGATGCCCCGAATCACAATCTTAGCCATACTCTCTATCCTAGCCTGTGGGGCAACCGCTCGGCGCAAAACTTCCGGCACAGTTTATTCGCCCAACAGGCGCTGTCGTACGCTTTCAGCAATTTTCTGGCCGAGATATTCCGGGATGCGACGTTCATCAGGGCCGAGTAAGTAGAGAATCAGGCGCGTCCGTCCTCGCCACACTAGCAAGTTGGCATTGACTACCAGCAAATCTTCTTGCCAAATTGCATACATCACTTTGTAGAACAATCCGGGTTGATTGTCAGCCTCAATCAGCAGGGCCGGCAGATGGAAGACTGGATCGACGTAGAATTCGGTCTCGACTTGTTCAAGGCCGGCATCGAGGTTGAACTCGACCGCCAGCATCTCTTCGACTTCAAAGCGCCCCGCTAGAGCCTCGCGGATGGCGCGGCAGACATTATCCGCCGTCTTGTCGGTCAGCGCCCGGTTGCCCCGCGAAACTACTAGCTTGATAAACACCAGCATCGGCGGCTTGATCTGGCCGTAGAGGCTGAGGCTATGGATGGTCAGGCCGTAGGCCGCCAGGACGCCAAAAATATCGCTGAGGAGAAAGGATTGATTGCGATAGGCAAAGTGGAGGGCGCTCTTGGAGCCTTCGGGACGGACTTCGATGACGGCGAGCTTGGTTTTGTAAAGCTGATAGGCCAAACGCAGGTTTTGCAGTTGGATCTCACTACTGACAAACTGCTCATAGAACTGGGGAAACGCCTGGTTGAAGCGTTTCAGTAGCCCTAGTGTCGATGATTTTAAACCTGCTGTCATGGCGATCAGGAGCGGTGGCGCGGCTAGGACAGGGGAGCATCAGAGGGGAAGCAGAGCCAGGCGATCGCCATCGGGGACAGCGTGCTGGGGGAGCAAACGACCGGGTATTTTTTTCGCTCATCAAGATAATAGCTTCAGTCTAAACAAATTCCGGGCACGTCCTGAATCTCTGGGCTGGCGATCGCCCCGAAATTGCTGGCAACGTCACCACGCTAGCGACGGTTCAGGAGCGAGCTAGCGAGAATCGACGACGGCTCCTACGCTGCGGAGACTTGTGCTATCATCTAAGGCTAGAATCCAGATGCAGGCGCAATGAACACGGCAGTCTGGAGCAGGCGGTTGCCGAATTTTCGGCTGTTGCTGTACCAGCTCCGGCGCAAGGTATTTCTGGTTAGCCGCCGACTGTAGGACTTGCGATTTTGCTGCAATAGCATGGGTTTTTGGAAAAGTTTATTTAGTACAGACGCGGTGGCAACAGCAAGTCGAGTGCAATCGGGTGCAAGCAGTGCGATCGCGACCGAGCCGCGCGTTGCCTTCAGCACCGAACGCGACCTCGACCTCTACGAACTGGAAGAACTCTGCGACGCAGTGGGCTGGTCACGCCGTCCCTTGCGAAAGGTTCGCAAAGCCTTGCAGCATAGCTTTCTCGTAGTGTCGATGTGGGAAGAGCGCGGCGCAAAGCGCCGTTTAGTTGGCTTTGCCCGCGCTACCTCCGACTGCGCCTTCAACGCGACGATTTGGGATGTGGTGATTCACCCCAGTTACCAGAGTCGGGGTTATGGCAAGGCTTTGATGAAGTACATCATCAAAAAGCTCCGCAGCGAAGACATTAGCAACATTACGCTCTTCGCGGATCCTCATGTCGTCGATTTCTACCGCCGCCTTGGCTTTATCCTCGATCCGGAAGGGATTAAAGGCATGTTTTGGTATCCCGATTGAATTCCCTAGCGACTCTCGGCAACAGCGAGGGTCACTCGCTTTTTAAGCTATACTCGAGCGATAACGGGATGTAGCGCAGCTTGGTAGCGCGCCTGCTTTGGGAGCAGGATGCCGCAGGTTCAAATCCTGTCATCCCGATACCTTGTAATCGTTGCTACGCCATAGTCAGCGAGCCTCAGTCCAATGATCGCTGGGTTGTGACTCTGGGATGCATGGCAAAAGAGGCGCGAGCGTCGCGCCTCTTTTGCTGAGCTGCGTATCTGGCTGGATGAACCCTAAACCAGTTTTAGGTTGGGGTAAGCGGCCAGGATATCGTCAGTGGTGAGCGTGTCATCCGTTGCTTGGGGCGTCCAAAGCACCTCAAAAGCCAGCAGGCGATCGCCCCCCACACCGCCAATCGTGCTCAGAGCCTGACGGAGATCATCCGTGCCATTGACAGCGGGCAGCTTGAGCGAGCCTTCCACGCCAGCCAGAATCGTCACGACGATGTACTCCCCCGGTTCTGACTGCATCAGCGCGTCCTCAGTCGGGATCACGCCTTCGAGGCGATCGCGCAATTTCGACTGCTGGAGTTGATTGTCAACATTGGTCAGCGTCTCAGCAGTGAACTTGCTGCGCTCACCCAGGGCGAGCTGATTGAAGCGGCCCTCGGCCTGCTCCAGTGGCAAGCGCTCTTGCGCTTCGGTCGCACCATACACCCAGTAGTGCGGATGGCGAAGGAGCGCCAATGTGGTCTCCTGCAAAACCTTGGCTCGCCCGGTTGCCGTATCCGTATTCGCGGTCATCGCAATCTGGTTTAGCTCCAGTTGCAACTCGCGGGCATTCGCCAGCAAGCCAACTTGAACCTTGGCCACAGAAACTTTGGGCAGCGCGCTCGCACTGCCCTCGCCATCCCCAAGGCCGCCATTACGAATGGTATTAATCAGGAAGTTCGCTAGGGAAATGACAATTAAAAGCGTGAACAGTCCACCAAATCCGCCACCAAAGCCAAAGAATGGCAGCAGAAAGGGGAAGCCAATACCACCGCCCACACCGGGGGAGCGCATCCCACCCCCTCGAGGTGCTGAGTAAGTGCGGGTTGGGACACGAAAAGAGCCGCCGCCGATACGTCCGCCGCTGCGTGCCGCTAGCGCATCGCCAGCATGACCCAGACTTAGGGTCAGGAGTAGACTGGCCAGCAGGACAGCTTTCAGGACAGGCTTCAGCAGGGTCAAAAACTTTTTCAACATAGATCGCATGGTTGCACGGCGAAATCGAAATACTATCGTCTTGACCAGCCCAGTGCCGCGATTTCGGAAATGTCTTGCCAAAAGTGGCGGCGCAATCAGGCTACGTCATTGGTTTTAATCTAACGTAATAGCGATTCTGAGTGGCGATCGCCCCCCGTGAGGATTGCCGAACCCGCCCGCCCCTAGTGCGGCTTCAGAAGCGAGGGGACTGTGATAGGATTGGGCATAATTCTCTACAGCTAGCTTCCGGGTGACGCCTCCACCTCACGTCTGGCTTGAGATTCTGGCTCAGTTTAGCGGTCAAGGAGGAAGCATATGGAAGGATGCCTGCGCGTCGGTCAATTGGCTCCCGACTTCATGGCGACAGCCGTGGTTGAGCGCGAGTTCAAAAGCCTTAAACTGTCAGATTATCGCGGCAAGTACGTGATCTTACTGTTTTACACGCTGGATTTCACCTTTGTTTGCCCGACTGAGGTTGCGGCTTTTAGTGATCGCACCGAAGAGTTCGTCAAACTCAATACCCAGATCTTAGGCGTCTCCGTCGATAGCGAATTCTCCCACCTCGCCTGGATTCAGACCGCTCGGAAGGAGGGCGGCGTTGAAGACGTTCAGTATCCCCTCGTTTCCGACATCAAGAAAGAAATCAGTACGGCCTATAATGTGCTCGACCCGGATGCCGGTGTCGCTTTGCGCGGTCTATTCATTGTTGATAAAGGTGGAATTATCCAGCACATCACTGTCAATAACCTGTCATTTGGTCGCAGTGTCGATGAAACACTGCGGACGCTCAAAGCGATCCAGCGCGTCCAAGCCTATCCCGACGAGGTTTGCCCGGTGGGCTGGCAAGAGGGGGACAAAACCATGGTGCCCGACCCGAAAAAATCCAAGGTTTATTTCGCCGCAATTTGAAAATTTCCAAGCTCCGATTGACATCCGTGGTCTGTGAACGCGCCAAGATTAGCCGTTTACAATGGGGATGATCCGTCGCTCAACTTCTGCGCCTTGAAACGCCGACTCGCTTCGCTCGATCTCCGCAGCCTCTTAACGGCTCGCTTCTTCAGCAACTTTTTGCCGCTCCCGGCACGCTCAATCTGGCGGCTGGGTCACCCCTTGCCGGATTTTGTCCTCCCTGATGTCCGCAACCGTACGACGGCGCGCTTGTCCGACTATCGCGGTCGCCGCACGGTGGTTCTCGCTTTCACCCGCATCTTCAGCGAGAAGCACTATTGTCCACTCTGCTACCCGCATATCGTGGCGCTGAATGAGGCCTATCCACAGTTTGTCGCGCACCGCGCTGAGGTGTTGCTGGTCACCAGCACCGATACCCGCCAGAGCGCCCGGATTGTCCAAGATCTCGATTTGCAGATGCCGCTGCTGAGCAATCCGAGCTGTGATACTTTCCGCACCTATCAACTGGGGCAGGCTTTGGGCGCACCGCTGCCAGCTCAGTTCGTGATCGACAACCAGGGACGTTTACAGTTCAAGCATCTCTTTTCGTTTCTCGATGCTAATGCCAGTGTTGAGCAATTGCTGGCGATCGCCACTGCACAAACTCCACCCCTCGGGACAGCAGTTGCCGCCCCTTAAGCGTTTTGACCGGACTGATCCTCGCAATACAGCGCTGGCACCACCTCGAGGATCTGATCGAATCGGAAATTGATTGCTAGCTCGGTGAGCGCAAATGAAAACGTTGAGTGCTCATCGGCAATCTGCTGAATGAGCTGGAAGATACGCGTGTCGTCGCCTCGGGCGGCGGCTTGACGCACTTGCTCAACCCAATCGGCAGGCATGGCGGTGATCGCCTCGCTAAAATCGGCAATTTCTGACTCGGCCGGCGTTGCAGTCGGCGTTGCGCTCGGTTTAGCCTCAGCATACTCATACTCGACGCCGAGATAGGTCGTGAGCTTGTGAAAAATCTCGGCCTCGCGGAATGGCTTGGTCACAAAGTCATCGCAACCGGCGGCGAGCACCGCCTGCCGATCTTCCTCAAAGACGCTAGCCGTGAGGGCAATGATGGCAGTTGGCGGGCGATCGCCCCCGGCTTCGACCTCAAGCTGGCGGATGTGGCGCGTTGCCTCGTAGCCATTCATCACTGGCATCCGCATATCCATCCAGATCAGGTGAGGCTGCCAAGTCTGCCAGAGCGCGATCGCCGCTTGCCCATTCTCGGCCTCACGCACCTCAAAGCCCACCTCGCTCAGCAGCCGCAGCAACAGTAGGCGATTGGCATCGCGGTCTTCGACGATCAGGAGACGATACTGAGGCTGGTTGGGCGCAAGGCTGACGACTTGACACTCAGGGGTTGCCGTCACCTCGACCTCGCTCGACTCAGCAAGCGCCACCGCCACATCGAACTTGAAGGTGCTGCCGACGCCCAGCTCACTCTCGACGGTCATCTCACCGCCCATAAGTTGCACAAACTTTTGACTGATGGTTAACCCCAACCCGGTCCCCTCTTGCGCACGCAAACCAGTCGCAGTTTGACCAAAAGCGGCGAATAACTTGTCCATTTCAGCCGGCGCGATGCCGGGACCGGTATCGGCGACCGCAAAACTCAGCCGCACCTGTTCAGGCGCGGACGGGATGGTCTGGCAAGCTGCTTTGAGCACCACGCCCCCCCGCTCCGTGAATTTGATGGCATTCCCCAACAGATTAATCAACACCTGGCGTAATTTGCCCTGATCAGCCACCACATAGCGCGGTAAAGCCAGTGAGCGCTGACTGGTTAGTTGCAGTTGCTTGTTCTCTGCTTTCAGTTTCAGCATGTCGATCGTATTGTCCAGCAAGCGGTGTAAGTCAAAGGCTTGCTGCTTGAGCATTGTCCGTCCTGCTTCGATCTTGGACATTTCTAGAATGTCATTAATCAAGCACAGCAAATGCTCACCACTGCGGTTGATAATGTTCAAATATTGCTGCTGCACTTGCGACAGAGACACATCTCGTTCGAGCAATTGGGTAAAGCCGAGCACCGCATTCAAGGGCGTGCGGAGTTCGTGACTCATGTTTGCCAAAAACTCGCTCTTGAAGTGGTTGGCGGTATCAGCAGCATCCTTAGCAATTCTCAGTTCCGTCGCTTGCTGTTGCATCTGAGCGAATAATTGGCCCTGTTGTACGGCCACCCCCAACTGCGTGCCAATCTGGCTCGCAACCCCAATCTCGGCTGGTTGCCAAGCGCGTGGCCCCGAGCATTGGTAGCTTGCTAGCAGGCCCCAAAGCTGGTCGTTTAGGAAAATTGGTACTGTTAAATAGGCTCGCGCCTCGAAGCTCTCGAGTAACTCGATGTAGCAGTCCGGAAAAGCCGCCGCGTAGATGTCATCGCACTGGCGATACCGCTCGCCCAGGCGGTAGGTGCCGCCTTGGGTGTCTTGGAGATAGGTATCCTTGGTGGCGAGTTGCCGCGTCCGCATTTGTTTCAGTGTGCAGCCCTCGGCGTTGGTATTTTGACGCGCGTCTTCGAGCAGTTCCGCCTCCTCACTCTGCACACCTAGGAGCGATTTCCAGCCCGCGCCAACGGACTCAGCCACAAAGACACCACTCCAGTCGGGACAGAAGCGATAGATGACGACGCGATCGCAAGCCAGTACTTGCTGCAATTCCCGCGTCGTCGCGCTGAAGATGGCATCGAGATCGAGTGTCTCGCGCACACGCTCCACCGCCCTGAGCACAGCGCGCTCGCGGGTCGCAGTCTGGTGGAGATTTTCTTCGAGTTGCTTGCGTGCGGTGATGTCGCGGACAATGCCGACCAGGATGGGCTGGTTGTGTTCGTCGGCAAAGGCGACTCGCTTAGTCAGGACGGTCAGTTTTTTGCCATTGCCGGTGGTGATTTGTTCTTCCGTCTCGGTATCGCCTTGACCGGCGAACAGGCGAGTCTCATGCTCCCGGACGGTATCAGCCTCAGCGACTGTCAGAAAATCACCCTCTGATTTGCCTAGGAGCACTGCGCGCGGTTGGTTCATGAGGCGGCAGAAGGCTTCATTGACGGTGACCCAACGATGTTGACGGTCTTTGACAAAGATTGGATCGGTAATGGTATCAAGGATGCGACTGAGAAAGGTTTGGTGGTAGCGGCGGATGACATTGGCAGCAGCAAGTTCGGCGGTGCGATCGCGCAATTGAGCCACGAGCGCTGCTTCGTTCTCTCGCTCACCCTGACTAGCGGTGGCTTGGGCAGCGGTATTGTCTGACCGGAAGAGGGCGATCGCCACGACAACCGCCGTGTAACCAGACATCAGCGCGGTCGCGGTCTGCACCGAGCCGGACAGCCAATCGGCAGGCAGCCACAGCCGCCAGATAGCTAAGAGCTGTTCTAAACCCCAAAGGATTGTACAGGCGCTGAAGAGTAGCACGAGCCTGCGGTAGGGCAGATCGTGACGCCGCCGGATGAACGCCAGCAGGAGGTATGCAAGTGTCCAACAGGTGATCGCCGTCAAGCCCGCACTCAGAACGTGCCAGGTCACCAGGGGTATTGGCAATAGCTCGGAAGAACCTGTCGGCGAATCGGCAGCAAGCGATGAGAATAGTTGGAGGGTCTCCCACATACTGGTGCTCTGGAGTGTCTAGATCGGGTGTCAAACTTTGGGGGGCAGCGGACTGAGCAAGGACGCCCAAGGTTCATCGCGAAATGTGGCGCGGCGAGCAGAGTATTGACGGCACAACTTTTATTGGGCGCAACTCGGCTCCAAGCCCCGTTGGCTTTGTCAACAGCAATCACCAAGGGTGAGGGGTTATTGTGGCGACGTAAAAAAATCTCGGCGACTCAGCGTCCTCTCAGCAATCACGAGCATAATTGAGAGCATTCCCTATAACCATTTTAGTCAGCCCACCACCTGTTCCGAGCAACACAGGTGGGAAACGCGCGAAAATTCTTGGTGGTCGCGGCGGACGGTGATCGCGCAAGGATCAAGGGCTGAAATTTCCGGGCATCCCAGCGATCAGCTTGTAGAGAATAACTTGAGGTTGAGCAGCGTGATCACTTTGCTTAAATGGGCAATCTAAGATTGTACACCATTCAACATTCGGAAATCCGCCTATCACGGGCATTTTACGAGATGAAAAATTGGGTCATCCTAGAGACAGGGCTGCGATCAATATCGCTCTAATGCAGCGAGCATCACGATCCAAGCCGCTTGATCTGCGGGAGTGAGTTCAGCTTTACGCCCGACAGAAGTTAGGTTATGATGATAAAAGTACAAACTCATAACGACTTTGAGTTTGTACTGATATGTCTCTAGAATGGTGAAACTAGAGGAGGGCGCGGTAAAATCCGTCCTGACCCCGCACTGTTTGGTGCGGGCTATTGTGCTCTCTAGGTCAACTGGTGTCTACGGCCTTGCCCTCGCGCCATCCTCGTTTGTGAATCGACATTCCTCGGCGACCAAGCGCTCAACTGCTCAACCGAGCGAACGGCGTCTCTGACCGTCAGCAGCGATCGCGCTGTCACCTAAGTTTCAAGGAGTTGTGACTGCAATGCCCACCGCTAAACTAACCAGTCGAACCAACGCTAAGCAGCCGCTGTTTTCGGCCGATATGGTGCGAACCTATCTGCACGAAATCGGCCGCGTGCCCCTGCTGACTCACGAGCAGGAGATCATTCTGGGCAAGCAGGTGCAGAAGATGATGGCCGTGTGTGAGGAACGCGACAAGTTGCAGACCACACTGGAGCGCGAGCTATCAACTGTGGAGTGGGCTGAGCACCTAAACATCGACGTAACGGAACTGCAAGCCATTTTGCGGGTTGGCGAGCGCGCCAAGCGCAAGATGATCGAGGCGAATCTGCGGCTGGTCGTGGCGATCGCCAAGAAGTACCAGAAGCGCAACATGGAGTTTCTTGATTTGATCCAAGAGGGTGCCCTGGGTCTGGAACGCGGCGTTGAGAAATTTGACCCGATGCGGGGCTACAAGTTTTCGACCTATGCCTACTGGTGGATTCGTCAGGCGATCACACGGGCGATCGCCCAGCAAGCCCGCGCCATCCGCCTGCCGATCCACATCACCGAAAAGCTCAACAAAATCAAGCGCGTCCAACGCGAACTCTCGCAGTCGCTCGGCCGCAATGCGACCCCGAAGGAAATCGCGGCGGAACTGGACATCGATCCCGCCCAGATCCGCGAGTACCTCAGCATTGCTCGCCAGCCGATTTCGCTGGACGTGCGTGTCGGCGATAACCAAGATACAGAACTCTCAGAACTGCTTGAGGATGACGGCATCTCACCCGATCTCTACATCACTCAGGAGTCGCTACGTCAGGATCTCGAAACCCTGATGGCAGAGCTGACCCCGCAGCAACGTAATGTTCTGATTTTGCGTTACGGTCTGGAAGACGGTCAGAGCCTGTCCCTGGCAAAGGTCGGGCAACACCTCAACCTCAGCCGCGAGCGTGTCCGTCAGCTCGAACACCAGGCACTCGCCAAGCTCCGCAAGCGCCGCGCCAAGGTGCAGGAGTATGTCGCGAGTTAGGTCACCCCTAGTTTGAAACCCTGAATCGAAAACCACAAGCCCGGCTGGCGATCGCCAGCCGGGCTTGCTTTTGTAACGGACTGCACAGCAGCTGCGCGGTGGTTCTTGGATTGATAGGCCGGAGGTTGGCGGCTCAGCGGCTCGCTTGGCTCTCAGTCCGCATCGTGTCAAGCAAAACATCGGTTTGCGAGTGGCGCGATCGCTCTAAGCCTCGGGAACCAAGCTCCCGGTTCTGTTGCCGACCGGCTGGGGCGATCGCCAAATCGCCAGTCGTTTTGTATGCTGTAGGGAGAACGCTCAAATTCTGCTGGCGTTGCAAGAGATTTATGGTGACCACAATCGCGCGATCGCCGGCGAAACCTTTCCTCAAATGGGCTGGGGGCAAAAGTCGTCTGTTAGAGGCACTGAGTCAGCACTTTCCACCGGAACTGAGCAAGGGACATCTGCATACTTATGTTGAACCCTTCATCGGCAGTGGGGCGGTATTTTTCCACATCGCCCAATCTTTTCCGATCCAGGCTTTTGTCATTTCTGACATCAATCATGAACTCATTGTCGCTTACACCACAATTCAACAGACAGTTGAAGAGCTGATCACAATTCTCACCGCTTGGCAGCAAGACTATCTCACCCTTGACGAAGCGGAACGCCGAGAGTATTTTTTACAAATTCGGGCGGATTTTAATCGCGATCGTGCCCAACTTAGTGCCAACTTCAGCACTGCCTGGATTCAGCGCACCGCCCAACTCATTTTTCTCAATCGCACTTGCTTTAACGGCCTCTTCCGAGTCAACACCAGCGGGGATTTCAATGCGCCGTTTGGTCGCTACAAACAACCACGTATTTGCCATACCGAAAAGCTCCGCGCTGCCGCTCAAGTTCTAGAGCAGACACAAATCTTTCGGGGTGATTTCACAGCTTGCGAAGCAGCGATCGACGCCCAAAGCTTCGTATATTTTGACCCGCCCTATCGACCAATTAGCAAGACCGCCAATTTCAACGCCTACTCCACCCATGTCTTCAATGACAGTGAGCAGTTGCGTCTGCGAGACTTTTTTCGTCGCCTCGATCAGCGGGGCGCAAAGCTGCTGCTGAGCAACTCTGATCCGCAAAATGAGGATATTGGCGATCGCTTCTTTGACAATGCTTACCAAGACTACCGGATCGAGCGCATTCAAGCCAGTCGCTGCATCAATAGCAATATCCAAAAACGCGGTCCGATCAGCGAAATTTTGGTGGCGAACTACTAGTACAAGGCGGCGGAAATGAGATGCCCATTCAGGAGCCGTAGGATGCCTGTATTGTCTGCACTCATCACTCAAAACTCAGAACTCAAAATTCCGCGTAGCGGTACTAGCCGTATGCGCCGGGAGCATCCCAGTTTCGTAACCCTCACCCTAAATCCCTCTCCCAGAGCGGGCTACCGTGTACACATAAGTTGAGATTCTTACTGACCGAACTGTGGTCTACCTAACCAAGTGAGAATCAGGCTGGATAAGGTTTTTGGACTCCCGAAACCTGCTGTAGAAGTAGGAACGAAGCCAAAAAGGCAAAACCCAATAATTGCAAGGGTTTCAGGACTTGTGTATACACAGTAGCCCCGCTTGGGAGAAGGGGTTGGGGGATGTAGACGCGCAGCGGCTGCTCGCAGAGTAGATAATTGCAACGCCAAAGTGGGATGCACCCGATTTTCTTCTGTCTTGATGGTTGATCTTTGCGCTTGACTTAGACTGCAATCAGTCTCTCTGAACTTCTTGCCAGATCTCTAGCAGACTTCACTTCTCAGAGATATGCGTTTATCCTGTACCCGCAACCTACTCAGCCAACGGCTGACTCGACTGGGGAAGTCTCACCGACGCCAGCGATCGCCTTGCGCTTGCGTCCGGTTGGCGACTTCGCAGCGACCACCGACGTTGGGAGCATCTCTAGCACCTCCGTCGAGCTTTCAGACTTGGGTGCAGCGCTCTGGCTGACTAGCAGTGCCACCGGGAAATACTGGAGAACGTCGCGTAGCAGCAGCGTACCTTCGCTAGTCGCTGTCTGACCCGAAACGACATCATACCAGTTGGTCGCAAAACCCGGCGGCAGTGACAGGCGCGTCTCGTGCCAAATCTGCTCACCGAGGGGGAGTTCCCCTTCGCGGATCAGGGTCGTGAAAAAGCGCGGCGCGATCGCGATCGCCGTGGTATCCCCCCAAGTCCGCGAGAAGGTGATGATACAATCTTGCAGGCTGCCAACCACGGTGAGCTTTTGGTAGTCGCCGCGCTGGAATAGCTCGGTATACTGTTGACGTGCTCGCAGCAAGCGGTGCAGCAGGAAAAGCTTCACGCGCCCATCCGCCAAGTTGTCGAGCAGTTCCGCCATCAGTGCTCGGATGTCCTGGTCAGCTTGTTTGGCGATCGCCGTTAGCAGCTTCGCTCGCTGTGGATAATCCACAGGTCGGCGATTATCAGGATCGACCAGACTCAGATCCCAAAGCTCCGTGCCCTGATAAATATCCGGTACTCCCGGTGTCGTCAGCTTCAAGAGCAATTGCGAGAGCGAATTGAAATAACCATAGTGTTGAATACGGCGCTGAAAGGGTAAAAAGCTCTGAAGAAAGGCATTATCTGGCTCCGATTTCAACAAGCTCCCGGCAAACTGCATGAATCCCTCTTCATAGTCCGTATCTGGTTTCAGCCAAGCCGTATAAACTTTGGCTTCACGGATCGCTTTGACCAAATACTCCTTGATGCGCTGCACAAGGTTATCATCACTGACTAGCTCACTAGGAAACACACCAATCAGGGTTTGGTAGAGAAAGTATTCATCATTCGGATCTGGGACATTTTGACCCTCCAGACAAGTTTTCTGAGCCGCTGTCAGCTCGCGCCATTCTCGTAACTTCGCTTCCCATTCGGTGGGGATTTCCGACAGCACATTGATCCGTGCCCGCGCATCCTCACCCCGTTTCATATCATGGGTTGCCGTCGCATTCATGGCATGAGGCCAGTAGGCGACGCGCTGTTGGTTGAAGTGATGAAAGTCGTCTAGCAGGGTACCAAATTGCTGGGGATGCGAGCCGACTTCATTGAGTGAAATCAGACGGTTGTAAATATAGAAAACAGTATCTTCAACCCCTTTCGCCATCAGCGGGCCGGTGAATTGCTGCAAGCGCATCACAAAATGCAACCACTGCTGTTTCTCCTCATCGGTTAGGTAGTCGTCATAGTCCAGGAGCAAAAACTTCTCAATAAAGTTCAGTTCGTTGAGAAAAATGGGGATATTTTCACGCGCTTGGGCAATGACTTGCGTGATGTAGTTGCGATCCGAGGTGCTGATTTCTTCGTTGTTGATATAGGTGCGGTACACCGGAAAAACCGTTAAGATTTCAATCAGAGCCGCCTTCAGACCGTAAATCGTAAAGTCGCTAGCGTAGCGGTAACGATTCGAGATTTGTTTGAGGAAAAGTGCGAGGTTGTCGATGTCTCCAGCCAAGTGCTTGCCGACGATCAGTCGCTTCTTATCGTCCATCAACTGTTCGCAGGTGAGAACCATGCCCGAAAAGCGATGGTAGATGCGGTCAAACTCAGCTTGGTTAGCTTGCTGGCAGAAAACGCCATTGACTTCGCTGAGAAAATCGTAGCCGGTTGTTCCCTGCACAGGCCAATTGAGCGGCAGCTCCTCAGCCAATCCCAGAATTTTCTCAATGGCAATGTAGGCATCGGGAGCGCGATCGCGCAAGCGAAACAAATAAGTCGCGGGATCATAAAGCCCATCGATATGGTCAATCCGCAAACCATCCATCTGACCCGCGCTCACTAGCTCGAAGATGAAGGCATGAACTTTCTCAAAGACCTTCTGATCTTCAATCCGCAGTGAAATCAGATCATTGACAGTGAAAAAGCGGCGGTAATTCAGTTCCTCATTACCGACCTTCCAAAATGCGAGGCGAAAAAATTGCTCCGCGAGCAGGCTTTCCAGCAAATTGAAGCTCTCTGGTCGTCCGACCTCGCCATTAAACGTCTGCACATTCTCCGTGATGAACTGACGAATATCGGGGTTGTCATTCCACAGTTCCCAGAGGATGCTCTTGATAAAGACAATCTGGTCGTAACGCTCGCTGCCTTCTTCACCAGCGGGAATGTATTTCAAACCGTAGAGCACGCCCAGTAATTTGACGAAATCGGGATTATTGCGCCCCAATTTTTGACGGAGACGGCCGAGATCGTGGGTGAGGACTTGGGTGTAGGACTCGATCCGAATCGGAAATTTCAGGGTGTAGTAATTGACACTCAGGCCGCGCTCATCGTATTGCAGTTGTAGTTCGCCACTCTCCAAGCAGTCGCCATAGAATTTACCGAGAAAAGGGGCTAGCACTTTACCGCAGATTGTTTCGTAGGAGTGCTGCCAGTCGATGTCGAAATAGTCTTTGAATTGTGAGTCCAGACCATTTTCCAAGACATCTACCAACATTTGATTCTGGCTACTGAAGGCCATGTGATTGGGCACGATGTCTTGAATCCAGCCGAGGCCGTGCTCGTGGAGTAACACGATCAGCTGCTCAAAGTTTTTTTGACCACCGAGTTCGGGGTTGATCTGAGCTGGATCGACGACATCATAGCCGTGGGTGCTGCCGGTACCTGCTTTGAGAACTGGCGAGGCATAAATGTGCGAAATTCCCAGCGCTGCTAGGTAGTCAACAATTTTTTTCGCGGCGGCGAAATCAAACTGGGGTGTAAATTGCAGGCGATAGGTTGCCGTTGGAATTTGCATCATTTTTATTGCTACAGGTTAAATCGCACTGAATTCTCAAGTCTTTAGCGGCGTTCATAGAGCGCCGCACTGAGCGGACTGAGGGCGATCGCCGTACCCGCTGTAAACTGTTCTGGCTGTACCAAGCCACTGCCCAGCCACTCTGCCGCGGCAGTATCGAGGCATTTGCGCCACTCACTGGCGGGGCTGAGAGCCGGTGTGCAGGTCACTGCCTGCTCACCAAAATTGAGCGTCAGCAGCAGCGCTGGCTCACCTCCCGTCCGCTCGACCAGCAGCACCGGTTGCTCCGGCACTGGCATCACTCGGACATCGGCCCGTGCCAAGTTTGCAAGGGCAGGTTGCTGCTGACGCAGAGCGATCAGTTGACGATAGAGCGATCGCAGCACCTGGCCTTTTTTTGTTGCTGCCGCCGCCCCGTTCAGCGTCGATTGCTGAAAGACCTCGACTCCCTGGGGGTCAGGCACCGCTTTTTCCCAACCAAAGGCGCGGAATTCTTGCTGGCGACCTTCGCGAACACCGCGCACGAGATCAGGATCGCTGTGGCTGACGAAGTACATAAATGGTGCCGATTCACCATATTCTTCGCCCATGAATAGTAAGGGAATGAAGGGCGAGAGGAGAACGGTCGCGGCCGCCAGTTTGAGACGCTCAAAATCGACGAGCATCGTGAGGCGATCGCCCAGCAGTCGGTTGCCAATTTGGTCGTGGTTTTGAATGCAAACCACGAAGTTTTCGCCATCGCAATCGACGGGAAAGTTACCGTGGTCGCGGTGGCGATGAGGTGCATATTGGCCAGTGTAGACGTAGCCTTGTTGAAAAGCTTTCGCTAAGTGTTCGATACTCCCAAAATCGGCATAGTAGCCATCAGCTTCACCCGTGAGTAGGGTGTGCAGGGCATGGTGAAAGTCGTCGCACCATTGGCTATCGTGACCGAAGCCACCTTGGTCGCGCGATCGCAGCACTCGCACATCGTTCAAGTCACTTTCGGCGATTAGATAGCGCTGAAATGGTGCAGTTTGATTGAACTCAGCGACCGCCGCCCCAAGTTGTTGCAAAAACGGCTGGGCGCTGAAGTCATAAATGGCATGAACGGCATCAAGGCGCAGGGCATCGATGTGGAATAGCTCGAACCACTCTAGGGCATTTTGCCGGAAAAAATGGCGCACCTCATTACTTTCAGCCTGGTCAAAGTTGACGGCATCCCCCCAAGGAGTGCGGTATTGGTCGGTGAAATAGGGGCCGTAAGCCCAGAGGTAATTGCCTTCGGGGCCGAAGTGGTTGTATACGACATCGAGAATGACCGCGAGTCCATGCGCGTGACAGGCATTGACCAGCGCTTGCAAGCCGGTGACGCCGCCGTAAGCGCTGTGGACGCCATAGAGATAGGTGCCGTCGTAGCCCCAGTTGCGATCGCCCGGAAACGGCGACACGGGCAGGAGTTCGATCGCGGTAACGCCCAATTCTCGTAACTCCGGCAGGCGGTCGATGATCGCGGCGAAGGTGCCTGCTGGCGTAAAGGTGCCAACGTGCAGTTCGTAGATGATGTAGTCACTGAGCGATCGCCCGCGCCAATCCCCGTCTGTCCAATCAAAACGGCGACAATCGACCACTTGCGACGGCCCGTGAACGCCCTCGGGTTGACAGCGGGACGCCGGGTCGGGGCGTTCTAACTCGGCATCGAGCCAGTAGCGATAGCGCTGACCGGGTTCGACGCCTTCAACAATGCCGTGCCAGTAACCGCGTTCGTCGCGTGTCAGGGGAATGTCGCGAGGCTGGGGAGCGAGCAAGCGCACGGCAACCCGCTGACGTTGCGGTGCCCAAACGCAAAACTCACAGCGGCGATCGCCCAGATAATGACTTCCGAGTCGCAAACCCATACTTACCCCTGAACGGCTTATGGCGGCAATTATAGCGCTCGCCCGTAGTCAGTTTTTGCGGCTGACTACAAGCAATGAGCCTATGCTTATTGTGCCGAGAACCCTGGCAATGGACCGCGTCGTCGCCTAAAATTCAGCGTTTTGCGGCGTGCGCGGGAAGGGAATCACGTCACGGATATTGGTCATGCCGGTCATGAACTGGACGACGCGCTCGAAGCCGAGACCGAAACCAGCATGGGGCACGCTGCCGTAGCGGCGCAGGTCGAGATACCACCAGAGCGATTCAGGGGAAAAGCCAGCTCCACGGATGCGCTGTTCGAGGCAATCGTAGCGCTCTTCGCGTTGGGAGCCGCCGATGATTTCGCCGATCTTGGGGGCGAGCACATCCATCGCTGCGACCGTCTTGCCATCGTCATTTAAGCGCATATAAAAGGCCTTAATCTTCGCCGGGTAATCCGTGACCACGACTGGACGCTTAAATAATGCTTCGGCTAGGTAGCGCTCGTGTTCGGATTGCAAATCGAGGCCCCATTCGACGGGAAATTCAAACTGGCGGGGAGCTTTTTCCAGTTGGGCGATCGCCTCGGTATAGGTGAGGCGCGCAAACTCATTCTCAACAATATTGTTCGCGGTTTCCAGCACGCTTTTGTCAATGCGCTGGTTGAAGAATTCGATGTCCTCGGGACAAGTTGCCAGCACCGTCTTGAAAATGTGTTTTAAAAACGCTTCGGCGAGGTCGATATTGCCCGACAAGTCACAAAATGCCATCTCTGGCTCCACCATCCAAAATTCGGCGAGGTGGCGCGAAGTATTAGAATTTTCAGCGCGGAAGGTGGGGCCGAAGGTGTAGACATTGCTAAAGGCGAGCGCCATCGCTTCTGCTTCGAGCTGACCGCTGACCGTCAGGTAGGCGGGCTTGCCAAAAAAATCCTGGCGATAGTCGATCTCACCGACCTCAGTACGGGGCGGGTTGGTCAGGTCGAGACTGGTGATGTTGAAGAGTTCACCTGCGCCTTCACAGTCGTTGGTAGTGATGATCGGGGCATGAATCCACAGGAAGCCGCGCTCTTGAAAGAATTGGTGAATCGCCGCTGCGCAAGCATTACGAACCCGGAAGACCGCCCCGATGGTGTTGGTGCGCGATCGCAAGTGGGCGATCTCCCGCAGGAATTCAAATGAATGCCGCTTTTTCTGCAAAGGATAGGTTTCGGGATCGGCATCGCCCAAGACTTCGAGCTGGCTCGGCTTCAGCTCCAGACGTTGACCCTTGCCCTGGGAGGCGACCAGCGCACCCCTGGCGACGACCGCCGTGCCCGTATTGATCGACTTCAGGACTACTTCGTAGTCGGGGAAGTCGGCGTTGATCACCACCTGTAGATTCGCCAACGCCGAGCCGTCATTGATTTCCAGAAAGGCGAAGCCCTTCAGCTCCCGTTTTGTCCGCACCCAGCCCCGAATCTCAGCGGCTTCCTTCGCCTGACCCGTCCGTAAAATATCGATAATCCGCCGTACATCCATGCTGGCGTCGCTGCTCTCCGCTCGTCGTTTGTCTATCTTAAGGTGATCACGCTGGCTCGGAGGGTTCCGAACTGGCGACGTTTGCCCCCAGCCATTCCAGATAAGCGGGCAAACCCGTCGCGACTGGCCAGGCGAGGACTTCTGGCAGGTCGTAGGAATGGAGTTCCTGAACTTTCGCCGCTAGGGCGTCGAACTGGTCTAAGTCGGTTTTGATCACCAGTTGCCACTCGGGATCTTGGCAAATCTCGCCCTGCCAGGTGTAGACCGACTGGATCGGAAAGAAGTTGACGCAGGCCGCGAGCTTGGCGGCGACCAGGGCCTGGGCGATCGCCTGCCCCTCAGCCTCCGAACCGACAGTGATCAATACAACACCGTACGTTGCCATCCCGATCCTGCCTCAGCGCTCCCGACCCCATTGTAAAGGGCGGTCGGGATGCGGCGGATAACTTGCCTCCGGCGACCGAGGCCGAGTTTTGTCAGCAAGGTACAACTGCCATAAGCCATCTGGCGTAAAAAAATTAGGCGATCGCGCGATTCTTCCCAAGTTTTTCACAGTTGCTCGCTACCTTGGGGAGCAGAGAGTTTAGAGAGAGCGATGTTAATAGCTGAGGAAGCCTGCGAGATAGTTCTGGATGTCCAATTGAGCGAAACACTGTACCGGCTCTACGGCCGAATGCATCGCTGGGAGCAGTTGAGTAGCCGCGAAATCCAAACATTGAAGGTTTTGCGAGCGCACCGCGATCGCCTCAATGAGGAGCATCAAGCGATGTTGCAACGCATCAACTATCGCCTCAACAAGCCGCAGCGGCAGACAGTAGTGGCTTGCTGAACAAGACTTCAGTAAGCCAGTCTGTCGATTGCGCCTCATCGGATTGGTAGCCGCCTTTTTGCTGAGGACTTAGCGCCCCTTCAGCGCCTTTTGGAAATTCTGGCGGTAGGATTTATTCACCACGAGCAGCGCCGGCCAGAGTGCCGCCAGGAGAGCGCGGTTGACGAAACCCGGTTGAAAATTAGTCCGCTGGTAGCCCCGCCAAAACTTGACGATGCCGCCGACATAGACGGCGACAACTGCCGCACCCACTAGAAAACTGAGTAAGCCACCCATACATTTACTGTCCAACGAGAGTTTATCGATTGGCTCGCTGCCAGACGCTAGCGAATAGTCAGACGATAGCGACCGCGACCACCCCGATCGTAAGCATTGACCAGAACCCGATAGGTATCATTATTAGGCAAGCGCAGCGAGAGTTGAGAATTCGTGGTGTTGCCCTGGGCATCATCGTTCTCGGCGAGCTTGCGGCCCTGCGAGTCCAGCACGATCAAGTAGGTGTCGAAGTCGGGACTCTCCAAGGTCACCAGCACCGACTGACCAGCGCGCCCCTGAAAAGTGTACTCTTGATAGAGACTGCCGTCGGGCAGAGTCGCCGTGCCCGCGCCGGGAGCCAACACGCCCTCCTGGCGCACGAGAGCATTGCTCGGTGCCGTGGGGACAGCAGAGCGGTTCAGCGACTGTACTCGTACCGCGTAGCGACCTGTTTCCCCGCCCTGATAGGAGTTGGCGATGACCGTGTAGGTACCACTGGTCGGCAGCGTCAGCACAATGCGCGCATCGGTCGAGCCAGTGCCGTCATCGTCCTGGGCGAGTTCCCGGCCGTCGGGGGCGAGCAAAATCAGGTAAGCATCCACCTCACGGCTGAGCATCTCGATCGCGACTTGCTCACCCCGCTGACCGTCGAAGGTGTAGACGTCGAAAAAGCTGCGGTCGGCGGACAGGATACTGTCGCCCCGTTCCAGAGCACCGGCGACCGGTTCGCCATTGAGGGCGATCACCCGCGCTGAGCGTTGCGAAAATTGCTCGGGGCGACGCTGCTGAGCGGACTGAGCCGCATTCCCGTTCCGCACAGCGGTTAGGAAAGGTTGCACCTGGTCGATGGCGATCGCAAAGCCGATGCCAATGTTGCCGCCACTACTACTCGGCGAGTAAATGGCAGTATTCACCCCGATCAACTCACCGCGACTGTTGAGGAGGGGGCCGCCGGAGTTACCCGGATTGATGGCCGCATCGGTTTGGATCAGGCCCTTATCTGGGTCAAGGCGGCTGACAATGCCGGTGGTGAACGTGCCCTGGAATTGACCAAAGGGGTTGCCAATCGCAAAAGCACGCTGCCCGACCCGGACCGCATTGGCATCGGCCAGCGTCACTATCGGTAAATTGTTGGCATTCCGCAGGCGGAGGGCGGCGAGGTCAAGACCACCGCTGGCAAAGCCCATCACGTCGGCCGTAAAGCGGCGGCCATCCGCCAGTGTCACGCGGACAGTGCGATCGCCCGCAATCACGTGTGCATTGGTCAGGATCAAACCGTCCGTCGTAATAATGCTGCCGCTACCGGTGCCATCACTCGTCTCGATGGAGACCACGGCTGGAGCCGCCTGCTCGTAGACGCGAATATTCGTAGCCTCATCAATCGCCTGGGCACGCGCAGCCAAGGGTTGTCCGGGCGGCGTGCCAGGTTGGAGGCCGAGGGCGATCGCGCTGCTACCGAGCACGACGGACAGTAAGCCGGTCAAGACAAAACGCGGTGCTGAAGTTCTCATCAGTCGCTAAAACGCTACTCCTTAGCCATTGTTGTAACATAGCCGTTCGACGGTCGGCTGGATGCAGCAACTGCCATCTAGAGTCGGGCTAAAAGCAACAGCCCCAGTCTAAGTACCAAGTCCGAATTTTTTGTTCCCAAAATGCAATACGCGGTAGAGGAGGGTTTCAAACTCTCCCGATATGGCAATTTTTGGGGTTCACGATCCAGATTGAGTCTAAGACCACGACCCGACTGAAAAGTTGCCGCCACCTCCAGATGCCTGGCGCAACAGGATCACTGGCATCACTGCCTACAGCCAGTCACGACCGACTTCCGGAAATTTGCTCACCGCAAAGGACGCAACCGCGTCACTGGCTCAAACGGGCGATGTCGTCGAGCCAGTCATCCAGCAGCGCCAACTCTCCGGCGTCGAGCAGCTCGAGGCTGACGAGTTTTTCGTAACAACAGCGGAGATTTTCGGCCAGATAGGCGCGACCCGGCTTTAGAGTCAGTGCCTGCAAGGCGGCACCGATCTGGCGGTTGTGCAGGTAGCCGGGGATTTCTTGCTCAAAATCCCGCATGAGATTGTGTTCATTGCGCTCTTGCCAGACAGTTGGCTCATGAAACAAGAGGCACCAGTCGTTTTCCCAGGCGATGCGCTGGGCGACGAAACTCCGCCAGATGTCAGTCATGCGGAATGAGCAGTAGGCGGGCAGATAGAGCAGGGGAAAGGCATCACGCCACCAGGTTGTGTTTTGGCTGTTGAACGGGCACCAACTATTTTTCCCCAGCGCCAGACGGCGATCGCGCCGAAAATCCTGGGGCAGAGGCAGGGTCAAGCGGTAGATCGCATCGACATCCGGATTTTGATCCGCCAAACCTTGCTGGATCGGACAGTCCACAGTCGTCAGTTCGAGCTGCTCCCAGGGGGTCGGCAGCGGCTCAGTGACAGCATCTAGGGGCAGGCCGCGCGCCAAATATTGGCGTCGGTGAAGTAGCGGTAGGCATTGAGCCAGCCAGCGTGGGCGATCGCGGGCACCGTCTGCTGACGTTGGCGCGGCGCGGCGAATGCAGCACGCGGCATATTGTCGTCATCCGTCTCAATGACAATCTCCGCCCCCTGTTGCCAAGCCAAGAGGTAGCCGATATTTTTGCGGGCATAGTGCCGCTGCGGGCAGCGCTGGGCGAAGCGAAAGTCCAGCGTTGACTGGGTAGTCAGACTATAGAATTGGCACCCGGCTAAATGAAAATCAACCGGACTAGCCGCGTCGCCGATGAGAATGAATTGCCAGTCATTGTCCCGAACGCAGGCTGCCAGCTTGCTCAGGATGGCGTTGGGGGCGGCAATGGAGGTGACCACTAAGGCGATTGACTGACCCATACCTAGAAAAATACCGCAATGTTCGCGTCAGTTGAACTGGGTAACATTAGCCCTGACTCAATCGGTGAGTTTCGCGGTGGCTCCCAGCGGATGGCGAGAATATTGGGCGCATAAATCAACCTGCCAGAGACGACCGTTGAGGCGTTGGCGGGTTAAACGCCAGAGATTCTTAAACGCTTCCTGGACAACACTGTTGTTGACACTGGCGCTGGCGGAACGGTAGTGGATGGGAACTTCAGCGATCCGAAAATGGTGGCAGAAAACGCGAATTTCCGTTTGAAAAAAATGATTCCGAGAGTGGATGCCATTGTCCAGCACGGCTTGCAAAGCGCGACGGCTGAACATCTCAAAACCACTGGTCATATCCGCGAGCTTAGTGCCCAGTAATAGATTCGTCAAGAATGTGCCGCCCCAACTAATCACATAGCGCCGCCAGGAACTGTCGCTAATTTTGCCGCCGCGACAAAACCGGCTGCCAAACACACAATCATAGCCTTGCTGCATTTTGGCGAGAAATTTTGGAATATCTGTGGGGGCGTGACTGAAACCGGCATCGATTTCCAAAATCCAATCGCACTGAGCCGCGATCGCCTCCTGATAGCCCCGCACATAGGCATCGACCACACAGCGACTCGCCTCAGCCCAAACCACCGTGACCCGCGCATCGGCTTGGGACAGTTCCTGAAGAATCGCGACCGTGCCATCAGTGCTGGCGCGATCCACAACAGCGAAAAATTGCACCGCCTGTAGACCCGTGCAATGGGCGAGCACTGCCGCAATGAAGGGACGAACGGTGTCCCGTTCGTTCGCCATCGGGCAGACAATGCCCAAGCGAATGTGATTCAGGGTAATGTGGGCGGGCGGAGAGTGGATCATCCTCATTTAACCCTGATGCGTTCGGGGTGATGGCTGGAACTCGATGGCACAGATGGGAACGGGTGCGGGCGATCACACCGCCCATTCATCTCCAGGCTGGAGCCACACGCTCATTTCACAACCCAGCCTGCGGGGTGGACTAGCGCCAGGGCGGCAACCGAGCCGCCCAATCATAACCTGGACAACCCCAAGTTGTTGGACTAGGTTTCTGCTGTCAACCCCTTGTTCGCCAGTAGGGCAGCCATTTCAGCCACCGAGAGCGTCGCAATGACTTGCGGGGCAGCCGGATCATAGGGGGCAACCACACGCTCGATACGGGCGATCATGGCGGTCTCGGGTAGTACTGGGACGTCAGGATCAAAGGCGGTAGCCCGCATCAGCGAACTGGAGAACCCTCTAAAGATCACCACTCGATCGGGTTCACCGTCAACCGTAAAATCCACGAGGAGGGCTTCTTGGGGAGTCAGGGCGGTGTACTGCTCAAGCCGTTGAGACCAGTTTGCCGTAGTCATCGTGCTCGGAATTGCGAGTGATGTTGGTTAGTGCTGCGTGATCGCGGCCCGTCCTTGGCGGCTGAGGCGCATCACCAGGAAATAGATGAAGTACAGTCCATAAACGCACAGACCGATCGCCCCAATCGCCCCCAGGAAACCCGGATCGGCATTGGGGTGGAGCCATTGCTTATAAGCCCAGACCGGTTCGAGCCAGACGCGGCAGAAGTTGGCGGCTGGTGCCGCATTCAAGACGCAGCTTAGCGTCGGTAGGCTCGCCAGCGTGCCCAGGGCGCAGTAGAGGCTGGCGGCCCAACGCCAACCGGTAAAGGCGAGTTTGAGAGGACGCGGCGGCAGATCCGCAATTTCTTCATTGAGATCGACCCAGAACCAGAGGCTAACCGGAATGAGGAGACGAGCCAGAAAGCCGGTTGCAAAGCCAATCGACCAAGCAGGTATCAGCAGATAGACGCTGAAGAACAGCAAGCTAGCCACACGCCAGTAAATGACGAGCAGATGCACGAGCGTACTGCGGCGGCGCAAGAGCGACCAAACGAGCAGAGTCAGGGGCAAGAAGACGGTGAGCAAAACCGCCAGACGATAATCGAGCCAAACCAGCGGGCGAAACCAGAGGTCAGCTTGCATAGACGGAGCGGGGAGAGGATGAGAACTGCTTACCCAATTGTAAAACTGGGCTGGCGATCGCGGCCAGTCGCGCGAGCATGCCGGCCACAGCAAACACAGGCGCTAAGGAAACCAGAACGCCTGCTCAAGAACTGAACATCGTGCGGCACTGCCAGTCAGCTAGTCGTCGTAAACACGGCACTCGACGGCTTCCGGATTGTCATCGCAATACTTTTCAAAGGAGGATTTGGTGTCGTCTTGACGCTGGTGTGCTGCTTCAGCCTGTAGCTCCTCGACAGCATCCCAAGCCGCCGCGCAGTTCCCAGAGGTTGCGCCCTCGGTGTCGCAAACCTCGCGGGCGTTGATGCGTTCTTGCTCAATCTGCTCGTCGATCTGTTTACTGGTCTGATTAGTCATCGTGGTTATCTAGTAACTGGCTTCAAACAGCGGTCAAATCGGCTTTATCCACAAGCGAGCAGATGCAGCTTTGACCAACCTTGTGTAGAGGGGTGCCGACGTGTGAGGTCTAAGGCAACTCCCTTTATGTCTTATCCTAACTAATAGCCCTTGGCAGCGACGTTCCCCATTTTTTAAGATTTCCTGACGATTGTGGGCGTGGCGATCGCACTTTTGCCAGGAGCCGGTGCCGCCAACGGCCCGACCAGACATTGAGGGCTGAAGTGGATGCAGTGGATCAATGCGTTATCGACTCAGGTTTCTCTCGAAGCCGCGATTGGCGAGGTGGCAGCGCAGGTTGAGCGCTCGTTAACCGCCCCCCCTGACCTCGGCATTATTCTTGTTTCAGCCAGCTTTGCCAGCGACTACCCCCGCCTGCTGCCATTGCTGCGCGAGCGCCTGCCGCTGCCGACGCTAATTGGCTGTGGGGGTGCCGGGATCGTTGGTAGCTATCCCGACGCGAGCGCCGAAGAAATCGAGGCGGGTACAGCACTCAGCCTCAGCGTCGCCAATTTACCGGGGGCAACAGTGCAGGCTTTTCATGTCAATGCTGCGGATCTGCCGGATCTCGACAGTTCGCCCGAGAGCTGGCACGCCCTGACGGGGGTTGCTCCGGCTGACCCCCTCGGCTTTGTCTTGCTGGTCGATCCTTTCTCGGCCCGCATCAATGATTTGATTGAAGGCCTCGACTACGCCTACCCGCAAGCCGCCAAGATCGGGGGCTTGGCGAGTTCGGGCACACCGGGAACACCCAGCGGCTTACTCCTCGCCCGCGACGGTGTGGATCAACTGCACCGTGAGGGCACAGTCGGTTTGGCCTTGGGCGGCAATGCGGTGCTCGATGCCATCGTCGCCCAAGGCTGTCGGCCGATCGGTCAGCCCTATGTCGTCGCTCAGGGCGAGCGCAATGTCGTCTTGGAACTCGCCGAGCCGGTCGCCGCCGGTCGCAGCGAGGCACGACCGCAGCCGCCGCTGCAAATCCTCCGCGATTTGATTCAGACCCTATCTCCCGCTGACCGCGAGCTGGCGCAACACTCGCTCTTCGTCGGTCTGGCGCGGGACGAGTTCAAGCTGCAACTGGGGCCGGGAGACTTTTTGATTCGCAATCTGATCGGGGTGGATCCGAAGGTTGGGGCGATCGCCATCGGCGATCGCGTCCGGGCCGGTCAACGCCTCCAGTTTCACCTGCGCGATCGCGACACCTCGGCCGAAGATCTAACGACCCTGCTCACCGCCTACCAGCAGCAGCAAGACGGAGATTCGCAACCCTTGGGGGCGCTGATGTTTGCCTGTCTCGGTCGCGGTCGCGGTCTCTACGACCAAGCCAACTTTGACTCGCGCCGTTTTCAGGAATACATTGGCAACATCCCGCTGGGCGGCTTCTTTTGCAATGGCGAGATCGGCCCCGTCGGCGGGCAGACTTTTCTGCACGGCTACACTTCTGTGTTTGGGATTGTGCGATCACGCCCAGCTTAAAACTTGCACGACCTTGCCAACGCTGCCCCGCGCTAGACTGTGGTTGTAAAGAAATGTAACGGGACGCGGCAATGCAAATGGCAACACTCGGCAAGCAAGGTCCGACCGTCAGCGCCCTCGGCATTGGCACTTGGGCCTGGGGTGACACCTTCTTCTGGAACTACGGCAAGCAATACGGCGCTGAGCAAGTGCGCGCCGCCTTTGAGGCTGCCATCACCGCCGGGATCACTTTTTTCGACACGGCCGAAATCTACGGTTTCGGCAAATCGGAATCGCTCCTCGGCGAATTTTGCCAACAGTCACCCGCCGCCATCGACATCGCCACCAAATACGGCCCCGCTCCCTGGCGCTGGCGTGGTGAGGACGTGCGCGATGCCCTCAGCAGCAGCCTGGAGCGCTTGCAACTAACCCGCGCCACCCTCTACCAAGTTCACTGGCCCTTCGCCTTCCTGATGAGCCAAGAGACGCTGATGAATGCCTTGGCAGACGCCGTGCAGAGCGGCCAGATCGCGGCTGTCGGCGTCAGCAACTACAGCGCCGCACAGTTGCGCGAAGCCCATAGCCTCCTGGCAAAACGCGGCATTCCCCTCGCGGTCAACCAGATGCAATACTCGCTGCTACACCGCGACATCGAGCGCAATGGCGTCCTGACCGCTGCCCGGGAACTGGGCATCACGATTCTCGCCTACAGTCCCCTGGCGCAGGGCTTGCTCACCGGCAAGTACGATCCCGAAAATCCCCAATCTCCCGATGGCGCGCGCCGCCTCGATAGCCGCTTCAGCGCGCGCGGCCTGCAAAAAATTGCGCCGCTGTTGCGCCTACTGCGGCAGTTGGGCGATCGCTACACCAAAACCCCTGCCCAAGTCGCTCTCAACTGGCTCGTCGCCCAGGGCGATGTCATCCCCATTCCCGGCGCAAAAAATGCCCAACAGGCGACGCAAAACGCGGGCGCGCTCGGTTGGTCGCTGACGCCGGAAGAAGTGGCCCAGCTCGAGCAAGCCAGTCGCTCTTTCTAAACCTCGGCGAATGGGTCAGGATTCCTCGTTACCGTCAGACGGCACAACCGCTGCCGCTACAATGAGGCAATCAATTGCATTGCCAACGAGAGCACGAGCCGATGAGCACTGCCGCCCCTGCGAAAACCAAATATGAAGCTGTGATTGGCTTGGAAACCCATTGCCAGCTCAATACGGCGACCAAAATTTTTAGCCCGATTTCTACCGAATTCGGAGCGCTGCCCAACAGCAATATCTCGCCGATTTGCCTCGGCTATCCCGGTGTGCTGCCGGTGCTGAATGAGACAGTGCTGGAATATGCCGTCAAGGCTGGGCTGGCGTTGAACTGCGCGATCGCCCCCTACAGCAAGTTTGATCGCAAGCAGTATTTCTACCCTGACCTGCCGAAGAACTACCAGATTTCCCAGTTCGATCTGCCGATCGCCGAGCATGGCTCCCTGGAAATCGAGCTATACGACAAAAAGACAGGCACGATCGAGCGCAAAACCATCGGCATCACCCGCCTGCACATGGAAGAGGATGCTGGTAAACTCGTTCACGCTGGCAGCGATCGCCTCTCTGGCTCCACCCACTCACTCGTGGACTTCAACCGCGCCGGTGTGCCTCTACTCGAAATCGTCTCGGAACCCGACATTCGCACCGGCGCGGAAGCGGCAGAATACGGCCAAGAACTGCGGCGGATCGTGCGCTACCTCGGCATCAGCGACGGCAATATGCAAGAAGGCTCATTGCGCTGCGATGTCAACATTTCCGTCCGGCCGGAAGGTCAACAGGAGTTCGGCGTCAAGGTCGAGATCAAGAATATGAACTCCTTCAGCGCCATCCAAAAGGCGATCGAGTTCGAGATCGAGCGCCAGATCGCGGCAATAGAAGCAGGTGAGCCGATTTTGCAAGAGACGCGCCTCTGGGACGAAGGCGGTCAGAAAACGATCAGTATGCGGGTCAAGGAAGGCTCCAGCGACTATCGCTACTTCCCCGAACCCGATCTGCCGCCGATCGAAGTCAGTGTCGAGCAGCGCGATCGCTGGCACGCCGAACTGCCGGAACTCCCGGCCCAAAAGCGCCGCCGCTACGCCACCGAACTGGGTCTCTCGCCCTACGATGCGCGGGTGCTCACCGATGACTGCACCGTAGCCGCGTACTTTGAAGCGGCGATCGCCAACGACACCCATCCCAAACAGGTCGCCAACTGGGTCATGGGCGACATTGCCGCCTATCTCAACAGCGAGAAGCGCGACATTACTGAAATCGCCCTACAACCAGCGCGGCTCGCGGAACTGGTCAACCTGATCGAAGCGGGCACGATCAGCGGCAAGATCGCTAAGGAACTCCTGCCGGAGTTGCTCACCCAGCCGGTAGACTCGGTGGAGCAACTGATCGAGAGCCGGGGTTTGATCCAAATCTCGGACATCGGTGCAATCGAGAAAATTATTGATGATCTACTCGCAGCCAATCCCGATAAGGTTGAACAATTTCGCAACGGCAAAACCAAGCTGCAAGGCTTCTTCATCGGGCAGATCATGAAGCAAACCGGCGGCTGCGCCGACCCGAAACTGACCAACCAGTTGCTGAGCCAAAAGCTCAAGGGTTAGTGCCAGACGGCGAAAATGAGAGTCCCATTGAAAATCCCCAGGATTCCCGGATCGCCGCGACTCAGACTCAATCTGGATTGCGAGCCCCAAAACCACAGTATCGGGAGGGTTTGAAACCCTCTCCTACTAAAACTCAGAACTTCGCGTAGCGATCTTACGTATCCCGCGTCATCCCCCATCACCAGGAGCATCACTTTACTATGTCAGACGGATTCATGCTCGGTCGCATTCTGCTGCAATTTGGGGCGGAGGCGACGACAGACCTGACGGGCGAACTCTCAGCTGTGGCCTTGACCCCCGATGGCTACTTGCTAGCTGGCTCTGATGAGTTGCTGGGGATCGAGTGCTTGTCGCCGGTCGCGCCGTATATCTATGGCGATCGCCGCCACTTCGATCTCCGCGACTTCCTGCCCATGGACAAGGACGACGAAATCGACATCGAAGGCATCGACTGCACCGAGCATTACCTCTGGTTCACTGGCTCCCACAGCAGCAAACGCAAAAACGCCAAGGGCAAAAAGGCCGCCAAAGACATCGCTCGCCTCGCTACGATCGACCACGACCGCAACCGCTACCTGCTAGCGCGCGTGCCGCTGCTCAACGGCGAACCGGCACGGGCTATCACCCTCGCCAATGGTTGCGAACGCACCGCTGCCGCTCTGCCCCACCAGGGCAAGAGCAACCAACTTCTAGAAGCCTTGACAACCGATGAGCACTTGGGGGCGATTCTCTCCATCGACCTGCCGTCCAAGGACAATGGCTTCGACATCGAAGCGCTGGCGGTGCGGGGCGATCGCCTCTTTCTCGGTTTACGCGGCCCGGTGCTGCGCGGCTGGGCGATCATTCTCGAGCTGGCGGTAGAAGTGGCGGCGGGCGATCGCCACAGTCTCCAGCTTCAGCCGATTGGGCCGGGCGATCGCTGCTACCGCAAACACTTCCTCTACCTCGACGGTCTCGGCATCCGCGACCTCTGCTTCCACGGCGAGGATCTGCTGATCGTTGCGGGCGCGACGATGGATGTCGCCATGCCCATGCGTGTCTTCTGCTTGAAAAATCTGCTCGCCGCCAAGGGTGACTCGCTGACCGCACAAGATAGCGACAATCTTAGCTACCTCTTCGATCTCTCTCAAGCCACCGCCCCCGATCGCTCCGAGGGCATCGCCATCGTTCCCTATCTCGGCCGCGACAGCCTGTTGGTGATTTACGACTCGGCTCTGGTCAACCACGGCCCGCAACCCGGCGAGATTTACGCCGATGTTTTCCGGTTACCCGCTTAGCCCCGGCACAGGGCAGCCAATGCTAGAGTGTTTTGCATCCAATGCTGAGCAGTCTGTTGCCTAAGCGCCCATGACCGTCATCTCTGCCCCGACTGCCCCTCGCCAGCGCGCCGCCGCTGGCTTGTGGCGCGATGCTTGGCAACGCTTCCGCCGCGATCGCATGGCGGTTCTCGGAGCCGTAGTGTTATTGGTGCTGGTCATGGGCGTCGCGATCGGACCGCTGCTCTACCCGATCTCACCGACCGACATTGACTTCGCCAACTCCCAAGCACCACCAAGCTGGCCACATCCCTTCGGCACCAACGATCTCGGCCAGGATCAACTCGCGCGCATTCTCTCCGGCGGGCGCGTGTCGCTGGTCGTCGGCGTGGCGGCGATGGCGGTCGCAATTTCGCTGGGGACACTCGTGGGGGCGCTCTCCGGTTTTTATGGCGGCTGGATCGATACGGCGCTGATGCGGGTCACCGACCTGTTTCTCTCGCTGCCGCAGTTGCCGCTGCTGCTACTGGTGGTTTACCTGTTTCGGGAACGGTTACAGGCGATCGCTGGCCCCGAAGCCGGTATTTTTATCCTCGTTGTAGTGGTCATCGGCGGTCTCAACTGGATGTCGGTCGCCCGCCTAGTTCGCGCAAGTTTTTTGCAAATGCGCGAGATGGATTTTGTCCTCGCCGCACGAGCGGTCGGTGCCCGACCCCGCCGCCTGATCTGGGTTCACATCATGCCGAATGTGCTCAGCGTCACGATCGTGGCCGCAACCCTCGCGGTAGGCACCGCGATCATTACTGAATCAACACTCAGCTTCCTCGGCCTCGGCTTTCCCCCCGATGTGCCGACCTGGGGCCGGATGCTCTACGACGCTCAGAATTACCTGACGCAAGCGCCGCACATGGCGATTTTTCCCGGTCTCGCCATTTTCCTCACGGTGCTCAGCATCAACTACGTCGGCGACGGCCTGCGTGATGCCCTCGACCCGAAGACGCGGCGGTAGAGCTGGGGGCGATCGCCGATCGGCTAAAATCACGAATGTACCTCTGCCTTCGCCCTTCTCATAGCCAGAACTTGCAATATGGTTGCTCAGCTCAGTCAACCTCGTTTAGGTCACTGGTTTTGCTTGCCCTGAGGTCTCTGCCTGTGGACTTCATGAGTCACCCCCAATGCCCCCATTGCCAGAGCGAGCAAACAGTTTGGGGTGATGCGACAATGCCTGCAATTCAGGTGGTTGTTCGCGGCGGAACCATGCACAGCGGTGCAAGTCACCATGCAGATTGTCGTCACGGGCGCGCAGAGCTGACGACATTGGGAACGGTCGGGCCGGCGATCGCAGGGGACTGGCGAAGCCTGTGCTGTCCTGGTAGGCTGCGGCAGGCTGTGACTGGCTAGAACCTTGTGCTTCGCGGCAGCGTGGGCGCGGCTCTGGCGCTATAATCGCCTCAGCGAAATTGCGAGCAGCGAAGACCGGCATGAAATTCGGCATTGACATCGGACACAATGCGCCGCCCGATAGCGGTGCGGTCGGCCTCGCTAAAGAAGACGAGCTGACGCGCGCCGTCGGCAAGCGGGTCATTGCTCAGCTCACGGCACTCGGTCATAGCGTCATCGATTGCACGCCCAGTTGGGCGACGAGCGTGCTCGACTCGCTTCGCAAGCGGGTCAATGCGGCTAATGCTAGCCGCGTCGATATTTTTGTGTCCATTCATTTCAATGCCTTCAACGGTCGCGCTAACGGCACGGAGATCTTCGCGACGAGCTCGGCCGCCTCGCGGCTGGCACGGCCAGTACTCGAGCGGATCGTTGCCCTCGGCTACTACAGTCGCGGCGTCAAAAATGGCTCTCATCTCTATGTGCTGACCAACACCTATATGCCCGCGATCCTGATCGAGTGCTGCTTTCTCGACTCGGCACGCGATATGGATCTCTTCAATACAGAGCTGATGGCGAAGGCGATCGTCGCCGGTCTGGCCGGAGAAGTGCCCGACGGCGACGGGGGCGAGCGTCCGCGTCCGGGCCCCGATGACAAGATGTTGGAATTGCAGCAGGCGTTGAACCGCTTGCAGATCGGCGATCGCGACGGTAACCCCTTGACTGTCGATGGGCTGTTTGGCACCAAGACGAGTGCCGCCCTGGAGCATTTTCATGCGATCGTCGGGATCAGCGCCCCCGGCCAGCCTACCGCTGCTACCTGGAAAGCCCTCGCCGACATTTTCGAGCGACCAACATTGCGCCCGCAGCACGCGACCGGTCAGGCAGTGCGCTATGTGCAGTCGCGCCTCGGGGCTGGAGTCGATGGCGTGTTTGGCGCGATGACGGCGGCGGCGGTTGAGCGTTTCCAGGTCAAGCAGCACATTGCTGTTGATGGCATTGTCGGTGGACAGACTTGGAATAGACTGTTGCTCTAGAGACTTGCCATTCGCTGTGCTCCACGACCGAGCTTCCCTCTAAAATGTGTGAGGAGCGAGACTGGCTCGCTGGCGGCGCTAGGGGAAAGCGATTATGACAGCAAATGGACAACTGAGCTTATTTGGTGAACCGGAGGGGAGTGGCGGTCGCCCGCCAGAACTGGAGGCGACCGCTTTCAACCGGATTCCCCACGACGCGCAAGTACCGATCCCCTCCGGAACCTACGCCACCTGGGATGACCTCACCGCCCATTGTCGTGGCTGCCAGCGCTGCGAACTCAGCCAAAATCGCACCAATGTCGTCGTTGGGCGCGGCAATCCCCAAGCAGATGTGCTCATCGTCGGTGAGGGGCCGGGTCAACACGAGGATGAGACTGGCTTGCCTTTTGTCGGTCGCTCGGGTCAGTTGTTGGAAAAAATTCTCGCGGCGGTCGATCTCAACACCGAAGACGATGTGTACATCGCCAATGTCGTCAAATGCCTGACCGCCGAAACGCTCGTGTTGACGGAGTTGGGCTATCAGCCGATTGGCAAGCTGGTGCGCGATCGCTGGTCGGGGCAGGTGCTCAGCCTCACCCCGGATCGGCAACTGGTCTGGCGGGCAGTGACCGGCTGGCATCAGTCGCCGCTGGCAGGGCGATCGCTCTATCAGGTGACACGACCAGGGCAGGACATCGGCTATACCGCCACGGCTGACCATCCAGTGCTGACGCGGCGTGGTTGGCTACCCGTGGCCGACTTGCAGCCCGGTGACCTAGTGGCGACTGGCTTGCCAGCCGGAGGAGAGGCGCGCTGGCGACCGTTGCTGGCAGCGCTGCGCAACTCGCCGGTGGCGATCGCCCCCAGTCCGCAACTGCTAGAACTGGCCGGTCAGCAGACGGGCTGGCAGTCGGTGCGGGTGCAACCCTTGCCGACGCCCGCACGGTTGGATACAGTTTATTGCCTAGATGTCGCGGAGACAGCCAACTTCATGACGCCGGCGGGGGTGGTACATAACTGCCGCCCGCCGCACAACCGCACTCCCGTTGCCGCCGAAATCGAGGCCTGTACGCCCTATTTGCTCGAACAGATCCGCCTAATTGACCCCAAGATTGTCCTGTTTACCGGTGCGACGGCGCTCAAGGCACTGACGGGCGAGAAGCGGGGCATCACCAAGATTCGCGGTCAGTGGCTGGACTGGCAAGGACGAAATTGTATGGCGATTTTTCACCCCGCTTATCTGCTGCGGAATCCATCGGGCGAAAAGGGCAGTCCCAAATGGCTGATGTGGCAGGACATCCAGGCGGTGCGGGCAAAATTGGATGCACTACGGGGCGATCGCCCTTGAGCAGACAGAACCGTGCCATTGGCTACTATTGGAAAAGGGGAGTATCCCCCTAGAAGCGAACATGACACACCATAAGCAGCACCGGCACCAATGATAGCCCGACCGATTGGTGGTTAGGGATTGTGCCGTTTGACCAACACATTGTCGGTCGTATAAATCTCGAGAGGAATCCCGGTATCCTCGCTCACGGCTTCCAGAGCTTTTTCAAGATTGAAGACGTGATCGAGGAGGTCAGCCTGAACTTCGACATCATTGCTCTCGCGAGCTTGCGCCGCTGTCTGGCGCACTTGGCGCACGTAGTTGGGAGTCAGGCGGACCGAAAGCAGCGTCTCGGTCGCCGTGTAGACGCAGATCGTGACGTTGTTCGCTGAGCAGATCCGAGTCAACGCGGCACGCGCTTGGCGAACCTGTACTTTTTCCTCCAGACGGGCTTGGGCAGAATTGAGCGATTGTGAGTAGCGCTCGAGCAGCGGCTGAGCTTTGGCGTAGACAAAGGAATCGCTGGGCACTTGCTTGACGTAGTTCAGCGCATTGCGCCAATGGGTGACGGCCTGCTCCCACTGATTCATGCCCTGAGCGCCCATCGCCAACTGGCTGAGGCGTTCGCCCTGGTTGTAGGCATCTTGCGCGAAGCTCTCGCGACTGACGCGATCGCGCGCCAGAGCCAGTTGCGGCTGATAGTCAGCGAGCAGCTGCTGCGCCTCCACATGGGGGGTGGTGCTGTCGGGGATCGCCGCGAGCCGATCCGTCGCCGTCTGCCAGGTAGCGAGTGCGAGCCGCAAGTTTTCGAGCGATTGTGCGACCCCATCACGCACAGATGCCACTTTTGCAGCCTCCTGAGCCGCCGCAAAGTTCTCGACCGCATCGCGCTCGCGCTGCAAGCGGCGGTTGATGGCACTCAGATTCTCGCGGTACTCCTGAATCTTTTGACGAGCGAAGGGATAGAACTCGCTATCGGCGGGAACGTCGTCCAGCGTGGCGATCGCACCGCGCCACAGTCGCTGCGCTTCTTCCCAACGGGCAACCGGCAGCGGCGGGTTTTGCACAAGGTTGGCCGCCTCGATCGCCGTGTTCATCGCCGTGACCAATTCCTCTGCCTGCTCAGCGCTGACCTGGTAGGTTGCCAGGATGCTGTCCGCCTCAGCCCGCGCTTGCGACCAGCCGGGAATAGTTCCCAGCAGTTCTACAGCTTGTGAGAGTTGGCGCTCAGCTTGCCACACCGCTTGGCTCGAGGGGGAGTCTCGTAGAGTTTGCAGGGCTTCATTCGCTAGCTCCTGGGCAACTTCCAGCGGCTCACAGCGACGGAAAACGCAGGGCCGACTCACCAAATAAAGACTGCTGAAAAAAACCACGACGCTGACGGTGACCCCGGCGGCAATCATCGCCGGCCAAAAGCGATCACCCCCTTCTGCTGCCAGCGGCTCCACCTGCGCGTACAGGTCAGCAAACTCAGACTCATCTGCTGTCTCATCTTCGACCAGCGTCTCATCGTGGTCGGGCACAAAGTCGCCCTCATCCTCGGGCACGACGCGCTCTGCGGGCAGCGCCAGGGGTAATGGAGCCATCCCGGCCTCACCCAGTGCTGCGGCGTCGGTCAACAGCAGCGAGTCACTGTCTGGGTCAGTCTCTGGTGCAACGGCTCGCTCCGCTAGCCCATCGGGCATGGTCGCCCGTACCTGAGCAGCAACGTCCTCAGTCGGTGGCTCCGGCGTGCAAGTTTTGAACGCATAAGGCTGCGGCCGACCTTCAATCTTCAGATACATCAGGCCGCGATAGCGCTGGTCGAGTTTCTCGGTGGCGAGTACCTGAGCTAGGAGACGAAAGGCGCGCTTGGGGTGTGCCAAGGCAGGGCGGCGATGTTGGACGACAAGCAACAGGGTCTCCCGTTTGACGTAGCAGTTGACCTGCACCGGAGCAATCTCAGGAATCTGGCTTTGCAAGCGCTGCTGGCACAGCACCTCTAGAGCCGCGAGATCGGGAGTGGGGATTGTCGCTTGAGCCATAGCACCAGCCGTAGATAGGGTGGTAGTCATTTAGTTTAATCGGCACCGGTTTGCGGCGCTAGCCGTGTTGCCAAAAGCGCTAGCATCTCGAACGCTGCTATGCTGAGGATAGCACCCCTGAAAATATGAATCGCTTGGTTTAGTACATTTGTTTCGACCAGAATCGCCCCCGCGAGGTGGGTCAAGCGAAACAATTGCTAACACTAACCAAAGTTCGATTCATCACCGATTTTACTCTCCCGAATTGATTTAATCGCATTACGATTGAGCCAGGACGAGTAATGCTTGGCTTGATCAATGCCAATGACATTCAATAAAAACACGGGGCGCTGGCAGACAGCCGCAGTCAGGGTTATGGATTTATTAGAGTATCAAGCTAAAGCATTATTTCGTGAAGTGGGCATTCCGGTGCTGCCGTCGCAGTGTATCGATGCCTCGCGTGCTATCAAGCAACTCCGCATTCCTTACCCGATCGTGCTGAAGTCGCAGGTGCGCGCAGCGGGCCGGGGCAAGGCCGGTGGCGTCAGATTTGTCGAGAATACCATTGATGGCATTGCCGCCGCTCAGAGCATCCTCGATCTGCCAATCAGTGGCGAATATCCCCAAGTCCTGTTGGCTGAGGCGCGCTACGATGCCCAGCAGGAGATTTTTCTGGCGATCGCCATCGACTACCAACGCCGATGTCCGGTGTTGCTCGGCTCTGCCAGTGGCGGCGTAGACACCGCGTGCCGCCAAGAAGCTCTCCAAACGGTAGCGATCACGGGCGAATTTTCGCCCTTCTACGGTCGCCGCCTCGCTCTCCAGATGGGTCTTGACAGCGCTCTCGTCCCGGCGATCGGCAGCATCGTTGAGAAGATGTATCGCCTCTTCATTAGCCGCGAACTGAATAGCATCGAGATCAATCCCCTCGGCATCAGCGCCAATGGTGAAGTGATGGCCCTCGATGGCAAGATTGCCGCGAACGATGGCGCGCTCGGCCGTCATCCCGATCTCCAAGCGCTCTTGCAAAGCCTCCCCATCGACCGCGAATCCCCAAATGGGCATCAGCCGCTAGTGGGTCACTCGCCGGTCACGCAATGGTTCGAGTGGGGCCAAAATCAGGGCGAAATTGCGATTGTGACTAACCGTCGGGGGCTGGGTATGGCGACCTGGGACTTGCTCTGTCAGCAGCAGGGAGAGCCGCTGGGCTGTTTGGTGGTCGATCTGACCACCCCTACTCAGGCCAATGCCTTGGCTCAGGCGCTTGAACAGCTGACCACGAGCGGTGTGCGGGCGATCGCTATCAACCTCCTCGCTGACCCCCCCCAATTGCGAGCAGCGGCTGAGGCGATCGCCCACTATGTCCAACACCGAGCTACCCCGCCCACGACTCCGGGGGGTGAGGATCGGGTGAACCGTCCCACAGCGTTGACGATGCGCGCCCTCCGCCAGCGTCCCCGCCGTTCCTCGCCACACACTGTCACCCAGCCGACCCATCCTACGCTGTTTTTGCGCCTCGGTGCGGCGGCGATCGCGACGGCACTCCAGGCCGATTTTGCTCACTTGCCGGTGCGTTGGGCCGCTCACTCAGAAGCCCTCGCCGCCGCCGCGGTGTCCCTCACGGCTCAGG
Source organism: Spirulinaceae cyanobacterium SM2_1_0 (assembly GCA_012031265.1). Taxonomy (GTDB): domain Bacteria; phylum Cyanobacteriota; class Cyanobacteriia; order Cyanobacteriales; family Spirulinaceae; genus JAAUTY01. Next base: position 147,256 of record JAAUTY010000001.1, on the reverse strand, counting down.
CTGTACGTGCTTGACTCGCGATACAAACCGCTATTGATTCCCCGCGCTGAGCGACCGCGATGGATGTAGCTGTGATTGGTGCTAGTGGTGACTGTGGGCGCGAGATCGTGGCTCAACTGGTCGGCGTCGGTGCGCTGGAACCTACCGAACGCCTGCAACTGGTGGGCCGTATGGATGGTCGCAGCGCCAAGTTACTATTCGGTCTCTGTAGCGATCTTGAGGATGCCTACGCCGAAAAAGCCCCCAGCCTGGATGTCGCACTGACACCGGCTGAAATCGTCGGTGACATCATTGTCATGGCGGCGGGCGCGACGGTCGGGGGCAAATTGGCGTCGCGAGCTGATCTGGCGGCGGTCAACCGGTCAGTGTTTGAAGGCTACGCCCGAGCGATCGCCCGGTATGGTTATGGTCACGAAGTCGTCATCATCGTCACCAACCCCGTTGAACTGGCGGTCGAGATTTTCAGCCGCTATCTTGGCCGCCAGCGCGTCATCGGCGTCGGTGCTTACTCCGACTCACTGCGCTTTCGGCGTGAGCTAGCCGCTGATCTGGGGATGCGCCGTCAGTTAGTGCAGGCGTTCATCATCGGTGAGCATGGCGAGAATATGGTGCCGCTCTGGAGTAGCCTGCGAATCTACGGACTCAGCGGCGAGGAGCTACGCCAAGCTCGCCAGCGTTTGCAGCGCGATCGCCGCAGTCGTGACTTCCCAGACGAGGTGCAGCGCGAGAAACAACGGGTCGGCGAGTACTTGCAGGTCGATGCCATTCAGCAGGCCTACCAATACGTTGGCAGCCTACCGCCCGATTTGCGCGTCGCCGTCAAACCCTTTGTCACTCATTTCTCCGGTGCGAAGACGGTGGCAGCAACGGCCAATGTCACGGTCGATTTGGTACAGACCTTACTGGAAGGGCGCGAGACGGTGATCGCCGGCCAAGTGCAACTCAATGGCGAATTCTATGGTTTGCACGCGCCGCTCGGAGTGCCGATTGTCGTGACGCCAGCCGGTTGGACGCAGGTGATGCCGCTGCAACTCTGGGCGGAGGAGGTACAACTGCTAGAGTTGGCGGCTGAACGCATTTTGGCGCAATTGGCGAGCGGAGCCAGCGCATGACGGAGCAACGCTGGGTGTTTGTGGTGCGGGCGCTGGACAAGCCAGGAACCTTAGCGGCGGCGGCAGCCGTTTTCTCGCAGCGTGGTGTGTCCTTGGAATCGATTCTGGGCAGCGGCATCAGCTCCACCGGGGCCGATGGACGCTTGGTGTTCAGTCTGCGGGCGACTGCGCGTAAACAGGCGCTCTTGCAGCGTGTGGTCGGTCGGTTAGCAGCGGTCTCACAGGTGGAGGTCTATGCCTACGACGATCTCCGGTTGCGGGCGATCGCCGTGGTGCGCACTGCGGCCACCACACCTTTACCGCTCGACGCAGCCGAAGCCCGACTAGAGACGATTTCGCGCACCGAGCAGGAACGCATTCTCTTGCTCACTGGCTCGACCACAGCCGTCGAATCGGCTTTGGGGATACTGCGCGAACAGGGCAGCTTATGTGATGTAGTCACGGCGGCGATCGCCATCTAAATCAACCCATAGGGTTACTCAATCCGCTCGGCATTGCCCGCCTTTACCCAGCCCTGTTCGTCGCTACCGGGGAGGCGTACCCGATCCCAGCTGCCGTCATCGCTACTTTCTAGCACGATCATGATCTCGTCGTAGGCAATGCCACCAATCTGTTCTGCGTCCAATTCGGGTTCGGCGCGCAAGCTGAGACCGTCCGGCCAAGTCACCCGCATCCGGTATGCTCCGGGTTCAAGGACTTCGTTGGCCGCTGCACTCACTTCCGTCGCCTCGGCGGTGTCTGCGGCTGGGCCTGCAGGGGAAGCGGCGGCAGTCACGGGTGGACTACTCGCGACTTCTTCGGTGAAGACCGGACGTTCGGGTGTCACTGCCAAACGCGAGAAGAATAAGTAGCCAGCCGCCACTCCCCCCAAGCTGAGGATCGTCAGGCCGATTGTGACACCAAAAATGAGTTGTAGCAGATTAGAGAGTGCCGACATCACGACTGAGCGAGTAAGAAACCAGTATTTTCTCTAGCATTGTAGGCGTTTTCGGCGGCGGCTAGCGCTCGGAGGACGGCGGCACGCGATCGCCCAGGGGATTGCCCCGCGAAGCCAGTCGCGCCTTGCCAGCCGCCGCCCAGGCTTGCAGCGACTGGATTTGCTCTTGAGCCGTGCGAGCGAGCGGCACGATTTGGCTGGCGGCGGCGAGCACATCGTCGGTGGTAAAGTCGCGATTTTGGCTGAAGCCGATGTGCATCGCTTCCACGAGCGTCTGCTCGATCTCAGCGCCTGAGAAGTCTGGGGTTTCGTAGGCGAGGCGATCACAGTCGTATTGGCTGAGGTTGTGCGGGCGCAGGCGGCCGAGATGCACCTGAAAGATCGCTTGGCGCTCGACCTGAGACGGCAGACCGACGAAGAAGATTTCATCAAAGCGACCTTTGCGCAGCATTTCTGGAGGCAGCGCTTGGATGTTGTTCGCCGTCGCGACTACGAAGACGGGCGACTGTTTTTCCGCCAGCCAGGTAATGAAGGTGCCAAAAACCCGGCCGGTGGTTCCCGCATCGCCGCGACTGTCGAAGCCCGCAAAGGCCTTGTCGATTTCGTCGATCCAGAGGACGCAGGGCGCGAGGGCCTCAGCAAGCTGAATCGTTTGGCGGGTGCGCGACTCCGACTCGCCCACGAGGTTGCCGAACAAGCGACCGACATCAAGACGCAGCAAGGGCAAGTGCCAGTGATGGGCGATCGCCTTGGCGGTCAGGGATTTGCCGGTGCCCTGAATGCCGACGAGGAGCAAGCCGCGCGGATGGGGCAGGCCGTAGGCACGAGCTTGCTCACTAAACGCGCCGCCCCGCCGCAGGAGCCAGTCTTTGAGGTTATCCAGGCCGCCGATGTCCGCGATGCGTTCGGTAGCGGGGTAGAAGTCAAGGATTTGGGTCTGGCGAATCGATTGGCGCTTTTCCGCCAGGACGAGATCGGCATCATCTGCTTCGAGGTGGCCGCGGGCGGCGATCGCCCGGGTCAGGACGCGCCGAATCCGCTCCAGCGAGAGGCCCTGAGCGGAGCGTACCAGTTCGTCGAGCAGTTGTTCGGGCAGGTTTTGTCCGGTGGAGGCGAGCAGGCGTTCGATCTCGGCACGGATCTCGGCGGCAGTCGGCAGCGGAAAATCAACGACAGTCAGGACTTCTGCTAGCTCGGTGGGGATGGCAAGTTCGGGGGCGACGATGACCAAGTTTTTGGCTTGCGATTTGAGGCTGCGGGCGAGGTTGCGGAGCTTGCGGGCGATCGCAATGTCCTCGAGAAAGCGGTGAAAATCACGCAGCAGGAAGATACCTGGAGCCTGCTCCGGCAGTTGTTCCGGCAGCTCTAGCGCTTGGAGCGGGTTACGGCGACCGAAGTGAGCGGTATTCGGGTTGTCACGATAGCCATCGACAAAATCCCAAACATAGACGGCTCGTTGTGTGCGTTTGGCGACGCTGGCGATCGCCGCTTCAAGGCGCTCCTCCTCCGGCGTCGGCACGTAGAGGAGCGGGTAGCAGGCGCGCAACAGCAGTTCAAATTCGGTCTGGAAATTCATGGCGATCGCAGTTCAACGGTTCACTCGCCCCTACTCAAGCTGCTGGCGCAAGACTTCGAGACCAGCCCAGCGTCGGTCGAGTGGCGGTTCGTGCTGTTGCGCCTCGGCGGCAACGCCCTGACACTCATCACTACAAATCTGCTGGAGGGGCAATAGCAAGCAAAACTGCTCGTAGAGCCAAGTAAAGGGCTGGAAGTAGCCACGAGCCGGGAGTGATTCTGCCAGATCTTCCGTTTTCACCTCAGCCTCCAGCGGCAGCGGCAGATCGCCTTCATCAAGCCAGATCAGTTCGGTCGTATCGACGACGAGGCGCTGATTGTAATGAGTGAGACAGCGGTGACAAATCAAGGTAGCGATCAGCTCTGCCCGCGCTGCCACTTCCAGGTAGGTCGTACAGTGAGTAACCCGCAGCTCGCCGCGAGCAGGGGTCAAGCTCTCGAGGCCGGGAATGAAGCTGGCGATGGCGAGCGTTTCGGTTTTCGCGACTGCTTGGAGCAGACTGGGAATATAAATCGCATCTTTGGACATTTGCCCTCCTTGGGGAAAGCACCGTGAGCAATGCTACGGCGCTCAACTCTGGCAAATGAAGAGTCGCCGATGGGGTTCGGAGCCGCGACTCTCCGTTTTCAAATCCACAATCTCGGCGAAGAGACCATGGACTTGGCGGCGTTCAGCCGCAGACAGCTCTTGCATTTCAAACTCTTGTCCGGTGGTGCGAACCTGAGCGATCGCCGCCTCGACCATCTCAGTCAGTTCCGCTTGGCGGCGGCGACGATACCCCGCCAGCTCGACCGCAAAGGCTTGTTGTTCCTCGGGCGCACAGCCGAGATTGAGCAGGGTATTGGCGAGATATTGCAGCGCATCAATATTATGTCCGCGCTCACCAAGCAAGGTCTCGATCTGGGTCGGAGTCAGTGCCGCCGCCGCGATCTCGAGCCAGACCGCCCCATCGCCGTCTGGCTCCGGCACCGTGGCGGTCACCGCGACTGGTAGGCCCATGCGGTTCAGCACCTGCTCCAGCCACTGCTTGCCCCGCGCGATTTGCTCATCCATACTGCCCTACCCAGAGGTTTTCTCTTTTTTCTTAGTACGCTTGCGTTCAAATGGCAGCGTCTCGCGCGCTTGTTCGCCCGCTTCTTCCTTCTCTTGCGCTTCTACCAACTTCTGCAAGTTTTCCGGCAGCGGCTCGCGCATGAGGATGAAGGTCTGACCCGTCTGGAAGATATTGGCAACCACCATGTACATCAGCACCCCGGCAGGCAGCGGGAAGAAGAGGAACATCCCCGTCAACATGATCGGCGTAAACTTGGCGATCGCCTGTTGCTGCTGCGCGTTGGCGTTGTTGCTCCCCGGCTGGCTGCCCGTCAACTGTTGGCTCAGATAGGTGCTGACACCGAAGAAGAGCACCATGATCACGATGTCCCAGTGAATATCACCGTTGTCACCGGTAGCCCCGACGCGGCCGAGCGCCTTGATAAATAGGAAACCCTTGCCAGACGCGATGCCGGGCACTTTGGCTTGAATCGTGGCATCGCCGGGAGCCAGGGCAGTGAGGGTGCCGTCAGCGGCGATCGCCACCTTATCCTCACCCTTCGTGATACTCCACGTCGGGTGCAGATCCTGCTCAGCGTAAGTCGCATCCAGCGCCGCCAGCGTCTGCCCCTCAGTCGTCTTGAGGAGCACCGGAACTTGGTCGCCGACGCCAATCTGCTTGCCATTGGGGAGGCTTGCCACGAGCGGGTAGTGCTCGCCCGCCTCCGCATAGAAGTTCTGCGGCTTGGTCTCAAACGGCTGCGGCTGCACCATCGTGATTTGCTCACGGGGCAAAATCTGCACATCCACCGTATAGGTAATGTCGGCAAACGGCGATCCCCGCAAGGTTGCAAACAATGCCCAGAGAATCGGCAGTTGGAAGACAAGGGGCAAGCAGCCCGCTAGTGGATTGCCATATTCTTTGTAAACAGCGCCCATCTCCTTTTGGAGTTGCGCTGGGTCATCCTTATAACGCTCTTGAACCTCTTTGACCCGCTTTTGCATCACTGGCGAAGCGATGCGCGTGCGCCGCATACTGCGGATTGATTTGGCACTGAGGGGGTACACTGCAAAGCGAATCACCAATGTCAGCGCCACGATGGCGAAGCCATAGCTCGGCACAATCCCGTAGAAAAAATCTAGGATTGGCAGCATGACGTTGGTGGAAATAAATCCGATCCCCATAATTCTGTCCGGCAGCTCGAGTGTGTTCTACTTTAAATCAAGGCAATTTTGAAGGGGTGTCAACCTAGACGAGACATTAGACCATCGCCAGCACGACTGCGAAACCCCACATTAAGCTTTGATCGACTCTAGGGCAATACCCGTCTTCGCCGCCGCGCGCTCGGCGATGTAGTCATAAATTTCGCGATAGCGGGGGATCGCGCGCAGCTCGAGACGGCTGTTGTCGCGCAGGGTCACGACGATGTCGCCCCACAAGCCAATCCCGCGCGAGACTTTGACCAGACGCTTCACTTCAGCATAGATGACATCGCTGCGATCGCGCCCCTGCCAGCCACCCGTAACCGAGATGCGGCGGTCGGTGATCCGGTAGCGCAGCCACAAGGCACGCACAATCGCGCCCACAGTCAACGGCAGGCAGATGACGGTAAAGCCTAGCAGGATATTGAAGATCAAATCGCCAATGTGAGGCCCGCCCTCGTAGAATGCCGTCTCCTTAATGCCCATCGAGTACCTCAGCTTGCGTCAATAACTGCCTTAATTCTCGCAAAAAATGTTCATATTCGCACTCGATTGCGCTGGCGCGAACATTAAAGACGAGCTGAGCACCAGCCCGGAGCCGGGGGAGAAACTCATGTAAGGCGGCTCGCAGGCGGCGCTTGAGGCGATTGCGGATCACGGCTTTTTTGCTCACTTTGCGACTGATCGCAATGCCGATCCGGGCTGGCCAACGGGCCTCGGCATCAAACCGTAACCGCAGGGTCAGATGACGGCTACGATAGGCTCTGCCGTCGGTGTAGACGGCTTGAAAATCTCGCCAGTGTTTGAGTCGATGCGCGCGCGGTAAGCCCACAATTCATCTCCACCGCCATCAAGACTAGGGGGGTACGGCGCTCGTATGGCAGCAAATCCTTCAGCCTCAGACCGCTAGGCGATGGCGTCCTTTGCGGCGACGGGCATTGATCGTGCGCCGCCCATTTTTGGTTCGCATTCGAGCACGGAAGCCAGATGTCCGTTTTTGTTTGCGATTGGTGCCTTCTAAAGTACGCTTGCTCACAGTCGATCATTACCTCGCAATCTGTCGCCACAACGGTGCGACGCTTCTCAAAAAGTCGCAGTTCATGATTATAGCGAAAATAGGTGGCTTGTGCAGATGCGCCAGCGAAGTCGCCGCGAGATTTTTGCCAGCCAGATGACAGTCGTGGTGCGATCGCGGTTAGGGAACTCGGCATCGTTGCTTGCGTCGAGGACGGGCGAGGGGTTCCTGCCAATTCGGCAACTGAACACTAGTAAAATGAGCGTGGGAGTCATTGCTCCCCTCCCCAGCCCGCAGCAAACATGGCTATCTCCACACAGCGCGCGATCAGCAGTTTTGTGCTCAGTCTGGTGGTGGCGATCGCGCCGCTAGCGGTCAGCGCGCAATCGTTAGAGGAACTGTTTGTCCAGGGTCGCGAGGCCTATGAAGCGGGTGACTTTGCCCGCGCCGCTGAAATTTGGCAGCAGGCGACAGCGGTCAACCCCGCCGATCCGATGGCTCAGGTTTGGTTGGCCCTGTCCCTCTATGAACAGGGCGATGCTAATGCTGCCCTGGCAATTCTCCAGGCAGCAGCGACGAGTCACCCGGAGATCGCCGCCGTGCATCGCAGTCTGGGGCGCGTACTCGCAGAGCAGGGTGACCTCGAGGCAGCAGCGCAGGCCTACGAGCAGGTGATTGCGCTCGAACCAGAAGACGCCACAGCCTACTACTCCCTGGGGCTGACGCGTGAGCAGCAGGAACAATATACTGCCGCCAGTGCGGCCTATCGGGCTGCGATCACCCGCGCACCCGATGATCCGGCGCTCTACACCGCCCTAGGCGATGTGCTGAAGCAGCAGGGAGACTTGACGGCAGCGATCAATGTTTTTCGGCAGGCGGTCGCGGTCGAGCCAAGCGATCCGGTATTGCATCGCAACCTTGGCGTTGCTCTGCAAGCCGCCGACCGTCCGGATGAAGCCGTGATCGCTTACCGTCGCGCCCTAGATCTCGACCCCGACTACGCGACGGCCTACAACGATCTCGGGGTTGTGCTCTGGAGTCAGGGGGAACTGACGGCGGCGATCGCCGCCTATCAAGCGGCGATCGCTCGTGACCCAGACTATGCGGATCCCTACAATAATTTGGGTCTCGTGCTGCAAGCGCAGGGCGATCTCACGGGGGCGATCGAGGCCTACCGTCGTGCCCTAGCACTGAATCCGGCCGACGACATCGCCCGCGCCAACCTCGCCGCCGCCGAACAGGAACAGTCGCAGCGCCAACCACGCCGTTCCGCACCGTAGTCATCGCCGCTCGGTTCCCAACCGTTCGCTACAATAGCTGTTTAGCGACAATGGCTCTACCGCCATCCATCGCACCCCTTGCTCTGTATACAATCCTTCTATGTGCAAGCGTTATTTCGGGGCTTTGTTGCTCTTGCTGGTGCTCGTTGGCACACCCCAGGCGGCGGTCGCGCAAAACCTGCAACAACTCTTCGAGCGGGGTCGTGACGCCCAGGCGACCGGTGACTATACGACCGCCGAAAATGTCTGGCAGTTGGCGATCGAAGTGGCACCAGAGAATGTGGCGGCGCGCATTAACCTCGGACTGGCATTGATGAGCCAGGATCGTATTGAGGAGGCGATCGCCGCTTACCGGGTTGCAATCGAACTCGACCCGAATAGCGCCATCGCCTACAACAACTTGGGGAATGCCCTCAAAGCTAAGGGCAATGCCAAAGCCGCCCTCGCCGCCTATGAAGAAGCCACTCGCCTCGACCCCAGCTTCGCGACAGCACATAGCAATTTGGGCGTCATGCAACGCCAACAAGGCGACCTAGCAGCAGCGATCACCAGTTACGAGCAGGCGATCGCCCTCGAACCGGATCATGCGATTGCCCACAATAATCTCGGTAACGCCCTCAGCGATCGCGGTGACTTGGAGGCAGCGGTCGCCGCCTACGCCCGTGCCCTTCAGCTTGAACCGAATGCCGTGCGCTACTACAACTTGGGTCTAACCCTGGCTGAGTTGGGTCGCCATGACGAAGCGGTGCGCGCCTATCAACAAGCAATCAACCACCAGCCCGAGTATATCGAGGCTTATATCAATCTCGGCTTGACCTACCGCGCTCAGGGTGATCTCGCGGCGGCCACCCGCACCTATCAAGCAGCGCTGGAACGGGATCGCGATAATCCCTATGCCTACAGCAACCTCGGCAACGCCCTAGCGGCTCGCGGTGAGTTGGACGCAGCGATCACGGCTCATCGTCGGGCTGTGGCGATCGCCCCTACCGCCATCCGTCACAACAATCTCGGCTCAGCGCTCGCCCGTGCAGGTGATCTGGCGGCAGCGCGGACGGAGTTTCGGCGTGCCTTGGCGTTGGATTCGGATTATCGAGCCGCCCGCCAAAACCTAGAGATCGTCGAAGCCGCACTCCAAGCGGAGGTGACTCCAGTCCCGCCCAACACCGTCCCGGAGTCGGAAGCGCCAATCCCGGCAGCGGTCGAACCTGCCCCCGACACTGAATCAGAAACGGACGCCGACCCCACTGCTGACTCGTCCGAAGACGCTCCAGACGCAGAGGCAGAAGCGGCAGATAGCCCCGAAGCTGAAGCCGAGCCAGAGCCTGAAGCACCCGCCCGCGATGCGGAGCCATCTAATCCGGATGCCGCTGCGGTCAATTAGATTAGATCTGCACCCTATAACCCGCCGGGTTCTCAAGGGTTAACTATGCACCCGTGGCTCAGAATGCAATGTCGCCAGGATTTCGCTCTCGGTTTTTGCCAGGGCCTGTAGGCGATCTTGCACTTGTGAGCGGGGAAAATAGGTATCGGCGAGCACCCAGTAAACGCCGTAGTGCCGCGCTTCGGAAACCACAAGACTGTCGTAAAACGCGGCCAACTCAGGTTCCGGACAATGCTGCGCTAGGAGGCTCAGCCGTTCATGGGAGCGGGCTTCAATCAAGGCCGCCAGTAGCAGCGAGTCCAAGAGGCGCTCCGGTTCCGGGCGGCGACAGAGCGCTTTGAGGCGCGCACCGTAGGGAGGCGCATCCAGCGGTGCCAGCGGCACACCTCGCCGCGCTAGCCAGGCATTGACCTGCTCAAAGTGCTCCAGCTCTTCCCGGGCGATCACCGTGAGTTGCCTGACCAGCCGTTCGCGACTCGGATAACGGAACATCAGATTCAGCGCTACCGCAGCCGCCTTACGCTCACAGTGCGAGTGATCGAGGAGGAGGGTGTCGAGATTGGCCAAGGCCAGATTCAGCCAAGCCTGACTACTCGGCTGCTGCAAAAGGTTAATCGTCGCGCGTTGCTGAGTTGGATTTGCCATGCCGACAGCAGCCGTCGCGCTCACAGTGAGCCAGCAGCGACTGGCGTTTAAAGTCTAGCCGATCGGCGGATCGCGCCGCGAATATTCCTTGGCTAGCATAAAACAACGATGGCGTACAGTCAGTAATTCTGCGGAGCAAGCCCAGTGGTTGGACAGAGAGGTCAGCGCCGACCGACGGTGAGCGCAGCCGGAAAACTGATGGGGCCGCGCCCGACCCCTCGTCACCGATCCACATCTGGCGTCATACTAGAGGAGAGCGGCATTGTCCACGGTTCCCATCGCTATCGCCTGGCTCGACAGTCGTGGGAGAAAACGGCAACCCCCTCCCACCCTACCGGACAAGCAACCATGACTCAGCGGCGGATCTTCATTGGCGATGTTCACGGCCACTATGAAGCCTTAATGTTGCTGCTCGAGGCGATCGCCCCAGACGAGACCGACCAAGTTTATTTTGTCGGTGACCTGGTGGATCGGGGACCGCAGAGTGCCCAAGTCATCGACTTCGTGATGCACAGCTCCTATCAGTGCATCCTAGGTAATCACGAACAGATGCTATTGGAAGTGGCGGGCAATGAGCCAGCACCCGATCACTTCCGGCAAGCTTGGCTCTACAGCGGCGGCAAAGCCACAATTGACAGCTATAAAAATGGGCACGTCCTGCCCGAACATCTTGAATGGCTGCGGAGCTTGCCGACCCACCTCGACCTCGGCGATGTCTGGCTGGTTCATGCCGGTGTCGATCCGCGTCTGCCACTGGAACAGCAAAGCGCTGAACAGTTTTGCTGGATTCGCGATGAGTTTCACAGCATAGCGCAGCCCTTCTTTGCGGACAAGCTGATCGTGACCGGTCACACCATTACTTTTACGATTCCCGGCGTCATGCCGGGGAAGCTGGCCCGTGGCGCGGGTTGGTTGGATATTGACACGGGCGCTTATCATCGCCAGAGTGGCTGGCTCACCGGCGTCGATCTGAGTAATGAGCAGGTTTACCAGATCCATGTCCGCCAAGGCCGTCTGCGCCAACAATCCCTGGCTGAAGCCACCACCTCAGTCAACCCGACGCGGATCTCGCCGCGCCGGGCGCTAATGTACTGAGAGGGTAGCGATCGCCACCAGGGTCAGCGCTTCCGTCCACTCGACGATCGCCCCGTAGGTATCCCCCGTCTGACCGCCAAAGCGTTGCTGGATGATCCAGCCGCTGCCGAGGGCGAACAGAGCACCACAACTGTGGCTCGCGACCGTTAGCCAGACCGTCGCCGGTGCGTGGTAAACATGGGCGGCACTCCAGCCCAAAACCGTGCCAGTACTGAGCAGCCAATCTTGGGGAAGCTGGAGAGAGCGTTTATGAAATGCGCCTTTGCCCGTGGGTTTGAGGTAGGGGTAAGCGGCGATCGCCACCACCTGTCCCCAGCGTCCCCAAGCCGCCACCATGGGCAGTGCCCAGAAGCGGTTCAGGGTCAACTCCGTGAGCGCTGCACACTTGAGCAGGGCGATCGCCACGGCAGCCATGACGCCAAAGGCTCCCGCGCGGCTGTCCTGCATCGCGGCTAAACGCCGTTGTGGCTCCCCCACCATCCAACCATCGGCGGTGTCCATTGCCCCATCGAGATGGAGGCCGCCTGTCAGCCCCCACCCCAAAATTACGACCAAGGCGCTACGGGTCAGCGGTGGCATCCCCAGCCCATCCAGACCCAGAGCGATTCCTGCCAAGATCATGCCCAGACCCAGACCCACCAGCGGTGCCCAGCGCGCCACGCGGTGAAACTGGCTACCCCAAGCCGAGGGCACAGGCAGGACGGTGTAAAACAATACCGCCCCCAAAAAGGAGCGCCCCCAAACGACCGGGCGCATTAACCAGAAATCATGCATCTACTACTTTTTCATCGCTGTGCTGCGAGCCAAAGCCCGAGCCGTCAGCAAAATCGCAACAGCTCGAAGAACATAGGCTAAGATATTTTCAGGAGTTAGACACTCGGCCAATCGCGACCGCTGATTGGCACCAAGGGGGTCTGCTTTCGCGGTTAGAACTGGTGCAAATTTAGCAATCTATCATCAGGTTGTGGCTTGGCGTGATCGCCGCGCTGGTTTTTGTCTAGCTTAGTTCCTCAGCGGGCTAAGTTCTAGCGGTCTACAGGGTAAGTGGCATAGCGTGCTTGGCTTCGTCTGCATCCAAACGATCTCCTATGAGTTGTAACCAGTTCCCCCAATCCCTCCCGGCTCCCTGCATTATTGAAACCGGTACCATCATCAACCCTGATGATATTTACCGCTTACTCGGACAGCTTGGTCGGGTTCGCTACATTCACTACCTCGACAACGCGGTTCGCAATGAAGGTGAAGGCTGCGTGCAAGAAGTCTTCGCAGAGGCGCACCAGTCTACGCTGATCGCGAACCACGCTCTTTATCTCAATATTCACAGCTTCGACTATCTGCAATTGCAGCAACTTCCCGATGGGCGCACGTGCTTTGATCTCGTGCAGGATAATCGCCTTTTACGCTTAATTCCCCTCACCGATCCTCTCGTGACCAGTGAAGTGTCGGCGAACCTCGATGATGCCGCCTTGGAGGCGATGCTAACCCACGTGCTGTCAGCGAAGTGGGATGTGCAGCTCGACGACGATTATCCCTTCTAGCACCCCGGACACGATCGCCGGCAACGCGGCTTTTAGCCTCCAGTTCCAAGCCCATTGCTCGACAACTCAGGCACGCGCGGCTACCTTCTACACTCCCCACGGCGCGGTTGAAACCCCTCGCTTCATGCCAGTTGGCACGCTGGCGACGATCAAGGGTCTGACACCAGCCCAGCTTGCCCAAGCTGGAGCGCAGATGGTTTTAGCCAATACCTATCACCTGCATCTCCAGCCCGGTGAGGATTTAGTGGCTGCGGCTGGTGGTTTGCATCAGTTCATGGCTTGGCCGCAACCGATCTTGACGGATTCGGGCGGGTTTCAGGTGTTTAGCCTCAGCGACTTACGCCAAATTGATGAGACTGGGGTGACCTTTCGCTCGCCGCGCGATGGTCGCCTCATCGCTTTCAGCCCCGAACGCTCGATTGCGATCCAGAATGCGCTGGGTGCTGACGTGATCATGGCCTTTGATGAATGCCCGCCCTATCCCGCGACCCGAGCAGCGGTCGCCGCCGCCACCGAGCGCACATACCGCTGGCTCGAACGCTGTATCGCCGCCCACCAACACCCTCGGGAGCAAGCGCTATTTGGCATCGTGCAAGGGGGGGTCTATGCGGAGCTACGGGTGACGGCTGCCCAGGCGATCGCCCAGTTCGATCTTCCCGGCTATGCCATCGGCGGTGTCAGTGTCGGCGAACCGCCGGCGCTGATGCGGGCGATCGTGGCGAAAACAGCGCCGCTGCTGCCCGCGAGCAAACCTCGCTACCTCATGGGGGTCGGTACTTACCGCGAGATTGCCCAGGCGATCGCAGCGGGCGTCGATCTCTTCGACTGTGTGTTGCCCACCCGCCTCGGCCGCCACGGCACGGCGCTCGTGGACGGTGAGCGTTGGAACTTGAAAAATGCCCGTTTTCGCGCCGACTTGCAGCCGCTCGCGGCTGATTGCCCCTGTTACACCTGCCAACATTTCAGCCGCGCCTACCTCAGCCATCTCGTGCGCGCCCGCGAATTGCTTGCTCACGTCCTCCTGTCCCTACATAACGTCACCGAGCTGATCCGCTTCACGCAGCGCATCCGGGCGGCGATTGTGGGCGATCGCTTTACGAGCGAGTTCGCCGCCTGGCTCACAGAAACGGCATCAGACTCTGGACTCGAAGCTTGAGCGACGGCTTACAGCGGCACGCCGCCGCGTGTTAAAATCATTGCCAATTCTTAACACGCTGTATTGGAAACCGTTGGGTATGGAAGCTACACTGTTGCTCGCCAAGTTGCCGGAAGCCTACGCTATCTTCGATCCGTTGGTGGATGTCCTGCCGTTGATCCCAGTCTTTTTCTTGCTCCTTGCCTTCGTCTGGCAGGCCTCGGTCGGCTTTAAGTAAGTCCGGCTTCTGGTCGTCCATTGGGGAGCCACATGGCGCTCGGCGGGCTGCGCTTGGCTTCGAGCATCTGGTAGTCTGCCGTAGTCCAGCTTGAACAGCCGGTTTGGTGCTCACTAGAGGTCACAATAGTGGTCAATATGGACAACTCCTCTAAGTTTGGAGTGCTAAGCTGAATGGATACGCTCTATTTGACTTCGCCATGCCGCTGCTCATTTTAATTGCTGACGATAATGTTGGCGTGCGTCTGGCGATCAGCGACTACTTAGAGACCCAAGGTTACGCGACGGTTGATGCGGCGAATGGCGAAGAAGCGCTGAAGCGGCTCGAGAGCTATCACCCCCATCTCCTGATCGCGGATATCAGAATGCCTTTGCGGGATGGATATGAGCTGGTACAACAAGTCCGCCGTCGGCCTGAGTTTCGGTTGCTGCCGGTGATTTTTCTAACCGAGTGTGATCGCACAGAGGAGCGCATTCGTGGCTACCAGGTCGGCTGCGACCTTTATTTACCGAAACCATTTGAAATGGATGAGTTGGGGGCGATTGTCCGCAACCTCTTGGAGCGGGCGCAAGCGGTGCAAGCAGAGATGCGATTTCCGGCAACGGAGACGACACCGCTCGCAACGACGACGGCACTCGCAACCGCCCTTGGAACCGTTGCCCGCGCCCATGATACCCCCGATTTCACTGACCGCGAGCAACAGGTGTTGGCGTTGCTCGTTACCGGTCTCTCAAATAATGACATGGGCGATCGCCTGCATCTCAGTTCCCGGACGGTTGAGAAGTATGTCAGTAGCCTGCTGCGCAAAACGGAAACGAATAATCGCGCCGAGTTAGTCCGTTTTGCCTTTGAGCACCAACTCGTCCACTGAAGCCAGCGTGGTTCCTGCTGTTGTCTGCCCCCTTGCCCTGCGCTCGCTGCCCGCATGAGTCCAACGGACACGCCCTTGCCACCCTCATCACCCCCGGCTCGCCCACCACGGTTCCCGATCCGCCTGTCTTGGCTGGGCTTGTTGGCGTTGCTTCTGTTCGGCTATATGTACCTACCCATCCTGGTTTTGGGAGTCTATAGCTTCAATCGCTCCGCTTATAGTGCCGGCTGGGATGGCTTCTCTTGGCGCTGGTATGCGCGCCTCTTTGCCGACGGCCGCATTTTGCGGGCGCTTGAAAATAGCCTCACCGTGGCCCTCACGGCTGTAGCGGTAGCGGCGATCCTGGGAACCCTAATGGCGGTGGGTCTCGCCAAGTATCGTTTTTGGGGGAAAGGCTTGTATCGCGGCATTGCCTACTTGCCGCTGATTGTGCCGGATATTGCGATCGCCGTAGCCACCCTGATCTTCCTCGCCGCCCTCGGCATCCCCCTGAGCTTATGGACGATCGTGGCGGCTCACATCGTTTTCTGCCTCGCCTATGTGGCGATTGTCGTCTCCTCGCGTTTGACGAGTCTCGATCCCTACCTCGAGGAAGCGGCGCTCGATCTGGGTGCCACTCCGGTTCAAGCTTTTATAAAAGTCCTCCTGCCCGAGCTGACTCCGGCGATCGTAGCCGGTTGTCTCTTGTCCTTTGTGCTCAGCATGGATGATTTTCTGATCGCCAGCTTCACGGCTGGGCCGGGCGCTACCACCCTACCGATGGAAATTTTCAGCCGCATTCGCACCGGCGTCAAACCCGATATCAACGCCCTCAGCGTCCTGCTGATTCTCGGCTCCGGCGCGATCGCCTGTGTTGCGGAATATCTGCGCTCTCGCAGCGTTCGTCAGCGCCAGGATTAGTTACCCTCGTGCCGCAATCAAGAAGTCCGTACCGCCGCTCTCTCGCCGTCAAGCCCATGCCCCCCACCGAAGCTACCGCCGACCTCATTACCAAACTCAGCCAACAGTGCCGCAGCGCCATCCTCGCGACCGCCACCATCGACGGTCAACCGACTGCCAGCTACGCACCCTTCTGGCAAGACGAGTCGGGGTGCTTCTACATTTTCGTCAGTGGTCTATCGGCGCATACCGGCAATTTACACGCCAACCCGCAGGTCAGCCTGATGCTGATTGCCGATGAAGCCGCCAGCGGGCAAATCTTTGCGCGGCCACGCTTGACCTGGCAATGTACTGCGCAGCTCGTGCCGCGCGATACGGTACAGTGGTCGGCGATCGCCACACAGTTCCAAGACAAATTTGGCGAGATTATCACCACGCTACGCCAATTACCCGACTTCCGCATCTTTGCCCTGCGGCCGAGCACGGGTCAGTTGGTCAGCGGCTTCGGGGCAGCCCAGTCGTTGCCAGCCCCAGCTCCCCACTCCCCGCCGTCTCCACCATCAGACCGGGCGACCGAGTAATCTGGGGTTAGCGGCCCTAGATCCCCCGCTATTCAGGTTAATGGTCGTAGTGGTGATCGCTCCGAACCCATGCAGCAGCCCCGACGCTTCTCCAAACCCTGGTTACCGCTCACCATCTTTGTCGGTGTTATCCTACTCGGTGGGTTGCTCAGCCAGGTGCTCGAGCGGTCGCCCGCCCGCACCGAACGCCAGCGCGCTGACCAAGCCGCGCATCAAGCTGTGACAGCCTTGGAAGCGGAGCTATGGCGATCGCTCGCCGCCGCCGATACGCTCGCCGCCCTGTGGACTCAGCAGCCGGAGCGCCTGCCCGACCTCGCCCGCTATCGGCCGATCTTCCAGGAGCGCTACCCTGCGGCGCGTGGGGCACGTCTCTTTGCCAACGATGGCACGGCTCCGGCGATCGCCAACGATCCGGTAGCCGCCCGACAACTCGCGGCTCTGTCCCCAGACGCAATACAGAGTCCGCATTTGACCCTGGAAGTCGTGCTGCTCAACGGACAAGACTACGCCCTGCTTGTTCAACAGCCGGTCAGTCTCACAGCCGATGCCACTGTATCTCCCCTCGGCGCGGTTGTCGTTCTTCTGTCCCTGCCGGAGTTACTCGCCGCGAGCGGCCTCGAAGCACTCACGGCCGCCGGCTACCACTATGAACTCAGTCTGCAATTCGACAGGGTAGCCGGTTTGGTAGTAGCGCGGAGTGGTGCCCCACTCACCCAGCCGCTGAGCGTGCCGCTGCGCGTAGCAGATCAGTCGTGGACATTGGCGATCGCGCCGATTGGGGGCTGGCAACATCGTCCAATCGCAACCCTGGGACAACTTCTGCTCATCCTAGCCATGGCTCTCTTAGCCACTTTCGTTGCCTTCATCATCAAGCGCCCTGAGCGGTTGCAGCAACAGGTAGATGAGCGCATTCGCACACTGAGCGTCACCAATGAAGACCTAACCAGCAAGCTCAACCAACAGCAACAAGCCAATGCAGCGCTCACCCAAGCCCTAGCGGCAGAACGCACCGCACACCAAGCAAGCGCACAAGAACTGGAAACCGTGCAACGACTGCTGCGGGCACGCCAAGCGCAGTTGATTCAGAACGAATCCCTAGCCTCGCTGGGACGACTCGCGGCCGGGATTGCTCACGAGATTGCTAGCCCGACAAATTTCATCCACGGTAACCTCGACCATGCCAATCGCTACGCCTTGGATTTACTCCACCTCGTGGATCGGTATCAAGAGCGCTATCCCGAGGTCGATGCCGAGCTACAAGCAGAATTGAACGCCATCGACCTGACGTTCGTGCGCTCGGACTTGCCCAGCTTACTCAAGTCGATGCAAGTCAGCACACGCCGAATTCGCGAGATTATCCGCTCGCTCCGCAGTTTTTCGCTGGATGATGTGGCGATGAAAACAACTGACCTCCACACCAGCATTGAGAGGGCGCTGCTGATTCTGCAAAGCCGCCTACGCGGGAAAGCCGGTCAACCGGACATCACCATTCAGCGCCAGTATGGCAAGCTACCACCGCTCGTCTGCTGTCCGGGTCAGATCGATCAAGTGATTGTCAATCTCCTGACCAATGCGATCGACGCGCTCGCAACCGTGACGGAGCGCCAAATCACCATCCAAACGGCGCTGACGGCCGCAGGTTGGGTAGAGATTCGCATTCGTGACACCGGGCCGGGGATTCCGCGCGAATTGCAGTCACGCTTATTTGAGCCATTTTTTACCACCAAGCCGGTCGGTCAGGGCACGGGATTAGGGCTGGCAGTCTGTCAGCAGATCATCGTCGAACGCCACCAGGGCCGCCTCACCTGTACCTCAGAACCCGGCGTCGGCACCGAATTTGTCATCGCCATTCCCGCTCAGCCCCAGATGCTTACGGCTGAGACGTCGCAACCGACAGATTAAGCCGTTTCTAAAAAGGGTGGCAGCGGGCAACCCAGGGCAATGGCGATCGCCCGGAGCAACTCGGCCTCGCGCACGGTGACGTGGTGATCGACCAAAACCGTGTGAGCACAGGCATCCACCACCGCTTGCTTCAGCTTCGGCGCGGCGCGTTCTAAGCGCGCCAAACTGCGACTGACATCGCGCAGGTTGCAGGCGGGTGGCTCTGGCGGCACGCCGCGCTTGCTGGCACCGGGGAGCCGGAACATCCCGGAGCGGAAGGCGTAGGTGATATTTTGCTGGCTGGTGTGGCCGACCTTCGCCAGAGCCGTGAGAACAACCGTGCAGTCATCCCAGATCGCACCAATGGCAGTGTGTTGCACTTGCGATCGCCCCTCCTTCTGGCTGAAGTGTGGCTGTAAGCGGCGTTGCAAAACAATTTGCAAAATGTACTCCGAAAAGGAGACTTTGCCATCCGCTGTCGCCAACTGCTTCACCTGCTGAAAAAATTGCTCGATCTGGGCACTGGAACTCTGGCGGAGGGCGGGAATCGTGAGATCAACCAGGGGCAGCTTGAGGCGGGGATCGAGCTGGGCGACGAGCGCACCATACCGCAGTGACGCCTCAGCAATCTCAACGCCATCGGCTTGTTTGAGCAAGATCAATTGCTGGTTGCGAATCTCGGCCTGACGATCGAGTAATGACCCGTAAATAATCGCAGCGGCACTGGCGCGATCGCGCACCGCCTGACGCAATTCCTCCGGCAGCTTGGCGAGTAGCGCGCGGGCATAGGCGAGGTGTTCCGGATCGGTGGTGCCGACGGCGGTGATCACGCTCCCTGGCTTGACTTGTAGTTGCTGGGGTTGGGGCGATCGCGCCGCTTGGCTCGGCTCATTCGCGGCCGCCGCGCCCCCCGCGAAGCCCATCGCCCCGGTTGCAGTTAAGGGGGTAGCTGCGGCTGAGCGTTGCGATCGCCGCGCCGCCACTTTCAGCCCCTCAATCCGACCAATCCGCGCCTCAAGCGGGGGGTGAGTGGCGAGGAGGCCCGGGAAAAACCAGCTATCCAAGGCACTGCCAAAGAAGAGGTGGCTGTGCTCCTCCGCCTTACCGGTGAGCAAATCGGAGCCACGCGCGTAACCGCCAATTTTCCGCAGCGCGCCGCCAATGCCGAGCGGATTGCGCGTGAACTGCACCGCCGAAGCGTCGGCGAGAAATTCCCGCTGCCGCGAAACAGCGCTTTTGATCGCCCGTCCGCAGAAAAAACCGATGCTGCCGATGACCACGAAGGCAAAACCGGCTGCGACCACAACCAGAACCGCATTGCCCTTCTTGTCATCGGATGAGCGCACGCGCACGCCGGTATCAAAGACGATCCGGAGCAAGCCGCGACCGATCAGATAAATGAGCAAAATCCCGTGTAAAACGCCAATCAGGCGCAGATTCAACCGCATATCGCCGTTGAGAATATGGCTGAACTCGTGGGCAATCACGCCCTGGAGTTCGTCCCGGGACAATTGCTCCACGCAGCCACGCGTGACGCCGATCGCCGCATCGTCGGTCGAGAAACCGGCGGCAAAAGCGTTGATCCCCGGCTCGTGATTGAGGATGTAGACATCGGGGACGGGAATACCGGAGGCGATCGCCATCTCCGCAACGACATTGAGCAACTTCTGCTCCTCGGGATCATCGGAGTTGAGCGCGACCAGTTGCCCACCCAGTTCCTGAGCCACGACGCCGCCGCCGCCCCGCAGCGTAGAAATCCGCCAAGTCGTGCCCCCACCCACCACCGCCAGCGTCCCCAGGGCGACGACGCCAAACAGCAGCGGTGACCAGAGCCGATAAATCGACTGACCATTCACCGTGATCTCTGGCCCAGCCGTCATAAGCAGGATGACGATGGCGACGTAGAGAGCGCAGATGGTGAAAATGACCGATACCGCAAACAAAAACAGTAGTAGCGTCGTGTTTTTGCGCGCCACTTCTTGATGCTCGAAAAAATTCATAACCGCTTTTCGGCAGATAGAATCGTGCGGCTGAGTAGGAGCGGCTCCCCAGCGGTGGGAAGCCATCAGCCAAACTCAAGACTCGCTAGAAGGACACGCGCGGTGCGGAGCGCACTTCGGGATCCGCTTCTTGCAGCAGTTCGGCACCCTGGAAGTTGAACATCCCGGCGATGATATTGCTGGGAAAGACCTCGCGCTGGGTATTGTAGAGCGTCACGCCATCATTGAAAGCCTGACGCGCAAAGGCGATACGATTCTCAGTAGATGTTAGCTCCTCCATGAGCTGGGTCATGGTGCGATCCGCCTTGAGGTCAGGATAGGCCTCGGCAAGGGCAAAGAGGCGGCCGAGGGTGCCGCCGAGCATCGCTTCAGCCTGAGCCAGACCTTGCATGGCTGACGGATCACCAGGCTGACTCGCGGCTTGACTATTCGCCGTCATCGCCGCATTGCGCGCGGCGATCACCGCTTCAAAGGTTTCTCGCTCATGCTTCATGTAACCTTTGGCGGTCTCGACCAAGTTAGGAATCAAGTCATAGCGACGGCGTAGCTGCACGTCGATTTGCGCGTAGGCATTTTGGTAACGGTTGCGTAGCGTCACCAGGCGGTTATAGCTACTGATGACAATCGACGCCACGACACCGATGATGACCACCAGCGCGATCAGCAGTCCCCAACCCATAACTCTGTCTCCTGCTCCAGCAAACAACATTGACGAGGCGAACTACACCGCCAACAGGCCGAGTTCCCAACCCCAAAAATCTTAGTAACAATAAGACTATCTCATGGTTTAAACATTTAAATCATTTATTTCTTATCAAATAGGTTACGGGGACGGCGTAGACACCAGTGCTGCCGAAGCCTGGTTTGATGGTGCTTTGACCGTCTCGGCGCTCCGTCACGAGCCACAAAATTTAGTAGTTGGCCACGCCAAACAGGATTTTACAGTCTGTTATAATCAGGACGTCATTAATTTGTCATTACACCGAGAGTACACATCACTCCTTGAAAGCCCATGATTTCTAGTTTTGAGAAGCTTAGCACCAGTAGCTTGAGTAACTTTCTGCCTGTGACCCAAGCGATCAAGCGCCAGCTTGCGAGCGGGATCGACTTCCTCTTCACGGTTCTGGCTGAAATTGAGGACAATCTGGCATAGGACAAACAGGCGACAGTCAGCCAATGGTTTGAACCTGGCTGCAAGACTTTGCATGTGTCGCTTGTTGACGGCTGATTCCGTGTCGCAGGATTTGGGGTTGCCATCCATCTTGACAGCGCCGCTAACCCGCAACGTCCCCGCCTTTCATCGCGACGAACGGACGGCGGGTAGAGGCAATTCATGTGCGGCTTGTTTCACGGGCGATCGCAGCAGCAGCCCATACTCAATGCCTTCAACCACTGCTTGGTAGGAGGCATCAATGATGTTGCTCGACACCCCCACGGTCGTCCAGCGCGTCTCACCGTCACTGGATTCGATCAGCACTCGCGTGATCGCTGAGGTACCTTCGTGACCGTCGAGAATTCGCACCTTGTAATCGGTGAGATGGAAGCCAGCAATTTCCGGGTAGACCTGTACTAATGCCTTGCGAAGTGCGGCATCCAAGGCGGAGACTGGTCCATTGCCCTCAGCCGCCTCCAGCATTTCCTCGCCTCGGACTTCGACTTTGATCGTCGCCAGCGCGCTTTTATTCGCTTGATTCGCCGTCTGCAAAATGTCGCAGGTGACCTGGAACCCCTCAATCTTGAACCAGGCTGGTCGCCGGCCGAGCGCCGCCCGCATCAGTAATTCAAAGCTGGCTTCCGCCGCTTCAAACTGGTAGCCCTGGCTTTCTAATTCTTTGAGCTGTTGCAGAATCTGGCGACAGGTCGGATCGCCCGGCTCCAACTCGATGCCAAAGCTGCGCGCCTTCGCCAGCACATTGCTGAGTCCCGACTGATCAGAGATCACAATTCGCCGTTCGTTGCCGACCGCTTCCGGCTCGATGTGCTCGTAGGTCAGCGGATTGCGAGCGACCGCCGAGACGTGGATGCCACCCTTGTGGGCGAAGGCCGAGCGGCCGACGAAAGGGGCGTGATCATCGGGCGCTAAATTGACAATCTCGCTGATCGCCCGGCTGGCGGGGGCGAGGTGGGTCAATTGTGCTTCGGCCAGGCACTGGTAGCCCAGCTTGAGCTGCAAGTTGGGGATCAGGGTGCAGAGGTTGGCATTGCCACAGCGCTCGCCATAGCCATTGATCGTGCCCTGCACCATCTGGGCACCAGCGCGAACGGCGGCGATCGCATTGGCCACAGCAGTCCCAGAATCATTGTGGGTATGGATGCCCAGCCTCGGCCCCCCATCGGGAGAAGTCAATTCTGGAAAGGCCACCACCACCGCTTGCACAATCTCACTCACCTCATGGGGCAGCGTGCCGCCATTGGTGTCGCAGAGGGTGAGCCAATCGGCTCCGGCGGCGATCGCGGTTGCCAGCGTTTGCAGCGCGTAGTCAGGATTCTGCTTGTAGCCGTCGAACCAGTGCTCCGCATCGTAAATAATCTGCCGCCCTTGGTCGCGCAGATAGGTGATCGTCTCGCCGATCATCGCCAAATTTTCTGCGAGCGTTGCTTGCAATCCCTCAGTCACGTGCAGATCCCAGGACTTGCCGAACAGAGTGATCCAGCGCGTGTTCGCCGCTAGAATCGCCTGCAACATTTTGTCGTCAGCCGCCGCGACCTGGGGACGGCGGGTAGAGCAAAAGGCCACGACCTCGGCTTGTTGCAACGGCTCCTCGCGCAGCTTCCAGAAAAACTGGACATCTTTGGGATTGGCCCCCGGCCAACCGCCTTCGATGAAGGGAATGCCCATACCATCGAGTTTGCGGGCAATCCGCAGCTTGTCGTCGAGCGAGAGGGCGAGTCCTTCCCGCTGTGCGCCATCGCGCAACGTCGTGTCGTAGAGCCAAATCTGGGGTGCCGTACTCATGGCTTTGAGAAGTCGTTATCTTATTAAAAATGTAGACTGCTGAACTTACACGTCAGGAGCTAGTGACGATGCCGACAGTCAGAGCACAGGGAAAAACGTTGACTTGCGATCGCGGCGCAAATCTCCGCAAATTTCTATTAGAGCACGGAATCGAAATGTACAACGGCAACGCCAAAGTCATCAACTGTCACGGTGTCGGCACTTGCGGCACCTGCGCGGTCGCGGTGCAGGGCGAAGTCTCGGAGCCAGGCTGGCGTGAAAACGCCCGGCTCTCGCTACCGCCCCACTCGCCTGAGCGCGGCTTGCGCCTTGCCTGCCAGACGCAAGTGTTGGGAGATGTCGAAGTGACCAAGTATCAAGGTTTCTGGGGTCAGACGGAGCAGGTTAATTGGGAAGCGGCGGGTTGAATTCGCCAACGAGGTGCCGACTGATCGCGTCGGCCGGACGCCAAACCGGGGAGCGATCGCGGTAGGATCGAGTCCATTAACCGCAACTCTGCGTTGAGATGTCTGAAATTCCTGACAGTCTAGAGGCGGCGATCGCTCAAGCTAAAACGGCTACCCTCAATGCCCTCGAAGCGGGCTGTCCGCGCCTCCAAGTTGAGCTGGTGCTGCCGGAAATTGCCCTCGAAGCGCAGCGTTTGGCGCGCGAATTTGCCGACCTATTCGCTGACTATGGTTCCGGCTTGCGGCTTATTTTTCCGGACACGGGAGCCGCTGCTCTGGCACGGCGGGATTGGGGTGAGGTGCCGTTTCAGGTCGGTGATCTCGGCAGCCGCCTGACGCCGATCGAGAGCAAACTCAGTGACGATGATCAATTGCTGCTGCTGGTCTCGCCCTCAGCAATTGAAGTCGAGCGGGTCGAGAAGCTGTGCAAGCTGGCGGGCGATCGCCCCGTCATCCTGCTGACCCCGCAACTGGAGAGCGTGGCGACGGTGGGCATCGGCTACGCGGCGCGCCAACTGCGCGATCGCTTCCTGAGCACGCTAGAAACGGCCTACTACTTGCGACCCTTTGAGGGTGGGGCGCTGACGCGGCGCTTCCCGCAACCTTGGCAAGTGTGGCTGGAAACCGAGGATGAAGGCTATCAGTTGCTCGCTGAGGAGGCGACGAAGCCGGTGGGCGATCGCCTCGAACGCTTACTGACGGGAGCCACCGAAACCGCCGCCGCAGACAGCGAGAGCGATGGCAAAGCGAAACCCAAGAAACCGGGGTTTTTAGCCAGTATGCAACAGTTCTTGCGTGCTCTGAGCCAGTGATCCTGTAGGTGCATCCCACTTTGGCGTTGCAGTTGCCCACTCCGCGATAGGAGTGTAGGGCTGCCAATCTGGGATGCTCCCAATCCTGCACAACGCTAAATTTGTTAAATATCCCTCTTAGGCCATAACTGAAGGCCTATGCAATCGCATCAACCCAATCCTTTAGAAATTAGATTGCGCCACTCCCAAGCCCAGAAAATTTCCGATTCGGTTCGCTAGTACAGGATGGCGGCAATAAGATGCCCATTCAAAATCCCCAGGATTCCCGGATTGCAAGCACTCAGAACTCAAAATTTAGAACTCAAAACTCCGCGTAGCAGTACTAGGGGGTGACAGCGGTGGTTGTTGCAGGACTGAGCGATCGCAGGGTTGCGACCCAAGTTTGCAACTGGTCAGCATTGAGCCGGTAGCTGAGCGGATGAGCAATCAGGCGGGCTGTGCTCTGAAACAGCACCTCAATCTCGATCAGACCGTTGTCGCGGAGGGTGCGGCCGGTGGAGACCAGATCGACGATCGCCTCCGCCATGCCCACCAGCGGTCCTAGCTCGACGGAGCCATAGAGCGGCACGATCTCCACTGGTAGCCCCAGTTGCTCAAAATATTCGCGGGCACAGCGGACAAACTTGGAGGCAACGCGGCCGTGCGGCGGGAGAGCCAGAGCGCGCTGGTAGGGGCTAGCCGCCGGAACGGCGACCGACATCCGGCAGGGGCCAAAGCCTAGATCAGCGAGCTGGGCGACTTGGGGGACTTTTTCGCGCAGCACATCGTAGCCGACGATGCCCAGTTGTGCCTGACCGTACTCGACATACACTGGGACATCTTGGGCACGTACGAGGAGTGCCTTTGCTCGGCTAGTCGGCTCGACGATCTGGAGGTGGCGATTATCGGCGCTCAGAAATTCTGTGAAATCGAGACCAGCACGCCGACAGAGGGCGATGCTATCGCGCAGCAGTGCGCCTTTGGGGAGGGCAACGACGAGCATGATTGACGTTCAGGGTTGAGGGTTGAGGGCTGGGCTATGCCGTCGGCAGGCGCTGGCAGCGTTGCCCAAAAAAATCGGGAGCACAAGGCTCCCAAAACGATGATTGTAAAAAACGATATGAGTGCTCTGGTGATCGCACCAGTGACAAGAGCTTAGCAAGGCAATCTCATCATTTATCAAAACTGACATTCAACGCAGGCATCCAAAATATGCTCAAGTTGAGCATGATGATGAATCACTTGGCGTTGCAAGAACTCGAACCGGTTTTCTAGTAAGCCAGACCCATGCTGCGGGTTGTCTCCGCACCGAGGTAAACGCGGACGCTCAAGAAGTCAGTCGGGCAAGCGGTTTCGCAGCGCTTGCAGCCAATACAGTCTTCGGTACGGGGGGAAGAGGCGATCTGACCGGCTTTGCAACCGTCCCAGGGCACCATTTCCAGCACATCCAGAGGGCAAGCGCGCACGCACTGGGTGCAACCAATACAGGTATCGTAAATCTTAACGCTATGAGACATTGAATCCTGACTCCTTCGCGAGTGTTATCTCAATCAATACGGATGGATTTCAAACGCCAGTTTACCCCAGTGACTCAACCGCCTCGGATTCTGCTTGACAGAACTTCAAATTCTGTAACACTGATGCTCAGATTGTTGGCTCGCCGCGCACGAAATCCGTCGCCAGATAGGTGACGCGGCGATCGCCCCGTATCGCCAACTGTGACTCCTTCAGCCCGTGAGCTATCTTAGGAGCAGAATTGCCGCGTTGACGATTCACCCCCTCCCTGACTCATGACTTGCCCTGGCGATCGCCCGATTAAAACCCATGCCACTCCCTGCGCCGCTCCGCCACTTTGGTTTACTCTGCGTTGCCCTCGGTTTGCTGAGTAGTTGCGGCTCAAACGCGAGTCCAGATCCCGTGCCGACACCGACCACCACCACAGCCCCTAGCCCTAGTCCTGTCACCACTACGACGCCGACGAGTCCACCTGTCACTAGCAATGTTCTGCAAGACGCGCGGGATGTGGCGGCGGGTGCACGGACGATCGCCCAGTCGGCGAAATCACCCCAAGATTGGCAGTTGGTGACGAGTCAGTGGCAACGGGCCATCGACAAGCTCTTGGCTCTGCCCGCAGCCCATCCGGACAAGGCGCAGGCGAATGCCCTCGTCGCCGAATTGCGTCGCGATTTGACCGCTGCCGAAACGCAGGCGCGTGCTGCGTCTTCTCCCGCCGTTGCACCGCCCCCCCCCAGTCGGCCCGAAGATGCGCCCGACCAAGGGGCTGCCCCAGCGATCGCGACTACTGGACAACTCAAGCCACCACCAGCCGCCGCTGCGGGTGACGCCAAGGTGGCCCTGGCGAAACACCTCCAGCAAACGGGTGCGCGCCTCTATAGCACTTACTGGTGTGGGGCTTGCCGCTACCAAAAAGACTTATTTGGTGAGGCGGCTGTCCCCTTCATCACTGAGGTCGAGTGCGATCCACGCGGCGAAAACCCCCAAACAGCGCTGTGCAGACAGCAAGGCGTGCGTGCTTACCCGACCTGGGAAATCGGTGGGCAGTTGCTCCAGCCCGGGGCGGTCTCGCTCCAGCAGTTGGCGGTGCTGTCCGGCTATAGCGGGCCGAGCGGTTTTTAGGCCCTAGCCACGCTCAGACCACCCTGACTACTGGCGAGCCACACCTGCTTGCCGCGCGGCTTGTTGGACGGCGGCGGCGACCGTCGTCGCCACGCGAGGATCAAACACGGAGGGAATGATGTGCTCGCGGTCGAGGTCTTGAGGAGTGACCAAAGAGGCGATCGCCTGCGCTGCCTCCAGACACATCGCCGGGATGATCGCCTGTGCCCGACAGTCGAGCGCGCCACGAAACACGCCGGGGAAGGCGAGCACATTATTGATCTGATTGGGGTAATCGCTGCGGCCAGTCGCCATGACTGCCACTTGGTCGGTAATCAGTTCTGGCTGGATCTCTGGGATCGGGTTCGCCATCGCAAACACGATCGGGTCAGCCGCCATGCCGCTGACCATTGCCGGTGTCAGCACCCCGGGCACACTGACGCCGAGGAAAATATCGGCTCCCTGGAGTGCCTCCGTCAGTGTCCCCTGCGCTGCAACTGCCAATGCCTGTTTTTCGGGGGTTAAATCAGTTCGCTGCTTGGAGACGATGCCGCAAGAGTCGCAGAGCCAGATCGTTTTCACCCCGGCCTGCTTGAGGAGACGGGCGATCGCCACCCCCGCTGCTCCCGCGCCGTTGATGATCACCCGCACCTCGGCGAGCGATTTTTTCACCAGCTTCAGAGCATTGTAGAGGGCAGCCAAGGTGACAATGGCGGTGCCATTTTGGTCGTCGTGAAAGACTGGGATGTCGAGATCCTGGCTAAGGCGCTGCTCGATCTCGAAGCAACGCGGCGCACTAATATCTTCCAGATTGACCCCGCCAAAGACCGGCGCGATGCGTTTGACCGTCTCAATGATTTCGTCACTGTCCTGGGTAGCCAAGCAAATCGGAAAGGCATCGACGCCCGCAAATTCTTTGAACAAAATCGCCTTGCCCTCCATGACCGGCAGGGCGGCTTCGGGGCCGAGATTGCCCAAGCCGAGCACAGCGCTGCCGTCAGTGACGATCGCGACAGTGTTGCGCTTGATCGTCAGTTCGTAGACCTGATCGGGAGCGGTGGCGATCGCCTGACAAATTCGCCCCACCCCTGGCGTGTAGGCCATCGCCAGATCCGATTGTGAGGCAAGCTGGAAGCGGCTCTCAACATGGATCTTGCCGCCTCGATGCAGGTCAAAGGTGCGGTCGGAGACTTCAATGATCTTGATATTCGGAACGGCACGCACAGCAGCGACAATCCGATCGGCGTGCTCGGTGCTGGCGGCATCAACGACAAACTCGCGGTGCGACAGGCGGCGAGTTTGCTCAAGCAGCGCAATATTACCGAGGTTGCCGCCGCTGTGACCAATGGCGCTGGTGACGCTGGCCAAACTGCCCGGTGCATTGGGAATTTCAACCCGCAGAGTTAGGCTAAAACTGGGGTTGGGAGTCAGGTCAACCATACTGGACATCTCGCGAGAAGAGCTATGCAAAAGTTACACGATAGCGCTCGCTAGCCCTGCCGGGAAGTAGTGAGGGCTACGGATGTGGGGCGATCGCCATCAACCACGGCAGAATCGCCGGGCGGACTCCAGGCAGTCAATCAGCCCGACGCTGACAGTGGAGGGTGGGGCGATCGCGACCCGCCTCGTTCAAATTCGCGGGCAGCCTTGAAAATCTATGTTTTCTGACTTCTGGCTTCCGCATCATAGCTACGAGCACGGTCGCTCAGGGGCGGGATGTCTCGGCAGTGGGCATGAGCTGCCAGAGGGAGAGTTCGCCTTCGTAGCGGGGCTGAGCAGTCGGAAAAAGGGATGACCAGCGGCGGGAGGGATTGTAGAGATAGACTGTGGCAAAGCCATCGGCTGGCTGGGGGGGATTGGCTGCATGGGTGAGTTGCAGGCGGACGTGACCGTCCAGTTCGTGTGCCAGCGAGACGAGGTGACCCGTATTAATCCCATCGGTATTACCGATCAGCAAGGGACGCTCGGCTTGGTTGAGGATGTCGGCGATCGCCAGCGTCGCTTGACCGCTCAACTTGTTCCACCAAGTCGGCGCCGCCCAACTCGCAAGCCCAGAACCGAGACCAAGACTGAGCAGCAGCACAAAACCAATTGCCCAACGGCGAGCCTGTTTCCCCGCCGGTTGCCCGAGCTGGCGGGCAAATAGGTAGGCGACCGCCAATTGCAGGGCGAGATAGCTGGGAATGAAATAGCGGCTGACGGAGGAGCGCAAGCCGCCGAACAGCAGATCGGGCAAGATGATCGCTAGCGCTGGGAGGATGAAGAGCAAGACGACGAACAGACGCGCCGGGTGCGGTGCTCGTCGCCAAAACCAGTAGAGGGCGATCGCCGCCAAAATCGCCACCAGCGGCAAGATCAGGAGATTGTACAGCGGGTAGGCCCAGGGGGTGTTCGGCAAGCGGGGGTCAAAAAACACGGCGGTAATGTGCAGTCCCCACGTCACCACTAGCTCGGCTAGGGGCTTGGGCGTCTGCATCCAACTCGTTTTTTCGACGAGCAGGGCGCGGTTTTGGCGCAGTGTCCAGAGCCAGGGGCTGAAGCTGAGAATGGCTGCGCTGCTGGCGATCGCAAAACCCCACCACTGGCGCTGAGGTCGTAAGCGACTGCCCAAAAGCACATAGAGCGCATAGCTCACCGCGACAAAGGCGGCGAGGAGCGAGCTGTAGAAGCTGAGCGCCAACAGCAAACCGTAGAGCGCCCAAGTTCGCCCGCTGGGCTGGCGGAGGGCGCGGAGCAGGGCAGCACTGGCGAGCAGGGTCATCAGCGTCCAGAGGCTGTATTGCCGCGCTTCCTGGGCGTACAGGATGTGGAAGGGCGAGAGACTGAACAGGGCGATCGCCACGCCACCAACCCGCGCGTCATGAAATAGCTCCCAGGCGAGCCAGTACAGCGCCGGCAGGGCAGCGATTCCAAACAGAGCCGAGAGACTGCGGAGCACAGCAACAGAGCTGCCGACGCGCTGCATCCAGAAGCGGGCGAGCAGGTAGTAGAGGGGCGGATGCTCGGGATGCTCGCGCAGCACTCGCCAGGCATCTCGGAGATCGCGCTCGGGCTGGGGTTGCTGGAAGTAGAGGAGATCGGCGGGCGATCGCACCTGCTCGTCAAAAACACGCTCAATCACATCACCACCATTAAAGCCGGAGGCGCGAATGGCTGTGTAGACTTCATCGTGCCAGAAGACCTTGTGGCCCAGGTGCGTGCCGCGCAGCCAGAGGCCGAGTCCGACCGCGATCAACACCAAGACCCAAAAGGCACGTGGCGATCGCTCTCCCCATTTCACTTGTCCTAATCTCATCGCCTCCGGCGGCTATCAGCCTTGAGTCTGTCGCCAGCCTGAATATGCAGTGCGCCACCGGCCTCAGGCCATCGCCAGTTCGCCCGCGATTTCGAGCCGTTTGTAATCATCAATGTGCATGAACTGATCGGCGAGGGTTTCGGCGACGGGTGGACTCAGCCAACCGATTTGCTTGAGGATCTGAATCGCGACGGCATACTTCGCCCGTTTCGCACCATCACGCACCTTGATGGCCAGTCCCATACCCTCACCGATGCGGCCGATACACTGGATGCCCTCGGCACCCGCTTTGCTGACCAATTCGCCTTCGGTCAGGCGCATCAGTTCCGTGTCAAAAGCCCCTTCCCCAGCCACCATCGTGGGGTGGTAGACCATCGCCCGCACGATCCGTTCGAGATCGAGGTTATCACCGGCAGCAAGCTTGGCATAGAGGGTCGCCATTTGGCTCAGGCGCATGGCATAGGTCGGCGCACCGCAATCATCGCGGGCACGCACGAACTCATCGCCGGGCATAGCGAGTAGCTCGCCGACTTTATCCACGATCAGCTTTTGGACTGGATGCGAGCGGTGCAAATAGGTATTCAGCGGCCAGTTACGCTGGCGGCTGACGGCGAGCATCCCGGCGTGTTTGCCTGAGCAGTTGTGTTGCAGCGGGCTGGTTTTGCCCACCGGGGTCGGGCATTGCAGTAGGTCAGCGTCGAGGTCGCAGTGCCAGAGGATGTTGAAGACTTGGCGGGCTTGGGCGATGCTGCCGTGGTGGGAGCTACAGATGACGGCGAGATCCTTGTCAGTCAGTCCGTAGCGTTCCAGAGTCCCCGTCGTAGCGGCGGCGAGGGCTTGAAATGGTTTGAGCGCTGAGCGAATGAAGGAACTGAGTTCGGCTTGACCGGCGACTGAGAGGACGCGGCCACGGCCATCGCAAACCACCGCCGTAACATAGTGAGTCGATTCAACGATGCCCTCTCGCAGGAGATGGACTTCAAGTTCGGGAGCGTGGTTGCGTAAGCCGCGAGTCATGCGTGAGAGGTTCAGATGGTGAAAATGAGGTTATGGGACAGTCTAAAACAGTGACTCAAGCTGAAAGCAGCCAGAGGCTGCTACCGAGACCAATGCAGCTCGCCAAAAAGAGCAGGGTCGTCCGCAGCCGATCGAGGATCGGGGTGATCTGATAGGTGACGACGAGGCGATCACGCATCAGCATCGCAGCCGGTTTTGACCAAGTTTGGCCGTCGTACCAGCCCGACTCCTCATAGCTCACGGTAGCATCGTTGAGGCGATCGCGGACATACCACCAGCCGAGGTAGAGTCGCATCAGGAGCAGCAGCAGGAAAAACAGCGCCCCACCGGAGCCAGCTAACAGGAAGCGCCAAGGCAAGTACCGGGGTGGAAAGCTAGCCGCCGCAATTGGGCCGGCGATCACCCAGCCAGCCAGCCAGACCCAGCAGAGCTTGCGGGCGAAGTGCGGACGCGACTGCACCGTCCAGCAAAATGGCCAAGCTTCTTTTAACTGCGTGTACTCGTTGAGGGGTTGTTGTTCCTCCGGCACTGGGCAGGCCGAGAGCGGCAGCGGTTGCATCATCTCAATCTCCGAGCAAGACCGGTAACTCTAGGCGTTCTGCATGGCCCCAGAACGCTTCTAGGCTGTAAAACTCCCGCTCGCTTGGCAACATGATGTGGGCGATCGCATCACCGTAGTCCAGCACTACCCAGCTCCCCTCAGTTTTGCCCTCCACCCGCAACGGGTTCTGGCCGCACTGCGCAGCGACCTGCTTCTCGATGGCATCGGCGATCGCCCGTACTTGCGCTTTTGAGAAGCCAGTCACGATCGCGAAGTAGTCGGCCAGATAGGACACATTCGAGACATCCAAGATTGCAATATCGCCCGCTTGACGGTCATCGGCAGCGATGGCGATCGCCTCGATCAATTGGCGGCTCGGGGTCAGATCCGTTACCGCCCGCTCGGGACTGCGATCCGTAGGGGTCGATCGGCGCTCGGTCATGCAGTTTTTTGAATATTGTCCAGTGAGGTCAAGCAGAATTAACGTCAGCTCAGATTGGAACCTAAGCCTTCGGATTAGCAGCTAAAGTTGCTCAGATCTTAGCGAAGATCGCTAGGGCTGGGCAGCCCCGCGATCTTTTCTTAACGTTTCGCGCTCCGGTCGCGCTTGCGCCAAAGCCCAGTTGCGCGTCAACACGGTGCGTAGGTGAATCGGGCGATTGTGCGCCAGCAAATGCTGCAAACTGTAGTCAGCAACCCGCCAGACCGCCTGTGGCAATGACTGCCAGCAGACCTGTCGCAATGCCACTAAAGCGGGGTCATCGCCCCGGCCCGGCTCGATCGCATCCGCGACATAGACGACACAGCTCAGCTCGCTCATTCCCGGTTGACCGAGGGTGTGGTTGCGGATCGCGGCGAGGATCTCGGCATCGCCAATCCCAAATTCGTCCCGGGCGATGACCGCGCTGGCGTCGGCGTGCAACAGATGGGGATGCTCAACCAAGATGGGATCGAGTTCCCAGCCCTCGGTGTGGGCGATCGCCAACAAGCGCTCAGGTTTGAAATATTTCGCCAGATCATGCAACAGACCCGCCTGAGCCGCCTGAGCCACTGGCAGACCGTAGTGCTCAGCCAGTGCTGCCGCTGTCTGCTCGACCCCCAAGATGTGCTGGCGACGTTTGGCCGGAACATGGGCTGCTAGCCAGGTGAGGACGCGATCGCGCACGCTTACCACTCCTTGCTCACTTCGTCACTAGCCTAACCCAGACCCGCTCCGGCTGGCGGCAAGCAAATATTCGCCCCGATTCACTTGATTCAGTCGCGTCAGCCGCAGCCGGTAGCGAAAGACCAGGCTTTGCACAATTGTCCGGGTCACCGACCGCCCCAGCCGGTATGACTAGGCAGTCCCCGTCGATTTCGGGCAAATCGCTAGTGCCGTTGCTGCGAGCGAATGTCTATGATGGGGGCTAACTCAATCCCCCTATACGATCTGCCGTTCTCCGCAATCCTCCGGTGCCATGCCCGCCAAGATCTTAGTTGTTGACGACGAACCTACCCTGCCGCTGCTGATTCGCAAGGCCTTTCGCAAGCGCGTTCAGCGCGGCGATTTCAGCTTTACCTTTGCGACCAACGGCGTCGAGGCCTTGGAAAAAATTAAACAGGATCCAGATATCGACATCATCGTCAGCGATATCAAAATGCCGCAGATGGACGGCTTGACGCTCCTGAGCCATCTCGGCGAACTCAATCACCCGACCCTGAAGTCGATCATCGTCTCGGCCTACGACGACTTTCGCAATATCCGCACGGCGATGAATCGCGGGGCCTTCGACTTCTTGATCAAGCCCATCGATCTCGATGATCTGACGATCACCATCGACCGGACGCTCGAGCAAGTGGAAGAGCTGAAGGAAGCGGTGCGGGCAAAACAACAGGCACAGGAAGCTCAACTGGAACTACAACGCCAGCAAGCGCTGCGTGAGAGTGAGCAACAGTTGATCCAGTTTCTGGAAGCGGTGCCCGTCGGGGTGCTCGTCGTTGATGCCGCTGGGAAACCCTACTACGCCAACCGCGCCGCCGCCAGCATTCTCGGCCGGGCGATCGTCGCCGATATGCAACCGCAGCAATGGCTGGCGCGCGCACGGGTCGCCGGAACCGAGGAAATGTATCCCCAAGAACGCCTGCCCTTGGTACAAGCCCTCCAGGGTCAGAGTTCCCGTGCGGATGATCTTGAGTTGCAGCAGGGGGGGCAGTCGGTTGTCCTGGAAGTGGCGGCGTCGCCAATTTTCAACGAGTCGCAGAAGCTGGTCTTTGCGATCGCCACCTTCCAGGACATCACCCAGCGCAAAGAAGCAGAGCACGTCCTAGCAAACTACCAGCGCGATCTCGAAACGCAAATCGATGTTCAAACTCAGGCACTGCGACAGAGCGAAGCCACCAACCGCGCCATTCTGCGGGCGATGCCGGACTTGCTGATTCGCATGAACCGCGAGGGCCAGGCCGTCGGCGCGATCGATGGCGGGACAGCGGCTGGCGCAGTGGGGATCAACGCGCCGGACGGCCAGCTCGCCGAGATCCTGCCCGCCGACCTAGCGAGCCAACGTCGGCATCATGTCGAGGAAACTTTGGCTACCGGGGAATTGCAGGTTTACGAATACCAGATCGAGGCTCACAATCAACCCCGTTATGAAGAGGCACGGATCGTCCCCATCAATACTGACGAAGTGCTGCTAGTGGTGCGCGACATCACCGATCGCAAGCAAGCCGAGGTCGAACTCGCCGCCGCTCGCGATGCCGCTGAGTTGGCGAACAAAGCCAAGGGTGCCTTCCTCGCCAGCATCAGCCATGAACTCCGCACGCCGCTGAATGCGATTTTGGGATTCAGTCAACTGATGGCAGCGGAACCCGATCTCGAACCGTCCTACCAGGAATATCTACGGCTGATCGAGCAGAGTGGCACCCACCTGCTGGCGCTGATCGAGGATGTTCTCACCATGTCGCGGCTGGGCAGCGATCGCCTCGAAGCCGAGATCAGCAGCTTCGACCTCTACTACCTGCTTGACTCCCTGCTGGCGGTGCTGCAACCCAAGGCCGAAAGTCAGCAACTGCAACTGACCTTTGAGCGTTCGCCCGACCTGCCGCAATGGATCGAGACGGACAAGAGCAAGCTGCGTCGCATCCTCCTCAGCCTGCTCAATAACGCTCTGCTCTATACCCCAGCCGGTCAGGTCACACTAACCACCACTGTGTTGGAAGCGGCGACGGCTGACCGCCAAGTCCGCTTGCGCTTTGAGGTGGCGGATACCGGGGTGGGCATTCCCGATGCCGAACTCGATGACCTCTTCGTACCGCTGGTACAAGGTCAAGCCGGTCGCGATTCCGGGGGTGGCTCTGGATTGGGGCTATCCCTCAGCCGCGAACTGGTGCGCGCTCTCGGCGGCGACATCACTGTACAAACGCAGGTGGGTCAAGGCTCCCGTTTCTATGCGGAAATCCAAGTGAAGATCAACGACGATATGAGTCTGTTGGTTGCAGCGGACACCACCAACACTAATCCGCTCGCCGATATGCCAGCGGCGCTCAAAGCCCACGACTTGCACGTCATGTCGGCTGAATGGTGTGCCGAGCTGCACCGAGCGGCGGTGATCGTCGATAATCAGCGGTTGGCAGAGTTGATCGCGGAAATTCCGCCGACAGCCGCCTATCTCAGCACCGGCCTGAGCGAGTTGCTGCACAATTTCCGCCTAGACGCGATCGCCCTACTCAGCGACACCAGCGCTGGATCCTAGGTCTTCTCTGTCTCAGCCTATCGCACCCAGCGTAGCAACGCCTAGCCATCCCAGCTCTCTCAACCCCTGGACAGCAGTTCGGCTGTTCCCCCTTTTGATGACCGGCCGTCTGGCGCTAAGATAATCGGGAACCCATGAAGCTGGCTGCAAAACCGCCCGTGCTATCCACTCTCGCCGCTGACCTCCGCATCATCTTCGAGCGCGATCCCGCCGCCCGCAACTGGCTGGAGGTATTGTTCTGCTACCCCGGCTTACAAGCCATCCTGTGCCATCGCGGCGCGCACTGGCTGTGGAATCGCGGCGTCCCTTTTCTCCCGCGCTTGATATCCCATCTGGCCCGCTTCTTCACCGGCATTGAAATTCATCCCGGCGCACAGTTGGGCAAGGGTCTGTTCATCGATCATGGCATGGGCGTGGTGATCGGCGAGACCGCAATCATCGGCGATTTTTGCCTGATCTATCAAGGCGTCACACTCGGCGGCACGGGCAAAGAAAGCGGCAAACGCCACCCAACCCTGGGGGAAAACACGGTCGTCGGTGCCGGAGCCAAGGTTCTGGGGAATCTCCAGATTGGCAACAATGTCCGGATTGGTGCCGGTTCGGTCGTCTTGCGCGATGTGCCCTCGGATTGCACCGTCGTCGGCATTCCCGGCCGCATCGTCTACCGCTCCGGCGTGCGCGTTGATCCCCTCGACCACGGCCAACTGCCCGACTCCGAGGCAAAAGTGATTCGCACTCTGCTCGACCGCATCGAAGCCCTCGAGCAGCAGGTGCAAGCCTTGCAGGCCGAGCCACCCAAAACTCGGGAACTGGTGCTGGTCACCCACTGCCAGGAATCGGACTCCGCATTAGATGATCGCGCTACGACGAGCTGCCGCCTCGATGACCGGGCAATTCAGGAATACCTCGACGGCAGCGGCATTTGAACCCTGGTTAAGCGCTAGAGCACCGGTATAGAAACCCGGTTTCCCCATCTGAGAAGCGCCAAGTCTCGTCCACCCGCCAACGCAGAAACCGGGTTGCTGCGATTACTGAACCGATGCTCTAGCTAATCATCCCGGTCAACGGTGAGCTCGCGCTGGCATAGGCTTTGACCGGAATGCGACCGGCTTGATAGGCGAGGCGGCCCGCTGCGGTTCCTAGTTTCATGGCGGTCGCCATTTGCACAGGATTTTGGGCGAGGGCGATCGCGCTGTTGATCAACAAGGCATCGGCTCCCAACTCCATCGCCGCCGCCGCCTCGCTGGGGCTGCCAATAC
Organism: Spirulinaceae cyanobacterium SM2_1_0; assembly: GCA_012031265.1. GTDB lineage: Bacteria > Cyanobacteriota > Cyanobacteriia > Cyanobacteriales > Spirulinaceae > JAAUTY01. The sequence continues at coordinate 110,208 of JAAUTY010000001.1, read as the reverse complement.
CCGCATCCACCACCACGGGCACGCTCGCTTGCTCAATGATGATGCTGATGTTCGCCGCATTCCTCAGTCCTTGCCCGGAACCGATCGGTGAGCCAAGCGGCATCACCGTCGCGCAACCGACGGCTTCGAGTCGCCGCGCCAGCTCCGGATCGGCGTTGATATAGGGCAGAACCACAAAGCCTTCTTTGACCAGTTGCTCGGCCGCCTCGAGGGTGCCAATCGGATCGGGCAACAGGTACTTGGCGTCAGGGATCACTTCCAGCTTGACAAAATTATTGTCCTCCTGACCCAGGAGCCTCGCCAGCTCCCGACCCAGTCGCGCCACTCGCACCGCCTCCTCAGCAGTCTGGCAGCCAGCGGTGTTGGGGAGCATCCAGACTTGGCCCCAATCAATCGCCTCGGCGAGTCCAACATGACCCGGTGCTTGGGTCTGCACCCGTCGCACCGCTACCGTCACCATCTCGCAGCCACTCGCGGCGATGCTCTGCTGCATGGTGGCAAAATCGCTGTATTTGCCGGAACCCGTCAATAGCCGCGAACGGAAGCGGCGACCGGCGATGATCAGGTCATCTGGTGCTGTGGTGGGAGTCGGGACGCTCGCCTCAGTTGCAACCATGGTTTTGTGTGATCAAAGTAGAATTGGGAACATTGATATTAAGCGCAGCTAACACCATTGCACCGCGCTTGTTTTCATCTCGCAATATTGCGGCTGGTGAGTGGTTTCAGTCGCGGCGAGCTTGCTGGTGCTACCAATCCTCCGCTAGCCGCTCGAAATCGCGCTCACTCTATTGTGGACAACCTCACCCAAGCTACGGTCTGCTTTTTGCTTTAACTTAAGGAACACGACCCACAAAAAAAGCCGATGGGCTGCAAGGTCTACGCAGCGCCATCGAGCTTGGTGCGATCCGCTCAAAGATCTGGGTAGTCATCATAGGGAGCAAAAATGCAAAACTCGTGCAAAAAACCATAAATTTGGCTGATATATCTCAAAAAAGCATTAGTAAAATCCATGCTTTGGATCAATCGTAGCTTTTTCCTCAGAGAGTTGCTGCCCCCACCGCAGCGCTCGACGCGAGCCACAACCAGCGCCTGTGTTACAACAGGGAGCATGAGTGGTGCTACTGCCTGCGTCGGTTTTTTACCGGGATACTGCCATACTCGCCCCTAATGAGCTGCGATCGCCATGGACATCGAACGCCTACCCGTTCTCACGGACAACTACATCTTTTTGCTCATTGATCGCGAGGCAAAGATTGCTGCCGTCGTCGATCCAGCGGTTGCTACACCCGTGCAGCAGCGGCTCGCGGCCCTGGGTTGTGAACTGATCGCCATCTTCAACACCCATCACCATAGCGACCATGTGGGCGGCAATCGCGAGTTGCTGCGCCTATTTCCCCAAGCCTGCGTCTACGGTGGCGTGCAGGATCGCGATCGCATTCCCGGTCAACAAGTCTTTCTCGAGGAGGGCGATCGCGTCGAGTTTGCCGGTCGCCGCGCTGAGGTCTTCTTCGTTCCCGGCCACACCCGCGCCCACATCGCCTACTACTTCCCGCCAACCGCGCCGGAGGCCCCCGGCGACCTCTTCTGCGGCGACACGCTGTTCGCGGGGGGCTGCGGTCGCCTCTTTGAAGGGACACCGACACAGATGGTGGACTCGCTCAGCAAACTGCGCCAACTGCCCGACAACACGCGCATCTGGTGCGCCCACGAGTACACGCTCAAAAATCTTCAGTTTGCTTGCACCGTCGATGCGGACAACACGGCGCTGAGTCAACGCTTCGTCGCCGTCCGTGCCGCCCGGCAGCGCTCGGAAGCCACCGTGCCCTCGCTGCTGGGGCTGGAAAAGCAGACCAATCCCTTTCTGCGCTGGGATGATCCCGGCTTGCAGGCAACACTGGGAACCGCAGATGGCGTTCGCACCTTTACCCGCCTGCGCGGCAAAAAAGACCTGTTTTAGCCAGGCTTGCCTGTGCGAACATGAGGGCTGGCACAGCGGCAAAACGAGGTGAGCAAAGAGAATGACCAGCGCAACGGGGCAGAAGGTGGCCGTTACGGGTGCGTCCGGACACATCGGGTTCAATGTCGCGCAGTGCCTCATGGATCGCGGTTGCGATGTCCAGCTCCTGGGGCGGCGGATCAATGCCAATATCGCCACACTGGTCATGGGCGGTGCTCACTACCACGCGGTCGATCTTCTGCAACCGGCTACCTATGCCTCACTCCTGAGCAACATTGACTGTCTGTTTCACCTAGCGGCTGCGAATACCACCGATCTCAAGCACCGCGCGCGCATCCTGGAAAGCACGGTAGGCTTGACCGCGACGGTTTTGGACACCGCCGCGACTAATCGCGTTAAAACGATCGTCTATACCAGTTCTGTCGTTGTGCTCGGTCGCTCGCGGGATCCCCAACAACTGCGCTCGGAAACGGATCGAACTGCTGTGCAAGAAAGCCCGTATGTAGAGGGCAAAGTGGCGGCTGAGCAGTGGTGCGAACAGGCGATCGCCAACCGCAATCTTGACATTCGGCGCGTCTATCCCGCCTGGGTCGTCGGCCCCGGCGACCTACGCGGCACGCCCCCCCACCAGACGATTCAGCAGTTTCTGCACCGGGGGCAAAAATTTTATTTCAACGGCGGCATTTCGATTGCCGATGTCGAGGCGATCGCCCGCGCCCATGTGGACACCTGGCTGCGGGGTCAGCCGCGTGGCACCTATGTCCTAGGGGGTGACAACATTACTTTCCGCGACTTCTTCACGCTCCTCGCCGAACTGAGCCACCAAGCTCCCCCCCGTATTTTTTTGCCGAAGTGGGCGATCGTCCTGGCTAGCACAGTATTGAAGGCCGGTTTGCAACCGCTCGGCAAAGCGCCGCCAATTGACCCAGCCTATGCTCGCAGTGTCGTTGACCACTACAGTTGGTACGACTCGAGCAACGCCATTCGCGACCTAGGCTACGAAATTCCCTGCGCTCGCGAGAGTCTCGAGCGGGCCATAATCGGCGAGCGACGGCGACAGGCGGGAACCTACAGCCTCGGCCAGCCGCGCCGGTCAGACGCAATCACCCACGCCGAGCCAGCGGCTGAAGCCTTGCCGCCGTTGTTGATTACCGGTGTGCCGGGCTGGCTGGGCAATCGCTTCGTCGATATCCTGATCAATGGCGATCGCCACGGACAGCTCCCGCCCCCCCGTCGGGTACGCCTGCTGGTTGAGCCACGCAATGCCAAACTCCTCGACCTCCCGGCGAATTTTGAGATTTTCCCCGCTGATATTGGCGATCCAGTCGCGGTCGGGCAGGCGCTCACTGGGATTCACACCGTCTTCCATCTCGCGGGCGCAATCTATCCGCCCCAGATTGCCACCCTGTATCGCGTCAATGCCCAGGGGACTCGCAACTTGGTGGATCAATGCATTCAGCAGGGGGTACGGCGTCTGCTCTACATGGGCACGGACTCTATTTGTGGTCATGGCACACCGTCACAACGCATTTTTGACGAGCACACACCGGCTCGTCCCTATCGACACTACGGCCGCAGCAAATGGCAGGCGGAGCGCTACATTTTGGAGCAAACTGCCGCCGGAAATATTGACGGCACATCGTTGCGGGGGTTCTGGTTTTTTGGCCCCTTCGCCCCGCCCCGCCAACAAGATTTTCTCGACATGATGCACTGGCGACGCCAACTGGTGTTCGGCCACGGCAAAAACTATCGCAGCATTTCCCATGTGGACAACACGGTGGCCGCCTTTTTGGCCGCGGAAAACGCCCCGGCGACCTACGGCCAATGGTATTGGATCGGCGACCTGAAGCCTGACTACACCGTAGACGAAATTTATCAACTCCTCTGCGATGGCTTGGGGACTCCCTTTCGCCCGCTGTACATTCCCCCTTGGGTCTGCGGCGCGATGCGGACGGTGGATGCCGTCATGGGCAAATTCGGCTGCTTGCATCCGACCCTTCACGGCATTGGCAAGTTCTCTTTTGACATCGCGGGCGAGGTCAGTGCCGCCCAACGCGACTTCGGATATGAACCGGTCATTTCGCTGCCAGAATATGCGCGTAGCTTAGCCACGAGTGCGACCAACCCTCAGCCGGTTGCGGTTGGCTCACCGCGTTAGTACCGCGACGCAGCCGGAGTAATCATATGGAGCAGGATAGCACCAGTTGAGGATGTCTTGTGTGTGCTGCCGGTCAAGTGGTTGCAATATGAGCTTCATCAGCTAATTGTCTGTGATGCTAACAACGCCGTTAGCAGCGGCTCCGGCCCGAAACGCACGGCGTCGGTGCAGGGTAAGCCCGTATCTTGTTGTGCCTGGGCGATCGCTTGTCGAGCCTCCGACTCCGTCAACGCCTGGGTATTCAACGCCACCCCGCGCACCTGCGCACCGGGGAAGGCTCCCGCTGCCCGTGAAACTTGCTCATAGAGTGCGACCACGTCTGGTAGCGGCGGAATCACAACATCGGGGCACTGGTTCACGGTTAACTGACCGGCGCGGTGGACGAGGATCAGATCGGTCGCCTGACTGCCGCGCAATAGTGGCAGTGTCGCGGTTGAGCCGGGATGCAGCAGTGAACCCTGCCCTTCGATAAACAATAGCTCGCAATCTTGCCCCACGGCGAGCACCGCTTGCTCAACCGCCCCGGCGGCAAAATCGACGCGCACGGCATCGAGGGGCACGCCTTGACCGGCGATCGCCAGTCCCCCCTGGCCGGTCGCCACAAACTCGGCGCGCCAACCCTGGGCACGCGCCGCCCGCCAGAGTTCGAGACCCGTAGACATCTTGCCGATCGCCATGTCAGTGCCGACGGTGAGCACCCGCTGGCTGGTGAGCGATCGCGCCGCTCCCGAGCCAACTCGCAACCCCGCTGGTTCCTGGCGAATATCCCAGATCCACTGTCCGGGTTGCAGGTCGTCAGACAAATCGGTGGCGAGTGGGGCTAAGGGGCGGTGTAGGCCATTGACGAGCGAGAGACCAGCGGCGATCGCCTGACGCACCTCTACCAACCAGGCTTCCGGCAGGCCCCCGCCCGAGGGCGCGATGCCGATCAGTAGCACGTCCGGCTCGTAGACCAGGGCCTCGGCCACGGAGCCGACGATGGGCACGTCCCGATCAATGCCCGTGAGGGCGGCGAGCGATCGCCCCACCGCCTCGCTGTCGATCACCGCCACCACGGTCGCTTCGCCGTAGCGGAGGTAAGCGAGACCAGTCTTGCCGCTGATACCTTGCAGACCGGCGTGCATCAAAATCGCTACCCGCGTCGCAGTCGTTAGGCGCATCGTGTCACCCCCAGTCCCGGTTGTTCATTGGGTTGCAACCGACCGTTCACGAGCGTTGCGCCCACGAAGGGATCGTCACGCAAATTCAGGTGGCTGTCGAGGTCAAGGTAATCGGCAAGCGGCGCGAGCTGAGCCATCGCCGTATTCGCTAGGGCACTGTCGGAGTAGCAGCCGAACATGACTTGCAAGCCCGCCGCCCGCGCCGTGTGGATGGCGTGCTGGACTGCGCTGAGGCCGCCAGTTTTCATGATTTTCAAATTCACGCCCTGAACGCGATCCGCCAGCTTCAGAATGTCCTGGCTGTGGTGACAGCTCTCGTCAGCGAAGATCGGTAAGGGCGATCGCGCCGACAATTCCAGCAAATCAGCCTCCTGTCCCGCCGCCAGGGGCTGCTCGAGGTGACGCACCCCGCGCGCGGCCAGCCACTCCGCCATGGCGATCGCCTCTGTCAGCGACCAGCCGCCGTTGGCATCGACGCTGATCTCAGCCGCCGGAGCCTCACTCTGCACGGCGGTCAACATTTCGCGATCCGCCGCCAGACCGGCTGGACTGCCCAGCTTCACCTTCAGCACCTGCACATCCAGCACTTCGCGCCAGCGCTGTACCCGCTCGCAGGCGGCTTCCGGGGAGCTAATGCCAATGGTAACTGAGGTGGGGACGATGCGATCGCGATCCAATCCCCAAAGCTGCCACAACGGCAGACCCACCCGCTTGCCCAACCAATCGTGCAGCGCCATATCCACGGCTGCTCGGACAGAGGCATCAACGGCCGCTTGGTTCAGAATCCCCTCAATGCGCTGCCGCTCGAGGGGATGAATACCAGTGAGGCGCGATCGCAACCGTTCACACTGCGCCTCCAACTTCGCCAGCGACGGCGAGATCCCCCGCACGAGCGAGAACGGCGTTGCCTCGCCCCAGCCCTCGTAGCCATCTGCTCGCAGACATAACCAAAGATTAGTATTGCCCGCACTCGTGCCCCGCGCAATCGCCAGCGGCACTTGCTTGCGGACGGTGAAGGGTTGAAAGTCGATCTCCATACCAGCAGCAGGGTTGAGGGTTGCTGTTGATGGTGACATACTCCCGCCACCGAATCACCGGCGGCCGAGCAGGAATCGTGGTGAACCGCGTGCGGAGCGATTATGGCACAATAGGCGGCAAATCCCCGCTTGCTCTACCCTTTGGGTGCGTGCCTGCCAATCCTTTTGTCCATGACTGCCAATTTGATCCCGTCCTTCGTCAACCAGTCCGACCGCCCGCAACCACATCAAGCCCTGATCGACGAACTCAGTCTGATGGTGCGTGCCCGCTATCCTCTGCTCTACCTCGTGGCGGTCGAGGAGGAGCCGGTTGAGGAATTGATCGCTCAGGTGGCGCAGCAAGCGGTACCGCGACGACAGGTACTGAGCTGGGACTTGGCGCGCGGCTGGGCCGATAATGGCACTGACAAAAATGCCGCGATCCAGGCACTGGAGCGCATCCGCGACGCCATCGAACGGGCACCTGCTCCCGTCCCGACCCTGTTTGTACTCAAGGATCTGCATTTCGTCCTTGCACAACCCCAGCATCCGGTGAATGCACCCGTGATTCGGGAGTTAAAGAACCTCAGTCGCGAACTGAAGCGTAGCCGTCACTCGTTGGTCTTGCTCAGCCACACCCTGGAGGTGCCGCCGGAATTTGCCGAAGAGGTAACGGCGATCGACTTTCCCTTGCCGGATGCGGCAGAAATTGATTACCTGATCGACGAGACAGTGCAGCCCGAAAACTTGCAGGTCAGCGGTCTCGCCCGAGAGCAATTGGTTAAAGCCTGTCAGGGGTTGAGTCGGGCGCGTATCCAGCGGGTGCTGGCGAAAGCCCTAGCGGCGAAAGGGGAGGTGAATGAGACCGACATCGACCGCGTCCTGGAGGAAAAAAAGCAGGTCATCCGGCAGTCGGGGACGCTAGAGTTTTTCACAGCGCGGCAGTCACTGAAAAGCGTCGGCGGCTTGGACAACCTCAAGCAATGGGTGCGCCTCCGCAAGGATGCTTTTACGGATGAAGCGCGGCGCTACGGCATTCCCGCGCCCAAGGGTGTGCTGCTGGTCGGTATCCAGGGCACGGGCAAGTCGCTCTCGGCGAAGACGATCGCCCACGAGTGGCGCTTGCCGCTGTTGCGGTTGGATACGGGCCGGTTGTTTGGCGGCTTCGTTGGCGAGAGTGAGAGTCGCGTGCGGCGGACGATCCAGATTGCGGAGGCGATCGCCCCCTGTGTGCTCTGGATCGATGAGATTGACAAGGCCTTTGGCAACATCGTCGAGGGCGCAGACGGCGACTCCGGCACTTCGCGGCGGGTCTTCGGCTCGCTGATCACTTGGATGCAGGAAAAAACTAGCCCGGTGTTCATCGTGGCAACGGCGAACAATGTCAGCATCTTGCCAGCAGAATTACTGCGAAAAGGGCGTTTTGACGAAATCTTCTTCCTCAATCTGCCGACGGAAAAGGAACGCCAAGAGATTTTCAAAGTCCACCTCCAGCGCTTGCGGCCGTCGCGCTTGCGCAGCTTCGATCTCTCACTGCTGAGCCGCCAGACCCGCGATTTTAGTGGGGCGGAGCTAGAGCAGGCGATCGTGGACGCGATGCACCTCGCCTTTGCCACGACCACCAACGGGCAGCGGCGCGATTTCACGACGACGGATATTCTGCGGGCGGTGGAGGAGACGGTGCCCCTGGCAGCGATCGCCCGAGAACAGATCGAAGCGCTCAAACAGTGGGCCGCTGAGGTCGGGGCGCGCGCCGCCTCCAATGACAGCCAACTGGCAGAAGCTCTACGCCGCTATATGAACCAGCGCGGCCTGGACGAGTTGGATCACGAATAACCGGCGAAAATTCAGAAAATCAGCAGAATGACCCCAGCACCCCTCGACGAAGGCTACATCAAATACCAGTGCGACTGGCAACGAGCAGAGCCAGTCGCACTGGTGCAAATTGCGGCGCTCAATGCCTGCCGCCAGCGACTCTACGCGCTCGGTCTGATCGGGATGTATGACAACGGTATCGGCTTCGGCAATCTCAGCCAGCGCTGCGGCGACTCGTCACAATTTCTCATCAGCGGCACGCAAACGGGGCATTTGCCCACGCTCACGGCTGAGCACTACACCACCGTCACCGCCTTTGACCTCGATGCGAATTGGCTCGCTTGTCGCGGCCCGATCCAAGCCTCCTCGGAGTCACTGACCCATGCAACGCTGTATGCGATCGCCCCCACAATCCAGGCGATCATCCACGTCCACCACCGCGCGCTCTGGGAGCACCTGCGCGATCGCGTGCCGACTACGGCTCACGACTGCCCCTACGGCACCCCGGAGATGGCACACGAGATGCAGCGCCTCTACCGTGACAGTGATCTGCCCCAGTCCCGTCTGCTGGTGATGGCGGGTCACGCGGAGGGCATGATCAGTTTTGGGGAAACTCTCGCGGCGGCTGAAGCAACATTGCAGCAAGTTAGGACAGCATTTCTGGCACGCATCTAGGGCCGATTATTGAGTAAAAGGATGTATTAGTCGGGTCAAATCCTTCCCCTGAAGACAAAACAGCATAGAGGATGGGGATACACCCGACTAAGATTAGCGAAGATCATCATCAAACTGGCGCGCGCGAGTCACTTCAACGGCAACACCCCTTTATCGCCCCCCCCTGACCGCTGTTGAAACCTTCACGCCGCTGCCCGACCATCCCCAACTGCCCTGCGAAGACAGCACGCTTGTGAAGAATTTTCAGGAGCATCCCCAAAGTATTTTGCTCACCGAGTCGATTCGCCCTGTTCTCGATACCTTGCATCCCGATGGGTAGTATTGCATCGGTCAGGACAGCGGCATCTACTGGCGCATCACCGCTCCCCCACAACGGGGTACTGTCGCACCCGCTTGGTTCTATGTTGCCCATGTGCCGCCCACACTCGACGGGCAATTGCGACGCTCCTATCTGCTTTAAACTTTGCGGCAACTGCATAACTACGGAAAGCCTGACGTAAGGGTAAGAGTAGAATTCGGAGACTGCGGTAATGCCTGCTTTATCAATTGTGATGTTGCCCAACTGCGACCCCAGATCCGACCGCGTCGCGGCTGACGACTGCAAGCCACACGGGGTCTCGTTGCAAGGTACTGACCTCAGCGGCGCGAACCTCGCCGGGGCTGACCTCCGGGGCGCGAATCTCAGTGGCGCGAATCTCAGTGGCGCGAATCTTTGTGGCGCGAATCTGCGCGGGGCGAATCTCGCTCAAGTTGACCTCAGCACTGTGAATCTGACCGGCGCGTCGTTGCCCAATACCGGTGGGCTGCAAGCCGAGATAGCCTGATGCCGTGATTTTTGAGCTGGGTGATCGGGTTGGGCGATCGCGTCGCGCGTGGGTTAGTATTGTTAAGAATTCTTGAGTTTTAAGCGACTCAACCAAACAATTCTTCGCACCGTGCCATGTCTCTCCCGATCCGCAATCTAGCCATCATCGCCCACGTCGATCACGGCAAAACGACCCTCGTCGATGCTTTGCTGCAACAGTCCGGGATCTTCCGCGAAGGCGAAGATGTCCCGATCTGCGTCATGGACTCCAATGACCTAGAGCGGGAGCGGGGCATCACCATCCTCTCGAAAAATACAGCGGTTCACTACAAAGACACGCTGATCAATATCGTGGACACCCCGGGTCACGCCGACTTCGGCGGCGAGGTCGAGCGCGTACTCGGCATGGTCGATGGTTGCGTCCTCATTGTCGATGCCAACGAAGGGCCAATGCCCCAAACCCGCTTCGTGCTCAAGAAGGCGCTAGAGAAAGGCCTGCGCCCGATCGTTGTCATCAACAAGATCGACCGCCCCAATACCCACCCTGATATCGCCGTCGATAAAGTCTTTGACCTGTTTGTCGAACTCGGCGCTGACGACGACCAGTGCGATTTCACCGTCCTCTACGCCTCCGGGATGCAGGGCTTCGCCAAGGAAAAGCTCGAAGACGAAGACAAGGATATGCAGCCGCTGTTTGAAGCGATCCTGCATCACGTCCCACCGCCAGCCGGGGATCCGGAGAAGCCGCTGCAACTACAAGTCACCACCCTCGACTATTCCGACTACCTCGGTCGCATCGTCATCGGCCGCATCCACAACGGCGTCATTCACGCCGGCCAACAGGCGGCGCTGTACAAAGACGATGGCTCGATTGTCAAAGCCAAAATTGTTAAGCTCATGGGCTTTGAAGGCTTGCAGCGCATCGAAATGGAGTCAGCTTCAGCGGGCTACATTGTCGCCGTGGCGGGCTTTGCGGACGCCAATATCGGCGAGACAATTACCTGCCCGGACAACCCCCAGGCGCTGCCGTTGATTGCCGTCGATGAGCCGACGTTGCAGATGGCGTTCTCGGTGAATGACTCCCCCTTTGCCGGACAGGAGGGTAAGTTTGTCACTTCGCGACAACTGCGCGATCGCCTCTACCGCGAGCTAGAAACCAACGTCGCCCTGCGCGTCGAAGGCACAGACTCCCCAGAAACCTTCATGGTCTCCGGGCGCGGCGAACTGCACCTAGGGATCTTGATCGAAACCATGCGCCGCGAAGGCTATGAATTCCAAGTCGCCCAGCCACAAGTAATCTACCGCGAAGTCAACGGTCACCCCTGCGAGCCGTTTGAGTACCTAGTGCTGGACGTGCCCGAAGAAGCCGTCGGTGCCTGTATCGAGCGCCTCGGCCAACGCAAAGGCGAGATGCAGGATATGCAAGTCGGCGGCAATGGTCGCACCCAGCTCGAATTTGTGATCCCGGCGCGAGGCCTCATCGGTTTCCGGGGCGACTTTGTGCGCCTGACGCGCGGCGAGGGCATCATGAACCACAGCTTCTTGGAATATCGGCGCATGATCGGTGATCTCGAAACGCGCTACAACGGCGTCATCGTTGCTTTTGAGGAAGGGACATCGACGTTCTACGCGCTCAAGAATGCCGAGGATCGCGGCACCTTCTTCATCGAACCGGGCACGAAGGTCTACAAGGGCATGATCGTCGGCGAACACAACCGCCCCCAAGACCTTGACCTTAATGTCTGCAAAACCAAGCAGCTCACCAACCACCGCGCCGCCGGCGGCGACGAACTGGTGCAGTTGCAAACCCCCATAGACATGAGTCTCGAGCGCGCCCTAGAGTATATCGGCTCCGACGAATTGGTGGAGATCACCCCCGAATCTATCCGCCTGCGGAAGCTATCGCGCAAGTTCGCCAAGCGTTAAAAACGTTTGCAACCAGCATTAAAACCAAGCGCTGCCGGGGTTTGCACTCCGGCAGTGCTTGGTTTTTTGGCATCTCCGGGAAACCTGTGACATCTGCTCACTCTCAAGCCCTGCGACTGACTACCGTTGGACGCACGGCCCAGCGGCTGCCAGAGCGGCGAACACAAAGTTACGTTAACAGAGGCCATACGAAATCCGGTCGGAGTCAGTACAATGACAGTAGGATTCGCCGGAATTCCATTGCCAAACCTTATCCAGAGTTAAGTGATTGCTGCAACCTAAAACCGAAATATGCCTGTGAAAGACAGCCGAAGAACCCGTTCCGACGCGCCCCAGATCAATGAGCGCATCCGCTTCCCGAACATTCGTCTAATCGACACTGACGGCGGACAACTGGGTATCGTTGCCTCCGAAGAAGGTCGTCGCCTGGCACAAGAGAAGGAGCTGGATCTCGTTCTCGTCAGTGACAAAGCCGATCCACCGGTCTGCCGGATTATGGACTATGGCAAATACAAGTTTGAACAGGAGAAACGGGCGCGGGAGGCTCGCAAGAAGCAGCACACTGCGGATGTTAAGGAAGTGAAGATGCGCTATAAGATTGACGACCACGACTATCAGGTGCGCGTCAAGAATGCCCAGCGCTTTCTTAAATCAGGCGATAAGGTCAAGGCGACCATTACTTTCCGGGGCCGTGAGATTCAGCACACCAATCTAGCGGAGGATCTGCTGAAGCGCATGGCGGCTGATCTTGAGGATGTTGCGGAGTTACAGCAAGCACCGAAGCGCGAAGGCCGTAATATGATGATGCTGCTGTCGCCGAAAAAGTAGGCGCAGCTTTGCAGTAATTCGGTCAGTCGCCCGCGTGCTACAGGACGCGGAGAGGCTGCCGCCTAGCGGCCGAGGGCATGAAAACGAGGAGTGCAAACGGACGAGGGGAGTGGGGACGCAGGCTACTAACACTGCTCAATCTCCGACCGGAGGAAGGCGAACGAACTTTTTTGATGTTCGCCTTCTACACCATTACTTCAGTGGGCTTGCTCTGGCTGGAGCAGACGACCATCGCCTTATTTCTGGCGCAATTTGGGGCCGGCGGTCTGCCCTTGATTTACATTGCCAGCGCCTTGATGGGATCGGGTCTGGGGGTGCTTTACTCTTGGCTGCAAAATAATTTGCCGCTGAAGCGGGTGTTTTTGGTGATCGCCTTGCTCATGGCGCTGCCGCTACTGTTCTTCCGGATCGGCATCGGCATCGATCCCACCAACAGCCTCCTCATCCTGGTCACCGTCTTCATCCTGCGGCTCTGGATGGATGCTGAAGAGATCCTCAATGATCTCAACTCCCAGGTCGCTGCCAACCAACTGTTCAACATCCGCGAGATCAAGCGCGCCTACCCGATTATTTCCAGTGGCCTGCTAGTCGGGGATGTTGTCTCTGGCTTCTCGCTGCCGCTGATGCTGCTGTTGATCGGGCTGGAGAATGTCCTGATTGCTGCCGCTCTCATGATCTTGCTCGGCGGTGGGATGCTGCTGTATCTGAGCAATCGCTACAAGCAAGCCTTTCCCGATACACCGGTGCGGGAACTCGACGATCCGCAAACAGCCTACAGCGCTCGCCGCACGGGCGGGATGCTGCGTCGCTATGTCATCCCGCTCTTCGCTTTCTTCATTTTGGGCGAGGTCTTGTTCCTGTTGGTGGAATTCCAATACCTCGGCGAACTGGAGCGCGTCTATCCCGATACGGATGAAATCGCCGGTTTCCTCGGTCTATTTTCCGGCGTCCTGGGTATCTTCGAGCTGATTACGCAGTGGTTCGTCTCCAGTCGCGCCGTCGAACGCTTGGGCGTGTTCATTGCCGCGATGTTCCTGCCGGTGTCGCTGTCGGTTCTCGGCCTCTTCACCATCCTCTTTGATCTTGGCGGCTTCTTGACTGTTGACAGTGCTCAGATCCTCTTTTTCGGGGCGATTGTCCTGAAGTTTTTTGACGAACTGTTGCGCTACACGCTGATTGCCGGGATTGAACCCTTTTTGTTCCAGCCGATTCCAGTCGAGCTACGCAGCGATATTCAGACCCAAGTTCAGGGCATCGCCGAGCCGCTCTCCACGGGTCTCACTGGCGCTGGCATCCTCGGCGTGGTCTGGCTGATTCCTCGCCTCTTCGACACTTTGGGTATCGAAGAACTCCGTCAGGTGCGCGGTGGTTTCTTTGTGCTGGCGATCGTCTTCTTCTCTATTGTCTGGGCGAGTTGTGCTTTGTTACTGCGGCGGAGCTACGTGAGCTTGCTCGTCCAGAGTGCGGAGCAGGGGCGGTTGGGCTTCTCGAATGTCGATCTCAAGGCCTTCAAGCGCGCCATTGTCGAAGCCTTTGACCAGCAGAGCAATGAGGATGACCAACTCTCCTGTCTACAACTGCTCGAACGCATCGATCCCGCCGGTGCGGGCGAAATTCTCGCCCCGCGTCTGGCTCGCTTCTCGCCGCGCTTGCAGCGCCAGAGTATGACTGTGATGCTGCAATACCCTGCCATCACCCACCTCGCCGATGTCCAGCGCTTGATCGAGACGAAGCCCGATCTTGAAGTCTTGGCGGCTGCCCTGCGCTACATCTGGATGGCGCAGCCAGAGCTGGAGACACTGACGCTGAAACCTTACCTGCACGAGCGTGTTGATCCGATGGTGCGGGGGACAGCAGCGGGGCTCATTCTCAGTCGCGGGCTGCCTGCCGAGCGTCAGGAAGCTCGTTACGCGCTGGAGCAAATGTTGGCCTCGCGGCGGGAGCGCGAGCGGGTGGTCGGCGTGCAAGCGCTGCAAGCCGCGACGGCGGATGATGCTCTGGTTCGCAGCTATGTGCCGAACCTGCTTCAGGATGAGTCGGCGCGGGTGCGTTGTGCCTTGTTGGAGGCGATCGCCACTCGCCGCCTCCAGGATTATTACCCCTCACTGCTCAAGGGCCTGTCCTACCGCTCGACGCGGGAAGCGGCACGGCGATCGCTGGTGCGCTTGCAGGACGATGCCCTACCGCTGCTGAGCAAGCTCGCGGCTGACGTGCGCCGGCCCGATTTCATCCGCTTGCAGGCCTGGAATGCGATGGCGGAGATCGAGTCCGACGCTGCCTTGACGCAGCTCATCCAACATTTACTCGCCAGTTGGGGTACTTCGCGGCGCAATCTGTTACGGATTTTGCTGAAGATCCCGGGCGATCGCGGCATCGAAGTGGTGCTGGATCGCCTCGGTCGCAGCGGCGTCGAGACGATGTTCGAGCAGGAACTGTTGCTCCTCGCTCAAGTTTATGCGGCTGAGCTCGATCTCAATACCGAGCAGGTGCTGGGTCGCGAAGCCGATTTGTTGCGCGGTGCGTTGCAGGGGATGCAGTCGGATATTTTCGACCGCTGTTTTTTGGTGCTGAAGCTGCTCTATCCGTTCAGCACGATTCAGGCGGCGATGATGAATTTGGCCTCCGATTCCGAGGTCAGCATGGCCCTTGGTCTCGAAATTCTCGACAATACGCTCAATGTGCCCCAAAAGCAGATCTTTTTGCAGGTACTGGAACGGCGGCCGCTGCGTCAGCGCCTTTCTGATCTTGGTGAGCTAGCTCCCTATCAGGCGCAGGCCCCTAGTCAGCGCCTGCGCCACCTGATGGAGCGGCGTTACTTCCTCTCCGACTGGACGCTCGCCTGTTGCTTCCATGTGGCGCGCGCCCAGCGTTGGGGCGTGAGCCGCGAGGCGAGTCTCTTGGGCCTGCGTCATGCTAGCAGCTTTGTGCGGGAGGCGGTGCTGTCTTACCTCAAAGCCGCCAGCCCGCGCACCTGTCTGGAGTTGCTGCCGGTGCTGAAAAACGACCCCGATCCGCTGGTCGCTGCCCAGGTCGATCGCCTCAAGGTCGAGCTGCGACCTTAGTTTGTTAACGTGGCTGACCTCGCTGCCAGCAGGGGGGATAACCGAAGCACGGTGAAATATCTGCGATATGATGCAAATACATGGTTGCCAGGGGCGCGATCGCGCTCTGCCTTTACCTCTGCTCGGGAGCCGCTATGTTAAGCAGTTTTGAACGCCTACTGTTTATCCGGCGCGTCTCAATTTTTCAGGAGTTGCGGGATGAGTTCTTGGTCAAGCTCGCCTCGGCGATGGACGAACTCTCATTTCCGGCTGCGCACACCATTTTTGAGCAGGGCGAAGAGGGGCGATCGCTTTACGTTGTGATTTCGGGTCGCGTGCGGGTACACCTAGGCGATCGCGATCTAGCCCAGTTGGAAAAAGGCACCTTCTTCGGCGAAATGGCACTCTTCGACGCCGAGCCGCGCTCCGCCTCCGTCACCACGGTCGAAACCTGCGACTGCCTTACCCTCAACCAGTTGCAACTGATCGACGCCATCGAAGAAACTCCGGAAATCGCAGTCAACATCACCCGCGCCCTCTCGCGCCGCATCCGCGAACTCAATGGTAAAATCAACACCTACGAAGCGCAACTGAAGTCAGTGGCCGCGAGCAAGAGTTAGGCGACGGGCTAGCTCGAGGAGGGCAACCATGCGGTCGGCGTGCAGAGCTTCTTAATGAGCACTCAATTCAATGCAGCGATCGCACTCAGCGATACTGGGTTCTTGGCGGGTGATAACTGGGAAGTATCCCTTGTACAGCAAGACTTTGGGGGTTCTTCCATCACAATCCCCCAGGATCTTTATTTGCCTAACTTTACTGCTACTGCGAGCACAAATTTCAGGAGTCGGAAAGCCTTGTCCAATCTGCAGCCCACCCATTTTAGCAGACTAAAATTCGGCGCTAAGGATTCTGAATTATGCACATGGGCACCCAAGTGGGCGCAGGGGCGTTGGCAGTTCCTCGCCCAGCTTGGGCTCCCGAACCCTGAAATCAAACTAAAGGCAGTTCGGGTTGGCAGGAGTTGGCGTTAGCCTTGGCATAACCGAATTGCAGATTTGTAATTCAGGCGACAGAAGATTAGACGTTTCCCTATCTTTAAACACCGCTATGGTTGCTGCTGCTCCTCCCAAATCTCAGCCGCTCTCAGCGGCCGAACTCGATAAAATTCATGCTTACTGGCGTGCCTGCAACTATCTGGCCGTAGGCATGATCTACCTCCGCGACAATCCTCTGTTGCGCGAGACGCTGACCACTGAGCACGTCAAGCATCGCTTGCTCGGTC
Organism: Spirulinaceae cyanobacterium SM2_1_0; assembly: GCA_012031265.1. Classification (GTDB taxonomy): domain Bacteria; phylum Cyanobacteriota; class Cyanobacteriia; order Cyanobacteriales; family Spirulinaceae; genus JAAUTY01. The sequence goes on along the minus strand of JAAUTY010000001.1, from coordinate 93,545 downwards.
ACTGGGGTACGAGTCCTGGTCTGAGCTTCATCTATATCCATCTCAACCGGCTAATCAAGAAATACGATCTCGACATTATCTACATGGCTGGTCCGGGTCACGGCGCACCCGGCATCCTCGGCCCGGTCTATCTCGAGGGAACCTACTCAGAGGTTTACCCCGACAAGAGTGAAGACCTTGATGGGATGCTCCGCTTCTTCAAGCAATTTTCCTTCCCCGGTGGTATCGGCAGCCATTGCACCCCCGAGACCCCGGGCTCGATCCACGAGGGCGGCGAGCTCGGCTACTGCCTCTCGCACGCCTATGGCGCAGCCCTGGACAATCCTGATCTGATCGTCACCGCCGTTGTTGGCGACGGCGAAGCGGAAACCGGCCCGCTGGCTACCGCTTGGCACTCCAACAAGTTCCTCAATCCCATTCGGGATGGGGCGGTGCTGCCGATTCTGCACCTGAATGGCTACAAGATCGCCAACCCGACGATTCTGTCGCGCATCGAACCCGATGAAATCGAAGCGCTATTCCGGGGCTATGGCTATGAGCCGTATTTCGTCGAAGGCTCGGAGCCGGAGGCAATGCACCAAGAGATGGCGGCGACTCTGGAAACTTGTGTGACCCGTATCCGCGAGATCCAGCGGGAGGCGCGACTGAGCGGGCAGGCGCACCGGCCGCGTTGGCCGATGATTGTGTTGCGATCGCCCAAAGGTTGGACCGGCCCCAAAACAATCGACGGTCACAAGGTCGAAGGCTTCTGGCGCGCCCACCAAGTCCCCTTCAGCGATGTGCATAAAAACCCCGATCGCCTGAGTGTGCTGGAGGACTGGCTGCGGAGCTACAAGCCGGAAGAACTGTTCGACGAAAACGGCCGCCTGCTGCCCGAGCTACGCGAACTCGCTCCCAGCGGTCACCGTCGCATGAGCGCCAATCCTCACGCTAACGGCGGCTTGCTGCGCAAAGAACTGCGCTTGCCGGATTTCCGCCAGTATGCAGTCAATGTCGAGCAACCAGGCAAGATCGAAGTGAGCAACACGAAGCTCTTGGGTCAATTCCTACGCGACGTGATGCGCCAGAATATGACCAACTTCCGGGTCTTCGGCCCCGATGAGACAGCCTCAAACCGGCTCAGCGACATCTACGATGCGACCAAGAAGACCTGGCTGGCGAAATTCTATGAAGAAGACCTCGACGGCAGCGAGCTGTCGCCCGAGGGTCGGGTCATGGAAATGCTCAGCGAGCACACGCTCGAAGGCTGGTGCGAGGGCTACCTGCTCACCGGTCGCCACGGCTTCTTCCACACCTACGAGGCCTTTGCCCATGTCATCGACTCGATGTTCAACCAGCACGCCAAATGGTTGGACATCAGCAAGCGCGAGATTCCCTGGCGCGCCTCGGTGTCGTCGCTGAATATCATGCTCTCCTCCACGGTCTGGCGGCAGGATCACAATGGCTTCAGCCACCAAGATCCCGGCTTCTTGGATGTGGTGACCAATAAGAGTCCCAGCGTCACGCGCATCTATCTGCCGCCGGATGCCAACTGCTTGCTGAGTGTCGCGGATCATTGCCTGAAGAGCCAGGATTATGTCAACGTCATCGTCGTCGACAAGCAGTTGCACTTGCAGTATCTGAACATGGAGCAGGCGATCGCCCACTGCACCAAAGGCATCGGCATCTGGGACTGGGCGAGCAATGATGACTGTGGCGTCGAGCCAGACATCCCCGATGTGGTGATGGCTTGTGCCGGTGACGTGCCGACGATGGAGTCGCTAGCGGCCACAGCGATCTTACGTGAGGAATTTCCGGAGCTAAAGGTGCGGTTCATCAATGTCGTCGATCTTTTTAAACTCCTACCCGAGTCCGAGCACCCGCACGGTCTCTCGGATCGCGACTTCGACACCCTGTTCACGACGGACAAACCCGTAGTCTTCAACTTCCACGGCTATCCCTGGTTGATCCACAAGTTGACCTATCGGCGGACGAACCAAGAGCGTATCCACGTGCGCGGCTACAAGGAGTTGGGCAATATCAATACGCCGCTGGAGTTGGCGATCGAAAACCAGATCGACCGTTTCAATCTGGTCATCGATGTCATCGACCGTGTGCCCAAGCTCGGCTCTGCCGCCGCCCACGCCAAGGAGCGGATGAAGAACCAGATCCTGTCCAATCTGCACTACTCCCACGAGCACGGCATCGACAAAGACGAGATCACCGACTGGAAGTGGCCCTACTAGAGCCAGGAACAGTTCGCTAATCGTTCACAGAGCATGATCAACCCCCGGTTTTTTCGAGAAACCGGGGGTTTGCAGTATCATGCCAAGTCCGAATTTTTTGCACCAAAAATGAAATGCGCGGCACTGGACTGTCAACGGGTGATTGGGGGCTGCAAGTCTTGCGACGCAAGGATGCTGGGCAACTGCCATAGCAACACCACAAAAACCTGGCTATGCCTGGGCTTCGGCACGTCTGTCACTTTCTAAAAATCCAGTACCGAAGCTGGCGACGTTTCTGGAGGGCTATGGTCGCCGGGTGCAGTATGCGGTGTTTGAATGTTTTCTCAGTTTGGCGGAGATGCGGACACTGCATTCAGCACTTCAGAAGCGGGTAGATCTGGAGGAAGATGATGTGCGGCTTTATTGGATTCCGGCGGCGTCTGTCTCACAGGCGCTGACGCTCGGCAGCGAGCCGCCGGAGCCACCGCCGACGGTTTACATTATTTGAACTTAGTCTAGACAACAAACTGAGTTGTTGCTCACACTGAGCACAGCTACCTCTACAGGTCACCTAATCGCTGAAACCCGCATTCTTATGTTGACCTCCGTCGATGCTAGGAGTGGTAAGGGTTTCAGGGCTGCTAAAAGGTCGGATTCACGAGCTGAAACAGGTCTCCGGAGACCCTCTGTAGATCGAGGCACTCGTAACCCGCACCCAGCAAGGGTTCTGTAAGGGGTCACCCTACCGATGGGTTTAAATCGGCAGGATTGGCAATGCACCCACAGTAGGGGTGGGTTTGAAACCCACCCCTACCCATGCCAATTGACCCACCGACCGATTCAAATCGGCATTTTTTGAAAACCCATGGGGGTCGCGTCCCCGTGCCGACCCCGTAACCCACACCACCCTACCGATGGGTTTAAATCGGCAGGAGATGTTGCAGCTTTTGGGGTTCACGCTACGGATTCAGTATCACAGCCCTCAAACCCTAAAATGCTTGTAGCAAAACCGTGGTGCGCGGGGCGGTCCAGTACTTTGCGGTCGTCACGCTGGGCGCTTTTTCTGGGCGACAAAAATCGTCAGGCGTAGGCAGCGCCGTATCAAGAATGCGATGCCAGTGACGGTTGGGATAGTAGGGCAACTCAAAGGCTGCCGGTTGCCAGTGAGCATTGAAGATGGCGTGCAGCACTTCGCCTGCTTCCGGGTGGCAGAGGGTCATCGCGAGCCGCCGCGATTCTGGTCGCCAGTCGGGGGTATCGAGTTTGGTGCCGTGCCAGATCGCGTGGGGGCGATCGCTTAGCTCCACCATCGCCTGCACACTACTACTCGCCACACTCAGCAAGCTTTCTTGCTCAAAGATCAGCAGCGACTGCGTGTAGCGGATCAGCTCCTGCACGAAGCGCAACAGGCCTGTTTGCGCCTGGACTTGCTGCCAATCCAACCAGCTCAGTTCATTGTTTTGGCAATAGGCGTTGTTGTTGCCCTGTTGGCTGTGGCGTACCTCGTCGCCCATCAGGATCATCGGCGTGCCCTGGGAGAGGAAGAGGATGGTGAGGAAGTTTTTGATCTGGCGGCGGCGTAGACCGAGGATTTCGCGATCGCCCGTCTCGCCTTCAACCCCGCAATTCCAACTGTAATTATCATTCGCGCCGTCGCGGTTGTTTTCACCATTCGCTTCGTTGTGCTTTTGGTCATAGGCTACGAGGTCATTGAGCGTGAAGCCGTCGTGGCAAGTGACGAAGTTGATGCTGCGACAGGGGCGGTAGTCATCACGGTCGTAGATGTCGGGACTACCCAGCAGCCGCGCCGCCAGCTTGCCCACCACGCCCGCATCGCTTTTGACAAACCGACGCACATCGTCACGGAAGGGGCCATTCCACTCGGCGAAGCGTTCGCTGGAGTTGATGAACTTGCCGACTTCATAGAGACCGGCCGCATCCCAGGCCTCGGCGATCGCCTTCGACTCGACCAACTCCGGAGCCGCCTCGATCGCCCAGAGGATCGGCGACTGCGCCAGCGGTTTGCCATAAGGGCCGCGCGACAGGATCGAAGCAAGGTCGAAGCGGAAACCATCGACGTGCATCTCGTCTACCCAGTAGCGCAAACTGTCGAGAATCAGTCGCGACACCACGGGATGGTTGGCGCGCACCGTGTTGCCACAACCGGAGTAGTTGCTGTAGAAGCTCAGATCCTCCTCCAACAAGTAATAGGTCAGATTGTCGATGCCGCGAAAGGAAATCGTCGGGCCGAACTCGTTGCCCTCAGCGGTGTGATTGAACACGACATCGAGAATCACTTCAATGCCCGCCTTGTGGAGCGCTTTCACCAGATCGCGGAACTCGTCAACGGGGCCAAGAGCATCCTGGCGCGAGCTGTAGGGGCGATGCGGCGCAAAGAAGGCGAGCGTGCTGTAGCCCCAGTAGTTGGATAAACCAGGACGCACATCCTGCTCATCAAATTGATGAATCGGCAGCAACTCGACGGCGGTGATGCCGAGAGATTGCAAATAAGGGATCTTCTCGATCAAACCCGCATAAGTGCCCCGCTTCTCGACCGCGATGCCTGAACTGGGATGGCGAGTGAAGCCGCCGACGTGCATTTCATAAATCACACTGCGCTCGTAGGAGGTTCGCAGCGGCACGTCATCTTCCCAGTCGTAGCGGCTCGGATCGACGACGACCCCCCGCAGGGCCTGTGCGCAATTGTCGCCGGGGTGAATCGCTGCTTCGCGATCGTAGGTCTTCCAGCCGACGACGGCGCGGGCGTAGGGGTCGAGCAGCACTTTTTCGCTGTCGAAGCGCAGACCGCGTTCTGGGTCATGCAGTCCGTGGACGCGGTAGGCATAGACTTGCCCAGCGATCGCCCCCTTGACGAAAATATGCCAGTAGAAAACAGTGCGATCGCGCTGCGGATCAAGGCGAATCACCCGCGCCGGTTTCGGGGCATTGGGGGTATCGAACAGCAATAGCTCAACGCCAGTGCAGTTGGCTGAGAAGAGGCAAAAATTGACGCCGCTAGGGTAAACCGTGGCCCCGAGCGGAAAACTGCGGCCGGGAAGCAGGTCGGACATAGGGATTGGGTAGGGGGGCAACCTCGCTGTGGCAGTGCCAGAACCTGATTTTTCAAGAATGACAGCTCACCAAGCACAGGATGCTCCCCATTGTGTCGTGAAGTGCAGGGGCGATCGCAGAAATTCAGGCGGTTTTAAGCATCAGCTCCTAACAACCGCTCACTCCCACCAACCTCTACTTACCAATCGCCACCTTCAGCTCCGTCCAAGCCTCGTCATAGAGAGCAGTATCCTCACCGAGATCGACCGCATACTCCAGCTTCTCAAAAGTCTCGGGCGGCGGATAGATACCAGGATTTTCGAGATCTTCCGACTCGATCAGACCCCGCGCGATCGCTTCCCGGTTGGGCGTGCCAAACTTCACATAGTTTGAAATCCGGGCTGAAACCTCTGGCTCCAACGTGAAGTTGATAAACTTTTCTGCCAACTCTTTATTGGGAGCATCACTCAAAATCGCTAAATTGTCCGTCCAGACAATAGTTCCTTCTTCCGGGATGGCATAGCGGATGTCCTCATTCTCCTCCATGAGCTGAAAAATATCACCATTCCACTCAACAGCAATATCCACCTCACCTTGGTCTAACAAGTCTTGACCCGTATCTGGCGCAAAAGTCGCAATCACATCCTGTTTTTCAATCAGGAAATCTTTAGCTGCTGCGACTTCTTCCGGATTTGTGGTGTTAGGGTCATAACCCAAATACATGAGGATCGCTCCCATCATTGCGCGCGCATCCTCCATCAGAGCGACGCGACCAGCATATTTGGGATCGAAAACCTGCTCCCAAGTGGTGATATCTTCCCCCGTCTTTTCCACATTATAACCAATCCCAATCGTCCCCCATTGATAAGGCACACTATAGCGGTTTTTGGGATCAAAAACCGGATCGGCAAAAGCTTCATCTAAATATTTAAGGTTGGGAATATTGTCGTGGTTCAATTCTGCCAACAGACCTTCAGCCACCATACTCTCAACATAGTCACTCGTTGGCACTACGATGTCATAACCTGGATTGCCAGGCTGGATTTTAGCGAGGAGTGCTTCATTGCTCTCGAAAGTGTCGTACTGCACCTCGACATTGAACTTTTCTTCAAACTCCGGGATCGTTTCCTCATCAATATAAGTTGACCAGTTGTAGATACTGAGGACTTGCTGACTCCCATCACCATCACCGCCCGTACTATTGGGCGCACTACACCCCAATGGCAAAGCTACCCCAATTGCGAATAGGAGTACGAAAACCAACAGTCTTCTCATGAGCCGCTCCCTCAAATAGTGATTATGTTGCAGACAAAACAACCAGAACGCCAAGCCACCACCAGGGCTTGCTCGGACGCGCATTCTCTAGACCCCAATATAGTCCCTAACGCCGTTGCAACGCGAGCGACGATAGCACAATCCCCAGCGATGCCAACAGCATCAGGGTTGAGATGGCATTGATTTCGGGCGTCACAGCCGTCTTGATCATGCCATAGACAAAAACAGGCAGAGTCGTGGAGCCAACCCCGGCGGTAAAAAAAGTAATCACAAAATCATCCAATGACAAGGTAAACGCCAAGAGCGCCGCACTCAATATCCCCGGTGCGATCAGAGGCAAGGTAATACGGCGAAAAGTATGCCACTCATTCGCCCCGAGATCGAGAGCGGCTTCCTCAAGGCTGGGATCTAGTTCGGCGATGCGAGCGCGCACGACGACCGCCACATAGGAGATGTTAAAGGCAACGTGGCCCGCGATTACTGTCGGTAGACCCAAAACCAAGCGCAGACCGGTCAACTGCTCAATGAGCTGGAAGCTGAGGCTGAAAAAGACGAGCAGTGAGATCCCCATCGTGATGTCGGGGATGACAATTGGCAAAAAAAGGAGTGCTTCTAAACCACTCCGACCCCGAAACCGAAAACGCTCCATCGCTAAGCCAATCGCCGTTCCCATAACTGTCGCAATCAGGGTCGAAATCGTCCCAACTACGAGGCTATTTTGGAGCGCTTCCCAGACCAGAATATTCGCGCCCCCGTCGCGCACGACCACGTCTGCAAATAGGTTGCGATACCAGTCCCAAGTAAATCCTCGCCAGACTGCATTCACCCGCGAGGTATTGAAGGAATAGAGCACCAGGATGAAGATCGGCAAGTACAAAAAGAGCAAGCCCAAGCCAGAAACCACCCATAGCAAAATCTGACCGGCAAGGCGGAGCGCTAGCTCAAAATAACGCTGGGGAGTAGCAAGTGTGGCAGACATGGTTGATGAGATAGGAATGTGAATATTGTGGGCAATCGATCACCCAACCAAGTACCGACCAACCCAATACTGACTAATCTAGTTTGGGTTGAGTCGCTTGCTCGCTGACGCGGAAGTAGATCAAAATCGGCACGATGATCAAAGCCATCATCGCGATCGACAATACCGAACCAAATGGCCAATTGCGGGCGAGAAAGAACTGATTTTGTACCAGGTTCCCCATCATCAGCGTCTTCGCACCGCCAAGGATATCGGGCGTGATAAACTCGCCCACAGCCGGAATGAAAACCAGAAGACAACCGGCGATAATCCCGCGCCGGGTCAGGGGCAACACGATTCGCCAAAAGGTACGCAGATCATTAGCCCCCAAATCTTGCGCTGCCTCCAGTAGGGAGAAGTCTAGACGCTCGATGTTGGCATAGAGCGGCAATACCATAAACGGGAGATAGCCATAAACCAAACCCACGGCAACGGCAAAAGGATTAAATAACAAGTCCAATGGCTCCTGGATAATCTGCAAGCTCTGCAACAATGTGTTGATCACGCCTTCATTGCGAAGCAAAATCACCCAGGCATAGATGCGGACAAGAAAGTTGGTCCAGAATGGAATGATGATCAGCAACAAGAGCAGATTGCGCCAGCGGGCTGATCGTGTCGCCGTGAAATAGGCGAGGGGATAGCCAACGAGCAAACAAGCGAGGGTGGTGAACAGGGCCAATCGGAGCGATTGCCAAAATACTCCCCAGTAAATGGGATCCAGCAGGCGCTCATAGTTCCTCCCAGTGAACTGCCATTCGACTCCCCCATAGGTGCCTCGTTCGAGAAAGCTGTAGAGCAGCACGATCGCCAACGGGATGACGAAGAAGATCCCCAACCAGGCAGCACCGGGCAGGAGCAGCAGGAGCAGATTGAGCTGCCGTCGGAGCTGAAATTTCATGGCGGCCTCTACAAGTTCGTCACAGTGGTTGTTACTTGACGCAATTCAATTTTCGAATCGCGATCGCTGAAGCTTGATCTAGTTTCTTACACTTTGTCATTCATACAGCGAGCGATCGCTGCATCACTAAACCCTTGGCCCACAGCCCCCAATCAGCTAGATGTTCTGCTACAATAAGACGTTTGAGCGTCAGCACATTGCCTGTTCACTACCACCGACTGGAGCTGAATCCAGCGTGGCGATCGCAGCCTTGTCGCCCAGCCTCACTCCCCCTATTTGTCCAGACTCATCAGCCGCCAGCACGCCGCATAAAGCATGAGGAATCAACAAGAACAACGCTTCGACTACGTGAAAATCGGTCTCGCTTCGCCGGAGCGCATCCGACGTTGGGGCGAGCGAACCTTGCCCAATGGCTCGGTCGTCGGCGAAGTCACCAAGCCCGAAACGATTAATTACCGCACGCTGAAGCCAGAGATGGACGGTCTCTTCTGCGAGCGCATCTTTGGCCCGTCGAAAGACTGGGAATGCTGGTGCGGTAAATACAAGCGGGTGAGACATCGCGGCATCGTCTGTGAGCGCTGCGGGGTGGAGGTCACGGAGTCGCGAGTGCGCCGCCACCGCATGGGCTACATCAAGCTTGCAGCACCGGTGACCCACGTTTGGTATCTCAAGGGCATTCCCAGCTACATGGCGATCGTCCTCGACATGGCGCTGCGGGATGTCGAGCAGATTGTTTACTTCAACTCCTATGTTGTCCTCGATCCGGGTAATGCTAGCAACCTGAGCTACAAACAGTTGCTGACGGAAGATCAGTGGTTGGAGATCGAGGAGCAAATTTACGCCGAAGATGCGGAACTGGAAGGGATCGAAGTCGGCATCGGCGCAGAAGCCATTTATCAGATCCTGCAACAAATGGATCTGGAGTCGGAAGCGGAGCAACTCCGTGAGCAGATTGCCAACAGCAAAGGACAAAAACGCGCCAAGCTGATCAAGCGTCTGCGCCTGATTGACAACTTTATTGCTACGGGTTCGCGCCCTGAATGGATGGTGCTGACGGCGATCCCGGTGATTCCGCCCGATCTGCGCCCGATGGTGCAGTTGGATGGTGGTCGCTTCGCCACTTCCGACCTCAATGATCTCTATCGCCGCGTCATCAACCGCAACAACCGGCTGGCACGCTTGCAGGAGATCCTCGCTCCGGAGATCATCATCCGCAACGAGAAGCGGATGTTGCAAGAGGCGGTCGATGCGCTGATTGACAACGGGCGGCGAGGTCGCACGGTCGTCGGGGCGAATAATCGGCCGCTGAAATCGCTCTCGGACATCATCGAAGGCAAGCAGGGTCGCTTCCGTCAGAACCTCCTGGGTAAGCGGGTTGACTACTCCGGTCGTTCCGTGATTGTGGTCGGGCCGAAGTTGAAAATCTACCAGTGTGGGCTACCGCGCGAGATGGCGATCGAGCTGTTTCAGCCTTTTGTGATTCACCGCCTGATCAAGAATGGCTTGGTGAACAATATCAAGGCGGCGAAGAAGTTGATCCAGCAAAATGATCCCAAGGTCTGGGAAGTGCTGGCTGAGGTGATCGTGGGTCACCCGGTGATGCTCAACCGCGCGCCGACGCTGCACCGTTTGGGGATTCAGGCCTTTGAGCCGATTTTGGTCGATGGTCGCGCTATCCAACTGCACCCGCTGGTCTGTCCGGCCTTCAATGCTGACTTTGACGGGGATCAGATGGCGGTTCATGTGCCGCTGTCGCTGGAGTCACAGGCGGAAGCACGCTTGTTGATGATGGCTTGTTACAACATCCTCTCGCCAGCGACGGGCAAACCGATCATCACGCCGTCGCAGGATATGGTGCTGGGCTGTTATTATCTGACGGCGGAACATCCTCATGCTCAGAAGCAGAGCGATCGCCACTTTGGTAGCATTCAGGACGCGATCCGTGCCTATGATCGCGATCAAATCAGCTTGCACGATTATGTCTGGATTCGCTTCTCGGGTGCGATCAAGAATAAGGATGAAAAGCGTTCGGCTGAAGAAGCGCAAACGGATGGAACCTGCCTCCAGCGCTTCTTCGATGCCGATGACAACGAGGTGCGGCGGGTGCGCCTGACGGCAGACGGTGAGATCATCTCGCAGTTTGTGCTCACGACACCAGGTCGGGCAATTTATAATCAGACGATTCAGGAGGGTTTGGTCGCCCACGAAGTCTGATTCTCATCGCGCTAGCTGGCAAAAAGGCAATGACGATTCACCTCGTCATTGCCTTTTTGCTTGACCGGATTGTCGCACTTTGTGTCGAGGGATTCTCGACGCCAATATGAGCGTGAGCCAGCATTCAGCATCGCTCTCTCCGTTGCTCTACCACCAGTGACGGTTGCCCTCTTCATCGACTCGAGCTTGACGAATGACATCAGAGATTGCTTCTGCATCACGGACATGATGCAGTGCTCGATGTTCGCCATCGGGTTCGTTGGTCACGAAGTAGGTCGGGACGACGACTTGCTCGCCAGTAATATCAGCGACATCAACTGCAACCTGTTGCGCTTTTTCCAGAAGTGATTTGGATTCGTCAATGCGATCGCCGAGGTTGATATTAGCATTTTCCGCTTGGGGCAATTCTGAATGGGCCGCAGCCTGATCAGAGCCGACTTCTTCAGGGGTCAGCGGTTGGTAAATTGTGTTTTGGTCAGTTTTTTCAGGAGATTGAGGTGCCATAAATTTAAAAACCCGTTAATTCTTATTGACTCCAACTCTAGGTTAAAAAAAGTTGCTTGCCGCTTCATCGCCCTGAGGTGTTGCTTTGTCATTGCCCGACTTCTAACCAAGGGAGTATAGAATCTCAAGCTGATGAGAGTAATTCTGATGGGGTTAGGTTGATTGCAGTTCCCTCGGCATTGCCGAGATTTCCACTTGGCAGGACAATGCTAGGACTGGTTAAACTGCGGCTGTTTTTCATGTCTAATGCGATCGCCAAAGCCTCAATCACTGTCGGGACGCTGAACTGGTACTACCGCGAGGTGCAGCCGGAGAATGGTAGCGAGAAGCCGCCGGTGGTTCTGCTCCATGGAGTCCCCGCTCAGAGCTATACCTGGCGGGGTGTGATGCCAGAGTTGGCTGCCGCCGGGTTACGGGCGATCGCCCCCGATTGGTTAGGTTATGGCTTCTCGGACAAACCGGATCGACGCGATTTTGACTATACACCCGCCGCCTATCAACAGGCCTTGGCCGACCTGCTCGCCGCCTGGGAGATTGAACGGTTTTCGCTGGTGGTGCAGGGCTTTCTCGGCTCTGTGGGTTTGCAGTATGCCTTCAGTCACCCGCAGCAGATCGAGCGCCTGGTGGTGCTGAATGCGCCGCTAAACATCGAGGCGCGCTTGCCGTGGAAAATGCAGCAATGGGGAATCCCTTTTGTGGGCGATATGCTCACCCAAGACCCGCTACTCATGGATCGCACCTTGGAAGGGGGGAGCGGCTTTGTAATCGCCGATGAAGACCTGGATGTTTACCGACGACCGTTTCTACAAACGTCGGCAACGGGGCGATCGCTGGTCGCAACGGTACAAAATCTACAACTCAAACCCACCATGACGGCGATCGCAACGGGCTGGCAAAGCTGGCAAACGCCGACACTGCTGATCTGGGGTTTGGGCGATCCCTGGCTGGAGTTTGAAGCTGCCGAAAATCTGGCGGCGGCGCACACCCATATCGAATTGGCTCGCCTCCCCGATGCCAAACATTATCCCCAGGAACATTGGTCTGAGGAGATCAGCAAGCTGCTGACGCAGTTTCTCCGCCGCTCCATATGATTCTCCGCTCAAGCGCAAGCGCACGAGGGGATTCTCTGCGGCTGACGTGAGCCGAGCTAGGCGCTCAGTCACTGCTCATTCTGATCGGCAATGATCTACAGCCCAATGATGACGTCATCGCCATCTCGTTTGTTGACGCTACTTCCATGCAGGTCTAGTGAATCCTCTCTTTTAGCGGCGTCGGACTCGCATCCCGCTAAGATTGAGTCACCACCACCGCACCTGCCCAGTGCGGAGTCATACCAAATCCGGTATTTAGACCCTATCAATCAAAGCCCTCACCCAACCCTCTCCCAAGCGGGGGGGCATCTTTCTCGCTTTCTCCTGCTGAGGAGAAGGATCGGGGATGGGGGATACAATTCTTGGGTTCCACAGACAGGATTTAGTGTCAACTAGTACAAGGCGGCGGAAATGAGATGCCCATTCAGGATCCTTAGGATGCCTGTATTGTCTGCACTCATCACTCAAAACTCAGAACTCAAAATTCCGCGTAGCGGTACTAGTCTGCCGCCCCGAATGCCCAGTATGGTTTTTAGTCCCCCGATCCAGTGGTACCCCGGCCACATCGCCAAAGCTGAGCGCCAGCTCAAAGCACAGCTCAAAAACGTCGATGTCGTGCTCGAAGTCATCGACGCGCGCCTGCCGCTGGCCTCGCAGCACCCCCAAGTTCCCGACTGGATTGGTCAAAAACCTCGTGTCCTAGTCGTGAACCGGGTCGATATGATCCCTAAAGACTTGCAGGCTGCTTGGCGTGAGTGGTTTCTGGCGCAGGATGAGACGCCCTGCTTCACCGACGCCAAACAGGGCAAAGGGGTCAACGCTGTGCGGAAGGCGGCGCAGGCGGCTGGTGAAGCGATGAATCAACGTCGGCGCGATCGCGGTCTCCGTCCCCGACCTGTGCGTGCCGTCGTCCTCGGCTTCCCCAATGTCGGCAAGTCAGCGCTGATCAACCGCCTTGTCAGCCGCAATGTCGTGGCGAGTGCACGACGGGCGGGGGTCACGCGGCAACTGCGCTGGGTGCGAATTTCCGACAGCATCGAGCTACTGGATGCGCCCGGGGTCATCCCGGCCCGGCTGGACAACCAAGACGATGCCGTCAAGCTGGCGATCTGCGAAGACATCGGTGAAGCGGCCTATGACAACCAGCGCGTCGCAGCGGTTTTGGTGGATTTGATTGTGAGTCTTGAGTTCGGTCAGGTCTTGCAGCACCGCTATGCGCTCAATCCCGAAACGATCACCGGCGAAGAGTTTATCCAGAACCTGGCTGAGTTGCGCTATCGCGGCGATAAGGAGCGGGTTGCCTGCCTACTGCTCAACGATTTTCGCAAGGGCAATCTCGGTGCGATTCCTCTGGAACTGCCGCCGGTCTCGTCGCCGACGGGTTGAATCTTGTCAGCGATCGCCCGCGATGCCAAAATGAAGCCTGGATTTCGCCACCTCGTATCGCCACCATGAGCAGCCAAACGATCACGATCACCGCCACCGATGGCGGTCGCTTCAGCGCCTATCTCGCCACCCCCGATGCGGGCTACGCGCCCGGAGTCGTGCTGCTTCAAGAAATCTTTGGGGTCAATGGGCTGATGCGTGCCCTAGCCGATGGCTATGCCCTGGCGGGGTTTCATGTTCTTGTGCCCGATCTCTTCTGGCGGCAGCAGCCGGGGATCGAGCTGGATGATCACGATGCTGCGGATTTGGAGCGGGCTTTTGCTTTGTACCAGGCCTTTGATGAAACGCAAGGCGTTCAGGATGCGATCGCTGCTCTCAAGGCGTTGCGGCAGCTCCCCCACTGCACGCGAGTCGGTACGGTTGGCTTCTGTCTCGGTGGCAAATTGGCTTATCTGATGGCAGCACGAGCCGATGCCCACTGCAATGTCAGCTACTACGGCGTCGGCATTGAGCAGAATCTCACCGAACTCGCCCAGATCAAAGCCCCCTACCTCGCCCATATTGCTGAGGCGGATGAATTTGTGCCGCCAGCCGCTCAGGCGCAACTCATCGCTGCCTTCGATCCCTACCCCATCACCACGGTTCATACTTATCCCGGTGTGAACCATGCCTTTGCGCGGCCGGGGGGGGCAGCGTTCAATGCTGAAATGGCTGGGCTGGCAAATCAGCGGACGATGGAATTTCTACAGCGCCACCTACACTAACCGGCAAGACGGTTTGACAGGAGCTCGCCACGTCAATCAATATTGCTGTCTTTAATCCTGCTGTGCTTGGCTGTTATTCAGGCTACAAAATTGCTGATCTCCACGCCCGCTCAAAGCAGCATTGTCCCGCTCTATAAATGATGAGCCGCCAGCACAAAGCATTGCCGCTTGAGTCGCGTCGGCAATGCTTGAATATGCATCATCCCCGCGAGATTCTATCAGTCGCTCATGGGGATAAATCTAAAATCAAAGCTCGTAAAATCGCGATCGCGCCCGCTTCAGCCACAGAATACTAGCAAATTAATCGTAGCGAGATCGATCATGGGAGAACAAAAGCGCATTGGCATCCTCACTAGTGGCGGCGACTGCGCTGGACTCAACGCCATTATTCGGGCAGTCGTCAATCGGGCGGTTGGCAATTATGGCTGGGATGTAATTGGCATCAAGGGCGCAACCGCTGGTTTGATGTGTGATCCGCCTGAAATCATGCCGCTCAGGCTTCACAAAGTCGAGTCGTTATTGACGATGGGCGGCACCATTCTCGGCACGACGAATAAAGGCGATCCTTTTGCATTTCCCATGCCGGATGGTAACAAAATAGACCGTTCGCAAGAGATTATCGATAATTACTACAAACTTGGCTTGGATGCCTTGATTGGTATCGGCGGCGACGGGAGCTTGGCGATTTTGCGGCGGATTGCTCAGCAAGGGAAAATCAATCTCGTGGGCATCCCGAAAACGATTGATAACGATGTCAGCGGGACAGATATGGCGATTGGTTTTCAAACAGCGGTGGATATTGCGACCGAATCCCTGGATCGCCTGCATTTCACGGCGGCGAGCCACAGTCGCGTGATGATCCTCGAGGTGATGGGTCGTGATGCTGGTCATATCGCGCTGCACGCGGGGATCGCGGGCGGTGCCCACATCATCCTGATTCCGGAGATTCCCTACAAGATCGAGAGCATCTGTAACCAGATTCGCGATCGCCAAGCTAACGGTCTGAATTTCTCGATCGTCATCGTCTCGGAAGCGGTTTGTACCGAAGAGGGCACGACGATCCAGAAGCTGCAACAGTTCGAGCAGACCCGTCTCGGCGGGATTGGTCAGTATCTCGCCGAGAAGATCGCCATGTGCAGTGGGGCGGAAACGCGCGTCACGGTGCTCGGTCACATCCAGCGCGGCGGCATTCCCTCGCCGAGCGATCGCGTTTTGGCCGGAGCCTTCGGGGTCGCCGCCGTGGATCTGATCGCCGCCGAAAAGTTCGATCACCTCGTCGTCTGGCGCAATCGCCAAGTCGAGAGTGTCCCGATTAGCGAGGCGATCTCGCAATACCGCACGGTTGATCTCCAAGACACCTTGGTGAAAACGGCACGGGGTCTCGGCATCTGCTTCGGTGATTAGACCGATGATTATGGGTGAGACTTGGCTGGAGTTGCGATCGCGCGCGCCATTCCTAACAATGGGAGGTGTAGTGTGATCGCTGCAATGGTCATGTCCCATTCCCCATCTCAACTCCCTCCCAGCCAGGCCTTGGTCAAAGACGACGCCCTCCACGCCAAGACCGAGCGCTGGTTTGAATATCCGGTCAAGGTGCAGCCCCACCACACGGACTACGCGGGCATTGTCTGGCACGGGGCTTACCTTGCCTGGCTCGAGGCAGCGCGCGTCGAGTGCCTGCACTCGATCGGCATCGATTTTGCTGACCTCGTGCAGGCCGGTTGCGATCTGCCCGTCGTCGAACTCGCCCTACGCTACCATCGCCCGCTGCAACTCGGGCAGTCGGCTATTGTCAAGACCCAGATGCGCGAAATGACCGGCGTTCGCATCGACTGGGATTATGAAATTCAGGCGCTGGATAGCCCCGAAATCTATCTCAGCGGGCGCGTGACCTTGGTGGCTGTGGATCGCGCCAGCGGCAAGGTCGTGCGTCGTTTGCCCCCGGCCGTCAAGGATGCGCTGATCAAACTGACGCGCTAAGCTCCGGTGAGACTCGCAGTGATTCAGGATATGCGTATTCAAGAGGACTAACAATGTGATGGTTTCCCCGGTTGTTCCCCCGCTCGATGCCTTCTGGATGCCTTTCACAAATAATCGCCAGTTCAAGACGCAACCGCGTCTGCTAGTGGCAGCGCGGGGGATGTACTACACCAGCACCGACGGGCGGCAGATCCTCGATGGCACGGCGGGACTCTGGTGCGTGAATGCCGGACACTGCCACCCCAAGATTGTCGAAGCGGTGCAGCGGCAGGTGGCGGAGCTGGATTTTGCGCCGACCTTTCGCATGGGGCATCCGGGGCCGTTTGCCTTAGCTGAACGGTTGGTGCAGTTTTTCCCGGGTGAGTTCGACCATGTGTTCTATAGCAACTCGGGGTCGGAGGCGGTGGAGACGGCGCTGAAAATGGCGATCGCCTATCACCAGATTCGCGGCGACAGCCAACGCACCCAGCTGATCGGCCGAATGCGCGGTTACCATGGCGTCGGCTTTGGGGGGATCTCGGTTGGCGGTATCCCGGCGAATCGCCAACTCTTCGGTCAACTGCTGCCTGGAAGCGACCATCTGCCACACACCCACGATCTCGCCCACAATGCCTTCAGTCGCGGCCAGCCGGCCTGGGGCGCGCACCTCGCCGACGAGCTGGAAGCACTCGTGGCCCGTCACGGTGCGGACATGCTCGCGGCGGTGATCGTCGAGCCGGTGGCGGGTTCGACGGGGGTGCTGATCCCGCCGGTCGGTTATCTCGAACGGCTGCGCGCGATTTGCGATCGCCACGGCATCTTGCTGATTTTCGATGAGGTCATTACTGCCTTCGGTCGCCTCGGCGCGAGTTCAGCCAGCGAATACTTCGGCATCCAGCCCGATCTGATCACCCTGGCAAAAGGTCTGACCAATGCTACGGTGCCAATGGGTGCGGTGCTGACGCGGCGAGGAATTTATGATGCCTTCATGACGGCGGCGGCTGAGGGCAGCATTGAATTGCCCCACGGCTACACCTATTCTGGGCATCCGCTGGCTTGCGCGGCGGCGATCGCCACCCTCGCCGTTTACGAAGAAGAGGGCTTATTCGCCCGGGTACGCGATTTTGCGCTCCACTGGCAAGAGCGCGTACACGCTTTGCGCGGCTTGCCCCATGTCGTCGATCTCCGCAATCTGGGGGCGATCGCCGGTATTGAACTCGCGCCGCGGCCGGAACAACCGGGGGCACGCGGCAGCGATTGCTTGCAGCGCTGCTTTGAACGCGGCCTACTGGTCAGAGTGACTGGCGACATCGTGGCACTCTCACCGCCATTAATCATCAGCCGCGATGAGATCGACCAATTATTTGACACGCTAGCAGATGTGCTGCGCCTGTTGCCCTGATCCCGATGACCCAGTTGACTCGCCGCCAAGTCCTGGCTTCTTTAAGAAAGCAAGCCGCCGTCGCCGGTGGCAGCCATGGCGAACCGGCTCCCCTAAGACATCTGACCGCTAAGAGTGGGGAGGCTCCTGCGGCCGGTTGCTCCCCCCAAGTCATCTTCCTGAAACACGGTTAATTCAGCAGGAGTCTGCCGTTGCTGAATTTTGATTTGAATGCCAATTGCACCTTCGTCTTTTAAATCTTCTATATAACCCGGACTCGAGTCCTGAGCTTCGCGGCGGCTATCGAAGGGGCCGAAGTAATAGGTACAACGGGGCACGTCCGTCACAATTTCGACCCAGTACGCCCAACCCAACAGTCTAAAAAATAGCGAGAATAACCGTCTCATGCTTGTCCCCAGATTTGCAGGTCAGATTGCGACACTTTTGTCCCGCCTTCCTCACATTCCTTAACACTTTGCCAAGTTTCACCTTACTTTATACTGCCTCTCCCTAGTTTTTCCAAGGATTTTCCATTGGTCTTCGGGATTGCTGACCACTAAGAGCGATCCCCTGGCAGGGGCCAGCGCCGACGGCAGATTTCATACAGTGCGATCGCCGCGGCGACGGAGGCATTGAGGCTCGGTGTCTTGCCGACTAGGGGGATCACCGCGAGCTGATCACAGTGACGTTGGGCGAGGAGGCTCAGGCCTTTGCCCTCGGAACCAATCGCCAAAGCGATCGCGCCGTCAAGTGGCAATGTATGAATTGGCTGACCCCCTGAAGCTACCGTGCCATAGATCCAAAAACCGTTCTCCTTGAGCGTTTCTAGAGCGCGATTGAAGTTAACCGCGCGGGCAACTGGAAAATGCTCCAATGCCCCAGCCGCCACCTTGCTCACAGTTGAAGTAATGCCGACCGCCCGCCGCTGCGGGATGACCAATCCTTGCGCTCCCAGAGCTTCGCCCGTCCGAATAATTGCGCCGAGATTGTGGGGATCAGCGATCCCTTCCGCCACCAAAATAATCGGCGCGCGGCTGCTGGCACGGGCACGCTCGATCAGGGTTGTGAGGTCGAGATAATGGTAGGGAGCTACCTGGGCGGCGACGCCTTGATGCTTACTGTGACCGACCAAGTAGTTGAGACGGCGGCTTTCCACTTCATCGACGAGGCTGCCGCGCGTCTTTGCTTGCTCGAGCAGGAGATGAAAGCGGGGATCGTAGCGTAGCTTCGACAAGATCCAGATGCGGTTGAGCTGGCGATCACTCTCCAAAGCCGTCAACACTGGATGGCGACCCCAAATCAGGTCAGAATTTTCAGCTTCTTCATCAGCATCAGCATCAGCATCAGACACCGGCTCTACTGGTGCAGCTTGCCGAGGTCGCGGCGTTACTTGACGCGGCGAGGGCGATCGCCGCGAGCGATTCGCGAGTTTTGGTTTTCTCGGTTTGGGTGAGCGATCGGGCTTGGGCATGGAGACAACCTCTGGCAAGAATCAAAAACAGCAACAGGACGCCAACCTGTTTCTCGACCGGGCATCAGGAAACAGAGCCACGGCAAGCGGTGGATTGCGCTAGTAACCCGAGAGCCAGGTTACCGGGAAACGCCATCAGGACTGGGGTGATCGCCATCAGAGCGTCAGCTCACCAAAATCCAGGCAAGCCAGCAGCTCGTTGAGGCGCTGCGGAGCGGCGAGGTAGAGGTAGCCAATCAGCGTCTCAAAGCCAGATGCCTGTTGATAAATGCCAGCGGCGAGGCGGGCGGGTGCGCGTCCGGCAGCATTGCGCCCGCGCCGCACCCACTGTTGCTCGGCAGCAGTCAAGTGCTGTGCCAAGGACTGCAACTGCGCTGCTTGCTGCTCGGCCCGCACACAGGCGACCACCTGGGCGTGATAAGCGGCGAGGCGCTGGGGGGGAAGCAGGTAGCGGCGGCGAATGTAAAGCTCGTAAACAGCGTCGCCCAAGTAGGCTAGAGCAGCAGGCGAGAGTTGCGCTAGGGCGGCAGCTGGGGGTGACTCTAGGCTGGGGAACGCATCGCGTCCCCCGTCAACCGCCGTTGGCTCGTACGGCTCAGCCATGACTTAGCGTTCCCCATCGCCCGCACTAGCTCCGGCAATCATGAGTCAGCTGCTTCGAGATTTTCGACGGCGGCTTCAATCGAAGGCTGGAGCGAGAGAAATTGTTCGAGGCGCACAAGCTTGACTGTTTGCGTGACGCGCGCGTTGGTCACGACTTGCAACTTGCCGCCTGCCCCTTGGGCCTTCTTGACTAACTGCACCAACGCCCCCAAACCAGAGCTGTCCACAAAATCAATTTGCGTAAGTGACAGAATCAGGTTGGACGGGCCGTTGTCAATACAATTCCCCAAGACCCGCCGAAAGGTTGGCTCCGAAAAAGCATCGAGCAAACCCGTCAGGCGCACAATCTGGTAATTCTCCTTGACCTCGCGAGTCCCTCGCAGGCTAACCGTCAGTGTAAGTTGCTCAGGAATAGTACCCTCCTAGAAGTCGCTAGGTGTGAACAAGGCTATAGTATACGGCAAATGTTCCGGTTTGGTGGGGAGTATCAGCTTCCCTGACCGGGAGCATCCCAATTTGGCAACTCTGCGTTCCTACGGAACAGGCTGCGCCAACACCCTAAATCCCTTTCCTAACTTGGGCTACTGTGTACACACAAGTCCTGAAACATTTGTGATGCACTGGTTTCACATTCTTGGGTTCACTACCCCTCCAAGCGCAAGTTTCAGGAGTTGGAATGCCTTATCCAGCCTTCTCCCCCACTATTTTGGCAGACCAAGATTCAGCGAATCAGAATCCTGAGTTATGTGTACACAGTCGCCAGCTTGGGAGCAGGGGCCGGGGGATGTAGACGCGCAGCAGCTTCTCACAGAGTGGAGAACCGCAACGCCAAAGTGGGATGCACCTTCCCTGATCGCTAGGGGCGATCGCGCATCATCGCGACGAAGCGGGCGAATAAATAGTCGGCATCATGTGGACCGGGACTGGCTTCCGGATGGTACTGCACCGAGAAGCAGGGAAGCGTCTTGTGGCGTAACCCGGCGACGGTGCGGTCATTGAGGTTCAGATGGGTAATTTCGACCTCGGCGCTGAGCGACTCCGGCGTCACGGCGAAACCATGGTTTTGGCTCGTGATCTCAACCTGCTGCTGCAAGCCAGCGGGCTGATTTAAGCCGCGATGGCCGAACTTGAGCTTGAAGGTTTCGGCCCCGAGCGAGAGACCGAGAATTTGGTGACCCATGCAGATGCCAAACATCGGCTTGCGGCTCTCGAGCAGGGCGCGAGCGGTTGCGATGCCATTGAGCACGGCAGCCGGATCCCCCGGTCCGTTGGAGAGAAAGATGCCATCCGGATCCAGGCTGAGGATTTCCGCCGCCGAGGTGTGGGCCGGAACGACGATGATACGGCAGCCGTAGCTCGCCAGGCGGCGGAGAATATTACGCTTGACGCCAAAATCGATCGCCACCACGGTCAAGAGCGATGCGCCGGACGCGCTGATGGGGCTAAATTCCCAGCGCTCAGCGGTTGGCTCCGACCATTCATAAATCTTGTCCGTGGTCACCCGCTCGACTAGATTCAAGCCCGCCATCGCTGGCGCGGCTTGCACCCGCCGCAACAGTTCATCGGGGTCGAGGATTTCGGCGGATAATGCGCCATTCATGGCACCCGCGGCGCGGATTTTGCGGGTGAGGGCGCGGGTGTCGAGGCCATAAATGCCGGGAATGCGGTGGTCAGCGAGGTAGTCGGGAAGTGATTGCTGCGATCGCCAATTACTTGGACGTTGGCAAACATTACGGGCGATCGCCCCCGCCACCTGTGGCCCCGAGGATTCCTCATCCTCCGGCGTCACGCCCGTATTGCCCAACTCCGGGTATGTGAAGGTCACAATCTGCCCACAGTAGCTGGGATCAGTCAAGACTTCCTGGTAGCCAGTCATGCCGGTATTGAACACGACCTCCCCAATCGCGGTGGTCGGCGCACCGAATGATTGACCTCGATAGAGGCTGCCATCGGCGAGTACGAGTAGGGCTGGCTGGGCCGTCGCCATAGGTTCTTCCCGCAGTAACGATAAGTCAGAATTGAGTAATTGCTGGTTTACTCTAGCAGCGATCGCGGATCACAGCGCAATCCTACTGGCATTGCCGCCAGATTTTCAGCCAAATCACGGATGCCCAACCGCACAGATTGTCAATTTCAGCGGAATCACGGGCCTGGGTGACGAAGATTAGCCAGCGCCTTTGATCGAGGTCACCTTGTGCGAGAAGCCCCCTTCCTATACTAAGCATGGGAGATTCGGAGTGCCCCGATTTCCCCCAACGAGCGATGTGCATTTCCCGTCACTATGAGCTGGACACACCCTCGTTTGTATTCAGTTCACCGGCAGCTCGCCGGGTGCTTCAACACCCCAGCGGCCTGTCGTGGTCGTCAACTCAGAAGAGCTATGCCAACTAAGCCTTGCCCCGCTGACGCCTCTATCGAGGCTATCCCCCTCTCCACAGAGGCTGAGTCTGCCGATTTTGAGGCAGCGATCAACTTAGACACGGTACCCGAGCTGGTCGCCGTGATCGCTGACGATGGTGAACTCGCCGAGCGCTCCGGGCGCAACTCGCGTGGAACCACGGATCTCGTCCGCCTCTACCTGACGGAGATCGGTCGTGTCCCCCTGTTGCGTCGCGACGAGGAAGTGGCTGAGGCGCAGTGCATCCAGCGCCACATCAGCCTGCTGGCGTTGCGCACCCAGGCGGCTACCGAGGGTGATGTGGTGATGCAGCAGTTGGTGACGCTGATCGAAGCTCACGACCGCCTGGTGTCGCAACTGGGGCATCGCCCCTCCTGGAATCGTTGGGCTGCCGCCACGGCACTGGAGACAACGGCACTGAAGCAGACCCTCGCCGCGGGCAAGCAGCGCTGGGCCGATATCGCCGAGCTGAGTGTCAAAGATCTGGAAGAATGCCAACGGGCTGGCATCCGCGCCAAGGAGCACATGATCAAGGCTAACTTGCGCTTGGTCGTCTCGGTGGCGAAGAAGTATCAGAATCGCGGTCTGGAACTCCTAGATTTAATCCAAGAGGGAACGCTCGGTCTCGAGCGGGCGGTCGAGAAGTTTGACCCCACCAAGGGCTATCGCTTCAGCACCTACGCCTACTGGTGGATTCGTCAGGGGATTACCCGGGCGATCGCCACACAAAGCCGTACCATCCGCCTGCCCGTTCACATCACCGAGAAGCTGAACAAAATCAAGAAAGCCCAGCGCAAACTCTCGCAAGAAAAAGGCTACACCGCAAGCACCGAGGATGTTGCCCGCGAACTGGATATGACCCCCGACCAAGTGCGCGAAGTGCTGCTGCGCGTGCCCCGCTCGGTGTCACTGGAAATCAAGGTCGGCAAGGAAAAGGATACGGAACTGGGCGACCTGCTCGAAACCGAGGAAACCTCGCCAGAAGACCTACTCATGCGCGAAGCCTTGTTGCGCGAGCTGCAACAACTCCTCGCCGATCTCACCAGCCGCGAGCGCGACGTTATCCAGATGCGCTATGGCTTGAAAACCGGCAAGCCCTTTTCGCTGGCGGAAATCGGCCGCACTCTGGAGCTGTCGCGCGAGCGGGTGCGCCAGATCGAAGCCAAGGCACTGCAAAAGCTGCGGCAGCCGAAGCGCCGTAACCGCGTCCGCGATTATCTCGAGGCCTTGGGCTAGTACCGCTACGCGGAGTTTTGAGTTCTAAATTTTGAGTTCTGAGTGCCTGCAATACGGGAATCCTGGGGATTTTGAATGGGCATCTCATTGCTGCCGTCCTGTGCTAGGCGCGCCTGAGCAACAGCATCTCTGACGACTGGTTCTGAAGCCGGAGCGGGCGATCGCCCGCTCCGGCTTTTGGCCACATTCATCTCACAGCGCCCCCAAATCCCAGTATATTTTCAGGTGTTTGCCGATGGTATTTGTGGATTTTAGGAGTGATCGTGATGAGAGGATGGATTCGGTTCGGCCTTGTCTCAACTCTTTGGCTGGGAACTACCGCCGTCGCCAGCGCCCAAGTCAGTTTGACGGTGCTCGGCACTTACGAGACGGGGATTTTTGACGACAGCGCGGCGGAAATTGCCGCCTATGATGCGGCGTCTCAACGTCTGTTTGTGACCAGTTCGGCTGAGAATGCCATCAATGTTCTTGATCTCGCTGATCCCAGCGCGCCGAGCCTAGAATTCAGCATCGAGCTGGAGAACAATATCAATAGCGTCGCGGTTTATAACGGTCTTGTGGCGGCGGCAGTGGAAGGCGAGACCGCGCAGGACTTGGGACAGGTGATGTTCTTTGACATCGATGGCAACCCCCTCGGGGCGGTCACCGTCGGCGCTTTACCAGATATGGTAACCTTTACCCCCGATGGCTCAAAAGTCGTCGTTGCCAACGAGGGCGAACCCAGCGAAGACTACACCAATGATCCCGAAGGCTCAGCGAGCATCATCGATCTGTCTGACGGCGTTGACAATGCCAGCGTGACGACGGCAAGCTTGCGTCCCTTCAACCGCTCAGCAGTTGGGGCGGGTGCCCATATTGTCGGCCCTGAAGCAACCTTCGCGCAGGATGCCGAACCAGAATACATTGCGGTTTCGTCCGATTCCCGCACCGCCTGGGTCGTCATGCAGGAGAATAACGCGCTCGGCATCCTGGACTTGGAGGCCGGGGAGTTTACCGCAGTGGTCGGTCTCGGCTTCAAGGACTACAGCCAAGAGGGCAATAGCCTCGATGCCAGTAACCGTGACGACGCGATCAATCTTGCCACCTATGACAATCTGTTCGGGATGTATCAGCCGGATGCGATCGCCGCTTACAGCGTTGGCGGCGAGACCTACATTATTTCCGCCAACGAAGGTGACTCCCGCCTACGCCCCAGCGGCGACGATGAAATCGAAGGTCTCGAAGAAGGCGATATCTTCAACGAGGAAGCTCGCATTGCCGACCTCGAACTTGATCCCGACGCTTTTCCGAATGCGGCGGAGCTGCAAGACGATGCCGTCCTCGGTCGCCTGAAGGTGACCAACACGCGCGGCGACACCGACGGCGACGGCGATTTTGATGAGCTTTATGCTTATGGCGCTCGCTCGTTCTCAATTTGGGACGCCGCCGGGAATCTCGTCTTCGACAGCGGCGACGAATTTGCTCGCGTGATCGCCGAGGCCTATCCCGACGATTTCAACTCCACCAATGATGAGAATGGCTCATTTGATGACCGTAGCGATGACAAAGGCTCAGAGCCAGAAGGTGTTGCCGTCGGTGAAATTGACGGTCGTCAGTACGCTTTCATCGGTCTCGAGCGCATGGGCGGGGTCATGGTCTACGACGTGACCGATCCCACCGCGCCGGAGTTTCAGTCCTATATAAATAACCGTGACTTCGCTGGCGATGCGGAAGCGGGTACGGCGGGCGACCTCGGCCCCGAAGGACTGCTGTTCATTAGCGCCGCCGATAGCCCAACGGACGAGCCGTTGCTGGTCGTAGCCAATGAGGTCAGCGGCACGGTGACCACTTATACCGTGACTCCCTAGCGGTGGCCCGAAAACCCAATCGCGAGTGCTGAGCAAGCGCTCAGCACTCAGCTCACGGCTCAACCCAAATTTGGCAGGCTGCGTCTGGCGATCGCCATCGTCGCCCCCATCCCGGAGCTACGTCGCTGGGTTGAAATATAAATGAATGTGAAGTGTGTTTACAAGAACTTTAATGTAGTTTTGTATACTGATCAGTAGATCGACTCAGTAGATCGACTCCTTACCCATAGAGGCAGCAAAGAGCACTTGTGAATCAGGCTGTTGCAGAACCCCCCAACCCTGGACGCCGCCGTCGCTACGACCAACGGGCGATCGCCCGCTACTATTTCTCCCGCCCCTGGCTGATTATTGGTCGCACCTTGGGGATCATCTGGTTTCTCGGTCGTTTTGCCTTGGGTTTGTTGGGCGATCGCTGGTTCAAACATACAGAACGCAACAAGCTGCTCCGCGCCCGCCAGTTACGGCAAGTCCTCACCCGCCTCGGCCCCACATTTATCAAAGTCGGTCAGGCCCTCTCCACCCGCCCCGACTTGATCCGGCGTGACTTTTTGGTCGAACTCGAAAAGCTCCAAGACCAACTGCCGGCCTTCGATAACGCCGTTGCCTTTGCGATCATTGAGTCCGAACTCGAGCGCCCCGTCAGCGAGCTATATCGCAAAATCTCGCCGCATCCCATCGCCGCCGCCAGCCTCGGCCAAGTCTACCGCGCCGTACTCTTCACTGGCGAGGATGTCGCGGTCAAAGTCCAACGCCCCGATTTACTCCCGACGATCACGCGTGATCTGTTCCTCATGCGTTGGGCGGCGAGTTGGCTCTCGCCCTGGCTGCCGCTGAATCTCGGCCACGACTTGACCCTGATCGTCGATGAGTTTGGCAGCAAGCTATTTGAAGAAATTGACTATCTCAATGAAGCTCGCAATGCCGAAAAGTTCGCCACTAACTTCCGCGACAATCCGGCGATCAAAGTGCCAGCAATCTACTGGCGCTACACCAACACCCGCGTCCTGACGCTGGAATGGATCGATGGCTTCAAACTCACCGACACCGAGCGCGTCAAAGCGGCAGGCTTGGATACCGACCGCCTGATCGAGATTGGCGTCACTTCCGGACTCCGCCAGTTACTAGAATTTGGCTTCTTTCATGCTGATCCCCACCCAGGCAATCTATTCGCCATGCCTGACGGCCGCATGGCTTATATCGACTTCGGCATGATGGATCAGTTGCCGGAGCGCACCAAGGAAACAATCGCCTCCTCCATTGTTCACTTGCTCAACAAGGATTACAACAAGCTGGCGGCTGACTTCATTAATCTCGGCTTTCTCAGCCCCGGCACGGACATCCAACCCATCCTACCCGCGCTGGAACAGGTGCTGGGGAATGTCATGGGTGAGAGCGTCCGCAACTTCAACTTCAAGACGATCACCGATGACTTTTCGGAGTTGATGTATGAGTATCCCTTCCGTGTACCCGCGAAGTTTGCGTTGATCATCCGCTCGCTCGTGACCCAGGAAGGCTTGGCGTTGAGTCTCTGTCCCGACTTCAGCATTGTTGAGGTGGCTTATCCCTATGTTGCTCAGCGCCTGCTGCGGGGTGAGTCCTCGGAAATGCGACGGCGCTTGCTAGAAGTTTTGTTCAAGGACGAACAATTCCAGTGGCAGCGGCTGGAAAATATGCTGATCATTGCGCAAACGGGCGGCAGCTTCGATCTGCTACCGACGGCACAGTTGGGATTGCAGTATTTGTTCTCTGAAGAGGGGCGTTATCTGCGCGAGCAAATCCTGCTCGCCCTGACCGAAGACGAGCAGTTGCACGCCGCCGAGGTGCAACGACTCTGGGAACTGGTCAAGCATGAGCTGACGCCTAATCGTCTCTTTGATGCGGCTTGGACGGCCTTGCGGGACTTTTCAAATGACCGCGTTGCCAGCTTGGTCGCCGCAACAGTGGAGCGTTGATCGCAACGATGCTTCCGGATGCCTCACGACTGTCGGCCGAGTGTCAGCAACTCAAGCCAAGGCTGGCGAGCGAGTAACATCGCGCCTGCAAGGCTTGGCGGCAGTTTTGGTAGCTCTGCTCCGCTGCAGCGACCAGATCAGGGGAAATCTCGCGGGCACGGTCGAGTGGACGAGTCTGGCGGACGAGGTGGCCGGCTTTGATTTGCTCTGAGGAGTCGCCGATGCCGCGCATCCCTGTAGTTGCGGTGACTTTGTACTGCTCGGAGAAGCCGGTTTTGGTGCCGAGAAATTCCTGTAACAAGCTGAAGATGGTGGGGCTGTCCATCCAGTATTTTTGCATGGGCCGCTACCGTTGAGCGCTTGAATCCAATCAGGCGATCGCCGCCTAGTGACGGAGAATGCGGAGGCTAAACTCAGTTCCCTGATCGAGGGTGGATTGGCAGGTCAATCGCGGTTTGCGTCAGCAGCAAGCGGTCACCTCGATTAATGGTGGGATTGCCAATTTTCGAGGGCTGAAACCTGGGTCGGTTTTTCGCAGTTCACCATCGATTTTGGTTTTTCCGAGGTGCCCAAGAGTGGGGAAATCGCTGCCTTGAGCAGCAGCAATTTTTTCCTAAGCTTTTCCCATACCACTGCTCAATAGTGCGGCTTCGTTTCATGTGTCGGGGGGCTGCACATCCGTCAGCGCACCGTAGAGTGCCCAGATCGCTAAGGCCGCGAGCGCATGGCTCTGACCGAAGCGACCATCCGGAGCCAGCATAGCGGGGGAGCGAAACTGCAAGCCGTGTTCGTAGAGGGTTGCGACGACTGGTTGCACCAGTGCCCAAGCCTCAGTGCGTTTGCCGTGGCGTGCTAGCTCGGCGGCGCGGCGGTATTGGTCAGCTAGGGGTGGGGTCGTACTTGTTGCTGGGGCTTGTGTGGCAACTGCTGCGCTGAGTTCGAGGCTATGAGCATAGCGATCGCGCTCAGGATCGGTCATGTCCACGGCTGCGATGTGATCCGCTGCGGCGCGCAACCAGTCGCGGCTGCGGGTGATTGTGGCTTCTAGCTCGCCAGGATAGTCGGCCGGTTGCAGCGCCGGATCGCTGGGGGGCTGGTCGCTAAGGATCTTGGCAATGGCAATACTGGTGACGGTGGCGCTCCAGCGAGAGGCTGTGGGTTGTGTCGGTGGTGTTGTCAGGATCGCGGCGATCGCCGGCCAGCACTCCCAGAGAAAATCGGTGTCGGTCGCCCCAGTGAGTAAAAAGTTGCGATAGACCTGCACCACGAAGGCGCTGCCAGGGTCAAATCCAGCCGCTGCGTCCGTCACGGGTGTCACGCCGACCTGCTCCCAGGGTTGCTCCTGAGCGCTGCCCAGATCGCTTGGCATCACGGCAGCTAGGGCATCGCTGTGGGCTTGAATCGCGCGGGCAAAGGCCTCCAGAACTGCTTTGTCCAGGCGCGGCCAGAGCAAGAGCAGCGCCAGGGAGCCGTAGAGGCGAGCGGCGAGCGGCTCATAGCGGCGGTCATCGCGGCTGGCGAGTAGGGCGAACTGACCCACTGGTGCGGTTTCGGTCGCTGCCGTCCAGAGCGTGCCGCCATCGATGAGCAAATACAGTTCGTTGCAGAGGGCTTGCTGGAACCAGGCGGGCCAGTCAGGATGCTGAATAATCGGGGCTTGCCAGTGTTCGATCTTCTCGCGCCAGACATCGCTGTGCTTGAGGGCAGTGCGAACCATTGTCCAGGCATTGTTGCCGGTGCGGGCAAAGAAGTCGCTGTGGCGGCGAAAATTGGTCACCCCGGGCGCAAATTCCATGACTGGGAAGTCCCAGGCGAGGTAGAAGGGGATTTTGCGAGTGCGGCCGGGCCGCAGGGTGAAGCGCACCGCCATCGCGGCGGCAATCTGTTCGCCGGGGGCTGCCGGGGTCTCGTCCTCCCGGTCGGGCAGCGAGCCATCACGGGCAAACCAGTCCCACACCTCGCTGCCTTCGCCACTGGCATCCCAGCGGCTGAGGTAGAAGTTTTCGACGGCCAGGTTGCTGACCGAGGCGATCGCCATTTGGCCCTCGCCTGGATGCAGCTCGTCGTAGAGGCGCACGCGGTTGAACAAGACGCCAACTCGGTGGCGATCCACAATCCACTGATTGAAATTCCCGGTGCTGTCGCCCCACTTGGACTGATAGGTGCGATCGCCCGTCGCCCCGCGCGGGCATTTGCAAACCAGCCGACAACATTCTGCCAGCTCAACAAAATGCTCACCGTGATCGGTTCATCCGTCGGATTGCGTGCGGTCCAGTCGAAGACGGCGAGCGGGTAGCTGGATTCTTGATAGCACTGCGCCCAGACGGGAGAAAACTGCTCGCAGATCAGCTCGGTGGCGAACACATCCTGGTAGTGGAACCAGCTACGCGGGTAGAGGGCGGCGTAGGTTCCTTTTTCCGGGGGATACCAGGCCCAGCGCTTCAGGCTGCCATCGTCTGGCGGCGCGGTACAGAGCGCATAGGCTTGCGCCTCACGACTAGCCGGTTGTTCAAAGACGGCAAATTGGCAAGCCGGCAAAGAGCGAGCCATCGGCTCGCGGCTGTCGAGATGCCAGCGATTGAAGTCGCCCCGGGCGATCGCCCGATGCACCCCGCTCCCAAGCCGCCCAGAGGCATTCCCTGCCAGGGACCGGTATCCAGGCAACCCGCCAGCGCTGTCGCAGGTTTTTCCCAACCGCGCCCGAGCGGACGCCGCCAAGCGCAAGCGGGAATTTCGGGCCAGGGAATTGAGAGGAGTGCCATTGACCAACAGGGCAGTTTCAAGACCGCGATCAGGGGGGCGATCGCGGCGTTTTGCGGCTGGGATTATCGAGGGATTCACACAGTAGCCCAAAAGCCGCTAGGGCACGACGGCCGACCTAGGTCGGCAGATAGCCTAGTTCCTGGAGCTTGGCGATGACTTTTGCCTTGCTGTCGGCCATCTCCTCTAGATCGGTGCGGCACTCGACTTCGGGATTTTCGGGAGCTTCGTAGGGGTCGTCGATGCCAGTAAATTGTTTGATTTCACCGGCCCGCGCCCGTTTGTACAAGCCTTTGACATCCCGATCTTCGCAAACGCTGAGCGGCGCATTCACAAACACTTCGACAAAATCGCCGATGCGCTGACGCACTTCGTTGCGAACGGCGCGGTAGGGAGAAATCGCGGAGACGATGACGATGACACCGTTGCGAGTGAGGAGATGGGAAACAAAGCCGATACGGCGAATGTTTTCGTCGCGATCTTCTTTGCTAAAGCCGAGACCTTTCGTCAAATTCGTGCGCACAATGTCGCCATCCAGCACTTCGAGCCTGTAGCCTGCGGCTCTGAGGTCCTCGGCTAGGGATTTGCTGATCGTGGTTTTGCCTGCTCCACTGAGACCAGTGAACCAGATGGTAACGCCGCGTTGCTCCATGAGATATCCTACTGAGTCAAATGAGTCGCAATGATCGCGCGGGGGTCGGCTGGAAGTCTCCAACGTTGCGCCGCTCCCTGACCTCGCGCTGCCGCGAGAGCCAGCATTCCTCATTCTAAGACAAGGCGATCGCGTCATCCGGCCCATTAGCCGTAAACCCAGTCGTCGTTGCCCCACAGTGCGCGCCAGTGGTGTCCAAGATGGCGATCGCCTGACCCAAAACGTCGAGTGGGTGTTGCTGCGCCCCTAGGCGGCTGACTGCCCAGCCGTTGCTAAATCCGAGTGAACAAATCAAAATCAGCCTTTACAATAAAGTCGTAAAACGCGAATGGGCTTGGCCGCAAGGCGAGAAACCACCGTGAAATCGAAGCTGCAACAGATTGTGATCGCCCTCCAGCACCTAGACGCGATGGGAAACCGGCCTGCCGTCGCAGCCCGGCAGTCGGTGCTGCCGAGCCGCGAATATCCTGCGGCCTCGCGCATTCCCACCCCACCAGTTGCGTCCAGCCTGATGCCGCGCTCCCGGTTGCCACAAGCGCCGTCGCTAGCCCCCCAGCGGACTACCCGCCAAACCCCGCCACCGAGCTTGATCGCCGCCCCCCGCCAGCCGCTCCGCTTCAGCCGCCACCGCCACAGCATCAATCCCACCCTCGTCACCGGCTTACTGACTGAAATGCACGCCACAGCCAGCCGCTGGCAGCAAGATCTCAAGCAGGTGCTGCTCGATATTCAGGGCATCTACCTCGAAGGACCGATTGTCGAAGGCTGGCTCGAATCGCAGCCGCAATCTACCGATCCCCAGCTCGTCGCCCACATCGCCAAGCAGTACAACTCGGAGCTGGCAGCGCGCACCGGCTACCGGCTCTGCGGTTTTGATGCCGACGGCCGCGTCTGGTCGAAGTCCTGCCCACCGGATCAAGTGCCAGGAGTAAGTATGGCGATCGCCCGGTATCAGAAACTCCGTCAGTTGCTCGAACGCAAATCAGTGCTTGAACAGCGGCTGGTCCAACTCGCCGAGAGCCTGGTGCAGATCCGCAGCCGCTTTGATGACTGACTAGTACAAGGCGGCAGAAATGAGATGCCCATTCAGGAGCCGTAGGATGCCTGTATTGTCTGCACTCATCACTCAAAATTCCGCGTAGCGGTACTAGTACACAGAGACGGAAATTAAGGACACCATTTGAAGCGACTGAAAGCCTTGAAAACCAAAGCCTTCTACCTTCTGACTTCTACCTTCTGACTTCCGCGTAGCGCTACTAGCCAGCCCACTTCCTCCCCCTAAACCCATGCGCGGTGACTCCCTGCCGATTTCTGCCATCATCTGCACGCACAACCGCGAGCAGTACCTCGGTGCAGCCATCGATAGCCTACTCGCTCAGGACTATCCCGAGTTTGAAATCGTAGTTGTAGATAATGCCTCCAGCGACGGCACCCGTGCTGTGGTCGAGGCGCGGCAGCCCCACCCGCGCTTGCATTATTGCTACGAACCCGTTACCGGCCTCTCGGTCGCTCGCAACACGGGCGCGAAACAAGCTCGCGGTGAGCTGCTCGCCTACCTAGATGATGATGCCGAAGCCTCACCCGGCTGGTTGACGGCGCTGCACGCCGGTTTCGCGGCTAATGAAAAACTGGCGATCGCCGGGGGCAAAGTCACGCTCCTCTGGCCCCCAGGCGTCACCGGGCCGCCTCCCTGGCTATCACCAGGACTGGCCGGCAATCTAGGCGCTTATGATTTAGGGGATCATGACCGCCTGATTACCAACCCCAACCTCACCCCACGCGGGCTAAACTACGGGATTCGTCGTGAGTTTTGGCAACAGATCGGTGGCTTTGACCCCAATCTCGGCCGCGTCGGCAAAAACTTGTTGTCCAATGAAGAACTGCTCGTGACCGAAATGGCACTCAAACGCGGCTGGCAAGTTGCCTATCTCCCCGCTGCCCTCGTGGCTCATAATGTCGCCCCGGAACGTCTGGCCAAAAGCTGGTTTCTCAAGCGGGGCTGGTGGCAGGGGGTCAGCGAGTGCTACCGCGAGCAGTTGGCGGGTCGCGCGGGCTGGCGACAGTTTGGGCGTGGCGGCGAACGCATCGCCCGTGGACTCTACAAATCTTTAAAGAATCTCCACGATCCTGCGACTCGCTTCGATAATTTGGTTTATGCTTACGGTCAGATTGGTTATCTTAGAGCTGTCTTGATGGTGATTCTCTCGCCCACCAAACCGCATTCCTGAGCATCCGCACCGTTGCTAACTGCCCTCCCTACCAACCGACAGCCGCAAAGCGCATGACTTCTACGCCAGAGAAAATTCCCGTTTCAGTGCTCATTCCCGCTAAGAATGAAGAACTGAACCTGCCCGCCTGCCTCGAAAGCGTTGCCCGGGCCGACGAGGTGTTTGTGGTGGATTCTCAGAGCGAGGATGACTCGCAAGCCATCTGCGAGCGCTACGGTGCGAAGGTATTCCAATTTCATTTCAACGGCCGCTGGCCTAAGAAAAAGAACTGGTCGTTGGATACTCTTCCTTTTCGCAACGACTGGGTGCTGATTGTCGATTGCGACGAACGCATTACTCCCGAACTTTGGGACGAAATTGCCCAGCGCATCCACGACCCCCAATACAACGGCTATTTTCTCAATCGGCGCGTCTTTTTCCTCGGCAAATGGATTCGCCACGGCGGTAAATACCCCGACTGGAATCTCCGCCTGTTTAAACACGCCAAAGGTCGCTACGAAAACCTGGGGACTGAAGAAATTCGCAACACAGGTGATAACGAGGTGCATGAGCACGTCATTCTCGAGGGCGAGATTGGCTATCTCAAAGAAGATATGTTGCACATCGACTTCCGCGACATCTATCAATGGCTCGCGCGCCACAATCGCTACTCGAATTGGGAAGCCCGCGTCTACTACAACATCCTCACCGGTCGCGGCAGTGGCAATACAATCGAGGCGAATCTATTTGGCGATGCGGTGCAGCGCAAGCGCTTTTTGAAGAAAATTTGGGTGCGTTTGCCGTTTAAGCCTTTGCTGCGCTTTGTGTTGTTCTACATTCTCCGTCTTGGTTTTCTCGATGGTCAGGCAGGCTATATCTATGGTCGCCTGCTCAGCCAATACGAGTACCAAATTGGTGTCAAGCTCTATGAATTGCGTCAGTTTGGCGGTCACTTGAACGTCGAAGCTCAGCAAACGGCCCAAGCCACCCCGGCGGCTCCTCAGCCCACTGAATCCCAGGTTTCGACTGGCTCGTGACGCTCGAACCGTCTGGCACTCCCGATACGAATGCACTGCCGCTGGTCGATCTCAGCCGCTACGACCAGTCTGGCTTCCAGCGGGGGCGGCCGGGCTGGTATGTGCTGCTCTGGTGGCTGGTGCAGGCGATCGCCTTTCCCCTTTCACTCCACAACTTCAGCAGTTTTCGCGTGGGGTTGCTGCGACAGTTCGGGGCGCGGATTGGCAAGAATGTTTTGATTCGTCCCACCGCCCGCTTCACTTACCCCTGGAAAGTGACGATCGGTGACCAGAGCTGGATTGGTGATGATGTCGTTTTCTACAGCTTGGCGGAGATTTGCGTTGGCCGCGATTGCGTTGTGTCGCAGAAGACCTATCTCTGTACAGGCAGCCACAAAATCGATGATCCGGCTTTTAGCCTGATCACCGCCCCGATCCACATCGGCAATGGCGCTTGGGTCGCTACCGACTGTTTTGTAGGGCCGGGGGTGACGATTGGTGCGAATGCGGTCATCGGGGCACGCAGCAGCGTCTACCGCGACATCCCGGCGCAGCAAGTCGCCTGGGGCAATCCCTGCAAGCCGCGCTATGGGCGATCGCTCGCCGAGTCGCCTTAGGAATGGATGAGTTTTAAGCTCTTAGTTTTGAATTTTGGGTGGCAGAGCTTACTCAAAACTCAAACGTGAGTTCGACGGAGCCAGAAACCTTGATTCTTTCGTGGGCTGAAAGTCTGATTCTTTCGTTGAGAGACCCGAAACGAGGATTTTTGTCGAACTCACGTCAAAACTCAAAACCCAAAACTCAAAACAAGTCTCACTCCTTCAGCACCAATCTCTGAGCAACCCATTGCTAAATCACTCGGGCTGAATCGTGCCGTCCGGTAAGATCGCGTTCTTCAAAGTGGCTGTCGCCAGGGCTGCCTCATCTACCTTGACCGCGCTCAGATTGGCATCGGTCAGATCGGTGGCTTCTAGATTGGCTCCCGTCAGCGTGGCATCGCGCAGATAGCTGCCGACCAGCTTCGCCTGACTGAGGTTTGCATTGCTGAGGTTGGCACTCGTCAGCGCCGTCTGCGACAGATCGGCACCGCTGAGATCGGCACCACTGAGGTTGGCTTGGTCGAGCAGTGCCCCTTGCAGGTTGGCACTGCTGAGATTGGCACCGCTGAGATTCGCCTGATTCAGCTTGGCGCTAGTCAGGTCTAGGCCACTCAAATCCGTCCCCTGCAAGTTGCAACCGAGGCATTCATTGGTCGTTTGCAACTGTTGCAGGGGGTTGCTGCTGGCGGCATTGTCCCCGGTGCTACAGGCGGCGATCGCCACCATCGCCGCTACGGCGAAAACCATCCTGTACCTTTTCACCCGTGCTGGTCTCCACTGGCATAGACTCACCGCTACAGTCAACATGGCTCTGTCCTCAAAATCACAAATCCTCCCATTTCCGCACCACATCGGTTTCATTCTCTGTCAAAACATAGACCGTCTCACCGAGCGCAAAATTCGACATCACACTGAGGAAAACGATCGGGGTCGTCTGACCCGGACAGCCAGAAAGTTCGTAGACCCGACCACTTTGATCATCATCATTCAGATCAGCCCGCTCCCGAGGTGGATCGCAGCCTCGGGCTTCCAAACTGACCAATAAATCGGTTCTGACATTGCGTAATGAACCGGGTACGCGGTGACAGCTATCACGATTAAAACAGCCCGCTTCGATCACGGTGGTGAGATGGGGAAAGTCGGGAATCATCTCTCCTGGCGTTGGCGTCATGTCTGGTGATGGTGTGGGGGGCGGAGTCGGCGACGACAGCGGGGTCAGGGTTGGCGATGGTGCGGGGCGGCTCGGTGGGGTGGTCAGGGGGCGAGATGGGATCGGCGGCTCCGCAACCGCTACGGGCTGGGGTGGGGTTGGGGGGGGTAGTGTGACAGGGACAGGAGAAAGGCTCGGCAAGGGACTGGGGAGTGCGGGTGTCGGTGAGGGAGGCGGGTTAACCAGGCGTCTGACTTGGATGCGCTCCGATTCAGCGTTCAGTAGAAGCGGGGGTGCTGGGGGCAATGGCACCCAGAGCAGACCGACATGGAGCAGAGAGGCGAGCCAGAAGGCTGGGCGCAGTCGGTAAGGACGGGGTGTGGGCGATCGCGGTGATCGCGAGGGCAGGGCCGACATCGGCGATGGTGCGGAACTGGGATCAGTCATGAAGGCAATGAACAAGGTAAGAAGGAGCGACCTAGATCGTCTCCTTCCATACCCATGAGATTGATGAGTAGCGGTGCATTGCCACTTACTAGAAGGGGCAGTTACGGCCAACCGACCCGATCCATGAGCTGGATCGCGGCGGCTTGATTTTTGCCGTACTCTTCGACACTGAGTTCATCTTCCCGGAACTGCCCGAAGCTGGTCAGTACGGGGTCAAGTTCCACGCCCTCGACGACGGGGTATTCATTATTGCCCTCCGCAAAGTAGGTCTGCGATTGGTCGCTGGTCAAGTGTTCGAGGAAGGCGATCGCCGCGTCACGATTGGGGGCATTGGCTAAGACGCCGCCGCCGCTGATATTGACGTGAGTGCCCCGCTGGTTGCGACGCTGGTTGGGGAAGAAGATACCGACTTTTTCGACTACCGCTTGGTCAGCCGGGTCGTCGGACTTCGCTAGGCGCGCGAAGTAATAGCTATTGGCGATCGCCACGTCACCCAGACCGGCGGCACAGGCCTGGATCTGCGCCGTATCGTTGCCTTCCGGTTGCCGCGCGAAGTTGGCAACTATACCTTCTGCCCAGGCTTCGGCAGCGTCGAGTCCCTCGGCGGCGATCATGGAGGCGACCAGCGACTGATTGTAGATATTGCTAGACGAGCGGATCAGGACGCGACCTTCCCACTTGGGAGCGGCGAGATCCTCGTAGGTCGAAAGCTCGGCGGGGTTGACGCGATCGCGGTTGTAATAAATCACCCGGGCCCGCTTCGAGAAGCCAAACCAGTGACCTTCCGGATGGCGAAGATTCGCCGGAATCCGTTGCTTGAGAATCTCAGAATCAACGGGGGCGAATAGCCCATCTTGGTCAGCTTGCCAGAGATTACCAGCATCAACGGTCAGGAGTAGATCTGCCGGACTGTTGGAGCCTTCGCTCTTGATCCGCTCGATCAATTCTGAAGCTCCCGCCTCAATCAGATTGACCCGTCCACTCTGGAAGCTGTCGTAGAGAGCGTCATCGGTGTCGTAGTGCCGTGAGGAGTAGAGATTGACGCTGCTCGCCTGTGCCCAACTGCGGCGGGGCTTGTTGAGGTCGCCCAAGACAATAGCGGTGACAGCCGTGCCACCGACTAGAAATAGTCGTCTGCTGATTTTCATTACGGTTCTGTTGAATCTCTCAAAGGGATGGCGCGGCGCGATCACACCGCAAGCTCAATCGCATTTTAGCACTGTTGCAAGTAGTTCTCATTTAATTTTAAATTTCTCTACACTATCCCCACTCATTGCCTCACCCCCAATCGCCAAAACCTAGTCTAGAAAAGCATTTTGTGCCGAGCCACTGTGCGCGCAGTTAAGTCGGCCCTATCGCTCGCCATAATTTTTTGCAATTGTTAATCTGCTTGTTCATAACTACTCGCAATCTTTTGTCAACCCCGGCTCGCCAACTGCCCAGCCGTCTACAATTGAGCTTTTGCGACGGCAGCAGGCGATCGCCAGATGATTAACTATCTCAAGGGTCAAGCCATCGAAGTCGTGCGGACGCTGGCGGGACGCACGCTGCTGATCCTCGAGGTCAGCGGCATTGGCTACGAGATCCAGATCCCCACCAGTCTGGCGCGCCGCTTCACGCTCGGCGAGGGGGTGCAAATCTTCACGCATCAGCTCGTGCGCGACGATCAGCCCGTCCTCTATGGTTTCAGCACGGCTGCCGAACGCGATCTGTTTCGCCATCTGCTGACGGTCAGTGGCGTCGGTGCCCAAATGGCGATCGCCGCCATCGATACCCTCGGCCTCGAACTCCTCGTGCGCGCCGTTGTCAAGAGCGACATCCGCACCCTCTCGAAACCCGCTGGCGTCGGCAAAAAGACCGCCGAGCGCATCGCCCTCGAACTGAAGACCAAACTCTCGCAGTGGCGGCACGAAGTCGGCATCACTGTCGCCACCCTAGGAGCCGCCCCGTCGCCAGAGCTTCAGGAAGATGTCGAGGTGACGTTACTCGCGCTAGGCTATACAAAAGACGAGATCGAACAAGCCCTATCCGCGCTCAGCAGTGATCTACAACTGCTCAAAAACCCCCAGGCCGAAGAGTGGATTCGCGGGGCGATCACCTGGCTGAGTCGCTAGTACCGCTACGCGGAATTTTGAGTTCTGAGTTTTGAGTTCTGAGTGCCTGCAATACGGGAATCTTGGGGATTTTGAATGGGCATCTCATTTCCGCCGTCCTGTACTAGCCACCCGGCAAGATTGGGGCATTCCACAGCGGCCCATAACCCGGCAGGGCCTCAGACCCCTTTGGGCAGACTCACTCAGTGCTGAGCAGCTTTGGGCGCAATTTATGCCGGTGCTAACCCACTTTCCCGTAATTCCGCGTCTGACAGCATCCGTGGCTTCACAATATAATTTGAGAGACCGTCACCGCTTGGCTATTCTCCGCATCTCCTCATGGCTTCTTCCCCAACCTCATCAGCGGGTCACTTCTCAGCACGGACTGCCACAGTGGCAGACGCGCAGCGTTTTCGCAAACTGGTCGCCAACATTCCGGGCACGATCTACAGCTACGTGCTGCGCCCCGATGGCAGCGATGCATTCACCTACGTCAGTGATAATCTGCGCGAGATCTACGAACTTGAGCCAGCAGCCGTGATGCGGAATGCCGAGTTGCTCTGGAAATGCTTGCATCCTGAAGACTTGGATAAACTGACTGAGACACTGGCACAATCGGCCCAACAACTCACCCGTTGGCAGGTGGAGTGGCGAATTGTGACACCATCGGGTCAGCTCAAGTGGGTCTCGGGGATTGCCCAGCCTGAGCGCCAAGCGGACGGCAGCATTGTTTGGGATGGCATCTTTCTCGACATTAGCGATCGCAAGCAAGCCGAAGAACAACGGTATCGCAACGAGCAGCTTTACCATGCCCTTGCCCGCAACTTCCCCAACGGCGTCGTTTTGATGTTTGATCGTGACTGTCGCTACACCCTAGTCGATGGCGAGTCAGAATTGGCCGTTCTGGGAATGTCGAAGTCCCAGCTCGAGGGCAAAACGCCCCACGACATCTTGCCTACAGCAGCGGCGACGGAACTGGTAGCCATCTACCAGCAGGCCTTACAAGGTCAGCCCATTGAGGCCGAGTTTGTCCTGGGCGATCGCCTCTACTCGATCAACTGCGTACCGATCCGCGACGAGTTCGATCAGGTGATGGGCGGCCTCGCCGTTGGACAAAACATCACCGAGCGCCGTCGTAGCGAACAGGAACAAGCTCGCCTAGTCGCCATCCTGGAAGCGACCAGCGATCTGGTCAGCACTTGCGAAGTCAACGGTAACATCCTCTACTTCAACCGCGCCGGTCGTGAATTATTGGGGATTGGCGATCGCGCCCTCTCAGACCTCGCCGCCGAGCAATTGCATCCGCGCTGGGCCCTGGATCGCATCCAAGGCGAAGCCATTCCCCACGCCCTGCAACACGGCTCCTGGCAGGGTGAAACAGCGGTCTTGTCTGCCACGGGTGAAGAAATCCCGGTGTCACAAGTGGTCATGGCGCACCGCGACGCGCAGGGCGAGTTGGCCTACCTCTCCACCGTGATCCGTGACCTGCGCGAGCGCCAGCGCGTCGAGACCGAGCTACGCCAAACCACCGAGCGCCTGCAAGAAGCCCAGCGCATTGCTCACCTCGGTCACTGGGAGCTAGATGCCGCAACCCAAGCGATGACTTGGTCGCCCGAGATGTTCCGCATCTTTGGCCTCGACCCCCAGCAAGGCACGCCGACCATGGAGGAACACGCGGCACAAATCTACCCCGAGGATCGCGAGCATCACCAACGCGCTTTCACGAGTTTACTGACCGGACGCCCAACGGAAGTCGAATTTCGCATCGTGCAGCCAAGCGGTGACCGGCGCTATCTCAATGTCCGGGCGGAAGCTGTTTTGGGGCTGGATGGCAGGCATGTACGCTACGTCGGCACGACGGTGGACATCACCGAGCGCAAACAAGCGGAACAGACGCTCCAGGATAATGCCGAACTCTTCCGCGCCATCTTCGACCAAGCGGCAATTGGGCTTTGCTATGTCGAGCCGGATGCTAGCATCAGTCGGGTCAATGGCAAGTTGTGCGAAATCCTCGGCTACTCCGAGGCCGAGCTACTGCAACAGAACTTCCAAGACATCACCCATCCCGACGACCAAGCGATCGATTGGACTTACTTTGAGCGCATCTTTGCCGGTGAGATGTCCCGCTTCGTGGTTGAAAAACGCTATCGCCATGCCGACGGTCACTGGGTCTGGGCGAATGTCTCAGTCTCGGTCGTGCGCGCCAATACCGGCGAGCCGCGCTTCTTTATCGGTGCGATCGAGGATATTAGCGATCGCCGCGCTGCCGAACAACGTGCCCGCGAGTTGCTGGCGATTTTAGAAGCGGCTCCCGACTTCATTGGCTCCGCGACTCTAGAAGGGTATATGACTTACCTCAACCCCATAGGGCACCAGCTCCTGGGCATCGACCCTGACGCGAACCTTGACCAGTTGCAACTCGTTCAGTTGCACCCGCCGACCAGCGTTGAGCTGCTCACCCAAACCGGGATTCCGAGCGCGATCGCCCATGGCACCTGGCTCGGTGAGACGGAGCTACTGCGCCCTGATGGCAGCACCATCCCGGTCTCACAAGCGATCATCGCCCACTATGACGAAAGTGGTGCTGCCCAGTACATCTCCACCATCGTCCGCGATATTGCGGCGAACAAACAGGCGGAGCGACAGTTGCGGGAGCAAACTATTCTCCTGCGCGCGGTGCTCGACAGCATTCCCCAGGCCGTCTTCTGGAAAGACCGCGCTGGGATTTACCTCGGCTGCAACCAGCGCTTCGCGCGCGACGCGGGCTACCGACACTCAGCAGAGCTAGTCGGTCGGGATGACCGCGAGCTGCCCTGGCACAAAGAGGCAGCCGAACACTATCGCAAACATGACCGCCGCGTCATGGAGTTGGGTCGAGGCTCGATCAATGTCGAAGAACCGATCACGCTTGCCGATGGCAGGCGCGGTTGGCTGCAAACTAGCAAAGTCCCGCTCACGAACGCGGACAGCGAGATCATTGGTGTGTTGGGGGTCTATGACGACATCACTGAGCGCAAAGCCATTGAGGAGGATCTGCGCGATCGCGTCGAGCGCGAGGCGCTATTCAACCGCCTGACTAACCAAATCCGTAACTCCCTCGATGTCGAGACCATCATCGACACCGCCGTTCATGCGCTCCGCGACCTGCTCGAAATCGATCGGGCCAACATCAGTTGGTATCACGACGCCGAGCCAGAAGCCTACTGGGAGACCACTAAGGAGAGTAAGCGCGAGGATCTGCCGAGTTTGCTGGGCCGCTATCCGACGAGTGAGGTTGGATCACTGACCGAGGTTGTGCTCCGGGGCGAGACGGTGCGGATTGACGAGGTGACCAGCTGCCCGGAGCCAATTATGCAACAGTTCCTACTGAGTCTTGGCTACACCAGCTTTCTCACGGTGCCGCTGGTGACGGGAGGCGGTCGCTGTGGGGTTTGGGGCGCAGGGCATTGCACGGGAGCGCGACCTTGGACGGACACCGAAATTGAGTTGGTCGAGACGATCGCCAACCAGATGGCGATCGCCCTCAACCAAGCCGACCTCTACGAACAGGCGCAAGCCAAAACGCGCGAACTCGAAGCGGCCTATCGCGAGTTGCAGGAGACCCAAACCCAGCTCATTCAGTCTGAGAAGATGTCGTCACTCGGACAGCTCGTGGCCGGTGTCGCCCATGAAATCAATAATCCGGTCAACTTCATCTACGGCAACATCGGTCATGCCAATGAATACTTAGCAGATTTGATCGATTTACTCGAACAGTACAACACCGCTTACCCCGACCCGACACCCGAAATTGTGGAGGCGATCGATGCGATCGATCTCGACTTCTTGCTCAGCGATTTACCGAAGCTTTTTGAGTCGATGCGGTTTGGCGCTGACCGGATCAAGGAAATTGTCAAATCACTGCGAACCTTCTCGCGTCTCGATGAAGCAGACATGAAGGCGATCGATCTGCACGAGAATTTGGATAGCACCTTGATGATCTTACAAAGCCGCCTCAAAGCGAAGCCAGAACGTCCGGCTGTACAAGTGATCAAAAATTACGGGCAATTGCCCAAAATTGATTGCTACGCGGGTCAGCTCAACCAGGTATTTATCAATCTCATCGGGAATGCTATTGATGCGATCGACGAGCAAAATAAACGGCGGGCGGCTGATGAAATCGCCGCCGAGCCTGGGACGATTACAATTGGAACGGCGGCGGTGGGCGATCGTGTTCACATCCGCATCAAGGATAATGGCACGGGGATTCCTGCCAACAAACTCAACCGTATTTTCGACCCTTTCTACACGACCAAAGCGGTCGGCAAAGGCACGGGCTTAGGTTTGTCGATTAGCTACCAAATCGTGACCGAAAATCATCGCGGTCGCCTCGATTGCCAATCTGAACTCGGTCGGGGCACAGAATTCGTGATCGAGATTCCTCAATGTCAGCCGGAGATGACCTGACCGGGAGCATGGTTGCGCTCGCTCCGGCATTTTCTAGCGGCAACCATCAAGAGACGCCGACGATTGGCTCGTGACGTACCAGGATCACGACGACGACACAATACACGACCTAAAAAGTTGGTGTCTCGATCG
The DNA here is from genome assembly GCA_012031265.1 of Spirulinaceae cyanobacterium SM2_1_0. Taxonomy (GTDB): domain Bacteria; phylum Cyanobacteriota; class Cyanobacteriia; order Cyanobacteriales; family Spirulinaceae; genus JAAUTY01. The sequence goes on along the minus strand of JAAUTY010000001.1, from coordinate 50,791 downwards.
ATGGCTGAGAGTGATCCAAGCAGTCAATGATCCAGACGCCTGCAAAAGTACAGCGGCTGAACGATCCCCTTCAGTTCCCCGACGCTGGCAGTGGATTGTGCGGCGATCGCGACCGACTCGGTTCCTCAGCTCGGCGATCTGATCGCTAATTATTGCGTTTGATCATTCCATATTGTGTGTACACGGTAGCCATTTTGGGAGAAGAGGCTGGGGCATGAGGGGGCATTGACCACGGAACTGACGCCGCCTTGTCCTCGCAAGGCTGTACACGACCGAGCAGCAAGACAATTTCATCGATGGCTGCCCGCTGCTCTGTCACCGAGCGCTCCGAGCGGTTGACCATGATGCTAAAGACCAACGGTTCGTAGTCGGACGGGTTCAGATAACCGGACAGGGTGGAAACACCGGTCATCGTCCCCGTTTTGGCGATGACAACTCCCGCGAGCGGGGTGTCCTGGAAGCGCTGTCGTAATGTGCCGCTGACGCCGCCCACGGGTAGCGAGGCGCGATAGGTGTCGAAGTGGGGCGATCGCGCCATCCCCTGCAAGACCTGCACGACCGCCATCGGACTGAGCAGATTGTGTCGCGACAGTCCTGAGCCATCGCGCAATTGATAAGCTGCTGACTCGACGCCCAATTCTGTCAAGGCCGTTTGCAGAGCGGTCAGAGCTGCCTCCGGTTGGCCGGTCGTGACACCTAGTGTCTGCAAGAGCGCCTCAGCGTGGACATTGTTGCTGGGTTGGTTGGTGGCACGGATCAGATCGGCGAGGGGCGGCGACTCTAGGTGACCGAGGAGTTCACCCGCCAAGGCTGGCGATGGGACAATCTGCGCCTGCGCCACGGTAATCCCAAAATCAGCTAACTCGGCTTGCAACGTGTCTAGGAAATAGCGCGCCGGGTTCGGAATCGCCATGGAGAATTTGTCCGGCTCGGCATCAGCGGCGATCGCCCCGCGCAGATTTAACACGGACGTTCCTAAGCCACCGCTCATCTCGATGCTGTCAGGAGTGCCCGAGGCCGCCGTCACCGCTTGGTTGCGGATCTGCCACTGCTGTCCCGCGAGGCGGTCGCCCCAAACTAGACGCGGCGGCTCGCCCAGCGCTTGCGGATAGAGGGTGAGGGCGACAGCATTGTCGTCCAGAATCAGGCTATTGACGGCTGTGCCGTAGTAAAACAGCACGTCTTCCAATTCCCAAGTCGGGTGGAGGGGGTCGTGCTGGAAATAGCGGTCAGTGACCACCAGCTCGCGAATCTGCTCGACGCCCTGCAATTGCAATGTTTGTGCCAGTGCTCGCAACTGTCCCCGCTGCATACTGGGATCGCCGCGCCCATCCAACTGCAAACGGTCGAGGGTCGGTGCGGTGCCGATGGCGCTGACCGGCGTGCGGATGCGGAAGTCGGGGCCGAGGCGGTGCAGGATCGCGGCGGTGGTGAGCAATTTTGTCGCCGAAGCCGGTAAGAAAAAGGCCTCGGCCTCGCGGGCGTAGAGCGTGGCGTCGCCGTCCTGGGTTTGTACCAACAGGCCCCAGCGCGATCGCGCCCATTCGGGTCGCTCGGTCACGGTCTCGATCGCGGCGGGCAAGTCAGCCGTACAGAGCGATAGAGTTGCCTGGGCCTGAGCCACGGGCAAGCGCCCGCCCAGCAGCATCAAGGGCAGCACCCAACAGCAACGCAGGACGAATCTCACAGGCAACTGACAGCGGCTTAAGGACAATCTGACGCGCGACCACCCCACATGCTTGTCTCGGCGCGCTGCTCTTAAGATACAGGAGATCGTGGCGATCGCCGTCCGATGTCTGTCCTTTCTGCCGCTTGTATGCCCAGCGAAATCGCCCAGATTGCCGACTTTTCCCAACTGCGCTACGCCCAGTGTTGGGAGGATGCCGACCTGTTGCTCGCCGCGCTCGAGCTGCAACCGGGGCAAGTCGGCTTGGCGATCGCCGCCGCCGGTGACAATGTGATGGCCATGCTCAGCCGCGCCCCCAGCCGGTTGATTGCCGTCGATTTCAACCCCGCGCAAATTGCCAGCCTCGAGTTGCGCGTTGCGGCTTACCGAGTTTTGGCGCACCCGGAGTTGTTGCTCTTGCTCGGCTCGCGCCCCGCACTGGTACGCGCTGACAAGCCTCATCCCCGCTGGCTGCTCTACCAACGCTGTCGGCCGCACCTCTCACTCAGTGCCCAGCAATTTTGGGATCAGCGCCTCCCCTTGCTCCAACAAGGCTTGGGACACATCGGTAAATTCGAGCGCTACCTGGCGCTATTTCGCCGCTTCATCCTGCCGCAAGTGCATTCTGCTGCGGCGATCCGGCGGATGCTACGAGGGGGGTCGCGAGCTGAGCGCGATCGCTTCTATGCCGAGGTTTGGGACACCTGGCGCTGGCGATCGCTGTTTCGCCTCTTTTTTTCCCGGCCGCTGCTCGGTCGCCTCGGTCGCGATCCCAGCTTTTTTCGCTACGCCGATACCGATGTCGCCGATCACCTGCTCGCCCGCGCCCGCTATGCCTGCACGGTTCTGAATCCAGCAGAAAACCCCTATCTGCAATGGATTGGCACTGGGCAACATCTCACGGCGTTGCCCTACGCCCTGCGCCCCGAAAACTTTGCCGCCATTCGCGCCAACCTCGACTGTCTAGAATGGCACGGTCTGGCGCTAGAAGACTTCCTTGCCCAATGGTCAGGCCCCGCCATTGATTGCTTCAACCTCAGCAACATTTTTGAATATATGTCGCTGAGCAATTACCAACAGTTGCTGCGCCAGATTATTCAGAGCAGCCGACCGGGGAGTCGCCTGGTTTATTGGAATTTGTTTGTGCCGCGTCAACGTCCCTTGGAGCTGGCGGCGGCACTGCGACCACTCACCGACCTTGCCCAAACCCTGACCCAGCAAGACAAAGCCTTCTTTTACCGCGCCTTAATCCTTGAGGAGGTCACCGCAACTGCAACCAATGATTGACAGCTGCCGACCTGACATAAGACGCTAGTAGAGTCCAGAAGTCAGAGAGCAGCGATCCATGGCTAGCCGTCTGAATCCTAATCACTCCAGGAGACTCGGTGCGACGGACTGACCCAGGCTTGCGATTGACTGAGTCCTAATTCACTGCTGATTGTTGACGGCGAACTAATGACAAATACCTACAAGGTTGAGATTCAACATCGCGGCGACGTGCGGACGATCGAAGTGCCCGCCGACCGCACCGTGCTAGCAGTCGCGCTCGAAGCGGGCATCGATTTGCCCTCCTCTTGCACGGCAGGCGTCTGTACTACCTGTGCAGGTCAGATCCTAGCAGGCACGGTCGATCAAGGAGAAGCGATGGGCGTTTCCAATGAGCTACAGGCGGAGGGCTATGCTTTACTCTGTGTGGCTTATCCTCGCTCGGATTTGAAGCTAGTGTCGGACAAGGAAGACGAAATTTACGAGCGCCAATTTGGGCAGGGCTAGGGAGATACCAACGCTAAAAGTTGGAGCAACAACTGGATGACTGATCGCGCTCAAACTCCATAAACGCCTCTATTGTCAGCATGATTGGCACGCTCTATCCCTGATTTAGCCAGCTCTTTAGCTTGGATGTTTAACCAGGCTCAGAACAATCCCATCCCCAAGGTCTAGAGGGCAACTCACACCAAGATATTGTGGCAATGTTTTGGTGTAGTAGACGATAGTGCTAATGGGGGCGCGATACGAGGGCGAACAGCGTATATGTTTAGCGATCCCCGTCCGGAGACTGACTGTGAATCTACCAAGGATTGCCAATCAGCATGAATGAGCTCCAGAAATAGGGGTGACGAAAATCGCGATCGCCCTGTCCCCGCAATTCCTCCGGCAACGGCCAACGCTGCGTCGGCGTCACCAACCAGGCAACATAGTCGCCACTGATTGGGCTTAGGTATGAAGGCGGATTAAAGCGAATGAGGCCATACGAACTAGCAGAAAATTTGCGTCAATACGCTGAAGTATCAATGTCCTGGAAAGTTTAGACTGACCTGACAGTAGATGCATCCTATCGACTGGATTACTTGGTGTGAAATCATCCTAATTGATTGTCAGCGGAGAGCACATTGGCCCTAGGAGGCAGTATTTTTTGCCGTGGTGTATCTCCTGGGATGGATTGATTCAGTCAGCAAAAAAGCGGTTTGTTGCTGAATTCAAAGTAGATTTATCGTGAAGTTCAGGCAAATTTCTCAGGCGCATTCCAGATTGGCAGTTCTACGTTCCTACGGATCAGGCTTTGCCGACACCTTAAGTCCCTCTCCCCGGCTGGGGGAAGGGCTTCTAGTTCCTTTTCGCCCTGCTGAGGAGAAGGGGCTGGGGGATGTAGACCGGTAGCAGTTTCTCGCGGAGTGGGCAAAAGCAGCGCCAATCTTGGGATGTTCCCAAACCTCCTTGCCGGTTCTCCGTGCTACTTCTTAGGATGTATTGGCGGGTCACAATTCGTATTCTTACGGCTTAAGTTCCGGAAGCGCTCGCTTAGAATTGAGTAGAGAAAAATTACGGGTCTCAACCTTTCCTGCAGTGGGCATCTGCCTTCCTTCCTGGTGCGATCGCTCTGAATTTCTGTTTTAGGCCATCACTATGCTCCTAGGCTTCGGACGACGCAAGCTCGCTCGCTCGCGGCGTGTGCCCCTGCAATTGGCGATTGTCGTCCCCTTGGCGCTGCAAATTTTGCTGGCCGTCGGCATCGCGGGCTGGCTTTCCTTTCGCAATGGTCAGCGCGCGGTGAATATGCTGGCGAGCCGTCTGAGCGAGGAGGCTGGTGACCACATCCGGCAAAATGTTCAGCACTATCTCAGCACCTCGCAGCTTTTCCTGGAAATCAATGCGGCGGCGGTGCAAACGGGTCAGCTTGATGTCAGCAACTTTGCGGCGTTGGAGGCTTACTTCTGGCAGCAGACCCAGATTACCCCGGATATGACGACGCTCTACTTTGGGAGTACGACGGGGGATTTTCTGCAAATCGAGCAGGGGGAACGGCCGACGGTTTCGATTCGCACGGCGGCGACGGCACCTAACTGGGAGATCTATGCACTCGACGCCGAGGGGCAGCGGGGCGATCGCCTTCAGAGCGGACGCTACGAGCCACGCGAGCGTCCCTGGTACCAAGCGGCACTTCGTGATGATCGCCTCACTTGGTCGCCTATTTATACTTTCACCGAGCCGCCCGTCCTCGGCATTACGCCCGCCATCCCGATCCGCGATCCCAGTGGCGCGCTTCAGGGCGTGATGGCGATCGATCTGACGCTGGGGCAGATTAGCGATTTCCTCAGCCGCTTGGAAATTGGCGGCTCGGGTGCAGCTTTCATCGTCGAAGCCTCGGGCGAGTTGGTCGCTAGCTCCGAAGCGGTGCCGCTCGTGACCGCAGCGGCCGGTGAGACGCAGCGGCTCCCAGCGATCGCCAGCGAGGAGCCGCTGATTCGTGCTGTAGCGCAGGATCTTGAGGATCGCCAGGCCGATTGGCAGTCGCCGCACCAATTTATCGTCACTACCGAACAGGGTGAGCGTTTATTCGTGCAGATCACGGCGATCGCCACGCTGTCGGGGTTGGACTGGCGGCTGGTGATCGTGCTGCCGGAGCAGGAGTTCGCTGCCCAGAGCCGCGCCAATGTTCGCGCCACGGTGCTGATCTGTGCTGTTGCTCTGATCGTGGCGACCCTTTCGAGTTTTTGTACGAGCCGCTGGTTGGCGCAGCCGGTGCGTCGCCTCAGCCAAGCGGCGCGGGCGATCGCGGCGGGCGATCTCCACCAGCAGGTGTCAGCGGCCGGGATCGCCGAGCTGGCGACCCTCGCCGAAGCATTTAATCGCATGACCACCCAGCTACGCACCGCCTTCACGGAGCTGGAGAAGGCAAATGAAACGCTGGAAGCCAAGGTCGAGCAGCGAGCCGGACAACTGCGCCATTCTGAGGAGCGCTTTGCGAAGATTTTTCGGGTCAGTCCCGTGCCGCTGGCGATCTGGTCGCTCGAGGATGGCTGCATGATCGAGGTCAATGACAGCTTTTTGCAGATGCTGGATTATCGCTTGGAAGCGACTATTGGTTATACCATCGACGATCTCCATTTCTGGTACGACCGTCGCGATCGCGCCCGATTTAAAGAAACCTTGCATGCAGCCGGTATTCTCTACGACTGGGAGACCGCTTTTTGGACGGCTCACGACACCGTGCGCTTTGTGCGGCTGTCGGCCGAACTGGTCGATTTTGGGGGCACGACCTGCGTGCTGGCGGCGATCGATGACACCACCGAGCGGAAACGCGCCGAGCTGGCTCTGCGTGAGAAGGAGCAATACCTGCGCTTGATCGTCAACAATATCCCGCAGCAGGTGTTTTGGAAGGATACCAACTCAGTATTCATGGGCTGTAATCGCAACTGGGCGATCGCCGCTGGTATTGACGAACCGGAGATTTTGATCGGCCTCACCGACTACGACTTGCTCGTCGATGCCGAGAGCGCCGAGTGCTTCCGTCAGCAGGATCGCCAGGTGATCGAAACCGGCCAGCCACTTCTCCACCACATCGCCCCCAAACAGACCCCAGCCCCCAATGGTGAGCGGCGTTGGCTCGATATCAGCAAGATCCCGATCCAAGACGCCAATGGGCGCGTCATCGGCCTGCTCGGCGTCATCGATGACATTACGGCGCGCCGTGCTGCGGAGGAAGCCTTACGGTTGGAGCAGGAGAAGTCGGAGCGGTTGCTGCTGAACATCCTACCGAAACCGATCGCCGAACAACTCAAGCAAACCCGCGGCCCAGTCAATCAACCCGGCCAAGAAGCGCTCATCGCCCAGCACCACAATGAGGTGACGATTCTCTTCGTTGACATTGCTGGGTTTACACCCCTGTCAGCGGAGCTATCGCCGATCGAGTTGGTGCGGTTGCTCAACCGCGTTTTTTCCATGTTTGATCGATTTGCGGAGGATTATGGCCTCGAGAAAATCAAAACCATCGGCGACGCTTACATGGTCGTCGGGGGCTTACCGGTGCCCAAGGCTGATCATGCCGAGGCGATCGCCGCTATGGCGCTGGCAGTGCAGGCGGCAATCGTCGATGTTCAGCAAGAACTCAACCGACCGCTCAACTTACGCATGGGAATCAACACGGGGCCGGTCGTCGCGGGGGTAATCGGCATCAACAAGTTCATCTACGACCTCTGGGGCGACACTGTGAATGTCGCCTCGCGTATGGAGTCGCAGGGCGAACCCGGTCGCATCCAGGTCACAGCGGCGACCTACGCGCGGCTGTGCGATCATTTCCAGTTCGAGCAACGGGGCGAGCTGGAAGTCAAGGGTCGCGGTCGGATGTTGACCTACTGGTTGTTGGGGAAAAAGATGCCGATTGCCCCAGCGGATTCAGCACCAGTTCTCTGATAGGGGGTGACACCCCTCACCCCTCATGATATATTGATTCAAGTAGATGCACCCTGATGATTGGGGGAGTCACTGCGGTGGCTCTCTTTTTTTGCCTCATTGATAGAATGATAAAGCTCTAAAAAAGCGCGCCCATGGGGACTCATACCAAATCCTGTTCTCGGAACTCAAGAATTGTCCCCTCATCCCCAGCCCTTCTCCCAAGCTGGGTGAGGGCTAGGATTTTGGGGGCATCAGTACCGGATTTAGTATCAATTCCAGTACAGAGCACGCGGGAGCGGCGTCTGGCTCAGCCGAAAATGGCAGAGTAGGGCGTGAATCTGTCCGGCTTGGGCGGGAGAACTGGGTAGCTCAACGATGAGGCGGAGCGTGAATGGCTTCTGACTGGCGATCGCCACACGAACAGCCTGAGCACCGAGCAGCGGCCCACCCGCCACCAGTTTCCCTTCTAAATCTGATTGCAACGCTTCCTCCGTCGTCAATTGCTCGATCAGCTTGCGCCCTGGTGCGACAATTCCGGGCACTTGCGGTTGCGCCAGATTGATTCCTCCCGGCACGACCCGTATCAAGCGCTGCGACTCCCCCTGGAGATTAGCAAGTGTGCTCCGCTCCCAGTTGATATAGAGCGGTTGCATCTCCGTATGATTGAAGGCGGTCATATTCAAGACGCAGAAATCCTGGGGCTTGTAGCGATCCGCAAAGTTAAACTTCAAACTCAGGGCGGCTGTCAAGTCCGCTGCTGCCAACTGCTGCTCTAGGCTGTCGCGGTCGAACTCGACACTCACATAATCGGACACATCTTCGTAAATCTTGTAGAAGACGAAGGCAGCAATCGCCAGGTAGACGACCAATACCAGAAGGTTGCGCTGGAATGCCTCCAGCGTGTCGAAAATGATCTGGCTGAGAATGGTCGGGATGAGCAGGGGGAAGGACACAGCGGCGGTCGGGGGCAAGGGAGTGATGCAGCGCGCTGACCTGATTTTAACGAGATGGGTAGCCGACTCGCGGCTGCCGACAATGTTGGTGAAAAGCGCTATTTTGGTGAAAGAGTTTTTACAAAACGGTACGGTGAAGATTATGACGAAGCGGCGACAGGGGCGATCGCAGGTAAGCTGGCTGGATTGGAGTCGGCGATGCTTCCTTCTCGCCGCCACCCTCCTGGTGATGGGGTCGCTGCAACCGTCGCTCGCCTGGGCGCAGCGGGCGGTGCCGTCGATCCAACCCTATCTCGATCGCGTCCTCGATGATGTCACCGAGTTTCGCCTCGACAACGGCATGAAATTCATCGTGCTCGAGCGGCACGACGCTCCCGTCATCTCCTTCGTCACCTATGCCGATGTCGGTGGTGTCGATGAAGAAGATGGCAAAACCGGGGCGGCCCACTTTCTAGAACACCTTGCCTTCAAAGGCACAACCCGCATCGGCACCCGCAACTATGAGGCTGAGAAGCAACTCCTCGACCAACTCGATGCCCTCGCCATGCAGTTGAAAGCGGCGGAAAGCGCCGGTGACACCGAGCAAGCCGCCCAACTGGCGGTGGACTTTGCGGATTTACAAGCCGAGGCGACCGCCCTCTCGATCCAAAACGAGTACGGGCAGATCGTCGAACGCGAGGGCGGCAGCGGCTTGAACGCGGCGACCTCGGCGGATTTCACGATTTACTTCTATAGCTTCCCGTCCAACAAGCTGGAACTCTGGATGTCGCTGGAGTCAGAGCGTTTCCTCGATCCTGTTTTCCGCGAGTTTTTCCAGGAGCAGCAAGTGATCTTGGAAGAACGCCGGATGCGGACGGACAATTCCCCGATTGGTCAAACGATCGAAGCTTTTCTCGATGCAGCCTACACGACGCACCCCTACCGCCGCCCGGTGATCGGCTACGACGAGGACATCCGTAACCTCAGTCGCGACGACATTCGTGAGTTTTTTGAGACCTACTATGTTCCGAGTAATCTGACCGTGGCGATCGTCGGTGATGTCGAGGCCGCGCAGGTGCAAGAACTGGCCAAAGTTTACTTCGGACGCTACCCGGCGCGACCGGCTCCACCTCCCCTGGATGCAGCGGAGCCACCACAACAGGAAACGCGCGAGGTCACGCTAGCACTAGACTCGCAGCCCTGGTACTTGGAGGGCTACCATCGCCCGGCACTGACCCATCCTGACAATGCCGTCTACGATATTATTTCGGCCTTGTTGAGTGATGGCCGTACCTCGCGCCTCTATCGTTCCCTGGTGGAGGAGCAGCAGGTTGCTCTGACGGCGCAGGGCTTCAGTGGCTTTCCGGGCGATAAGCATCCCAATCTGGTGTTGCTCTATGCGATGACGGCTCCGGGTCGGGATCTCGATGAAGTCGCGACGGCGCTGCGGGCGGAAATCGACCGCTTGAAAGATGAACCTGTTGCGGCAGCCGAGCTGACTCGGGTCAAGACCCAGGCGCGGGCGAGTCTGCTGCGGACGCTGCGCTCCGACACCGGTATGGCGCGCCTGCTGGCGGAGTACGAAGCGAAGACGGGTGACTGGCGCAATCTCTTTGCTCAGTTGGCGGCGATCGCTGCTGTCACCCCGGAAGATGTTCAGCGAGTGGCGCGGGCTACGTTCACGCCTGAGAATCGCACGATCGGTCGCGTGGTTCCCCAGTCCTGATAATTGCGCTCATTCCTTCCCAACTGCCTCAACTGCTGCCCATTTCAATCTGTTGCAATGATCATCTCCCCTCGCTCGCAATCCGCTCATCGCTGGCACTTTCGCCTCGGACGTAGCCTCGCTTTGTTTGTCGCGGCGCTGGTCTTGGTATTGACGACCTCGCAGGCGATCGCCGCCACCCCGAAACCCTACGACGAACTGGAATTTCCGCCGCTCGCCGAGGTGCAGTTGCCCGACTACGAGCGTTACCAACTCGACAATGGTCTGACGGTGTATCTGGTCGAAGACCGCGAGCTACCGCTGGTCAGCGGCACGGCGCTGATCCGCACGGGGTCGCGATTGGAGCCGGTGGAACAAGTTGGCTTGGCGGCACTCACCGGCACAGTTATGCGCAGCGGTGGCACGATGCAGTATCCGGCTGACGAGCTCAATCAACTGCTCGAGAGTCGCGCGGCTTGGGTTGAAACCGAGATCGACACCACCTCCGGGAGCGCCAGCTTCGAGGCGCTGAGTGAGGATCTGCCCCTGGTCTTGGAGCTATTCGCCGAGGTGTTGCGATCGCCCGTATTCCCCGCCGACAAGCTGGTGCTGGCGAAGAATCAAGCCCAAGGCGGCATTGAGCGCCGCAATGACGAGCCAGATGCGATCATCTCGCGGGAGTTTAACAAACTGATCTACGGCGATCGCAGCCCCTACGCGCGCACGATCGAGTACGATACCCTCGCCAACATTGAGCGTCAGGATCTGATTGACTTCTACCAGCGCTCGGTGCGACCGGAGCGCACGATTCTCGGCCTCTCCGGTGATTTTGACACTGCGGCGATCAAGCCCCTGCTCGCCGAATATTTCGGCGACTGGCAGGGAGCGGCGGTTCCCGAACTGCCGGAGCCGCCCGAGGTGACCGCCGAACCCCCGGGCGGCGTCTACTTCATCGAACGACCGCAGTTGACCCAGAGCTACATCCAACTCGGCCACCTCGGCGGGCAACTGGATAACCCCGACTACCCGGCGCTGAGTGTGCTCAACGGCGTGCTCAATGGTTTTGGGGGGCGTTTGTTCAATGACTTGCGATCGCGCCAAGGTCTTGCTTACGTCGTCTACGGTGTCTGGAGTCCTCGCTTCGACTATCCGGGGATGTTTGTCGCTGGGGGGCAGACGCGCTCAGATGCGACGGTTCCTTTTGTCGAGTCGATCCTGGGCGAACTGGAGCGGATTCGCCGCGAGCCAATTGCCGCTGAGGAACTGGATTATGCCAAAGACTCGATCCTCAACTCTTTTGTCTTCAATTTCCAAGACCCCAGCCAAACGCTCTCGCGGCTGATGCGCTACGAGTACTACGGCTATCCGGAAGACTTCATCTTTACCTACCAGCGCGGTGTCAAAGCGACCACAGCCGCCGATGTGCTGCGGGTCGCTGAGACCTATCTCCAGCCTGATCGCGTCACCACCTTAGTCGTGGGTAGCGCTGAGCAAATCCAACCACCGCTCTCACAACTTGCTGGTGAGGTGCAGACGGTCGATATCGCCATTCCCGGCCCACCCGCCGGTTGAGGGACTGGACTGGGTGCGTCTCGGCTGCCCCCACCCCAAACTAGGCGCAGAACTGCTTTGCTACAATCGCCGATGGGGATGCTCATGCTAAGTTCACTGTGGCACCCTGCTGCTGACACTCGCTAATCGTTGCGCCCACCGCTCGCTCGCTCACTGCCAGGAAGGAAGTGGATCGAACGGTTGCCAGGAGATGGATATCACTGCCGCAGGAGGATGAGAGGTTAGCCCGGGATTTGAGGGCGGATCGCGCCAATTGAGGCGGTATGGTGCTGGCGATCGCTGCTGAGCAGCCATTGGTGAGCGCATAACATTAGCAATCGAAGGGATTTTAGCGATGAAGCGGCGCGCATTTTGGCTTTGGTTTGGACTGGGACTGATTTGTACCCTGAGCATCTGGTTGACTGTCGGCCTGCGGCCGGTCATGACGGCACCGACGGCACCCGCTGAACTCGCTCAGGTTGCGGACACCGAACAAATTTTTACCTTGCGCCAGCGGGGCGATCGCTCATCCTTGCTCTGCGCGCTGGCCAGCTCAACCGCGACTACCTCTGCATCACCTCCCTCGCTAGCGGCTTGGGTGTCGCTGACTTGGTGAATGGCTTCCCGCTCGACAGCTTCGTGTTTCGCTTTCAGCGCATCGACGATAGCATCCGCTTCGTCCTCCCCAACCTCAATCTGCGCGTCCAACCGGACGATCCGCTCAGCCGCAATCTTCGCCAGTCCTTTAGTGACTCGGTGCTCTACTCGCTGCCGATTGAGTCTGAGTCTGCCGAAGCCGGGACGCTAGAAGTAGATGCAACTGAATTAATTCTGGCGAAAGACGACCTGGCGGGCATCAATAGTTTCTTTGGCAACGCCTACAGTATCGATCTCGCGACGTCCTACCTTGCCAGCGTCAAGACCTTCCCGAAAAATGTTGAGGTGCAAGCTGTCTACGGCTTCGGTGCTCGCAATAGCGGCGACCAGTTCTCTGACGTGCCGATCCCCGATGCCCGCGCCTTCAACCTTGCCGTTCACTACAGCTTTTCTGAACTGCCCCGCGACAATCGCTATGTTCCCCGCCTCGCTGATAGTCGCGTCGGCTATTTTGTCAGCGCTTACAAAGACTTGTCCGACACGCGATCGCGCGAGCCATTCGTGCGCTACGTCGAGCGCTGGCGACTCGAACCCAGCGACCCCACGGCGGCACTCTCGCCGCCCAAAAAGCCACTCGTTTTCTGGCTGGAAAATACGATTCCCTACGAATATCGCGACGATGTGCGTGCTGGCGTCCTGATGTGGAACCGTGCTTTTGAGCAGGCTGGCTTCCAAGATGCGATCGTCGTCGAGCAGATGCCCGATGATGCTGATTGGGATCCGGCTGATGTGCGCTACAACATGATTCGCTGGTCGAGTACGCTCAGCTCTGGCATCCTCGGCATCGGCCCCTCGCAAGTGAATCCGCTGACCGGCGAAATCCTGGCGGCTGATGTGGTGATCAACGGTGAGGTGGTGCGCTACCAGCAGCAGGAGTACCGGCATCTGGTCGAGCTGGGCACACCCAATGGCTCCGAACTGACTGCCTGGTGCAACCACGATCGCCCCGAAGGAACCACTACGACCGAGACGGGCGATCGCCTCGCTAGTCTGCAAACCCAAGTCGCTCGCGACAGCGACCTCTGTTTTGGTATGGCGGCTCTGGAGCAATTCCGCACCGGGGCGCTGGGGATGTCGCTACTGCACAATGTCGCCCCTCGAGGGGCAGCGATGGCGAAGTACACTAGCCAATACATTCAAACTCTGGTGGCGCATGAGGTCGGTCATGTCCTCGGTCTGCGGCACAATTTCCACGGCAGCACCCTGCTCTCGCCAGAAGAATTGAACGATACCAGCATCACCCAGACTCAAGGTTTGTCGGGTTCGGTGATGGATTATATCGGCGTGAACTTGGCACCACCGGGGGTCGAACAGGGCGACTATTTTCCGGTCGTCGTCGGCCCCTATGACCGCTGGGCGATTGAGTACGGCTACAAGTGGACGGGCGCACCGGTACCAGCAGCAGAGCGACGCTGGCTAGAGGCGATCGCTAGTCGTGCCCCAACCCGTGAGTTAGCCTACGCCACTGACGAGGATCTCTGGGGCTTCCGTGATCCTGGTGCAAACGCCTTTGATCTCAGCAGCGATGTCCTGCAATATGCTCAGTTGCAGATGGAAAACGCCCGCCAGATGTGGGCGCGGCTGCGAACCCGCTACCCGATTCCTAGTGATAGCTACGACGAGATTCGCCAGAAGTTCAATGAGGTTTTTTCCTACTACGTACGCCAGGCCTTGCTGATCACCGACTACATCGGCGGGCGCTCCTTCAATCGCGATCGCCCCGGTGATCCTGGCGGTCGTTTGCCTTTTGAGTCTGTGCCACTGACGAAACAGCGCGAAGCCCTGCAAGTCTTGCAGCGTTATATTTTTGCCGCTGATGCCTTCGACTTTCCCCCTGACTTGCTCAATCAACTCGCGCCCTCGCGCTGGTGGCACTGGGGACAATCGGCACCGCTGGCGGCGCTGGACTATCCGGTGCATGACAGCATCTTCGGTGTGCAACGACTGATCTTGCGATCGCTGTTGGCGAGCGATCGCCTGAGCGCGCTCCGCGACCTGGAGCTAAAGTCGCCGACGGAAGCGCTGACGTTGCCAGAACTTTACGAGTCGCTGGCGAATGGCATCTGGCAAGAGGTATTTGTAGCCGAAACTACGGGGATCAATGTCTCCAGTGTGCGGCGATCGCTGCAACGGGAGCATCTTGACCTGCTGATCGACATGGTGCTGCGAGAGGTGTCGGTGCCCGAAGATGCCCGTACCCTTGCCTGGTATCAGTTGCGCCAACTCAACGAAGCGATCGCCCGCACCGTCGATCGCCACGGCGGCAGCCTCGACCTCTACACGCGGGCGCATCTGGAGGAGAGCCGCGATCGCATCGCCAAAACCCTCGACGCCCGGATGCAGTCGGGCTGAAAAAGCACGGGTCGTCCCTCGCTGGGTCGGCAGTTTCAAATGTTCTTGCCAAATGACCCACTAGACGCAATAACTGCACGCCACCATGGGGATCGGTTAACTTGAAAGGATGGCAACCTTGCGGAGAATGCCCTTGTCTGTTTCATCGGTCAGCCATCGGCGACGGCGATCGCGCCTCCTTGCTACCACTCTCGCCCTGACGGCGCTGCTTGCGCCTAGCCTCATGACCGGGCGATCGCCCCGTGTCTTGGCGAATCCGAGTCCCCAATTCCCGACCACGCGGTTTCAGGATCGGGTGGCGATCGCCGAGGGTGAGCTGGATTACGAGGTGACGGCGGGCTTCGTGGCCCTCAATCCTGACGATGACGATGAAGCGGCCTCGATCTACTACACCGCCTACCGCCGCGAGCAACCGGCCGACGCCCCGCCCCGGCCGATCACGATTGCCTTCAACGGCGGGCCGGGGGCATCCTCGCTTTATCTCCACTTGCTTGGTCTCGCCCCCCACCGCCTTGCCCTGGCAGAGGACGGGATGCCCCTGCCCGATGCTCCACAGTTGGTTGAGAATCCTGATACCTGGCTGACGTTTACCGATCTCGTCTTTGTTGATCCACCGGGTACGGGGTTCAGTCCGGTGGGTCGCCCCAACCAGGCCAAGCGCCACTTCGATTTGCGCGGCGATGCTCAGTTGATCGGCGAGTTCGTCCGCCAATACTTGCAGCAAACCGAGCAGGTGGACGCCCCAGTTTACCTCGCTGGTGAAAGCTATGGCGGTACGCGCGCTGTCTTGCTGGCGGCGGAACAAGCGCAGAGCGGTGACCTCAACCTCAAGGGGTTGATCTTGATCTCGCCAGTGCTCGACTACCAATTCCTCGACCCGCGTGCCAGCGGCAACTTGAAGCTGACCTTGACTCTGCCGACGCTAGCGGCAACGGCACGCTACCACGACCGATTACCGGTTCCACCGGCTGGCGGTTGGGAGCCGTGGCTGGCGAATGTCGAGTCCTGGGCGATTCGCAGCTATCTGCCAGCGCTGGTACAGGGCGATCGCCTCGCGCCCGCTCCGCGCCGGGCGATCGCCCGGCAACTGTCCCGCTACACGGGTCTACCGGCCCGTTGGTTCGATGAGCGCGATCTGCGGCTGACTAGCGAGCGCTTTCGGCAGCGGCTGCTGGCGGGGCGACAGCTCGACCGTTGGGACAGTCGCCTCACCTACACCACGATCTCGCCGTCAGAGCGGCTCGAGCAGGCGATGCTGACCGCTTGGTCGGACTACGCGGCGGAAAATCTCGGGATTGATGGCGAGTATGTGATCTTTTCCCGGCCGGTGAATCAGCAGTGGCAATGGGATAATCTGCCGTTTAATCTCGATCTTGCGCCGAAGTTGGGTGATACCCTGCGCCGCCAGTCCGAGTTGCGTGTGTTCGCTGCCGCGGGTTACTACGATTTAGTGGTTCCGTTTGCGGCGGTGCATTACTCGCTCAATCGCCTTGGTTTACCGGATGGTGAGAGCGATCGCGTCCAACTGCGCTACTACGCAGCAGGCCACATGGTCTACTTACCGGCGAGCGAGCGGCAGCGCTTGCAGACGGAGGTGGCCACGTTTGTGCAGGCTGAGTCGTCGGCACTTGGCGATCGCCCCCCAGCAGAACAACCGATCCTGCGCGGTCGCTGAGCCACACCACCGCCATCTCGCGGGAAGTTGCCGGGGTATTGCCGGACAATTTGCCGGGCAATGACCGCCTGCACGGTAGGATTGGTAGGATATGACGCAATCGTTGCAAGCTATGCCTAGGGCACAGATTGTTGGACTTGGCCGTTCGGGAGTTGCCGCTGCTCGTCTCCTCCAGCAAGCGGGTTGGCACGTTGAGTTGAGTGATCGCAACGACACCGCGACACTCCAAACGCTGGCTCAGTCGCTCCGAACCGCAGGCATTATGGTCAAGCTCGGATATTCTCTAGTGTTGTCGCCCGGCTGCGAGCCGGATGCGATCATCGTCAGTCCAGGGGTTCCCTGGGATTTACCGGTCTTGGTGGCGGCGCGCGATCGCGGTATCGATACCTTGGGCGAGATGGAGTTGGCCTGGCGGCACTTGCAGACGGTTCCCTGGGTGGCGATTACCGGTACCAACGGCAAGACGACAACCACGGCCCTGACGGCGGCGATGTTCCAAGCCGCTGGACTCCAGGCCCCCGCCTGCGGCAACATCGGCTATGCAGCCTGCGAGCTGGCGATCCAACAACACCCGCCGCAACCGCCGGTCTATGACTGGATTGTCGCTGAGATCAGCAGTTACCAAATCGAATCCAGCCGCGAACTCGCCCCCCAAATTGGCATCTGGACGACCTTTTCGCCGGATCATCTCCAGCGCCACTATACCCTCGAAAACTATCAGGCGATCAAAGCCTCGCTGTTGCAGCGATCGCGGCAACAAATTTTCAATGGCGATGATCCTCACCTGCGCCAGGCGGGCTGCGCCACTTGGCCGGATGCCTATTGGACGAGCGTGCAAGGCCGGGAAAATTTGCTGGTGCCGCCCGAACGCGGTGTTTACATCGAAGCGGGTCAAATTGTTGCCTTTGGGGAGGCGATCGCCCCCGTGGCGAGCCTGCGCATGTTGGGCGTACACAATCAACAAAATCTGCTGCTCGCGGTCGGCGCTGCGCGTCTGGCGGGGATTGATGCTGAGGCGATTGCCCGGGCGATCGCGGCGTTTCCCGGCGTGCCGCACCGCCTAGAACTGGTTGCGGTTGAACAGGGCATCGAGTTTGTCAACGATAGCAAAGCCACCAACTACGACGCTGCCCAGGTTGGTCTCGCCGCCGTCCCCCCCGGTGCGATTTTGATTGCCGGCGGCGAGGCTAAGGCGGGGGATGATCGCCAGTGGCTAGCGACGATTCGCCAGCGCGCGGCGGCTGTGATGCTCATCGGGGCGGCTGCACCTACATTTGCCCAAGCCCTTGACCGCGCTGGTTACAGCGATTGGGAGATTTTGGAAACCTTGGATGAAGCGGTTCCCCGCAGCCTGACCCGTGCCCACGAGCTGGGCGCAAAGACGGTTCTGTTCTCACCTGCCTGCGCCAGCTTTGACCAATACCAAAGCTTTGAGCAGCGCGGCGAACATTTCCGCCGCCTCTGTCGCCAGTTGGCGTCGGACGGTTAGAGTCGTCCAACGCTATGAGCCACCGTCAGATTGCCGAGCGGAGAAGCCGGGTGGGCCGCGATCACCCCACAATCCGCTTGGCGATTCTTCAGGTTAGGCGGCGGTCATCACGTTGCTCCTCATCCCGCTACCGTTGACCTACAAGCGGCACCGTCGCGAGAGCCGTCAATTTCCGCATGAATAATTCAGACTAGAGCAGCCGTAACTGCGCGCCATGGATCGGCACCACCTTCTTTTCTGTCGCTGCGTACTCAGTGGCTGCTTCCCGCGCTCGTTTCTGCTTGCCTGTATTCTTCTTGCCGGTGTCGGCATGGTCGAGGCTGAACTCGATCGACTCGCCGTTGAGCAACTGTTGAGCTGCCGTCAGCATATCGGTGCGGAGATCCTTGAGGTCAGATTTCTCGTTGAGATATAGCTCTAATGCCTCCAACGGTGCGAGCTGGCTACCTGCGCCCAGTTCGGGGAGGCGCGATCGCATTTGGCTCGCTAGCTCCGCGCGCATCGCGTAGTTGTGAGCCGGGCTGAGCGCCGTGTGCAGAGCAGCGGGATCGATCGCGTCGAGCTGGTCGGTGCGGAGTGTGTAGAGGAGGCGCACGACTGCATCGTTGATTGGCGTCTTGGCGATCGCCGCCAGCAGTGCCGCTTGGGGTTCCTCGCTTTGTGTCA
The DNA here is from genome assembly GCA_012031265.1 of Spirulinaceae cyanobacterium SM2_1_0. Classification (GTDB taxonomy): domain Bacteria; phylum Cyanobacteriota; class Cyanobacteriia; order Cyanobacteriales; family Spirulinaceae; genus JAAUTY01. The sequence continues at coordinate 32,425 of JAAUTY010000001.1, read as the reverse complement.
CATCGACTCGAATCGTGTGAAACGGCCGCGTCGCCAGCGGGCAAAACTCCCACGCGACTTGTTGCTTCGCCAGCTCAATCAAGACATAGCCCTTCGCTTCCTTTTCCTCACTGAAATCAACCCGCTCGATACTGCCGGGATAGACGATCGGCGGATCGTTGCTGGGGTTGAGATTTTGATGTTTGTGGACATGACCCAGCGCCACGTAGTCGAATTCTGGCCGCGCCAACAATTCGCTCGGAATCGTAAACCCCTTGCCCACCGCTAGGAAGCGCTCGGCTCCCAATTGGGCACGATCAGCCATGACGTGGGCGAGCAACACCGTCGGCACGTCCGGGTCGAGTTGGCGAATTTCTCCCTCCAGCGCCACTTGCAACCGTTGCAAGAGCAGTTCGCGGACTTCAACGACGCTGAGTTGCTCTGTTTCTGGGCGCTCGAGCAAGCTGGAAGGGGTCAGCCAGGGCAGCGTCACGATCTGCACGGGGCTGTTGTTGGTATGAATGCGATGGGTGGCGAGGCGATCGCCCACCACGAAACCTGGCACCGCTAGCGTGCGGTAGATGCAGAGGCTGGCGACTTCGCCTTGGGAATGTTGATCGTGGTTGCCGACCAGCAGGACTGTCGGAATCTGGGCAGCGGCGAGGCGGTGAAATTGCTGTGCGAAGGCTTCTTGCACATAGGGCGGCGGTGTGGCGTCGGGAAAGGCGTCGCCACCGAAGAGGACGAGATCGACGGGTTCGGCGATCGCCCGGTCGATGCAAGCACTCAGACTCCGCAAAAAGTCCCCTAGGCGCGTATTGCGGCGCGTTTCCGGGTCAATGTGACCGTGATTGAAGCCGCTGCCGAGGTGAATGTCGGAGAGGTGCAGGATCTTGAGCCGCTGGGAAGTTGGATGCGTCAATTTCTAGGCTCTGGCGGTGCTGATGGTCAAAATCAGGAATATTCTCGCTCTCGGCTATTATAGCGGTGAGCAGTAGAGTTGTATCACTCAGGCGGCATTCTTCTCAACCCCTGGGGATGCGGTGTCACTCGCCAGCCGTTAGGCTACGATGGGGCAGCAGAGCGCGATAGGGACGGTGAATAGGAATGCAGAGAGGGCGGCGATCGCAACTTTTTAGCCTCATCCTGGCGAGTAGTCTCCTGGCCGCTCACTCGACTGCCCACGCCGCTGACTGGCCCCTGCGCCCCGGCGATCTGACGGTGCAGCAGTTGCCAGAAGCTACGGCCGCCGCGCGGGTGCAGCAGCGCCAGCAGCAAGTCAATCTGATCCAGCCCCAACGCTACGACCTCAGCCGTTATCCACTGGGCGATCGCCACGAAACTCACTGGCGACAGACCCTCTGGGCAACGGCCGTGCTCGAGCCGAAGCAGCCGGAAATCGCCACGGCGATCGCCACGCTGACCGGTTACGCCGCCCAACCAAATCTCACCCCCAGCCAGCAGCGCTCTGTGCAGATGGCACTGCAAGTCGGCACACAACTCTACATCAGTGATCCGCAATTTTTTCGCGAACTGGGCGATCGCCTGCGCCAAGTCGTGGCTGATAGCCCACAGCCCGACTGGGTAGCGATGGCGCTCTCAGCCCTAGCCCGTGGCGGCGAGTCACCCGACAACCTGCGTGCGCAGATCCAGCAAATCCGTTTGCGCTTTGCGCGGCAGGGCACGATGCGCCTCGACATCACCCTTCACGACCTAGAGACCCGCCTGCAAGCGGAGCCGTTGCCGCCGCTCCGCGATCTGCTCGCCTGGCAAGTGGTGCCGCAGCAGGCTCACCTCTACATTTTCTGCCGACCCGACCGCAGCATCCTCTGCCGCGCTGTCTTGAAAGACCGCAACGGCCGCTTCGTCCGCGAGAGCGCTGACCCTGATGCACCGCTCTGGTCAGTCGAGCTGCTCTCACGCACCTTGCACCACGGTCTAGCCTGGAACTTCACGCGCGGCGAGTCGCCCCAAGGCATCTACCGCATCGAGGGCACGATGCCACGCCTGGAATCCGGCTATTTTCGTGCCTTTGGGCAGTTTCCTCTGGTCAAAGTGTTCATGCCCTACGAGCGCGGAACGACCGAGTTTCTCCCCGGTCAGCGCGGCACTTGGACAGCCACGCCCGACGCCTATCGCGCCCTGCTGCCACCGAGCTGGCGCGATCATTTCCCCATGCAGCAAACCTACTGGGCGGGGCGGCTGGGGCGATCGCTGATCCGCATCCACGGCAGCGGCGAACCACCGGACTTCTTTGCCAATAACGAACGCTTTCCGGAAAGCTATCAGTGGAACCCGACCATTGGCTGTTTTTCGGCGGTCGAACTCTATGACGACAGCGGCCGGTTGCAGCGGGCCGATATGCCCAAGATTCTAACCGCCCTCAATGCGGCGGGAGGCGGCTCGATCGAAGGTTACCTCGTCGCAGTGGAAGTGCCCGGCAGTGATGCCCCGGTCTCGCTCGCTGAAATTACGGCGGCGATCACGATCACTAATTGACGCTACGCAGCCTCGCAAAACCCGGTCAGCAATGGCTCACTGAGCGGCGATCGCCAATCATGCACGCCACTTTCAGAAATTTTGCCGAGCTTCGGGCGATCGCCCGTTAGCGACGGAGCGTCCGAACTATACTGTCTGGTAGAGACCAGGCTTGCAGCATAGAATCGCTTGGTGCTCGCGGAGCTGACTCACCCATTTAGTTCTAGCCGCCCGCAGCACCGTCCATCAGTAGCAAATAAATGAGGGCGAGTGATGGGATTCGAACCCACGCATGGTGGAACCACAATCCACTGCCTTGACCTCTTGGCTACACTCGCCATGTGCATCAATCGACAATTATAACACCAGGAACCCCATTTTTTCAAGGTTGCCATTTCGTCATCGTAGGTAACGTCATCATGAAAGCCTGGCAAGTCATTGCAGGCAGCAGTAGCGCCATCCTCATTGTCCTCGGCGGCGGGCTGATAGTCACCAATCCCAGCCAGCACGACTATGAAGAGTACGCTGTACAGCAGTTATCGCACTACCTGCGCCAGAGTGTCTGCAACCAACTCCCCGAAGAATTTCAGCATCTGGGGTCAGAATGTCGCTCGTTAGGCCAGACACTGATCGACACCGGCCGACCCCAACTCGAGCAGCTCATTTTCGAGCAGACTGAGCGTCAGAACTACGTTCTATTTAGCACTTACCGCACACGCCTCGCCTTCAGTACGCTGACGCCGATTTACGAATTTCAGACGGTCGGCATCCTGCAACACTTTTACATCTACGACATTCGGCAGCTTTGAGTCTGCTACGGCTGACTGGCTTTGCTCCGTTCAGCCAAGCAAGCAACCCTAGTCGGAAACTGAGACCAATGAAGGCCAACGAACCGCGTCCGGTGATTAAAAAAGGTTTGACCAAAACACTGCGCTAATCTTGAGTTGAGCCATCCGTACCCTCCATACAGTGGCGATATTTGAACTCCTAGCTGGATGAAAAAATATGGTCGAGATAAGAGATGTCGTGGTGGCGTCTGCTGGTACACCCCGGACACCAGGCTGGTTGCGACTGGTGCTCGTATCGGACACACACAATGTCGATATTCCGCTCTCTCTCTTCCCAGAAGGTGACCTCCTTATTCATGCAGGAGACCATACCAAGAATGGACTTTTGGCTGAGCTGACGAGTGCAGCGGCTTGGCTCCGTTCGCTGGCAGCCCGATTCACCTACGGCGTAGTCGCGATCGCCGGTAACCATGACCGACCGCTGGACACCGAGACTTGGCTCCAAGCGGCTCCCTTTTCGCAGCCCGGAGAACCGTGGAACCGTGAGTTGATGAACACTGTACACGGGCTGTTCGAGAACCCAGCACTGGATCCTCAATGTCGCCTCCTCCAGCACGCGGCGGCAGAGGTCGCGGGCCTGAAATTTTTTGGTTCGCCCTACGTGGGTCTGACGCCTCGACGACAAGCCATGGAACCAGAAAATCCCCGGCGCTGTGAGGGTTTCGTTCGCGATCGCCAACGCCTGACAGAGCTATATGCGGATATTCCAAGTGGTCTAGATGTGCTGATTACCCATAGCCCACCGCTAGGAATTCTCGACACCAGCATCCAATATGGTGGAGTTGTACGAAAAACACCGATTGCCATCGGCAGCGCGGCGCTGCGGGATCATTTGCGGCGGATGCGACCCGCTGAGCGGCCTCGACTCCATATTTTCGGTCACGAGCATGACTCTCGCGGGTTCAGCTTTGATGAAGAACTCGGGATTCTCTTCATCAACGCGGCCGCCGTGAATGGTGATCAAGGTGTGATCAGACAAGGTGGTGATTATGCCATGAAGGAGGACTTTCACCCGTGGGTTGTCGATATCCAAGTCAGCCCTTAACTCGCATTAAATCAGAATGGCAATCACCAGCACACTCATTCACCTGACGGCGCAGGGTGGCGGAAACGTAAGTACTCACGATCTGAAACCCGAAACGCCCTCCCTACAAGCATTTCAGCTTGTCAATTTTCGTCGAACTCACGTTCATCTAGGCAAGTAGTTGCTCGCTGCCATGCCTGGAATTTCTGTAAACCAAGCTCTAGAAATTGCGGCAATTGGGCTTGCAAGGGGGTGAGGCGCTGCGCGAGTTCGTCGGGGATTTCGATGGTGATTTGTGCCATGGTTGCTGATGTGGTGAATTGGGTTCAAATACGACCCATACTCAGTGTATGAAACAATTTCGACCGTCAATATCTCAATCTCCACGAACCAGATCAAAATCCACAAGTGTGTAGCGAATATTGGTACAACCTTGATTGCACAAATATCTTGCAAAAGCAGGTAATCCCAATTCTGTGTAAGTAAATACCAGCCATTCAAAGCTCAATTTTTCCCACGGGCATAAGCAGATCCCGTAGACTCAAAAACCAAAGCGCTCAGGGAGGTCTCGCCAGGGAATGCCAGCGCGATAGCGATACAGCACGGCCTCAACAAACTGCCGATTCTCCTTAGCCGTCACGCCGACCCAGCCTTTGGAGCCTGGGAGTACATCCTCAATGCGTTCCCATTGGTCATCGCGCAGCGCATAGCGTCGGGTTGTCATTACCGGTGAGTTTTGCTGATAAGGATTACTCTCCCACCCTAACCTAATTGATGACACGCCCTAAATCTATTACTATGCCATTGTTCGGAGGTAATCCTTGATCTTCAACTTCAGATTTCGTGAAATTGGATATGATTCAACCTCCCGTTCTATATCGACTTTGGACGTACCTTTAAGCCAACTCGATAGGACTCTCACAAGGTTCATATCAGGGCAATGTCGGCAAGCCCAACTCTTTGAGGAAGTCGTTGTGCTTGTCCTGTGCGGTTTTGATCTTTTGCTCCAAGGTAACCAACTCGCCATGAACGGCCTGTATATCAATCAGCTCTTCTGGCTGGGCAGTGCTGACATAGCGGGAAATATTCAGGTTGTAATCATTCTTCATAAGCATTTCGGCGTACTACGCGATCTTGAGAAACGCCATATGGTCGTTACCTCGGTGATATGTCTCCATTAACCTGTGGGTAGACTAAAGGTGAACTGGCGTCTCCAGTGCCATCAGCAGAAGATATTGAAACGGCGATCACAAACGGCTCTAAGGGATTTCGCGGACAGGCAGAAACTGTCAGTTACCCATTCCCTGCCGAACCTCACGGTTGACGCTTCGCCACTGTAGTAGCTATCACAGTTGTAGTATTCGGTGGCAGTGCCGACCCTATCAAGGGCATTATTCTCCTGCTAAAGTTTATTTGCTCTCTGAATTTGCATCTCGCAATCCCAAGTAGGTTATCATGCCAGCTCTAAAACGGCTCTCTCGAAGCTTCCAGGCTCTATTTCAGGTGCTATCACGGCTACTCCGGCAAGCACTACTGACGTTTGTTTCGCCAATGTGGTCGAGACGGCGGAGAACCCAAGCTGGTTTTGTGCTGCCGACAGTAACGATGGTGATCCTCGTCACTATCCTGGTTACGAGTGCAATCGTGCTGCGTTCGACGGAGCGGTCGAAGAATATCAGCAATTATCGCGTGAACCAAGAGGTGTTGAACGCTTCGCTACCTGCATTAGAGCGAGCTAAGCGGAAGATTGAGGCGTTATTCCGGGATCCCAACTTGCCTCAGGGTACACCGTCCGAGATTGCCTTGACCGATGTGTTAGATCGCCCGAAATATACGCTGGGCGACGAGATGCGCTTAGAAGTTTCCTATGACTGGGGCAATGGCACGACGACCGCCAACCCATCTCCGAACGGCAATATTGAAACAGTTACTGATGTTTCCAGGACAGAATCTTTTGAGAATGCGTGGCGTTTTCCGGTTGATACGGATAACAATGGTCGCTTTGATAGTTTCACTCTCTACACGATTACCTATCGTACACCGCCGATTCAGACTACAGGCCCGGATCGCAAGCGCAATCCGCTAGATGCTCGCGCCTTGCCTCAGGAAGATGGCGAGGTCAATCCGAACTGCCCTTCTGCCGTCGGTACTAGTGCCAGTTTGGTTGGGACTAATGGCTGGTTCAACGTCAGTGGTCAGCTCAAAAAGAGCTTTTTTGTCTATGTGGCGACAGTGCCAATCACGAATGCTAGTGAATCGCAGTTGATTCCCCCTGGGGAGCTTAGCGACTACGAAAACTATCAAGGGAATCGCGGTTTTTCGGCTCTGGAGTATCAACAAGACCAAGCCCGAATCCCGCTGGCGAACAACTCAGTGTTGTACAACGATGACCTTGAGATCGGTGCAGGTGGTACTGCGGTTGATGGGTTTACGATCACGCTCAACGGCCGGATCTTCACGAACAGCAATTTATTTTATCGGGCAACGGGTAATGGTTCTGTACGTTTTCGGCAAATTAGCAGCCCTGAGTCCTGCTTCTATGAATCTGAGAACGGCAAGATGATTGTCGGCGGCCATAATGTCTATGGTCAACCGATTGGTAGTGTCAGTCCGAGCACGGCAGCCCCGGTTCACCTGTTCAATGGGTCTGGTGTGCAACCAGTTCTGAACCAGCAATTGCAGAAGCAGACGAATGATTCGGCAAACAGTAATCCCGAACAGATTGCTTACAACACGCTGGTATACGAACGTCGGATTGAGCGACTGGTCAATCTGGCGGTTGCTCGTGTTGGCAACCCATCTGACTTCAGCCAGGATCCCTCAGAAGTTAAGGACGGGATGGAAGACCTGCTCAGCGGCCCGAACCCGCCGACCGGCCCTGACAACCTGGAGCGCGAACGCCGTAACCTTCTTGATCGCTATTTCCGTCGCCGTACTCGCCGCGTACCTTTTGCGGAAGTGGCATTTAATACGGCTGATCCCGAACTAGCAACGGCAACACTTCAGATCGATGGCGGCAATGCTGATACGATGCGCCCGCCAAATGCTTGGATTTATCCCTACGATCCGGCAAACGGTACGACCGAGAATAACTTTGCACAAGTGCCGATGCGTATTGCCGGTTCGTTGGCACAGCCGCCAGCGACAGAGTTTGAAACTCAGGAAGCGAGTGATCGTGAGCAGAATCTGGGCGATCGCCTCCTCACGGGCAACAACTTGCCTTTCCTCTGGTGGGATCCAGATACCAATCAGTTTGTGGGCAATGAAGAGGATCAGGACATCCAAGGCGTCAATTGGGACGCACCCGGCACGGCTAATAATCCTCGCAAGCGCCGTACCCGCGTCGAGGAGCTGAGCGACCTCGGCGGCACAGGCCGCGACCAGTTCTGGGAGAACAAAGCGGCTGAGGAACCGGTTAACGACCTCGATAGCGTTGGCGGCTTGCGGATTGTCACCACAGCGGGTGTCTATCTGTCTCAAAACAACGACATTAGCACCACCACTGCATCACGAATTATCTGGCCTGACTCCATGCCGATGATTCCGCCGGACAATATCGCTACGGCACCTGGTGGCTGGTCGTGGCAGGCTCGCCCTACGGCGGGTAGTGCCTGGACTGATCCGAAGAAGGCTTGGCTGGGCGAGGATTATCCTCGGGACGGCCAGGGTAAGTATCGCCCGTTCCTGAAAATGCGGGCTTCAGCGGTCTATCACTATCGCTTCGATGACGACAATGACTCCCAGACGCCGGCTCCACCGATTGCTTGCGTTGCCAACTACTACGACCCCACCAACGCAACGACCGCCCAAGAGTCGAACGCCTTCGCCAATGGCATTACTTACAACTTTGTACCGGGTATTGACTTGGCTCGGCTGAACTATCAAGCGAGTTTGATCTACCCCAATGGACGTCCTGTTAATCCTAAATTGCAGGAGGCCCTAGCCATTCCGGTTGCTACTGATCGCAATTTGTCCCAGCAGGCTGCCATTGACTCAACCATGTGTGCCCTCCAAATCCTGTCAGTTGGTGCGGGTGGTGTTGCCAGTGTTGGCCCTACGACGACACCCCGACCGGGCTACACACTGCCGAATGGCAGCATCATGGAAGTTTCCTTCTTGGATGCACGTCAGGTCAAAGCGACAGAAGGGATTTACGATCCCAACAAGCAGACGACTGCCTACGACCCACTACTCAACCCTCTGGGTCTGGCTGAGGATTTTGATCTCCATAACCTTGCCATTGAGCAGCGTGAGCCGCTGGAGATACGCGCAACGGTTATTGATTTGGACAAGCTGCGTAACTCGCGGGCTGACTCCGGCAATGTGCCCGAAGAGTACATGCTCCCCAACAGTGGCATTATTTACGCGACCCGCGACAGTGCCTTGCCGGATGCCAGCGACATTGATATTGATCGCGCCAACGCTGCAACTTTGGCCAGTTCGCTAGCCAAAGCGGATAGCGCGGTGAATGTGGCTGCGACTGACTATCAGCTCGATATCACCCGGCGGCCGGACGCCATCATGCTGGTCAATGGCGATCGCCTCGGTCGCTCACTCCCTGGCAACGGCGTGTCTAATGATTTCCTCGAGGTCGAGAAAGGTTTGACGCTCGCGACCAACCTACCGGCCTACATCAAAGCGCCGTTCAACCGCCATTTATCCGGAACCGGGACGCAACGCGCTGAGTTTAACCCCAACCCAACGGTAACGGACACTGAGTTCTACGGCCGGGTCACCCTTGATCCTCTATTTGCGTGCCGTAGTGGTGACACGCGCTTGCCGGGTGAGTGTGGCGGAGCTGGCTCGCAAAATGACGATGAATGGCGGGCAGCGACCGTACTGTCCGATGCCATATCGTTACTCTCCGCTAACTTCCGACCGGGATACCGCAACGAGGGCGATTATGACCTGCGGAATAACCAGACCGATAACTTCTTTGACTTCATCTCCAGTGCTCCACTGGGCTTGAACACGCTAGGTCAGGTTGCACCATCTCCCTTGAACGATCTGGCGCGCCTAGAGGATGTGGATGGCGATCGCGTCGATGATTTTGCTGACCTCAGTGGCATCCTCAACCGGAATGACCCGAACGCAGCCTACCTGGAGTCCTACCAGTCAGTAGAACAGAAGCGCATCCGCAATGGTTTCTGGAATAACAACTTTGTCACCAACGGTCTGTCCAGCGGCACTACTTTCAGTATTGGCAACGTGACCAGCTACAGCAGCGGGGCATCGCCAAACTGGAACAATCCCGCCTTTGATACAAGCCCAGTCAATATTGCGCCAACTGATAGCGAGTACCGCAATGGCACTAGCACCGTCGCTCGGAACAGCAGCTACTTCAACAACTTCGTGACGCCAATCCAGCGGCGGGCGGATCGCTTCTATGAATATCTCATGGAGGTCTGTCCGAAGCTGCCGATCTCGGAATGTAAGGCGAGCGACTGGTATATCACCTACGACGGTAGCCCCACGGGCGCTCAGACCTTCCGCATCGGTGACCTCAACTTGCCTGCTGACGGTAGTGCTGGCGTCGCGCTTGATCAGTTGCATACTCTACCGACTCCTGCAGTGGCATCGCTGGCGGCTCCACAGCTTCCGGTCACGACTGCTACCCCGGCTGTTGCCAATCAAGGTCAGGCTTATCAGCGCTTTGCCCATCGGGTTGCCTTCCTCCGTAACGAAGGGGGCGAGCTGATTTTGGCTGCTAATGGTCACCCCATCCCGATTGGGATCCAGGGGGGCGGGATCGGCGAAGCCCGGGCATTGCCAATTGGCGGTACTGGCTTGCCACGAGATAGTCAACGGAATGCGCTCTGGTTCCGGACGGTCATTGACCCGGCGAATCCGACTAATCAGGCCCGCACCAACCACTCCTACAACACGGCTGGGACGCACAATCTCCACTACTACTGGCCCAAGGAGTTATCCGAAACGCACGAACTTCTGTTACCGGATGTGTCACCGCTGAAGGCAGAGCGCGTTCAGGATTTAAATACGGGGGATTTCTTCAACTTCAACAATAATGTCGCTAATCTGCTCAATGGTGCCTCTGAGGCTGTCGTAGCTGGCTCACCGACCTTTACCGAGAACAATGATCCGGCTGACTTTTCGGTCTGCCTCGTCACTCGCTCCCGCCGTGATTACAGCGTGGATGCCTTAGATCCCGGTTGTGGAGCGGTAGGCGCGGCACGGGGCACGGTCGGTCAATTGCGCGCGTTTCCTCCCGTCGCAACCATTGCTGCGGCTAACGGCACCGCCGATGCGGCATTGTTGACAGCCATCGCGAGCCATCTCTACCCATTGCAACTGGGTGGTAATGTTCTGACGGGGACGATGACGCTGATTGGTGGCGCTGATGATATTTTCATCCTGCGATCGCCAGGCCCTGCTACCACGCCTCTAACCTTCGGTAACGACACAGTTGGCTTCACGCTTGACCTACAGGGCGTTGATCCCAACAACGTTTACTGGGTGTTAGAAGACAACCAAGACCTTGTCTTTGATACCCGCACCCAAGACATTACCGTTGCGGGCAACTTCATGGGCAATGGGGGGTTCAGCGACGTCGCCGTTCGCGAAACAGCGGCACCTACTGGCAATTTAACCGTGCGTGGCGGTCGCTGGCTCGGCTTCGAGGATCTCAAACAGTTTCTGGATGATGGTGCTGGTGTGATCACAGCCGAAAATCCCCAAAGCTCGCTGGGTGCATTCAACACCCCGATCACCTTTACAGCCATTACCTCGGTGAATCAGCCGCTGCTGGTGCCGGTACTCCAGTTTCAGTTCCCCTACAACCCCGGTGCTGACGGCTCCACCACTAATCAGCCAGATAATGGCGGTATCTTGATTAACAGCACCTTCTGGCAACTGAAACCAGCGGCGGGGACTGGCATTTTCAACCTCGCAGTTGGTACTCGGGATTTGCCGATGCACCCTGACCCCACTGGAGCCGGTGATCAGTCCGAATACAATGGCGGTGTCGCTAACTTGCCTCGCTTCCTGGAGGATTGGCAGGGCGGCAATGTTCAGATTCTCGGTTCCCTCATCCAACTGGGTCGTAGCCAGTATGCCACGGCTGTTTTCTATCCTCTGGTGGAGCTGGGAACTGGGGCTTGGAACCCGACCAATGGTTTGACCAATGTTGCGAACTGGGATGCGAGTTGGCCCCCGGTCAGGGACGGGAATCAAACCGGTGGTTTGTTTGGTTATACCCAGGGCTATGCCTTTACTGATACGAATCTAGGTAGCTCAACCCGCCTCCCCGCCTACAACGCGCCAGGTCGTGACTTTGGTTTTGATGTCGGTATCCTCTCGCAGATGCCTGACCTGTTTGCGCAACAGTTCACGTCGCCGCCGGCTGACACGCCCAACGAATTCTTCCGGGAGGTCAGTCGTACCGACGAGTGGGTGCAGACGCTGTTGTGCGCTAAGCAATTGGACACCGCCGGTAACCCCACCACTATCAATGCTCTCAATACTGAGCAACGACCAACCGCTTTCTGTAACAGCAAGTCACGCCCTTAAACCAATGAAATACCAATTTGTCCTGCGCTTGCTCGCGCCAAAACCACCCAATGATCGCGGCTTCACGATCATTGAGTCTCTGGTCGCGGTTATGGTTGTGACCATTATGATGGTTGCCTTCGCACCGGCGATCGCCTTTTCGGTCGGCTCCCGTGTCCAAGCCAAGCGGGTTGAGCGCGGTGTCAATGCCGCAAAGTCCTACATCAACTACGTTCGGACGACGCCACCGGCCGTATATGTGCCGCCCATTGGCAACACCCCGATTGTTGACATTCCAGCACCAACGGCAGGGGCATTGACCTGTGCGGCGAATGCAGAATGTACGGCACCCACCGGTGGTACTGCCTTCGACCTCTTCTGTATTGATGGCGACGGGGATAATGCCTGTACGGTCGATAGCAACCGCGACATGATTGTGCAGGCGATGGGCTTTCAAGATCCGCCAAATCTGACGACTCCACTCACCGATGATGTTGACCAGGCTGATCTTGGCTATACGCTGGGCTTGCGGGTCTACCGTGCTGCGTCTTTCGCAGAGACCGGGACACTCGAGAAAAGTGTTGCGGCTACGGGTACCGATGCGACAGCGCGCACCTTCGGGGGTGCTGTTGACGGGGATGCACCCCAGTTCGAGTCAACAACGGAAATTGTTGCCGACAGTACCAACTATCAAGATTTATGCAATCGGTTAGGTGGTTGTAATTAGTTGCCAGAGCAACCTTAGATTCTGAAAGCTAGCCCAGGAGTTATTGATGACTATGCCAGCGTCCGTCTACAAACTGCTCTATGCAGCACCACGGCGTTCCTCCCGCCAAGCTCATGGTAGCCAAGCGGGCTTTACGCTGATTGAAATTTTGGCGGCCCTAATCATCGCTGTTTTGGTGATTACTCCTTTGCTGGGCGTGACGATTGACTTGCTGAACACCAACCGCCGCGAAGACGCCAAGACTACTACGGATGAAGAGATCCAAGCCGCGATGGACTTCATTAGCCGCGATCTCCAGCAGGCTGCCTATATCTATGACGCTGAGGGAATGTCAATCCTGACGGGTAATAACAGTGCAACCATCTGCACGGCTGCCGATGCGGCCAACCAAGTCTATCCGCCGACACGAACCTGTAGCCAGATTCCGATTGCGGCTGGTCAAGTTCCAGTACTCGCTTTCTGGAAGCGTACCCTGAGACGCAATGTTTTGCCGATTGCAGCGACGGGTACCGGTTCTAACTGTCCTGCTAATCCCGATGAGTGTGACGATAGCTTTGTTTACTCGCTCGTTGTCTACTACTTGATGCGCGACGCCAGTGCTACTTGGTCCAGTGCCGCACGGGTTGGTCGCTGGGAACTCAGTGGCGGTGTTTTGGACAAGTATCAGGTTAATGCCAATCCTGGTAATGAAACCTATGTGCAAAGTTTCGAGCCTGACGCTGGTTTTGCTCCTTTTGACTTGAGCGCTTCCGGCAGCTTGGCTCAGAAGTTGAACCGTTGGCAAAAAGATATGGCGACCCCCTATCCGACTGGAACTGGGCCGGATGTTTTGATTGACTACGTTGACTTTGCGACCAATCAAGATATACCCAATTTCTTCCAAGCTACGGGCGGCAGTACGAATGTTGAAGCCTGTCCGACTCAAGCGACAGCCAATCAAGGTGACGGCGATCCAGAGTGGTTGCAGGTTCCGGCGTATCAAGCGCTCAGTGGTAGCACGGCTAACGATGTGACTGTCGGCGTCAACATTACGGCCGTTCCGCCTGAGTTTCAAACCTACAGCTTCTATGCTTGTGTGAATACAGCGCGGAATACGGCGCGCGTTTTCTTGCGTGGCAATGCTTTTCAGCGGGTTCAAGAGCTGAATCTTGCTGATGCTGGCGATCGCACTCTTTACGAACGCCTATTCACGACCCAAACCACTTTTTTCCCCGAAGGTCGTATTGAGGTTCAAGGAACTGGTGCGCTCAGCCAAGCGCAGTGAGTATTTCTCCATTCATCCTGTAGTGTTCGCTGAGTGTCATGAAACCAAACCGTCTATTCTCTAAAAATCGTTCTCAGGCAGGTTTTACCCTGATCGAGGTTCTGGTTGTCATCATTATCGTTGGCATTCTAGCGGCGATCGCTGGGCCGGGATGGTTACGCTTTCTCAACCAACGCCGTGTCAATGCTGTGAATGACTATGTGCTGGTAGCGCTACGCCAAGCCCAAAGCAACGCCAAACGCGACAAGCGGGGCTACAGCGTCAGCATTCGTACCCAAAATCAGATCCCTGAAATTGCTGTCTACAGAACTCAGCAACTTGCCTCGACCGGTCCCAATGCGGGTGACTTTGTAGATTTTGATCCTTACACTAATCCAGGTGTTTGGAAAAGCATGGGAAATGAGCTTGGTTTGAGACCTGGTCAAGTGATCATCGGAGCCAGTATTGCTGGCGCGAATCAGGCAACCACGCTGGCACCGGTCTTCAATCTCGCGACTCCGGCGAATAACAGCGAGCATCAGACTATTTCCTTCGATTACACAGGAACACTCGATCCCGATACCGTGCCTGAACTTGATCCTGATGGTGACGATATGAGTGAGCTGCTCGTGATCACAGCACTCCCTGATAGTGGCGGACAGCCGACTGTCGGTACTGTACGTTGTGTGCGGGTGATGACCTTGCTGGGTTCGTTCACGGCTGGTATTGATGCCGAGTGTGGCGTCTAAATTCGCTTGATCGGGGCTACTCTCTCTAGAATAATCAGGTAACATCAGAAGGGATTGGTACACTCTTTCGGTGCATCCTATGTTTGGCCAGCGGTTGCCTCGCTCTCAGTCAGGGTTCACGCTGATTGAGCTTGTTGTTGTCATTGTGATCATTGGTCTGCTAGCGGCGATCGCCCTACCAACCTGGCTCGATTTCCTCAATCGTCAGAAACTCAATGCTGCTCGCGGCGAACTTCATACTGCCCTGCGTCGGGTTCGCAGCAATGCAACTCGTGACAAACTCACCTGGCAATTGAGTTTGAGACAGCAGGACGCTCAGCTGCAATGGGCGATTCATCCGGCTGACCATTCCGAGGGCAACGTATTCATTCCAGCGGCTGTCCTCAATAACGCCGCCCTTTGGCAGGATATTGAGGCTGGTGTGGTGCTCGATCTGGCAACCAATGACCGCAACAAGGTTGAAACCTCGGTGCGTAGCCAAGTGGTGGATGGTCAAACTATCTGGCGTGTTCGGATTAACTTTTTCGGCTGTCCGGTCTACAATTCTAGCGATGACTGCGGCCAAACCTCCCTTTGGGCCCTCGGTCGCATTACACTCCGTCTCAGAGATCACGATCCAACCTCACCGCGCTACCGCCGTTGTGTCATTGTCTCAACACTCACGGGTGCCACGCGTGCCGGGCAAGAGCATAGCACTCCCAACAGCAGCGATTACTATTGTTACTAGTACAAGGCAGCGGCAATGCGATGCCCATTCAGGATCCGTAGGATGCCTGTATTGTCTGCACTCATCACTCAAAACTCAGAACTCAAAATTCCGCGTAGCGGTACTAGTGGGTTATTGGCTGTGAGTAGCCATTAACTTTCAGACAACTCAAACCTGAGCAGTGGCTCTAGCCCCTAGAATGACGATGTTCGTGCTAAATAATCCCTTCGTGATGCGATCGCCAATGATTTCAAACTGAGTCGAGCAGTTTTCTGGGCGACCATGACTTCCCAGCCTCAGCAATTGACCGACACAACCCATGGCGACAGCTTTTCTCCTCGTTACTTGCGCTTGAGCCAAGTGATTCTTGATTTCAACCTGGTCTACACTTCCCGGATATGACAACCACTAGGCCCGTAATCTCAATCATTATTCCGGTTTACAACGGCGAGCGAACCATTAGCGCCACTATTAACTCGGTACTGGCACAGACATTTACTGACTTTGAAATTATTGTCATTAATGACGGGTCACGCGATCGCACGGTCGAAGCCGTTGCTAGCATTACCGATCCTCGCATTCAGCTCTACTCTTATCCCAACGCCCGCCAAGCGACGAGCCGCAATCGTGGTATCAGGCACGCACAGGGTGATTTTTTCGCTTTCTTAGACGCTGATGATCTCTGGACAGCCGATAAATTGGCTGATCAATTAGCCGCTCTACAGGCATACCCAGAAGCGGGTCTAGCCTATAGCTGGACAGATTACATCGATGAGGGCGATCGCTTCGTACAAGCCGGACGGCATCAGACCATCAATGGCGATGCTCGGGCCGCACTTTTAGCCAACAATTTCATTGAGAATGGCTCGAATCCGTTAGTTCGTCGTAGCGCTATCGAGGCAACCGGCGAATTTGAAGCCTCGCTGCCGCCCGCCGAGGATTGGGATTACTGGCTACGATTGGCTGACCACTATCCTTTCGCAGCCGTTCCCAAACCACAGATTCTCTATCGGCTATCATCAACGTCAAGCTCCGCCAACTTGGCTCTACAAGCCAATCAATGTCAACGTGTGCTGAATCGGGCTTTTGAACGACTGCCCGCCGAATTTCAGGCCCTACGAGGACGTAGTACCGCCAATCTCTACAAGTACTTAGCTTGGAAAGCTCTAGGTAGCCCGCCCTCGCGCGCAAGCAGTTGGGCAGCTATTCACTATATTATTCAGTACGCTCGCTACGAACCAGAAACTATTCGGGAACTAAAGTTTATTCTTGTGATGCTTTTGAAGAGTGGACGGCAGCTGCTTTGGCCCGCTCAACCGGCGGGGTAAATTGAAATTTCCCTTGCCAGCGACCCTTCAAGAAATAAAAAACACTGGCAATCCGACTAAGATAAATTTGCAGTTCGCAAGCCGCAACTGTGTCATGGCGAATGCTGGTGCGATGGCGTAACCAGTAGCTGAGCGCTCTATAAGTATTACCAAGTACAGTGCGTGCCATAATCAGGGGCCGCTGTAGTGGCTCAGCGACGATCATCCGCAGGGGACAAAAGGCTAAACAAGAACCATGAATTAGCCTTAGGAGATATTCACGTTCCAATCGCCAGGCAGGAATCTGATGATGAGTATGTAAATCTGGGCTGTACCAAATTTTCCAGCCAGCTTTGTACATATGGAGTAGTGGCTCCCAATCATCGCCTTGTACCATTGAACCACCAATGATTTTGCCACCAAGGCTCGGCTGAGCTGGAACATGATCAAGCCAGGCTTGGCGTCGGACTACCATGGCGGCTCCAGGCGGCAGACTGAGAACTTCGGGCTTGTAAGGACTGGGATGATCGCCACGCTCTCGAATGGCCAAAAAACCGATGATTTTCTCGAAATTCGCGGGTGGCTCGACTTCAAAATCTGCGTGAATGCGACCGCCAAATGCCCCCATTTGCGGTCGGCTTTGAGAAAATTCGTAGGCACGGGCTACCCAGTCTTGTGCGGGTAAGTTATCGTCGTCCAGGCAACCAACCCATGCCCCTGTCGCTTCCTCTACACCGCGCTGGCGAGCAAAAGCCGCACCTTGTTGAGTTTCGACCACATATCGCAGTGAACCTCGACCATGCCAATTGGTCTGAGCTTGGCGGATAATCTCGGGTGTGCGATCGCTGCTGTTGTTATCGACTACGAGGATCTCCCAAGAAAACCCTTCAGTCTCAACCTGCGATCGCAGCCGTTCTAAGATTTCTGGTAAATGTTTTTCGCCATTGTAGGTAGGAATTACAACGCTGAAGTCTGTCATAATCCCGAATACTTCCTCCAGAGATAGAACGGACTCAGAACACTGCTTTTGAGAAATTCCATTTCACAGGCGGTGACTGTATCACTATCCAATTCTTGGTGATGCTGTAAAAAGTAAATAGCTGCCCGACTGACATCTCTGAGCCAACCGGCCGGGGCTAAGAATGGTCGTTGCCACGGTCGCCAACGTAAGCTACGGATGTAGTGTCTTGCTAAGCCGGTACTCCGCACAATGTAGAGCAAGTAGTCGCGTGTTAGACGGTTGCGGGGGATCACATGATAGATCTCCATCGCTGGGTTATACCAAACTTGCCAACCCGCATTCTGAATGTGGAGAATTGATTCCAAATCCTCGCTATTGAGAATTGTTTTGCCTGAGCGACCCTGCAAGAAGGGTGGATTAGGCGCATGGCGCTGCCAGGCTTCGCGCCGAACGACCAAACCGGCAGATGGAGGCAGCATCTTCATCGCAGGCTGATACAATTGCGATTGCTCGCCACGCTCAACAATTGCGAGAAAGGAGGCGATACGCTCAAAGTTTTCGGGCGGTGGCACCTCGTATTCGGGATGAATCTGGCTACCAATCGCTCCTGCCTGGGGATGTTGGTCGGCAAAATCACAGGCTGCGGCAACCCAGCGTTCATTCGGAAGATTGTCGTCATCCAAAAAACCAACGAGCTGACCCCTTGCCTCTTCAACAGCGCGGATACGGGCAAACGCCGCACCTTGGCGAGGCTCAAAGCTGTAATGAAGCGGTACGTCTGTGGGCCAATCCTGCTGATATTCGCGAATTACGTCAGCCGTATTATCGGTGCTATTGTTATCGACGATGATAATTTCCCAGTTCAGCTTGTCTGTGTCAACTTGAGCACGCAGGCACGCCAACAAGCGGGGCAGGCGTGCGGCCCCGTTGAAAGTGGGAATGGCAATGGTCAAATCGTAGGACATAGCAGTATCGAACAAACGACAACCATTGGGGCGCAAAACGCTTGGAATTTATCTAGTATCTTAGCGGCTCGTGCTCAAGAGTAAACGCCTCAAACCAGGAGGTGATTGCGGCAGTGCTGTCAATGCAGTGCTGTAAGTTACTTCTGTTATGACGATGATGACTCAGCCTGCTCAATCTATGGTTGCATGTGCAACCGCGATCGCCCCCCGTGAAAATCGTCTTCTTCGGCACCCCCCAATACGCAGTTCCTAGCCTCCAGGCCTTGCTCGCGCATCCGGACTTTGAAGTCGTTGGCGTCGTCACCCAGCCCGACAAGCCGCGTGGGCGAGGCAAGCGCTTGCAGCCCTCACCAGTTAAGGCGCTCGCTCTGACCGCCGCTCTCCCTGTCTGGCAGCCCCGCCGCCTCAAGAAAGATGCCGCCAGCCTCGCTGCCCTCGCTCAGTCCGAGGCTGACGCCTTCGCCGTCATCGCCTACGGTCAAATTTTATCCTCGGAAATCCTCGCCATGCCGCGTCTGGGGTGCGTCAATGCTCATGCCTCATTGCTCCCTGCCTATCGCGGCGCGGCCCCGATCCAGTGGAGCTTATACTACGGCGAGGCTGAAACCGGGGTGACGATGATGCAGATGGATGCCGATCTCGACACTGGGCCGATGCTGCTCGAGCGTCGCCGCCCCTTGGGCCTGCTTGACAATGCCGAGCAGCTCACCCATGATTTGGCGCAAATGAGTGCGGCTCTCTTTCCGACTACTCTGCAACAGCTTGCGACCGGTCAACTCCAACCCCGACCGCAGGATGACCCGCAGGCGAGCTACGCGCGCCTGATCACCAAGAGCGACTACGCCCTCGACTGGCAGCGAGCGGCGCTGGCGCTGCACAATCAAATCCGCGCCTTTTATCCCAACTGCACTACCTCTTTCCAAGACAAGCCGGTGAAAATTTTAGCCACGGTGCCGCTGGCGGCTGAACTTGCATCGCAACTCCCGGCTGACCTGGGCGAGGCGATCGCCCCTTGGCGCGATCGCCTCGGTCATGCCGAAACTCCCGGCACCATCACTGCCATCCTGAAAAACCTCGGCCCGGTCATGCAAACCGGCAATGGCTTACTGCTCATCCAACAAGCCCAGCCGGCGGGCAAGCGTCCCCAATCCGGCTGGGATCTGGTCAACGGGCTACGCCTCGCCGTCGGCAGCCAGTGGGGCTAGCCGACCCGCTAGTACCGCTACGCGGAATTTTGAGTTCTGAGTTTTGAGTTCTGAGTGCCTGCAATACGGGAATCTTGGGGATTTTGAATGGGCATCTCATTTCCGCCGTCCTGTACTAGGGCAAGACTTGCGCAAGCGTCAAGCCATTAACTTCGATCTGGTACGTGCCGGGTGCAAAACCGCCATCGAGGCGGAGTTGCTGCGTATAGGGCTGGACAACCGCCGGGCACAACGTATCAACCGGCAACTCACGCGCCAGTGCGACACTGACTTGATTGCCCACCCGTGTCTGGCTCACGGTCACCGGCACCTGGCAGCCATCGGGAATGTAGCCGTCGATTTCGAGAACCAGTTGCAGAGGCTGTGATTCCAAAACATTCACCCGCACCGCTTCGACCGTCACCGGTGCTGAGCGAGACGCCGCCTCGACCAGCTCGATAGGTGGGGCGGGGAGCGCATCGTCAATCGCCGGACTCGCCAAGGGCAGCCCAGCACAAGCACTGAGCCAAAGCACCAGCCCGAGACTAGTGAGTGCCAGCCGGTAGACCCCGATCTGAACCATAAGCCATTCCTCCATGCAAAAGCTGCCACTGATTTTCTGGAGACGACCACACCATCAGGATGGTTCGCCACTGCCATCTCAAATTGTGCCGAAAACAGCCGACGGTTGGTGAGTCTTAGGTTTCCTCACCCGCCAAACCGCCGTTCCTCCTGGCTTCAGGCGCAGCGTTAGCGACAGTCAATAACTTTTTTTAACGGGGTGGCAACTTCTGACGCGCGATCGCGTCGATCTCCGATCGGGATCACAGCCGCAAGGCGAGAGTCATCACCCCCGCAGAGTGTCCAAATCCTAACAATAGAATCAGTAGGATTATGATTGGGCGAAGCAGCTATGTTGGCGAATCGCGAGGGTGATCACAGTCTGACCGTGCATCGACGGCAATCGGCACGCGACATTGAGGGATGCACCGAGACACCAGAACGCTGCAACGGTTCGATTGAAACCATTGGCAAGTCGCCCCGACGCTTGTTCGAGAATGCCGCGATGGGCATTTTTCGCGCTGACCGATGCGGTCAGTATCAGGAAGTCAATACAGCGCTCGCCCGTCTTTATGGCTACGATGCGCCGCAACAATTGCTTGAAGATCTGCAAACAGACACAAACCAACTTTACGTCCAACCTGATCAGGGACAGCGCTTCTATGCCCAAGTCGCGCAGCAAGGCTGTGTGCAAGGATTTGAGTCCGAGGTGTATCGTCGCGACGGCAGCCGGACTTGGATTGCCCAATCGGCTGAGGTCGTGCGGGATGCGGAGGGCGAACTACTCTACTACGAAGGATTTGCGACCGAGATTGCCGAGCGCCGAGCCACCGGAGCAGCCCTGCGCCAGCTCGAGCAGCGTGTTGACGAGCAAGCCGCTGCCCTAGAGACCGCTGCGGCGCAGCTCGAGCAAGCCCGCACCCAATTGATCGAGAGCGATAAGCTATCCAGCCTCGGCGAGCTGGTGGCTGGGATCATTCACGAGATCAACAACCCCGTCAACTTTGTCTGCGGCAATCTGACCCCCGCCCTGGACTACGTGCAGGATTTACTGGCGCTCGTCGATCTCTACGCTGAGCATTCGCCGCAGCCACCGGCGGCGATCGCCAACTTCATTGAAGACATCGACCTCGATTTTATCCGTGAGGACTTGCCCAAAACCCTGACCTCCATGCAATTGGGCACCGAGCGCATCAGCCAGATTGTGCGCTCAGTCCGCAATTTTTCCCATGGCAATTGTGACTGTATGAGTGTGGTGGATGTCCGGGTCGGACTCGATTCCACCCTGGCGATCCTCAACCCAAGACTGAAGCCTTGTGGCGACTTTCCGGGTGTAAAGGTGGTGAAAGACTACGGCGATTTCCCGACCGAGATCGCGGGCAATAGCGGGCGTCTGAACCAAGTCTTTATGAACCTGCTCAGCAACGCCATTGACGCACTCGAAGAAGCCTGGGCGTCGTCGCGCTTGGCGTCGGGCGATCGCCCCGAGATCCAGATTCGCACCCATCGCGATGGCAACTGGGGCTGCATTCATATTGGTGACAACGGCTTGGGGATGACGGCTGAAGTCCGGGCACAGATTTTTGAAACCTTCTTCACCACGAAACCGGCTGGCAAAGGAACCGGACTGGGCCTCGCGATCAGCCATGAGGTGATCACCCAGCAGCATGGCGGCAAGCTGGAGTGCGAGTCGGCAGCCGGGGCTGGAACTCAGTTCATCATCCGCCTACCAATTTTGGTGGCTTGAAGAAGCGTGTCACGGTGAATCTGGGAGGATGCCTGGATGTAACCGGTCAGTTCACTCCAGCGCGGCTGTTAGGCATGGGCACGCCCCACAACTGACTTTAAATGCCACGAGTCATTGTACTGCCTGTACTACAACAGACGACGTTGCCGCTGAAGCCATAACCAGTCTCAGTGAGATCACAGGCGATTGGATGGTGAGGACAAAACCAGGACGTGAAAATACGGAGATTAAACGGAAAAGTCTGGGCTGTGGGGCGATCGCCGAACCCGCCGTACCACTGGTTATACTCCGTATTTTTACCTTGGGTAAGAAATAGGGTGTCGGGTGTAAACTATTTCTAGTCAATGTTTGAGTCGGGCTGTGATCAAGATCACAACCGCACTAGCAATTGGATCACTTTTATCCGTGGACGTTCGGCGGATTATTGTAGTACGAACACCAGTTGACGGTCGAAACTGTGGAAACAACTCGTATCATTCGGTTATTAGTGGAGAAGGCGCTGTACATCAAGCGCCTGACGCCCGAGATCGAGAACGCCATCAATAGCGAGTTGACCCGTCTCGGGTACATTTCTGATGTAGATTATGAAGCCCTTGAGTTGCTCATGTCGGAGATGGATGCCGGTCGCATTAAACTGGTATCGAGTCATTGAATCTTGACGAGCGACTCCTGGGATCAGTACCGGTTTTCGGGCTTGCTGGTAGGTTGTTGGCAGTATAAACGATAGTTATGCCGCTTAGTTTTGGGTGAGGGCGCAATCGAATCTTATCTGTTGGACTCAAAAGAGTGGGGTAACGATGAGTTCTGGTTGGGTACTTATCAAGGAGTTCTGCCAATAGTCAGTGTTAATGCGATGCTGCTTACCTGCATCCTTGTGCTATAGGGAAACAAAGCATTGACTTAGAACAAAGAGAATCTGTATGGCTGGTTATGCCCAAGAGACTAGCGGATTATTGCAAATCCCTCATGCTGAGATAGAAAAGCGTATTTTTCAGCACAAGTTGTTTGGGTTAGATTCCCTTCAAGAACAGCTATTTAGATTTTGCAAGGCTGTGATAACAGCAGATGGATCGAGAGTACAAGATTTTATTTTTTATGATCTAGTCCCTTCGATACTTCTTTATGGATCACCAAATACGGGTAAGACAACCCTGTGCCATCTGCTTTTTGATCGGCTTAAGAAGGAAGTTACCAACGACGTTAATTTTTATACCATTGATATTGGGAACATGCTTGATCCTGCTTTAGGACAGTCCTCTCGTAATTTGGAGCAAGCATTTGAAGATCTACGAAAAGTTTGCTCAAATGGTTCATCCGCATTTTTAGTGTTAGATGAATTGGATTCCTTCTGCATGAGTCGTAGCCGTACTCAGGAACATGATGCTATACGTCGAGCAATGACAACTTTGATATTAGAGCTTGACAGATTGCATCCATCTTCTACAAGGAAGTTGGTTTTATTCGGTATTACAAACGTTCATAACTTAATTGATACCGCAGTAGTACGTCGTTTTTCCTTAAAACATGGCTCTCCAGGAATTGTGGTGGGGGAAGTGTATTGATGATACAGAATTCCTCAAGGCGAATTCCTGAATACCTTATCAGGCGGGGATTTCAGCTCTGAAAGCTCCAGATTATCACCATAGATCCTGGAGAGCCGTTATTTCAGAACTTTTCTGCGGTTGATTCGCCGCTTTTTGCCCACTCTAAACCTGAATCGAGCTTCGGCAGTTTAGTCGCCTCCTCAACACATATCCTCAAGCTGGCATCGCATCCTATTGTTACCAGCAATAACCAAGGTCCACTTCGCGGCACGATGGTATTTAGCGCAGTGTTAGACATCGATCGCGTTGCCGAACAAACCAAAACAAACTTAACCTTACACCGATTGCCTGCTGGCTTGACCTCGCCAGATAATTCTCCTGAGCTGCAGGCGATCGCCACATCGCTCTCGACGGCGGAACCAATCCGCGTTCAACCCATCAACGAGCAGCAAGTGTATGGCTATACACTACTGCGGGATATCGATCGGCAACCGCTCGCCCTACTCCAACTGCAACGACGGCGGACACTGTACCAGCAAGCTCTAGCGAATAGCCGATAACTTTTGTTTGCCATGCTAGGTATTAGCATAGCATTTAGCATTCTGACATTAATATTGCTCGATCGGTTAGTCTTAATGCGTTTGAATAGACTGGTTGGGCAAATTCTCGGCGTCGATATTGATAATCCAGAAACGCAAACCATCACTCTCTCTGGACAAGATGAATTCTCAAACTTAGCAGCAACAGTTGACAAAATGTTGCGGCAAATTGCTGAAGCAAAGCGTGCCGCTGACTCAGCAAACCAAGCTAAGAGCGAATTCCTGGCTAACATGAGTCACGAGCTGCGAACGCCGCTCAATGGCATTCTCGGCTATGCTCAAATTTTGCAGCGTGCTAGCGATCTCAATCAGTACCGCAAAGGCGTTGACATTATTCAGCAAGCAGGCAATCACCTTCTGACTCTCATTAACGATATTCTTGACCTTGCCAAGATCGAAGCCCGCAAGCTCGAACTCAGTCCCCACGAGATTCACGTTCCTTCCTTTCTGCTGAGTGTCATTGAACTGATTAGCATTCGCGCTCAAGGTAAAGGCATTGACTTTAACTATTGCCCAAGCCCTAGCCTACCCAGCTACGTCCTCGCTGACGAAAAGCGCCTGCGTCAAGTTTTAACTAATCTGTTGGGAAATGCCGTTAAATTCACCGATGATGGCAGCGTAACCTTGTCAGTTATCTGGCTTGGCGAAGCGATACCAGCCGGAAGAACTCGCACTCCGCCGCCGACGGTTAGACTCCGCTTTGAGATTCAAGATACGGGTGTTGGCATGACCGAGGCACAGTTGCAGAAAATTTTTCTTCCCTTTGAGCAGGTGGGTGCGCAGGCGAAGCGATCGCAAGGAACCGGCCTCGGTCTCGCGATCTGCTGTCAAATTGTTGAAATGATGGGCAGCCAAATTCAAGTTCGCAGCACTTTAGGAGCGGGTAGTACTTTTTGGTTTGAACTCGACTTGCCGCACGTTGCTGAGGAACAATCGGCCGCTCTAGTTGCTGAAAATCGCGGTCGAATTGTTGGTTATCGTGGCGATCGCCAGCGCATTTTACTCGTTGATGACGAGCCGACTAATCGCCTGATTTTGATGGAAATTCTCGGCAACCTTGGCTTTATTCTGGCGGAAGCAGGAACGGGAACCGAGGCAGTGGAAGCGATCGCTACTTTTCACCCCAACGCTGTCATTTCTGACATTGTCATGTCGGATATGGACGGCTATACAATGGCACGCCAGATTCGCCAGACGATTAGCCGCGATTTAACTCTAATTGCCTCCTCAGCCAGCGTCGCGCTCAGCGATCGCGATCGCGCGCTAGAAGCTGGCTTCAATGACTTTGTGCCCAAGCCTGTTGATGTCGAAATGATGCTGGCTAGTCTACAGCGCCATCTCCATTTAGAATGGCTTTTTGAAATTATTGAAGTCGCTTCCGAAGATCGATTGGAGAATGCTGAGCTAACGTTCCCAGAACCTGCCGACCTTCAAGCATTATGGCGCGCTGCCAAAATCGGCGATATCGAAGGCGCGATCGACGAAGCTCGCCACATCAAAGCACAAAATTTGATCTATGGGGCTTTTTGCGATCGTATTATTCAGCTTGCCAACGATTGTGACGACACCGCCATTGTGCAACTATTAGCAACCGCTAACCGACTGTAACCCGAACGTTGTTGCGATGAACCGCAGATGTCTTCCGAGCGCAATCGGGCAGGAGGATGTTGTGGCTCGGAGTGACGAACGGCAGCGCTAATTCAGCGCTAGCACTCTTTAGACTGGTTCTACAACTGGTTTATTGCACCGCCTTCTTTCCTGCCGGGATTCGCTATGTGGTGGCGGACGGCTTCTACAGCAAGTACCAGTGGGTGAGCGGGGGGGCAGTTGGGCTTCCACGCCATTGGGCGGCTGCGTAGCGATGCCAACCTCAAATTTCTCTATCACGATCCCCAGAAGCGGCGGGGCAACCGCCGTCGCTATGATGGCAAGCTGAATCTGGCTGACCCCAGTCGCTTCCCGCTGGTTGGAACCCTAGAGGATGGGGTGACTCTCTACACCGCTGTGGTCTGGTCGGTCTCGCTCAAGCGCCGTATCCGCTTAGCTTATCTCCAGAAAGAGCAGGGTTGACTGGTGCAACTGGGGACTTGACCGTAGAGATGCAATCAGTCAGATCCCGACAATCGCCTTTGGCGATCGCCCCGTGTATCATGCGCCATCACAGGTACACCCTCTGATCGTGCTATGCATTACCCAGAAGTGGCTGAAACCCCTGCTGAGCCTGGGATGCAAACCCCAGGCTCAGCGCGAAACCCGTTTCAACGGGTTCAGCGATTGGAACCCAAGCTGGGACGGCATTCGCCCGACTTTTGGGTAAAGCGTAGCGGCTTGTGTGAGGCAAATCTAGGGTGCAAAGGCAAACGATTCGGGCTGGTAAGACTGAATACCTTTCATGTACTGCACCCGCTCGAACGAGCTTTCATCGGGGCAATTGATCTGGCTCATGCTGCCCTGCATCAACTGTACCGACTCGTATTCATGCTCCTCCATCCAGTGTTTCAGCTCGGCTTCCAGCGTTTGCAAATAGGGGATACCGTGCCGCAGCAATGCTGAACAAACCTGCGTTGCTTTCGCCCCCGACATCAGCATCTTCACGACATCGCGGCCGTGCATGACGCCGCTGGTTGACGCCAGATCGGCATTGATGCGACCGTACAAAATCGCAATCCAACGCATAGGCAGGCGCATATCCTGGGCCGAGCTAAGCAAAATATTCGGCCGCACGATCAGCTCTTCCAAATCAATATCGGGCTGATAGAAACGGTTGAAGAGCACCAAGCCATTGATCCCTAAATCATCGAGACGTTTCGCCATATAGGCCATATTCGAGAAGAAGGGGCTGAGCTTGAGCGCAACGGGAATGGTGACTTCAGATCGCACCGCCGTTGCAATATCCAAATAGTCTTGTTCGACCTGGGCGCTCGTCTTGTGCATGTCGGTGGGGATGCTGTAAATATTCAGCTCCAAGGCATCCGCACCCGCCTCCTGGATCAGCTTGGCAAAATGAGTCCAACCGCCTAGTGACGAGCCATTCAAACTGGCAATGACGGGAATATCGATGGCTTGCTTCGCCTCCCGAATATGGTCTAAGTACACTTCCGGGCCAACATGGAAGGTTTCGGGTTCAGGAAAATAGGTGAGTGCTTCCGCAAAACTCTCAGTGCCGTAGCTCAAGTGATGTTCGAGTTCGTATTGCTCCTGTTTGAGCTGCTCCTCAAAAACACTGTGCAGAACGATTGCTGCCGCGCCGGCATCTTCAAGTTGTTTGATGGTGTCGATGTTCTCCGAAAGCGGGGCAGCGGCGGAGGGAATGAGGGGCGATCGCAAGTCCAAACCCAAGTAGGTAGTGCTGATGTCCATAATTGTCAAAATTCCGATGGGGATACTGAAGCGGAACGGCTCACACCGACGCCCGACTGAGGTCGCCAGGAATCGGTGTGAGCGAATCAGACGTTACTCGTCGTTCCCGTTGCTGCCGTTGCCGTTGGCAGTAACTTGGCGTGAGGCCAAGTACTCATACATCTGCCAACGATGGTTGACATCAGCCTGAGCATCGGCGAGCAACTGCTTCGCGGCGTCGGGCTTTGTCTTGGTCAGCATCTTGAAGCGATTCTCGTTGTACATCGATTCTTGAACGCCTTTCTTCGGCGCACGCGAATCCAGTTGTAACGGGTTCTGGCCTTGTGCTGCCAAATCCGGATTGTAACGATAGAGCAGCCAACGACCACTCTCGACGATCTCCTTCTGATGCGTCATCGCCGTCTGCATATTGATGCCGTGGGCGATGCAGTGCGAGTAAGCGATGATCAGCGACGGCCCATCATAAGCCTCAGCTTCCAGGAAGGCCCGCAATGTGTGCTCGTCGCGCGCGCCCATCGCCACACTGGCGACGTAGATGTTGCCGTAGGTCATGGCGATCAGGCCGAGATCCTTCTTGGCTGCTGGCTTGCCACCGGCCGCGAATTTGGCAACGGCACCGCGCGGCGTTGCCTTCGAGGCTTGACCGCCGGTATTCGAGTAGACCTCCGTGTCCATGACCAGGGCATTGACATTGCGACCGCTGGCGAGGACGTGATCGAGACCGCCGAAGCCGATGTCGTAGGCCCAGCCGTCACCGCCGACCAGCCAAACCGATTTCTTGACCAGATAGTCGGCGAGGCTCGCCAATTGCTTGGCTTCGGGGCTGTCGATACCCTGGAGGGCTTGCTTGAGGGCGGCGACGCGATCGCGCTGTTCCCAGATGTCGGCCTCCGTCTTCTGGGAATTTCCCAAAATGGCGCTAGCGAGATTGTCACCGACTTGCCCCGCCAAGCCTTGCAGCAATTCGGTGGCAAAAGCGGCGTGCTTGTCCAGCGAGAGCCGGAAGCCGAAGCCAAACTCGGCATTGTCTTCAAACAGCGAGTTCGACCAAGTGGGGCCGCGGCCGTGGGCGTCTTTTGCCCAAGGGGTAGTGGGGAGGTTGCCGCCGTAGATCGAGGAGCAACCGGTGGCGTTGGCGATGATCATGCGATCGCCAAACAATTGCGAGGCCAACTTCAGGTAGGGCGTCTCGCCACAACCAGCACAAGCGCCGGAGAACTCAAACAGCGGTTCTTGCAACTGTTGCTGGCGCACCTGATTGAGCTTCAGTTGCGTGCGATCCGGAGCGGGCAAGTCAAGGAAGAAGTCCCAATTGGCGCTTTCCGGTTCGCGCAGCGGCAACTGATCTTCCATGTTCAGCGCCCGCCGCGAGGGCTGTGCCTTATTCTTCGCCGGACAGACATCGACACAGATGCCGCAGCCGGTGCAGTCTTCGGGCGAGACCTGGATGGTGAATTTTTGACCCCGGAAGTCGCGATCGCGCGAGGCTGTCGCCTTAAACGTTTCCGGCGCATTTGCCAACTGCGCCTCGTCGTAGACCTTGCCGCGAATCACGGCGTGGGGGCAGAGCAAGATGCACTTGCCGCACTGCACGCAGACATCGGGGTCCCAAGTGGGGATGAACTGAGCGACATTGCGCTTCTCCCACTTGGCGGTGTCAGTGGGATAGGTGCCGTCGCAGGGCAGAGCGCTGACCGGCAGCTCATCGCCCCGGTTGACGAGGATCTTACCCTCGACTTCGCGCACAAACTCCGGCGCATCGTCCGGCATCGCCGGCCGACGCCGCACGAGGCTGTTGGCCTCACCGACATTGACCTCGAAGAGATTGTCCAGCGTGCTGTCCACGGCTTGCAGATTCATCTGCACGATCCGCTGACCCTTCTTGCCGTAGGTTTTTTCGATCGCTTTCTTGATCTGGGCGATCGCCTGCTCCCGAGGCAGCACATTGCTCAGCGCAAAGAAGCAAGTTTGCATGACCGTATTGATGCGGTTGCCCATGCCGCTCTCACGCGCCACCTTGTTGGCATCGATCACGTAGAACTTCAGGCCCAGGCGCACGATCTGCTCCTGGGTTTCCAGCGGAATCTGGCTCCAAACCTCGTCCGGCCCGTAGGGGCTGTTGAGCAAGAAGATCGCACCATTGGCGACGCCACTGAGGACATCCAGTTTTTCCAAAAACGTCCACTGGTGGCAGCCGACAAAATTGGCTTGCGAGATCAGGTAGGTAGAGCGGATCGGCTGTGGCCCGAAGCGCAAGTGTGAGATCGTCACCGCGCCCGACTTCTTAGAGTCGTAGACAAAGTAGCCTTGGGCATAGTTGTCCGTCTCGCCGCCGATGATTTTGATCGTGTTCTTGTTCGCGCCGACCGTGCCGTCAGAGCCGAGGCCGTAGAACATGGCACGCACGACATTATCCGGCTCGGTGTCGAAAGTGCGATCAAAGGACAGCGAGGTGTGGCTCACGTCGTCATTGATGCCGATCGTGAAGTGATTCTTCGCTTGCGCTTGCGCCAGGTTGTCGAAGAGGCCCTTGACCATCGCGGGCGTGAACTCCTTGGAGGACAGGCCGTAGCGACCGCCGATGACCTTGGGCACGGTGGCATTCGGCCAGCTTTCCATCAGGGCATTGACGACATCGAGGTAGAGGGGGTCACCGGCTGCACCGGGTTCTTTGGTGCGGTCGAGCACGGCGATCGCCTTGACCGTCTCCGGCAGCGCCGCGACGAACTTGGCATTGACAAACGGCCGATACAGCCGCACTTTGAGAACGCCAATCTTCTCGCCCTGGTTGGTCAGGTGAGCCACCGCTTCGTGAGCGGTTTCGGCCCCCGAACCCATGAGCACGATCACCCGCTCCGCGTCTGGCGCGCCGACGTACTGATAGAGCTGGTACTCGCGGCCGGTCAGCTCCTGGAACTGCACCATCGCTCGCTCGACCGCCTCACCGCAGTGCTCATAGAAGGGGTTGGCGCTCTCACGCGCCTGGAAGTAGACATCGGGGTTCTGGGCCGTGCCGCGCAATACCGGGCGATCGGGGGTCATGGCGCGGTTGCGGTGCGCGAAAATCCACTCATCATCGACCATCTGCCGCAGCACATCGTCCGAAATCTCCTTGATTTTCTGGACTTCGTGAGAGGTGCGGAAGCCGTCGAAGAAGTGGAGGAAGGGGACGCGGGTTTCAAGGGTGACGACATGAGCGATCAGCGCTAGATCATGTGCTTCTTGCACCGAGGCGGAGCAGAGCATCGCGAAGCCCGTTGCCCGGGCCGCCATCACGTCGCTGTGGTCGCCGAAAATTGAGAGGGCCTGGGCTGCGAGCGATCGCGCGGCCACATGGATCACGCAAGGACTCAGCTCGCCCGCGATCTTGTACATATTCGGGATCATCAGGAGCAAGCCCTGAGACGCCGTAAATGTGGTGGTCAGCGAGCCGGTTTGTAACGCACCGTGGACGCTGGCGGCGGCACCGCTTTCGGCTTGCAAGGCAACGACTGAGGGAACTGTCCCCCAGAGATTGGGACGTTCTTCGGACATCCAAGCATCTGACCATTCCCCCATCGGCGAGGCCGGCGTGATCGGGTAGATAGCGATGACTTCATTGAGTTTGTAGGCGATCCGTGCAACGGCTTCATTGCCATCGAGGGTCGCGAAGGTGGGATTGCTCATAGTGCAAAGCCTGTCTAAGAAAAGTGCTCAATACAGATTGATACCGAGGAAAAATCAGTCCTGCGCTGCGGTCAGTGCCACCAGCGATCACTAGATTTTCACAAGGTTCTCAAGGTTACAATCGCGTTCAGGCTGTTGATTGAGTGCGATTTAACAACGAACGGGTTGTCCTTGTCGTCGCCGTTGGCATAATGTAATTCTGCGCCGATATTACTGGCCTGATCAGCGATATAAGGCATTTGACTCCTCAAAATCAGGACGGGATTAGGACTTGTGGCGCTACACATTTCATCATGGCACTGCTCTGGAAGGGGCAGAACTGATACTTAGATTCT
The DNA here is from genome assembly GCA_012031265.1 of Spirulinaceae cyanobacterium SM2_1_0. Classification (GTDB taxonomy): domain Bacteria; phylum Cyanobacteriota; class Cyanobacteriia; order Cyanobacteriales; family Spirulinaceae; genus JAAUTY01. The sequence goes on along the minus strand of JAAUTY010000001.1, from coordinate 936 downwards.
TTTAACCAATGTCAGCGACTGGTCAACTACTGTTAATTGCGGCAATATTTGTTTGCAAAAGTTAAACACTAAATGTACCCAGTGCCACTGCAAAAAATCTCCCAATACCACCAACTGGAATGTATCGCCTGGGGCGTTAGCAAGGATACAAACCGTTCAGCTAGCGGTAATCTCGGTCACAAAAGTGGGATTTTGCTGATGGCTGGCATGAATTTAGTCTTTCTGAGATCAACCTCAGACGCGCCCTCAAGCCCCAACATGTCGGGGTAAACGCATACAGAATAGTACAAGGAGATACAGGTCGAGGCGACCGAGGGGCGTGTCGATCGCGACAGGCAGGCGGCGACCGAAGGCGCGGGCGAGGCTCCAGAGGAGGGCGATCGCCCCAACCGGAGGTGCATTATGGGGACGAATGAAGAGCGGCAATGGGTGGGCATTGATGTCAGTCAAGCCAAGTTGGACATGGCGTTGCGGCCATCGGGGTGCTGTTGGCAAGTCGCCAATGACGAAGCGGGATAGCAGACCCTGCTGACAGATTCACAGACTGTCACCGTCGCGCTGGTGGTAGTGAAATCCACGGGTGGGATGGAGCGGGGCGTGGTTCAGGTCTTGCAGCGCCATGAGCTTGCGGTGGCGATGATCGAGCAGCGTCGTTGCCACAGTGCTCGCAACCGCACAGCCCAAATTGACTGGCTCAAGCAGCGGGTCAAAGCCCTCGACGAGGAGGTTGACAACCAAGATAATCGCTATATCCCTCTCCCAAGCTGGGAGAGGGACTTCTAGCTCCCCTTCGCCCAGCTTGGGCTACCGTGTACACATAAGTTGAGATTCTTACTGACCGAACTGTGGTCTACCTAACCAAGTGAGAATCAGGCTGGATAAGGTTTTTGGACTCCCGAAACCTGCTGTAGAAGTAGGAACGAAGCCAAAAAGGCA
>JAAUTY010000109.1 GCA_012031265.1 Spirulinaceae cyanobacterium SM2_1_0 | reverse complement strand
AGGAAATACGCTGTACCTCCAAACCTGATAACCCTGTCTTAACCTGACATTGACTCCCTTGCAAACGCGACTAAAACGCCGAGAACCCTGGTAGTAAAGGTAAAATCCCCAATAGAGACACTTTATTCCCATCACTGTGGGTAATTTTAAGGTGCTATAAATTACAAACTTTTGGCTAGTGTCAATTCAATATTAATCAGCGATTAACATTGGGGAGGAAAGCTTTTAATCTGTTCTTAATCCAAGGTGCTCGCTAGAGCGTAGCAGGAATCTGCAATCCACAAGACTTTGCCAGGACAGCGATCGCCCAGACAACGACTTTCTCTGGCGATCGCCGATTTTGATGTCCCACCGCTCGCCGTCACTCACAACCTTCCACGGTTTGCCCCGCTCAGGAGAATTTCCATGCGTCAGCCTCTTTCACCCCAACGGAAGTCCACCCAGAGCGCAGCCAAGTCGTCCCGCGCCCGCCAGACGCCACTCCAGCGGCAGCCTGAAAATGCGCCCAGTGATCCGCTGGTGCAGCTCGCCCAAGCCGAGTACGGTCATAGCCTGACCAAGGGCACCTTCACCATCCAACCTGCTCTTGTTGTCGGTGAGCCAGGGGATAAGTACGAGCAGGAGGCGGATGCGATCGCCAGTCAAGCCGTGCAGATGTCGTCGGACGAGGACAAGACCGCCGTACAGCAGAAAGAGGACGGCTCGCGGGCCGAGTCAACCGCCCAGCGGCAGTCGGCTGAGTCTAGTAACCAGGCCATGCCGGTTCAGCAAAAAATGGCAACCGCCGACGTGCAGCGCGCACCGGACATGGAAATGGGCAATGCAATGCTGGGCATGGGGGGTGGCGGTGGTATGCCAGATATGGCCGGTGCCGGTGATCTGGCGGGTGGCAGCCTCGGCGAGATGGGAGATGCCCTCGGCGGCAGCGACCTCGGCGGCATGGCAGAAGCTGTGAGTGGTGGCACAGGTGATGCCGGTGATGCTGGCACCGGCATGATGGCGGTGCTCGGTGGAGGTAGTGCTAGCGAAGGCGAGGGCGGGGTGACTGATGCCCTCGGTATGGCGGCAGAATCAGGCGCCCTGGATGAGGTGGCACCAGAAATGGCTGACAGCTTGGCGGCGGGGGGTGCAACCGCAGGAGAATTGCCAGAACCCACTCTGCTCCCAGGGGGTGAGATGCTTGGTGGGGAGGGGGGCGAGGCCGACGGTCTGGAAGCAATGATCGTCGCCGCGATGAATGCTGGTGGTCAGCCACTACCCGCAGACACCCAAGCTCTGCTCCGCCGCCAGCTCGGTATGGCCAACCCCGATGAAATCGTCATCCACACGGATAGCCGAGCCGCAGAACTGTGCGAGGCAATGGGAGCCTTAGCCTTCACTACTGGTAATCACATCTTCTTTGCGGAAGGTGAGTTTGATCCCGACTCAGCCGCCGGGCAGGAATTGCTCTTTCACGAAGCTGTCCATACCATGCAGCAAGGCGCGATCGCTCCAGCCAATGAGACCGGCGAAGCCGCAGTCAGCGACATAGAGGAAGAACCACTGCCGGCGGAGACTGGTGGTGAGATGACGTCGGGAGGCACAGGGGCAAATGGGGGGCTGACCGGCGCCGAGATCGCGACAGAAACCCAGTCGGAGATCGATAGCGAAGTAGCCCCCGGCGTAGAGGCCGTGACCGGCGCTGGTGAGGAAGCACAGATCACCAGTGAAACCTCACCCGCAACCGGAGCAAGCGACGATACGGAGAGTAGCGGACAGACTGAGGCAGAGCAGGAAGAAGCCGCTAAAGAAGAGCAGGCAGAAACCGAAGCAAAGGGACAAGAGGAAGAAGAAAACGCTAAAGAAGAAGGAGCAACAGCAACGGGCGAAGCCGTTGAGGCAGCGGAGAAGCTGGACACGGGCGGTTCGGCTGGAACTGCGAAGCAGGGATTTGCTGTCCCCAAGGTCGGTGACTACACCGGAGGCATTGACGAGATTACGTACGACGAGTTTGACATCGAGGAAGTGGATGAACCGGAGTACGAACCAGATTATGAACCAGATGCAGAAGGGGAGCCGCTACCGACCTTTGATGAGCTAGCGTCGGGGACAGTGCAGTTCAGCCTCGAACAGGCCAATACAGAACTGAACTGGCTCACATCAGAAGAGCCAGAGGAGGAAGCACCAGACGATTACATCACGGAGGATGACGATCAGGTCTTTTCGACTGCTGATCGTGGCGAATGATCGGTGATGCCATCGGCAGCGGCTTGCTCCAAGGGTTGACGGCTGGTGCCACCAACTTTGCCCAGGACGCAATTCTGGAAACAGCTATATCAGCACTGCCAATTCCCTATGCCGATGGTCTGATCAACGTCATAACGATTGCCCAAGATCCAGCCGCATTTGCTGAACAATTTACCTCCCTCGGTAAAGGCGCTGAGACGGCTTTCGTGAGCAATTTCGTTGCGATTGGTGATGAAGACAATGCCTTTGGTTACATCGCCGCCGCCTTAGAAGCCATTATTGGAATTATTGATTTCATCAATCAGATTGTTGGCTTGCTTAACCAGATTTTTACGATCACGATGTTCGTTTGCTACATCCTCTGGGGCATAAACTTCGTCATTGCGAAAATCCTCGCCTCCAATCCATTCACGGCTGCCATTGCCCCTGTGTTTGAGACGATTGCTGCCTTCTTCATGTGGTGGGTCAGATTCATTGATCCCATCAACAATATTCTCAGTAATGTCGGTAATATCTTAACTTCAATCAAACTAATTCTGACACCGATTGCCTTCATTTTCCGGTTGGCTGACATTCTGGAAAGTGATGCCAGCCCCGAAGAAATGATGGCGAAGCAGGCAAAACTGCAAGGTCACGTCGCTGGCTTTACGCAGACCATGACAGAACGGGGTCTCAACGCCACTAAGGATGCAGGGATCGAGTCCTTTACTACTGAAGGGAAGAGCTTTAAAGAATCATTCAAAGAGAAAGCTGGCAGTTCACTGAATCCGGTGGGCAATATCAAGTCGCAAGCGAAAGCAGTCAAGGGTGCATCCTCGCAACTCAAATATAACTACGACCAGGCAAAAGTCAGGAAATCGGAAGCAGATATCCGCCAAGACCGCGCCGACACAGCCCAAGAGAAAGTACGAGCAGGAGATGCGTTCGACCAGGCGACAACGAGCAAGACTGACGCTGAGAACACAGCAACTCAGAGTCGGCAAGCGTCTGATGTGGCGCAAGATGAGCAAACGCGCCTCGCCAAAGAGGCTACGGATCGGCAAACTAAAGCTAGCAGTGCCCGAGAGGATCATCAGGAAACTGTTCGGAAAGCGAATGATGCCCAGAGCAAAGCTGATGACGCTGCACGCCTCAAAACGCAGAAAGAACAGGAGGCGAACAACAGCCAGGATGAAGCAGATGTCGCCGCCAACCTGAAAGATCAGAAGAATCAAGAAGCAGAAAGCAGTCAGAGAAAGGCTCAAGAAGCTGAGGATCTGAAAGTCCAGAAGGAACAAGAGGCAGAAGTTGCTGACAAGCTAAAAGAGCAGAGTCAGAAAGAGGCAGAACGAAAGCGCAATGAGGCTAAAAAAGCAGACGAGGAGGGCAATGCAGAGTTAGCCAAACAACTCCGCGATGATGCTGATACGGCTGATGCAGCAGCTCGTAAATATGAGGATCAAGCTCAGCAAGCGCATCAAGATGCTGAGCTGGCGGAGCAGAAACGGGTACAAAACCAAGAAGACGCTGACCAACGGCGTCGAGAAGCCGAAGGTGCTGAACAAGAACGGGCGCGCAAACAAGAGGAAGCTGATAAGAGGACTGAAGAGGCAGAGAGTGCTAACGAAGATAGCATTCGCAAGGGTGAAGAGGCAGACAAATTGCGTAACGAGGCCCAGCGTAAAGAAGAAGAAGCAGAGCGGCTGCGCCAAGAAGCGGACGAGGCGGAAAATAATCGAAGTACGCAAGAGGAAGAGGCAAAACGACTGCGCCACGAGGCGGACGATGCTGAGGATGACGCACAACGACTGCGTGTAGAGGCTGACCAGCGGGAACAAGAGCTGAAGGCGGCTAATGATGCGGCTGACAAAGCGGCAGCCTTGGATAAAGGATATGAGCTAACCAACTTCTTCACTAAGGAGGGGGCGCTTGATCGACTGAAGGGGAATGCGGGTGTTTTTGGACAGCACCATGGTTTTGGGGTTACGGGGAATGCAGTTGGCTTCCTGTATTCCTTTGAACCACTATCAGATTATTCGCCGAACGAACTCGGTGAGAAAGCAGCAGTTCTAACCACTGATGATCGCCAAGCATGGCTCGAGGACTATGGCGCTGCTGATGACTTCAAAGTTCTAACGATTAATATTGCTGGTTTGCCTGATGGTGCAACAGTTGATTCTGACGAGGAAATTGGTGATTTGGATCGCGTCTCAGATGAGAGTGAAGTTGGCGAGATTGGCAATGAAAGTCATGGGTTATTCAATAGCAGTTCGAACTGGGATAACGATACGTTCTCGAGTACGATCGACGTTGCCAACAATTCAGCGAATGACAATAACACGCAGCTTCAGGTGATCATTCCGGCTGGTCAGTACACCTTCACTCCTGACAGTAGCCAGCTCGGATACGCGGTCATTGATAGCCCCAGCGGTGAAGCGAGTCCGCCCACTGAAGTCACCACGATCGAAGTCTATGAAGACGGCGGCAATCCCAGCATCACCTTGACTTATGGCGAGGGAGCCAGCAGCTCCGACACCAGCTATGCCACGACGGGAGATGTCCCCACACCAACAGCGGCAGAAGTGGCGGCAGATGGCGACACCGTGACCGTAACCTTTAATGAGGACTTATCAAACACTTCTACGCCTGCTGAGGCTTTTGCGATTACCGTTGCCGGCGCTCCCTACGATGACACTAGGGCGGCGTATCCCGACCGTGTGCAGGTTTCTGGCAACACTGTGACGTTGGATAGTCCTTCGACCTCCTTCGCAACCTATAACGAAACGGCACCCCTGATTGGGGAAGGTCAAACGGCCGATGTTATGTATGGACGTGATCATAGCAATGGTCAACCCCTGCATGATGGGGATGAGAATCTTGTGGCTGATTTTAATCAGCCGGCTACGAATAACAGCACTCAGGATCTAACTCAGCCACAGCTAGAGAGCAATGAGGTCAAGGCAAGTGGCAATCAGATCCAGCTCACTTACGATGACAGCTTGGATAGTGGTTCCGTGCCAGCGACAGATGACTATGTGGTTACCGTTGACGGTAATGCTATTGCACTCGATAGCGTCACGATCAGTGATACGCAAGTCATCTTAGTGCCCAGTACGACGATCTACAGCGGCGGTACCGTAACGATTGCCTACATTGCATCCGGTGACAATCCTTTGCAAGATACGGCCGGTAATCGAGCCAGTAGCCTGAGTGAATCAGAGATTACCAATAACTCGACGCAAGTTTTGGCGGAGAGTGACGAGAATACTGACGGTACAGAGACGCCTGTTGCGATGCAATTGCAGCGTGCCCCTGATGGAGGAGCGGTCATGGCGCCGCCTGTGGCGACTGGGCCGGCGATCGCCGCTGAGCCGGTCAATGACACCAGTGCTGAACCGGCGCAGGCAATCCCCATTCCGGATGACTGGGGATTCGATCCAGAAGCCGCGAATGAATCCGAGGCTGCCGCACCAGAGCAAGATAATCTCAACCGTGATGTCGCCGACTTCGACGCCGAAGCGATGCCCTTAGGAGACTTCATTGGTGGCTTTGTGGCGATGTTTGCTGCGGCTGCCGAAAATGCCGAGGCGGCCGGGGTGCTGAATGAAGATGGTAGTCCAAACTTCGGGGCTTTTGTCGAGGAATTTTATGGTGATGAAATGATGGCTGCGGAGGATTCAGAAGAGCATAATACTGACACTGATGTTGAAGCGGCTGAGGCTGAAGCTGAAGCTGAAGACTACGACGATGAAGTCCCTGAGACTGAGGATCGCGAAGCGGTTGCGGTTGAAGTGAGTGAAATTGAGGATACAGATTCTGCTAGTGATGCCATGTCGCAGATTATTGAGCAACTTCCCGATCCACCGGAGGATGCGGCTACGATGCTTTCGGGGACTGCTCTAGCCTATGGAGAAGTGGATGCGATCGCCTACGAAGTTTCTGAGAGGGAACAGGTGATCGACCAGCAAAAAGAGCATAGCGAAGCGCAGGTGCAAGATATGCAAGCATCACGCGGGGTCGTAGCCGCAAACCAAGACGCGGTGGGATTGCATCAGCAAGAAATTGATCAAACCCAAGCAGCTCAGGAAGAGCAGAAAAAACTCTCCAGTGATGCCGAATCGCAGAGCCAAGAGGGAGATTCGCAATCTTCGGCAGTCGAGGGTCTCTTCTCTGCGGTGCTTAGCCCGGTCATGGCTATCTTCAGCTTTGCAGGTTCGCAGGGGGGTGATGCAGATAATGCGGGTGATCCCTCTGATGCAGGTCAGCAAACAACGGAACAGTCGCAGGCGATTGGTGATACGGCTAATGCCAACCAGGGGACGACCAAAATGTCGGATGCTCGGATTAAGCAGAGTGAGGGAGCACGCAAGGATGCCGATGCTGCTCAGGATGAACTCAGTGATGTGGATGCGACGCTGGCAGAAAAAGAGGCAGATGCGACTGAGAGCGCCGAACTCATTGACGAGGCGGATGGTGAGAACGACGAGATGATGAGTGAGACTGAGGATGAGAAAGCCGATCTCGAGGGCAACCATGCGGAAGCTTACGATGAATTGGCGGATTGGGGTGCAGACCATCAAGAACTACGCCTTGAGCTGTATGAGCAATACTTCGGCGTTACAGAGGATAAAGAAGCCACGGTTTAACCTTCTTGTATCTGTTAGCTTGCCAGTATTGCCGTCGGGAGATTTGTGTGACCGCTAAGACTGAATTTTCGCTATTACCGGGCTGGCTCGTTTGGCTCGCCAGTTTGTTAACTGTCAATCTGGTCGGCCTTGGCATTTTGTGGCTGAGCTTGCAGTCGGCGATCGCCGCCTACATCGCGATCGCCATCGCTTTGCTCGTCTTCCCCACCCTGATCATGGTGCGCGATCGCCTCTTGGGTGAATACTTCACGCTGCTCGGCTTCCTCATCTTGGTGGGGGTCGCCGCGCTCCTCGCCAGCAACTATTACGAACTCCGCAGCGGCACTAGCATTAGCGATATTTCTGTGACCCAAGCCGCCGACTATCCCGACGCTAGCCAGTTTCGATTCACCGATGGTGCGGTACGGACAGAATTAACAGGTCAGCGGATCGTGCGCTCGCGTTCGGGCGATCGCACCAATCGGCAATACTATTTCGTCGCGCCCATTGTTCCCGCCGACTGGCAGCCCAGCGAACCTGTCCCGGCTTGGGCGGGCTGCACCAACACCGGGAGTGCCGTCAATGTTTGCCAAGGCGACTGGCCGCGACCCTACCAAGCGGGACTCCGCATTGCTCGCGATCTACGCAACTATGAGCAGGCGATCACCGACGCCGTTGCCCAATACAACTTGCAAACGGCCGAGCGTGCCCCGATCCTCGAATGGGTTGCCGATCCTAGCTTAGCCCTCCGTAATCGCGGCCGGAGCGCCGTCGGCCTCTGGATGGGGGTGAATGTTATTTTTGCGATCGCCCCTGCCCCTCGTCCGCTGGCGCTTCCCGACGCCCCTGGGGACTGAGCAGAATTGAAACTGGATTGTCAGGAGTACTGGAGTCAGATCATCATGAACCCACACCAAAAACAGCAACAGGCGATCACTCAATTTAGCCGTGCGATCCAGGAACGACAGGCGGCTGGCGATCGCCTGGGCGAAGCGCTCCTCCGCAGCCAGCGCGCCGCCCTGCACTCACTGCACCAAGATTGGCCGGCGGCGATTGGCGATCTGGCCTGGATCGCTGACCTCGCGGCGGCCAAGCAGCGCCGCGCTGACGAGGCTCGGGCGCGTCTGGCGCTCGCCAAAGCTTGCCAAAACGATCCTACGCAGACCGCTGTGGCACGCCAGAGTTTTGCGCGCGCTGCCCAGCTTTACCAAACGCTGCAACAGCCGCCAGCAGCGGCAAAAGCCTGGCAACAACTCGCCGCCTTCGACTTCAGCCGTGATCGCTATGCTGCCGCGATCGCCCACTTCGGACGGGCACTGAATTGCCTGGATGACAAGGAGGATACCCCAGAAATCGCGGCACTACGGGCTGATCTCCATGGTGAGCGAGCAGAGGCATACTTTTTTCACAGCGATGCGGCGGGCGCTCGGGCTGACTTAGCCGCTGCGATCACTCTGGCGCAGGCAGCGGGCGATCATGATCGCGAGTTGCGCTGGCAACTCAAGCAGCAAAACTTCCAACCCGGCGACACGCCGGCAGCCCAGATTCGCACCCTACTCGACCGTGCCCAAGATCTAGGCAACTTTGCGGTAGCGGGCAATCTGCAATTGCAGCAAGCCACTGCCGCCTTACAAGCGGGCGAGTTCCAGGATGCCATCGACCGGGCAACCGCCGCTTGCGAGTCGGCGAAGCAAGCCAAGGAGCTGACGAAATTTACGCAGTACTTGACCGCTTCGCTGTTGATCGCCCAGGCTTGTGAAGGACAGGGTGATCACGTAGGTGTGCTCGCGGTGCTGCTCCGCTGCAAAGTCTACTTGGAAGGCTATCTCGGCAAAGCGCCGGGACAAGCAATCAATCAGATTTTAGAAACCTACCAGCAACGTTGGGGGAAGGCGGCAACTGCACAGGTGATCCGCGACTATCAGGCGTACATCCGCGAGCACGGCCCCCAGGTGGTCTGACTTTTTGAGGAGTTTTCACGGTGACTGATCCACTCGCCTGCCGCCCATTTACTCGCCCGCTGCGCTTGGCCTTTGTGGCCCCAGATGGCACAATACTCCATCTACAAGGACAGGCATTGTATTGGCAGCAAGACGGCGATCGCTGGAGCGACTGTCGTCTCGAAGTCGTTGCCGACTGGGCGGTATATCAGCAAATCGACCAGGCTGCTTGGTTTCACTTGCAAGCCGGATTGCGCGGCCCCAGACGGGTGGTGAGTTTGTCCCTGACCAGCCCGTGCGACTCTGGCTCGGTCTCGACCCCCGCTGGCTGGGGCAACTGACCACCCAGGGCGATCGCGCTGCCGCCCTGATCGACTATTTCAAAACCTGCGAGCAGCCCCGCCCGGACGAGAAATTACAACAAAGCGAAACCTGGCTCGCTCTGGAAGTGCGTCAAGACCGTGACGGCGTGCAGATCGGCTTTCGCACCTACTGGATCTATGCCCGCGCCAGTGTGCTCGCAGCAGCCCTGCAAGCGAGCAATACGGTGCTGCGTGATGCCGCGCAGTTTTTCCAAACCCTGACCCAACCAGGTCTCCAAGTTGCTGGTCAACAGCCGTTCCACTTGGCTGAGGAGACCGAACGCTGGCTAGCAGAACTGGCCGAACTCGATCCGCAACAGGGATTATCGCAGTCCTCGCTATTGCGAGTGGCGATCGCCTTTTTGCGTGCCGACGGCTGGCCCTATGAACCAGTGGACGAGGGTACTCTGCGAACGCAGTGCCAAGGCAACAATGGGCGCTGGGTCTGCTACGTGCGGGTTCGCGAGGCAGCGCAGCAGTTGCTCTTCTACTCCATCTACCCAACCGCCGTGCCGCCTGAGCAGCGTGCGGCGATGAGCGAGTTTGTGACTCGTGCCAACTATGGCGTCTTCATCGGCAACTTTGAGCTGGACTTGAACGATGGCGAACTGCGCTATAAGACCAGCATCGACGTAGAGGGCAGCCAGTTGAATGCCAACTTAGTCAAGCGATTGGTTGCCATCAATGTCGGGATGATGGATGAATATTGGCCGGGGATTGAGCGCGTCCTCGCGGGTGAGCAGC
>JAAUTY010000047.1 GCA_012031265.1 Spirulinaceae cyanobacterium SM2_1_0 | reverse complement strand
TTGAACTTTAATATTGCTCCCGGCGGGACGGTAGATTTTGTGGGCTTTGCGAATGTAACGGTCAACAATCCTGGCTTCGATGTCTTCGGGGGTGTACCGACAGGGACGCCGGGGGCTTGTCCGTAGCGCTAGTGGCTGGCTCTCCTGGGTTTAGGGTGAGATAAGTGTACCTATGATACCAAACCTTGTGGGCTGAATTCCTGAAACCCTTGTTTGGTAGTGATTTCAGCACTGAAAATTTGTGCTTATCACCGCAGATCCAGGAGAACCTGGTGTGGGCTAGTAGAGAACGACATAAATGGTGATGCGATTCAATCTGTGATTGATCCCAAATCCTGTGTTTGGCACCCAAGCCTCGCCGCCCTCATCCCCAGTCCTGCTCTCAAGCCGGTAGCAGGGAGCCAGAAGACCCTCTCCCAGATTGGGAGAGGGTTGGGTGGGGGTCTTCGATTTCTGGGGTATGGAGACCGGATTGAGTATGGGTTCACCCCTACCGGCAATGAGATGCCCATTCAAAATCCCTAGGATTCCCGGATTGCAGGCACTCAGAACTCAGAACTCATACGCAATCCTGTCTGTGGAACCTAAGCATTGCATCCCTCATCCCCAGCCCTTCTCCCAAGCCGGGAGAAGGGAAAAAGAAGCCCTCTCCCCGCTTGGGGTGAGGGTTTTGATTTATGGGGTATAGATGCCGGATTTCGTATCAGAACTCAAAACTCCGCGTAGCGGTACTAGTACAGGATGGCGGCAATGAGATGCCCATTTAGGATCCGTAGGATGCCCGTATTGTCTGCACTCAGAACTCAAAACTCAGAACTCCGCGTAACGGTACTAGTGTGCTGGGTTGCTCATCGGTGGGACAAATTCTGACCTTGACGGCTGCCAACATACCAGCGCTTTAACATGAACCCACCGAGTCGATATATGCTGGCTGTGCATCAGAGGTTATTGCTTGCTGCGGGGGGATTGAACCCTGCTTGGCAAGCGCGGCTCTCATGCCGATGCTCACCCTGATGGGGAGAGTGTGGAGCTTTCTGCCTAGTGGCTAAAACACAGCCTGAAATGCGAGCGGAAATTGGGTCGCTGGATTGGCATCAGGGACTAGATTCGTAATGCCCGCCTCGAGAAAAGGGACGACTAGGGTGCGGAATTCCTGTTCGTATTTTGCGGCATCAATCGGGGCTAGACCGTGAGCGAATAGCGAATAATTGCGAACTTGCAACGCATTTTGGAGCCGTTGGTGATGTTGATGGTAGAGTGCTCCGAGCGGCTCGTCGGGTAACTGGCTGAGTAAAACGTAGCTGCGGGTTAACCCCAGTTGGATCGCTCCTCTGGGCGATCGCAGGTTCTCGTACTCAGCACGCAATGACTCCGGCAGTTTTGCCACGTCTAGATCGCTGGTTTTGAGGCCATAGCCTGCCCAAAGCCGGATCTGCGCCAACAATTCCAGTGTGCGGTACAGTCGAGCTACGGCATCATCATAGCGCTCCAGAACTGCGCGTCGCTCTGCATTGAGCAACAAGTCCTGCACTAGCTCGTAACCATGTCCCTGCATGACGCTGGGAGCCTGAAAGTGATCGTTGGCAGCGGGGGCAAACTGCTCGCGGCTGTGCATCACCCGCTTGAGAAAGAGGATGACTGGTTTGAGCTTGGCTTGCCGGAGAGCCGGTTCTAGGTAATTCCAGGCTGCTGCGTGGTCGAAGCGATCCCAGTAGTCGAAGCCGATGCAGTAATTCAGGAGCGATCGCACCCGTTTGCGGTCGGTTGTCGGCAAGTTTTGTTTCAGCAGTGATTTGAGTTCGTTGATCGCGGCGGGGTAGTTGTATTGTGCCAGCAGTGCCGGGAGATTCTGCTCGACCAGCCGCTCGATGACAATGGATGCAGTTGATGCCCGCTCCACTTGTTCACCAAACTCGATGCGGATCAGATCGCGACGTTGGCCTGTAGTGACATAAATCGCTTCAATACCGCTGTCGATGCTTGCCATCGCTAGCGCCACCGACATCGTTTTGGTGCCGCCAGTGTAGTCGGCGAGTAGGCGCGTTTCATCGCCAGCATCCTGTCGTAGGGTGCGAATTCGGTCGGCGATCGCCCGATAGCATTCGGAGAGGTTGTCCAAATCTTCCAAGACGAGCAGATCGCGGTCGGGTTGGAAGCGATCGCCTAGACTCAGTTGCGTAGGAATATTGGGCAGTCGCTCCAGCACCTCCGGCCCGCGCCGCCGCTCGCAGGGCGTGCCACTCCCAATGACTTGACTCCGCGAATCTTCAGAGCAGATGAAGAGAACCTGATCCGGCTCCAGCTCACGGATCGCCGTGACGATGGGCTGATAGGAGCCGCCGACTGTAATCAGAAGAATCTTGGGCATCATAACTAGGAAATTAGAGTGGGTCTGGAAGCTGGGTGCTGTCTGAGTTTCAAGGAGCCGCTAAGCTCCAGGAGGATTCTGCCAGATCGCCGTGGCAAGTTCGCCGCGAAAGGCCGAGCGGGCGGCGGGGGGGCAAAAGCGCAGGAGGTAGGCGACGATTTTGAGGATTTCGCCTTCGAGGGCGGCGGCGGCGGCGGCGCTGGCTTTGGACTGCTCCATGAGTGAGCGCGGTTGCATCACGATCGGGCTGCGCTGTCCGACCCCCGCTAGAGCCTGTTGAGCCGCCGCCTGCTGCCGCAACTGCTCCGCCTGTTGGCGACACTGACGCGCCCGCTCGAGGCTGCTGGCGATCAGCTCAGCGCTGTAGTAGATGTCTGCCACCTCTTCGCGCAGACGTTGGCGCAGTTCGCGGGCTTCAGGGCTGCGGCAGTCATATTCGCCTTGGCATGATCGCAAGCCCACCTTGCCTTGGCGCATCCGAATTGCTAGGTCAGGGTGGAGTTGCCAAGCCGCGTGCAGCCATTTTAGGTAAGCGGCGATATAGTCGTCGAGTTGGATGTCACCTCGCCAAAAGTAGTAGGGCAGGTAGCCACCCTTAGGCTGGCGGCCGATGCGATAGGTCACACCCGCTGACTCGCCTAGCTTCGTGGCGCGGCGACGAGTCGGCGGGCACCAATAAAAGTAATCAAGGCCCTGAATGGTTCGGGTGTGGATGGTGCCCATGCACAGTCGCGATCGCGCGAGCAATTTCCGGTTACTTTAGCAGATGCGCCTGGTTTGCCCGCGTCGCGCGCTTACCCACTTGAGTGTCTGGCTCGCATGAGAGGCTAAGATCGTAGATAGCGCTCGCCCCTGACCAAAACTGCTCGCTATGGCTCAACTCACTCGCTCGCAAGAGCGCATTCTCAAACTCCTCAAAACACTTCAGCAGGGGATCTCGGCTCAGGATCTCTACATCAAGCTACGCGATCGCCAACAAGGTTTAGGATTAGCGACCATCTATCGTGCCCTCGAAGCCTTGAAACTTGAGGGTTTGGTGCAGGTACGCACGCTCGGTAGTGGTGAATCACTCTACAGTCCTATCCAGCGCGATCAGCATCACCTCACCTGCTTACACTGTGGGCGCTCAGTTGCGTTGGCAGACTGCCCGGTTCGGGAACTCGAACGTCAGCTTCAGGACTCACACCACTTTAAAGTGTACTATCACACGTTGGAATTTTTCGGCTTGTGCGATCACTGTCGTCTGCAAGAAGATGCCCCGGCCGCGGTCAGTTCTTAGACCCCCAAGATTCGCGCCGCCGCTTCAGCGCCAACCGCCAGTCAGGCCAAACAATGGCAGAGGCGCGGGATATCGCGCCTCTGAGACTCTCTGCCGACCTGGGGCAACACCTGTCAAACCAATGGGACAGGCGGCTCTACCAATCCCGCTACTGGACGACCAACACCGCGCAATGGGCGTGGTGAACCACGTAGTTGCTCACACTCCCCAACACCAGCTCGGATAAACCAGCGCGACCACGCCGACCGACGATCAGCAAGTCAGCATCCCAGTTGCGTGCTAGGGCACACATTTGCTGGCCCGGTTCGCCATCGCGATAGTCAAATTCTGCTGCGACCCCAGCGGCGATCGCCTGGTCGCAGAGTTCACGCAGCCAAACCAAGACTTGTTGGCGCTCTTCATCCGCCCACTGTTGCGCTTGGTCGAGCATTTCCTGGGTATAGCCGCCGCCATAGACACCCAGACTACCGGCGACCAGCACATTCGGTGTCGGCACTCGTGCGGACAGGCCGTGAAAGAGGAACAAATGGCTATTCTGTGCCTTCGCCAAGGCGAGCGCCCGTTGAAAGACACTGGAGCTGGCATTGGTGCGATCCAGACCTACCAAGAGCTTGCAGAAGGTCTGCGGTACATCGGGGCGATCGCTCGTTGCCGTGGCGAGCGGGGTAGCATCAGGCGTGTGGTTCGGGTTCATCAGGTTTGTCTCCTTGACGATGCAGCGTTGGGGTAATCTGGGTCAAGTGCCAAGACTTTGCAGAGGTTAGCTCGATTGCGTGGCGCTCGAACCCGCTGGGTTAGCGTTGGGCGAAGCCAGTGCTGACCGGCGCTAACCGCGATGGCATCGGCGGCAATTCGCTCGTTCCATCTACTTCTAGTATCGCGAATCTGCAAGTTTTCTCGGAGTAGCACCAGTCAAATGGACAAAAAAGTTAAGAAAGGTTTGTACTTTGCAAAATTCCCTCTCGGTGGCGAAATCACGAGCAGCCTCGTTGCCGCCCCAGCGATCGCGGCCGCCAGCCCAGACAATTTTCGTTAAGGTATATTAAGCAAGCAAGACAACGCTAGCTCACGGTGTCACAGCAGCAATTTACATGGCAGACCAGTTGATTCGAGCCACCGCCGCTGACGGTGGCATCCGGGCCGTCGGGGCGATCGCCACTCGCCTTACCGCAGAAGCCCGCCAGCGCCACAAGCTTTCCTACGTTGCCACTGCCGCGCTTGGCCGCGCCATGGCCGCCGGTCTCATCCTCGCCTCCAGCATGAAGCGGGACGGCTCGCGGGTGAATCTTCGCATTCGTGGCAACGGCCCCCTCGGCGGTCTCTTGGTCGATGCCGGTTTGGACGGGACAGTCCGTGGCTACGTCGATCATCCCGAGGTCGAGCTGCCGCCCAATGGCGATGGCAAACTAGATGTCGGCGGTGCGATTGGTCACGACGGCTACCTCTACGTCGTGCGCGATGTTGGCTATGGTTACCCCTATTCTAGTACCACCCAATTAGTTTCCGGCGAAGTGGGCGACGATGTCGCAGCCTACTTGGTTCACTCTGAGCAAACGCCGTCCGCCCTGTTGCTCGGCGTTTTCGTCGGCGCGGAAGGCGTCACTGCGGCGGGCGGGATGCTGCTCCAGGTACTGCCCAAGGCCGCCGAAGACCCGGCTCTGATCGAACTGTTGGAAGCGCGAGTCGCGAATCTCACGGGCTTCACCCCCTTGTTGCGGGCTGGCAAGACGCTGCCCGATATTTTCCAGGACTTGCTTGGCGATTGTGGTCTGCACATTTTCCCCGAAGTGCAAATGTTGCGCTTCCAGTGCCGCTGCTCCCCCGATCGCGTGCTCGGGGCGCTGAAAATGCTGGGCACAGCCGAGCTGTTGGACATGATTGACAAGGATGGCGGTGCAGAAGCCACCTGTGATTTTTGCGGTGAGGTGTATCAGGTTGACGCGAACCAATTGGCTGACTTGGTGACGGAGCTGGCTGAGGCGCGCTCGTCGGGCTGATGGCGGCTCCCATCCCACCCACCGGTAATGCTTTGGTCGTCGGTGCCAGTGGTGGCATCGGCGGCGAGTTTGTGCGGCAGTTGCTGGCGGAGGCACGGGTCGAGCGGGTGATCGCCACCTGCCGACAGCCGCAGCAGGCGATCGCGTTGCAGAATCTGACCAAGACGGAACCCTCGCGCCTGACCCTCCTGCCGCTGGACATCACCGACGAGGCGCAGATTGCTGCCAGCTGTGAAAAAATTCAGCAGGATTGCCCCAAGCTACATTGCGTGATCAACTGCGTCGGCCTGCTGCACGCGGCGGGCATCCAGCCGGAAAAAAGCCTGCGGCAAATCGAGGCTGATGTTCTGCTGCGCTACTTTCAGGTCAACAGCATTGGCGCTGTACTGTTGGCGAAGCATCTGCTGCCACTGCTACGACATGGCGATCGCAGCATCTTCGCCCACATCTCCGCCAAGATCGGCAGCATCGGCGACAATCGCCTCGGTGGTTGGTACGGCTACCGCGCCTCAAAAGCGGCGCTAAATATGCTGATGCGGACGGTGGCGGTTGAATACAGTCGCAAGAGTCCCCAGACAATTGTGGCGCTACTGCATCCGGGAACCACAGCAACGGCACTGTCGCAGCCATTTCAGCGTCATGTGCCGCCGGAGAAGTTGTTCTCGCCGCAGCAGACGGTGGAGCAACTGCTTGCCGTCATCGCCAATCTCCAGAGCCAGGATAGTGGGGCATTTTTTAACTGGGATGGCGATCGCCTGCCTTGGTAGGTTGAAATGACTGAAACTGCATAGTACTTTTGGCTTGACTCCGGACGCAGGGCTGCGCTAAACGTCATGTAGCCTGCATTTACCACTCGCTGAACAACGACCCTGAAGCGCTTGAGGTTCCTCACGATGCCATTTATAAAACGACTCACCACGGCGATCGCCGCTAGCTTGCTGACTACCCTCCCGCTGCTCGCAGCTCGCCCGGCAGCGGCAGTCACTTTCCAACAAGTTCCGGTTGACGCGCAAAATTTCATTGCGATCGCCACTCCGTTTGGCAGCGGTCAATACAGCCTGCTGATTGTCGAGCAGATTCCCGGGCGACAACAGTGTTGGCAAGAGTCCGGCACCGCCCCAGTCTCGGTCGGCTTACTGCTCAATCAGTTTGACTTCACCGGTCACTGCAACCGCAGCGTTGATAGCAACGGCTACTCGGTTCGCATTGGCAATCAAGACTTGGGGCTGGACTACCTCCTGCGGGTCGTCCAGCGCGGCGATGAGCTGTGGCTGGTCGGCACGCCGCGCATCGGCAGTCAGCGCAGTCTGCCGGAAATCTTGATCGGGCGATCGCGCGGCCTGATCGGCGGCCCAGTCAAACTCTTCCTGGAGGACGGCTGGCAATTTGCCCGACGCGCCTACAACGGTCAAGCGCTGGGTCACGTCTATCTCGCCGCCAGCAGTAGTCAAGCCGCTGTGCCCGCGCCGCGCCCAGCCCCGACGACGCGCCCCCAGACCCCCGTGCCGCCCGCCCAGCCGACGCTGCCGACCGAGTTGCCGCCGCCAGAGCGCGAGCTGATCTTCACGCCCCCTAGATAATCAAGTCGTCTTTTTGTCAACCCCCAATCGCGATAACTCCGGCTAAACATAAATAAAACCAATCCTTTTGGTGCAGACGGGTCGCAGGCTCGTAGAATTGGAAAGCGATACGACTTTAAACTGCACGACGAGGAGAGTGGTTCAATGCCCGAGGCTGTTGGCGCGCTGGAAACAAAAGGCTTCCCCGGCGTACTTGCTGCGGCGGATGCGATGGTGAAGGCAGGCCGCGTTACCTTGGTCGGCTATATCCGCGTCGGTAGCGCTCGCTTCACAGTGAATATTCGTGGCGATGTTTCGGAAGTGAAGGCGGCGATGGATGCGGGAATTGCCGCCGTCGAGACAGCCTACGGTGGCGTCCTGGAGTCGTGGGTGATCATTCCCCGCCCGCATGAAAATGTGGTGGCCGTACTGCCCATCGACTACGACGACAAGGTAGAGTCATTCCGCGATTCCGTGCGGCGACCACGCCTCTTTGGGCCGGCGAATGGCGGTAGCAGCGGCAGCAGCAGCAACTGATCTCACCGCTAGCAGACTGAGGCCGCGTCAGTCCGGCTGTGCCGCGACAAAAACTCAACTGATCGTAGAGATGCGACACGCGTCGCGTCTCTACGATTTTTGGGGCGGAGATCACCGACCGCCATTGGCTCTCATACTCAATCCGTCTCGTAAACCCCAAAAATTGCAACATCGGGAGGGTTTCAAACCCTCCTCTACCGTGGATTTCATTTTTGGGGCAAAAAAATTCGGACTTGATATCAGATACATGCGCAAATTCAACAACGCTGTTTATGCCGCTGGCTGGTCAACCTTGCTTAGTGCCGCTACGCGGAGTTTTGAGTTCTAAATTTTGAGTTTTGAGTGCCTGCAATACGGGCATCCTACGGCTCCTGAATGGGCATCTCATTGCCGCCGTCTTGTACTAGTTCGACGATGACCGGCGTATGGTCGCTGGGTTTTTCTAGCCCGCGCGGTTCGCGGTCGATGGTACAGCCCGTTGCCTGTGCATAGAGTCCCGACGTCAGATAGTGGTGGTCGATGCGCCAGCCGCGATCGCGACTAAATCCCCCTTGGCGATAGTCCCACCAGGTAAATAGGCCGCCGTCTGACGTGAACTTGCGGAGGGCATCCTGAAGACCAATACTCAACACTTTTTGCAACGCCTCGCGTTCGGCCGGCGTCGCCATGATGTGGTCTTGCTTGCCCTCCGGTTTGTAAATATCGCGATCTTCGGGAGCAACATTGAAATCACCGCAGACGCAGAGTTCGGTCGGCTGGCGATCGCGCAAGGCCAGCAAATAGTCGCGCAAAGCCGCCAACCAGCGCAGCTTGTACTCATATTTGTCGCTGCCCGGTGATGCACCGTTGGGCACGTAAAGGTTCACCAGTCGCACACCATTGAGAACACCGGCGATCACCCGTTGCTGAGCCGAGAATTCGCTGGCGGTGTCTCCCAATAACGGCTCGAAGCCAATGATCACATCTTCAAGCGGCACGCGGCTGAAAATAGCGACGCCGTTGTAAGCCTTTTGACCAGCGATCGCCAAGTGATACCCCAGTTCCTCAAAGGGTGCGCGGGGAAAGCTTTGATCCTCAACTTTTGTCTCCTGCAAACAGAGCGCATCAACCGGATTGACCGCCAGCCAAGCGCTGACAATCGTCTGGCGAGACCGAATTGAATTCACATTCCAGGTGGCAATCTTCACAGTTTTAAGTCGCTAGCGAATCGGGAGAGCGGGAGCACCCGGGTCGGATAATGGGTGATTGTTGACTGAAGCAAACCACCATGCGGAACCTTTGGCGCATCTTCTCCACGGTACTCGGCGTTATTTTCCGCCATCCGGTGCTCGGTGTCACGGCGATCGCCATCTTGCCCGACGAACGGCTGGTGCTGGTGCGTGCTCAAGGGAGCGATCGCTGGGGGCTACCCGGCGGCCTCGTGGACTGGGGCGAGGACGTACCGACGGCGCTGCGACGCGAGATTCAGGAGGAGACAGGTTTGGTGGTAGTGAGAGTGGAACGCTTGGTGGGAATTTATTCAGCCGCCGACCGCGATCCGCGCCTGCATTCAATCAATGTCTCGATTGCGACGCGGGTACAGGGTGAATTTGCGATTGGCGACGAGCTGGAAATTGTCGAGGTGCGTGCTTTCACCCCCGCCGAAGTACCTTGGGGACGACTGCGCCATGACCACGACCGCCAACTCCAGGACTACCTCAGTGGTGCCACTACGATTGCCTGAGAATGTGCGGAAATGGCGATCGCCGTCGCGAAACCAGTCATTAGGTCTGCAATCGCTTGTGCCCGCAACTCGTCGCGCGTTTCTGTTTAATTTTGGTTAAATCTGTGGAATGATGGGTCAAAATGCTGCCGCTCCTGTACCGGCGCGATCGCCGTCAAACTCCCCACAATCTAGGATGCATTCGCACATACGCAACTCTCGAATTCGCCTGTCACAAGGACAGGTCTTTTGGCGCGAAGTCGGCAAGGGCATCAAGGTCGTCTTTTTGCACGGCGCAAATGCCGACGGCAGCGAGTGGTTGCCGATGATCGGCGATCTCCGCAATCACTGTCACTGCTTCGTGCCCGATCTCCTCGGCTTCGGTGAATCGGAGCCGCCCACTCGCCAGTCGATCACGCTCCAGGCCGAATGCCTGCACGACTACATCGAAGCCCTGCGACTCGAACGGGTCTACCTCGTGGGGCATTCGCTCGGCGCTTGGATCGCCGCCACCTACGCGATCGCCCATCCCGAACAAGTCGCAGGCCTCGTGCTGGTATCACCCGAGGGCAGCGATGCCAAGGAATTGAGTGAGCGCTGGCAAACGGAGCGAATGCTGGTCGCCCGCCTACCACTCACCTACTGGTTCCTAAAGCTGATGTTGCCGCTGGCGCGCCTCGTGGGCCAGGCGGAGCGCATCCGCAAGCTGTTAGCCTACCGCCGCGAGCTGTTGCAATCCCCCGCAACCTGTCAGCTCCTGTTTCGTCGCCGCCCCATCGAAATTCAGCAGGAATGCCTCGGCCATCGCTTGGCAGAACTCAAGCTACCCGTGCTAGTGCTGCAAGGCGGTCGCGATTCGGCGGCGGCTCTCGCCCAGAGCAAGACCTATGCCAAGTTCGTGCCGCACGCTCGCTTAAGAGTCATGAAACGAGGCGATCGCAATATCCTCGCCGCTTGGCCAGACAGTATCGTCCAAGAAATCCAGCTCTTTGCCCTGGCGCAGGTTCGGTCTGGCTCGCGGCCGTGAAGGGGTGCCATCTACAGATAAACGTTTCAATCCCGTTGCCAGGATTTGTTTGGTTGAAAGCGCAAGCATCGCTGAATGCGGCTGAGGGCCTAGAGCGCTTCTTCGGTGTCAACTCGAACCTTGATTCCGGTCATATTCGCGACGGCGTGCTTGAATCAGTGCAGAGACGTCAACATCGGGATCGCGTAACTCAAAAATGATGTCGTTTGTTTGCCCAAAGAGCGGCTTGGTATGCTCAACCTGAGCTGACGCAATAGGAAGCGGGATGCGATCTGGATAAGCTTTACAAGTACCGTCAAACCGATAGTGTAGACAGCGCGGACAGCCTTTATAGTCACTCATGAACCACCACCTGTTCTTTCCAGAGAACGCAGAAATATTGAATGGGCACCTCGAATAATGAGACCAGGGAGCGCCAAAGAGACAAAAAGAAGAGTGCTCAGAACTTTGTGTAAGCGAGATTCAGAGATGAGCGGAACGTCCTGGGAAAAGGATAGCAAAATAAGACAAAGCCACCCGCCAGTTCTTCAGAGGACGGTTCCAGCGCTGCGAGATATTGTCGAGGGCGAGATACATGAGGGCATCTCGAACAAAAGATTTTTTTACACGACTTGGAAGGTTAGTGCCGAGATAACCTGGGGAAGCCGAGAAGCTTAAGCAGGCATCAGCACCTCCAGAACCTGTAACTTTCGGGATGCTCCTGGCGCAACTGCTGAGCAATGGTATCGACTCGCTGCCACTCGCCGTACCACTGAATGTGGCGCGATCGCTCGATTGCAGTCACCCAGTGCTTGCCGCTCGCTGCGATGAGGGCGGTGAGGGGTTGATTGAGCACGCCTCAAAGACGTAGTAGGCTTCGGGGAACTGCCCCTCAGCTTCTAGCTGTCGCACGATGTCCACTGCCATTTCACCGTCATGTTTAAGTACGTTTGTTCTTCTTTCTGATAGCTTGGATACTGCACGTCCACTGCGACGCCATCGACCCGCTGCGGGCTAGCGGCGGCGGCTCTCAGCCTGTGCTTGCAAGACCGTTCTGATGGTTTCTGGCTTCACCTGACGCCGATAGTACCGGGTATCGCAGGTCTCGCTGAAGCTTTGCTGGCATTGAGGGCAGCGGTATCGCTGACTCCCTTGCTAGTACAAGGCGGCGGAAATGAGATCCCCATTCAGGATCCGTAGGATGCCTGTACTGTCTGCACTCATCACTCAAAACTCAAAATTCCGCGTAGCGGTACTAGTCTTTCCATGCTTATGGGCTTTCTCGTGACCGCACAGCGGGCATTACTGGCAGGCTAGTACAGGACGGCGGCAATGAGAGACCCATTCAAAATCCACAGGATCCTTGTATTGCGGGTACTCAGAACTCAAAACTCCGCGTAGCGGTACTAGGGCCGCCAGGGGTATTGGCGGAAATCAGGAGGGCGTTTTCTAGAAAAGCCTGCTTGCCTTCGGCTCCTTCCTCGGTCATGTAGTAGAGCAGCGTCGCATTGCCCGCCAGCTCTTGCAGACCCGCTTGACCGTCGC
Source organism: Spirulinaceae cyanobacterium SM2_1_0 (assembly GCA_012031265.1). Lineage (GTDB taxonomy): Bacteria > Cyanobacteriota > Cyanobacteriia > Cyanobacteriales > Spirulinaceae > JAAUTY01. The sequence goes on along the minus strand of JAAUTY010000047.1, from coordinate 25,973 downwards.
AGTCGGCATTGAACGCCGCCTTGAGGCAGCGGATCGCGATCGGACTTTTCGCCAAGACCTCCTGTGCCCAGCGCACCCCCTCCGCTTCTAGCTCTGCGACGGGGACGACGCAGTTGACCAGGCCCATATCCAGTGCCTCGGCCGCACTGTACTGACGGCAGAGGAACCAAATTTCGCGCGCCTTCTTTTGGCCGACGCAGCGGGCGAGATAGGACGCGCCGAAGCCGCCATCGAAGCTGCCAACTTTGGGGCCGGTTTGCCCAAAGATGGCATTGTCCGACGCGATCGTCAGGTCGCAGAGTAGGTGCAGCACATGACCGCCACCGATCGCGTAGCCCGCGACCAGCGCGATCACGACTTTCGGCAGCGAGCGGATCAAGCGCTGAAGATCGAGCACATTGAGCCGAGGAACGCCAGATTCATCCCGGTAACCGGCCTCGCCGCGCACACTCTGGTCGCCGCCGGAGCAGAATGCATATTTACCATCAGTATGTGGTCCGACGCCGGTGAGGAGAACGACACCGATTCGATTGTCTTCGCGGGCATCGCAGAAGGCATCGTAGAGTTCAAAGACGGTTTCGGGGCGGAAGGCATTGCGTTTGTGAGGGCGGTTGATGGCAATTTTGGCGATGCCCTCCGCCTTGTGGTAGAGAATGTCGCCGTAATCTTTCACAGGCTGCCATTCGATCTGCATAGAAGGTCGGGTACTGGACTAAGGATCGTTTCATACCTTAGATAAATCTGGGGTTAGACGCAATTCGTCTGTAATCGAGATGCTAAGAAATTGTTGAGAGTTTTCAAGGGTTCTTGGCTAGCGATCGCACCGCCATCTCCCTAGTACAAGGGGGCAATGAGATGCCCATTCAGGAGCCGTAGGATGCCCGTATTGTCTGCACTCATCACTCAAAACTCAGAACTCAAAATTCCGCGTAGCGATACTAGGCCGAAGGTGAGATGCACCCGCCAAAATCGCCTCAGAGCGTAAACACCGCCCGGGCAATATTGAAATAGATCAGCACGCCCAGCACATCGACCGCCGTGGTGATGAAGGGAGCAGACATTAAGGCCGGGTCACGATCGAGGGCACGGAAGACGAAGGGGAGCGCGGAACCGGCCACCGAGGCGAGCAGCGCGATCGCGATCAAACTCGAACCGACGGCGATCGCCACGAACCAGTTTTGTCCCATCAGGAAGTGCGCCCAGAGCATCGCCATCACCCCCAGCGACGAACCCAGCAGCAACCCCGCCAATGCCTCGCGCAGCACCACCTGCCTCGGGCCGAGGTCACGAATCTCATCCGTATTCAGACCACGAATCACGACGGTTGAAGATTGCGCGCCAATATTTCCCCCGGTGCCGGTGAGCAGCGGCACAAAGGCCGCGATCGCGATCGCCTCGCCGGTCACCGCTTCCAGCGATTGACCCCCCTGCTGAATGATCGCACTGGTAAACGTATTGGTGACGAGCAAAATCAGCAGCCAAAATACGCGCTTGCGGGCGACTGCGAACAAGCTGGTGCGGAAATATTTATCGCCGTCCGATTGCACACCACCGAGGGCATAAATATCTTCGGTCGCTTCCTGCTCTAGGATGTCAATGACATCATCCACTGTCACCACCCCGACCAGGCGCTGCTCCTTGTCCACGACGGGCAGGGCGAGTAGATCGTAGCGCTGAATCGTGCGGGCGACTTCCTCTTGGTCTGTGTCAGTATGCACGCTGACGATGTCGCGGGTGACAATCTCGCTCAGCGGCAGATCCGTCGGCGAGATCACCAGGTCGCGTAGGGAAATAATCCCCGTCAGATAGCGCGAATTGTCGGTGACGTAGAGGTAATAAACCAACTCAGAAGCTTTTGCCAGACTGCGAATCCGCTCTAGGGTTTCACCCACCGTCGAGTTCTCCTTGAGCGAGATATACTCCGGCGTCATGATCCGACCGGCGGTATCCTCTTCGTAGCCGAGTAGCAGTGCCGTAGCTTGCCGTTCCTTGGGACTCAACTCCGCGAGCATCTGCCGCACCACTTTCGCGGGTAGTTCGTCGAAGAGACGCGCGCGGTCATCTGGCGACATCTTGTCTACGATGTCAATCACTTCTTGGCGCTTGAACTCTTGGATCAGCGCCTGTTGCACCGAGATGTCCAGATGCTCGTAGACTTCGATCGCCTCCGCCTTGGAGAGCAAGCGGAAGGCGATCGCCTGCATCGACTCGGGCAATCCTTCAATCGCTTCCGCAATATCTACCGGTTGCACGGGGACTAAAAGGGCTTTCGCGCCCTCCAAGTTGTTCTGATCCAGCAACATTCGGAGCTGGTCGCGCACGAGGTCACGGAGTTCACTGCGTGATGAGGATGGCGTTGATGGGGTGGCGTTCTCAATCAAAGTTTGCTACTCGCTAAAGCTGAAGCCTCATCTATATTAAGGCGAGTTAACAACTTTGCTGTGTTCAGGCGGGACGATCGCCGCCAATTAGTGGCCTCCCGGTTGGAACCCGCGATCGCGCTAGGATCGTCTCCAGATCGCGACCCCACTCGACCCGCCATGCTGAACCCACCCGCCCAGCGCTCCCTCGGACTGAGCCTCAGTCTGCTGTTGCTCGCCAGCCCAGCCCCCGTGCTTGCTCAGGCGACACCAACCGAGTCCCCCCCATTGCGAGCACCGGAGGAATCCACCGCCACCCCATCGGAGGCGGCTCCAGATACGGCGGATATTTCACCCAGTGAAAGTGGTGCTAGCGTTGGCGATGCCCTCACTGAATCCCTGGCTACCTGTCGGCTGGATGACACCTTGCTAGACGTGAATGTCCAGGCTGTGCTGGTCGAGCAGGGTTTGCTCGTCACCTCGCGGACGGTTCGCGCCCAGGGGCTGACTGAGCCGAGCTTATGGTGGGCGCGCCAGCAGTTAGACGAAGACAAACTCGTGGTGGACTGGCTGGCCTTGCCGGGGATGCGCCGCGTGGAAGTGCTGGTCAATCGCCAGGTCTGGCGTAGCTTGGATTATCTGGAACGCTACAGTTTTGTCAATCGCTTCGGCACGACAGCGCACCAGTATGGCTACGAGCTGCGGGTCTTCGATCCCGATCCGCAATGTGTCGCGATCTACAACTGTGTGCTCAACGAGACGTCGCCGCAGTGTGTAGTCGATTTGCAGCCGCCGCTGCGTGACATCTTTAGCTTCTAGGTTGGCGGAGCTGACGCCAGAGGCGGTCGTACTGCGCCAGCGTCGCCACCGGTAGAGGGGTGAGAAATTCGCTGCGCTCCAGAACAGCGAGGGTGGGAAAGCGGGCTGAGGGTGAGCGCAATGCCTCGGGCAGTTGGTCACGCGGCTCGGCGAGCAGGATGGGTGAAACGGCTTCGCTGAAGAGCGAGATTTTTTTCGCTACCGTTGTCTGCCAGCAGAAGTCAATCCAGCTCTGGACTAAACGGCGATCGCCCGTCGCCGCCGCCGGTCGCACCCAGACATCCGTCCAGATGGCACTCCCTGAGCGGGGCACGACGATCGCGAGCTGGGGGTAGTTCTCCTGGGCCGCCAGCAGATCCAGTGACCACCCGACAGAGACCCAGACATCTTCCAAAATGAGCGGTTGCAGGTAATCCACCGTGTTATAGAGGCGGATTTGGGTGTGCAGGGCTTGCAGCTCCGCCGCCAACTCCGGTATCGCGTCGAGATCGGGCGTGTTGTAGGAGTAGCCGAGTTTTTTGAGAGTCAGGCCGATCACTTCGCGGGGTTGATTGACAATTGCGATGCGCTCCCGCAATTCCGGTCGCCAGAGATCAGCCCAGTCGCGCGGCTCCCAGCCCAGTTTGGCAAATTTTTCGCGGTCGTAGGCGATCGCCGTCGTGCCCCAACGGTAGGGTGCCCCCCAGATTTGACCGTCGGGGTCGAGTTCACCGCGCTCATTGCGCCTGACTAGGGCCTGCCATTGGCTCGGCAAGCGCGACCAGTGGCTGAGTTCGGTCAGGTCGAGCGGCGCGATCACCTTGGTTTGAATCGCCTCAGCCAGCCAAGCATCCCCCAAGGTCACGAGATCAGCAGCGGGCACAGCGGCCGACCCCGCAAAGGGCAGCCAGCGTCGCCAAGCGGGCGGCGGGGTCACGTCCCCCGCCGCGATCGCCTGCCAGTCGGTCAACAGCTCAGCGATCACCTGGAGATTGCTCTCCGGCTTGAAATCCAGCTTCGGCTGACCCGTCAGCGTGCGCCGAAATTCGCCAACCAACTGGCGTGGCAGTGAGCGGTTGAGCAAGCGCACCCGTAGGGATGGCTCACCGCCGCTGCAACCAGATGCGAGTGTGCCGAGGGCGATCGCCGCCGCGCCTTGTAGGACTGACCGGCGGCTCAGCGGCTTCGAGCGGGCAAGATTCAACAGGACTCCCTCCAGGATGCGACGCGCACAAGGTTCAAGGTCTCTGATTGTACCGAACTTGCTCAGGCTGCTTGCTCAAGAACCGGCTTCCAGAGCGTAGACATCACCGCCGCGGCCAGTGGCGAAGCGGAACGAGTGCGCGAGGTCTTTGCTAGAGCAGGTGAGAAAGAGCAGCAGCGCCGTGGTGGCGAGACCGCAGGCGATCGCAAAGATCCCCGCATAGCCCACCAGCCCCGCAAATGAACCTGACAGCGGCCCGCCGATAGCAATGCCGAGGTCAAAGCCGCCAATGCAGAGCGCATAGACCTGACCGCGTTCGGCGATCGTCGAGCGGTCAGCGACCAGTGCCGTCATCATCGGGATCAGCGTGCCTGCACCCGCGCCTTCGGCGATCGCTGCCAGCAGGAAGGCGAGGGAATTTTGGGCGATCGCCAGCAGAGCCATCGAAGTGATATAGCCCAGCAAACTACAGGTGATAAAGAGACCCCGCCCCCAGCGATCAGAAGCACGCCCAGCAATCACCCGTACCGTGAAGCTCGCCGCCGCCACAGCCGTATAGAAGAGACCGGCATTCAAGCCCACACCCGTATCGCGAATATAAGCCGGTAAAAAGGTCGTCAGCGTCCCGAAAACCAACCCAATCAGTAGCAAGACCAGAGCCGGGATGCGCAGGCGAGGCTTGCGGACAAACTCTTGCAAGCGCAGCGAAAAGAGCGTGCGCAGCAGTTGGCGAGGCGCGAGAACCGGCGTTGGGGGGGCGGCAATAGCCTGGGATGCCCCCGCACGTGGCTCGCGGATCTGGCCGGCGAGTAGGAAGCCGAGCAGACCGAGCACACCAGCCGCGATAAACAGCGCTCCGTAGCCCTGATCAGTGGCTAGGTAACCACCAAAGGCCGGCCCCAGCGCCATGCCGATCGGCACCACCAGGGTCATGTAGCCAATGATTTCACCGCGTTGCTCGCGCGGCGAGAGGTCAACGACGAGAGCGCTATAGCCTGTCGTGAAGCCAGCAATGCTAATGCCGTGAAAAGAGCGGACGAGGGCCAGCCAGGGTAGTGAAGAGGCCGAGAGATAGGCGAGGGGCGCAAGCCCGACCGCCAGTGCGCCGATCTGAACCACGAGGCGACGGCTGTGGCGATCCGCCCAAACGCCGAGGAGACCGCGCGACAGCAGCAGGCCGATGGCAAAGCTGCCCATCACCAGGCCGACTTGTTGCTGGTTAGCACCGACAGATTCGATATAGAGCGGCAGGGCGGGCAGCAGGCAAGTGAGGCTCGACCAAAAGCAGAACCCGGCGAGAAAGAGCAAGAGCAGATTGCGACGTGTGGCGGGTGGCAGGGTGGCGAGGACTTTCACGGCGAACAAGGGGGACGCAACCCGAAGTGGTGGTATGCTCTCACGTTAACATTCTTAACATTTTGCCGAGCGGGTGGAAATTCTCACCTAGGTTGCCTGGGTGGATCGCTCAGCGGGTGAGCACTTCCGCCCGCACCCGCACTACACCCGCCTCGATCATGCCTAGGTCACGGGCGGCAGCCTGGGAGAGATCGATGACGCGATCGCCCACAAACGGCCCGCGATCAGTGATGCGAACAGTAGTCACGCGCCCGTTTTCGAGATTGGTCACTCTCACCTGCGTGTCAAAGGGCAGGGTGCGGTGTGCCGCCGTCATCGCGTTTTGGTCAAAAATCTCGCCACTCGCCGCCCGCCGCCCATGAAATCCCGGCCCGTACCAGGAAGCGAGACCCTGAAAGGTCGGCAGCAGGCTGGGCGTAGGGGCCGTCACGCTTGTAGTCAGCGGCGGCAGCGTCGGCACGGGTGCGGCGATTGGCAGCAGTTCCGCGCTAGGCTCGGGCCTGAGGCGCGCCGGAATTGCCGCTGGCAAGGGCTGCACGACCTCTTTTTCGGGTTGGCCGGCCTCAACGGAGGGGGCGACCGCAATCCAACAACTCACAGCGCCAAATCCCAAGGCGACGCAGGTGTGGTAATGCGTGAAGGGCATAAAAAATTCTCCCGCAGCCAGGGTGTGGCGTGCAAACACTTCGTTTTAGGACAACCGCGACGCGGCTAAATTTTGGCTACAACGGCACAGCAAACAAGCATCGTCAGAGCACACCCTGGCACGACCGGGAACGCGATCGCGAATATGCGTTCAAGTTATCTGCTCTGCGGGTCAAAAATCCAGCCAATCACTCGAATTTCCGTGAATTTGCGGGCGATCGCACACCGCGACCACTCATCTCTTCCGTGCTTCCGCCGAATTTGACGCCGACTCGCCACCAATTTATAGTTAAAGGTCAAGCGAAATGGCTTGTCAGCGAGCAGGGCGCGAGCACGACCAAATCAACGGGCGGCTTGATTGTTACGACGCTCACTGATAACAGCTTCCACACTCGCGCGCAATTCCTCAGACCGTACCATGCACAACTTCCTGCCATTTGCCTACTTCGAGCAACAGTTTGTCCCCTTTGAAGACGCCAACATTTCCATCGCCACCCACGCCCTGCACTACGGCACGGGGGCATTTGGTGGTTTGCGCGGCATTCCCAATCCAGCGAACAATCGCCAAATCCTCCTGTTTCGTCTTGACCGCCACTGCAAACGCCTCAGCCAAAGCGCGCGCTTCCTACACTACGACTTGCCAGCGGATAAAATTCAAGCCGTTATTATCGACTTTATTCGTAAAAATCAGCCCCAAATCTCGTTTTATATTCGCCCCTTTGTCTACACCTCTGACCTCGGCATTGCCCCGCGTCTCCACAAGATTGAGAAAAATTTCTTTGTCTATGGCCTAGAATTGGGAGACTATCTCTCACCGGCTGGCGTCAGTTGCCGGATCAGCTCCTGGCACCGCCAAGAAGACCAAAGCTTCCCCTTGCGCGGCAAGATCAGCGGCGCTTACATCACCTCCTCCCTCGCCAAAACTGAAGCCGTCGAATCCGGTTTTGATGAAGCCATCCTCCTCAACTCTCAGGGCAAAGTTTGCGAGGCTTCGGGGATGAATATTTTCGTCGTGCGCGATGGACAATTGATTACGCCCAGCTTCGATCAAGACATCTTGGAGGGGATCACCCGCGACAGCATCCTCGCCTTGGCGCGCGATTTCGGGATTCCCGTCGTTGAGCGACCCCTGGATAAATCAGAACTCTTCATCGCCGATGAGGTCTTCCTGAGCGGCACCGCTGCCAAGATTGCTCCGATCAATCGGATTGAAAACTATACACTACCAGCCGAACGCCCCCTGACCGAGAAGCTCCGCACCCAGCTAGTCAGCATTGTTGAAAATCGCCAACCAGATTACCAGCACTGGGTTCACGTCGTCGATTTGGATTAGGCTAGCAGAGTCCTATACAGTACAAGTGCTCAGTGCCGCATTCTTCTCTTTACTGCGTACTAAGAGGGTATCGATGTTGCCTGTTTTGTAGGAACGCAGGGTTGCCAAACTGGGATGCTCCCCAAAATCTCGTACACCAACCCAGGAAAAACCCGGGTTTCTAGGAATATCGAATCGATGCTCTAGGCGAAGCGGGCGAGGAAGCGCTGCCAGGAGGCCCAGAGAAATGCTTGGTTGAGCCACAGCGCTCGCCAAGCGTAAATTGCCAGAATCGTAATCAGGCAAAGGGTCGCCAAGAAGTTGTAGGAACCAATAATTTGGCGATCGCTCCAACCGAACGTATTGCTCAGCATATTCATATCGCCACCCGCATGGTCGCGCCCGCCCCAGAGCGACCCCCAGGGAATCTCATCCAGGCCGCGTCGGATCTGTCGCCACTGCCAGCAATTGCCCCAAAAGGTGAAGGCTGCCGCCAGGGCAGCGGGATAGCGCCAGAATGACCATTGCCAATAGTCTGGCATCGGGAAGTAGAAGCTGACAATGAGCAGGGTGCTGAGATAAAACTCGCCGCCAATGCCACCAAAATAGGTGAGCATCTCGAAGGTGTCGGCGCTGAGGAGCCAGGTCATTACAAATTGCAGGAGGGCAAAGGCGATCGCCAATACCATCGGCCAACGCCGCTGCTCTCGCCGCCCTGCCCAAAATAGCAGCCCGAACAATGCCAGTAGACCGAAGTAAACGAAGAGCGATCGCTCAACCTCGATCGATGTCCAACCCAGCGGCAGCGGAATTGCCTTGCGGCCTGACAGCCAGGCGATGGTGGCGTGACCAAATTCATGCAACCAAACATCAATGCCGCGCAGCAAGAAGCTTGACACAGCCCAGGCTTTCAGTAACATCGCCAGCGCCATCAAACCGGGAAAGAAAAAGACATTGCTATAGCGATTTTGGAAGGAGAGCAAATCGAAGTCAGCAGGGATAAATTCTGTGGTTGGCATGGCAAGCTGCCGTTGCCAACGCGGTTTTTTGTTGGCTTGCCAGCCGTAAATGTGGAGGCGCTTTAATTTTGCGAGTTCTGGTGCGGTCGCCAGGCAATCGGAGACCAGCGTGTAGACTTTGGCGGTGGCAAGCAGCGGGTGCGGCACTTGACCAGTGGGGAGGGCTACGTGTAGCGATCGCCCCCGAATCTTCACCTGTGCGGCTCCACTCCAAGTCGCCAGCCGATCTTGCAGCAAAGCTACTGGCGTCGCTGCTTGGGCACGAGCGCGCTGCTGAGTGCTGGCGCGCTCATGCTCCCGCTGTTGCAAGGCGCTTTTCAAGATCGACCGCGCCTGTTTCAAGGCTGGTAAGTCAGATTTTTCACCGCTCCGCAACCGCTGGTGGGTGATGCGGAGATAAGCGACATCCACGTCAGCCGCTGTGGCGTCAGGAGGCAGTTCGAGGAGCTGATAATAGTCGGCGAGGGAGCGATCACGCGGCATCATCGTGATTGAGAATGGGATTCAGAGCTTCCCTCACAATTTAGCGTGCCAGCTCGATTAGTGGCGGCGAGCACGATGAGAACACCCCAACACAATACAACGACAATAACGTCGTCATTGTCGGTAGGGGCGAACCCATATTAAACCCGGTCTCTATACCCAGAAAGCAAAGACCCTCATCAAACTCTCTCCTAAGCTGGGAGAGGGCTTCTGGCTCCCTGCTCCCGGTTTGGGAGCAGGGCTGGGGATGAGGGCGGCGCGGCTTGAGTGCCAAGCACAGGATCGGGAATCAATGGCAGATTGCATCGCACCGCCATTGATGCCTCCCTCTACTAGGTTGCAACCTCGCATCTACATCCTGAATCAGCAATGCCGGATTGATTACTAAACCATGCACTTATTGACGCGAGGCGAGCTTTTCGAGTTGCGCCTGAGACTCGTGGAGCATCTGTTGGCGACTGTCCTGAGCACCAGACAGTGTCGGGATCAGGTTACGAGCTTGCAATGTCATGTGAAGCTGTAACTCCGCCACATAACTGCTGATGTCATCGTAGTGGTGAGATGCTAGTTTCGTTGCAAACTGAGTAGCCAAAACCCGTTCTCCGCTAACTTTTGAATGGTTTTTCAAATTCCCCATTGCAAGGTAGCACGGCCCCGAATTGCGGCTGGCGAGTCGCTAGTGATCTGTGACATTTCTAAACAAAAGTTCAATCTATCATTACACGGTGGGTCGATCATCAGCGCTGTTGAATCTGGGCGTGAAATCTGACGTTCAATCAATTGGGAGCGAACATCTTCACATCAAAATGGTAGAGACGCGACGTGTCGCGTCTCTACGATCAGTGATGAAGTCGTGCTGGGAAAGATCGGCGGCATCCCGTCAATCAGCCATGCCCCATCCAGCTGCCTAAAGCATCGTGCTATTGATTCAATTGGGTGCGAAGCTCTTCCAGTTCAGCATCAATCGTGCCTTCGGCCTGGGTAGCGGTGGGGCTGCTACCGGCGGGTAGTGCGCCTTGATCCGGAGCGGCACCGGAGAGTTGGGCTTTCATCGCCGCCAACTCGGCATCGACATCGCTTCCCGACTCGAGGGCCGCAAATTGGCTCTCGAGGTCATTGCCGCCTAGCTCAAACGCTGCTTGAGAACGGGCTTCCAGTTCTAATACCTTCTCTTCCATCCGCTCGAAAGCTGCCATCGAGCTGCCGGTGTTCATCGAGCTGACGGCACTCTGCAACTGCTCGTTGGCTTTTGCCGCTTGGACGCGCGCCTTGAGCATATCCTTCTTGGTCTTGGCTTCCGAAATCTTGCTCTCGAGGGCAATCAAGTTGCGCTTCAGGCCTTGCACTTGGTTAACTTGGACATCGAGTTGCTGCTTCAGTTGCGCAGCAACCTCAGCGCTGTTCTTCTTGCGCGTCAGTGCTTCACGCGCCAGACTTTCATCCCCTTTTGAGATGGCTAGTTGGGCGCGTTGTTGCCATTGGTTTGCATCAACTTGGTTCTTGTTGTGCTGCTGCTCAGTTTTTTTCTGGGCGGCGATCGCCTTCGCTACAGCTTGGCGCAGCTGTACCAAGTCTTCTTGCATGTCGATTATCGACTGTTCCAGAATCTTCTCAGGATCCTCAGCATTGCTGACCATGTCGTTGAGATTGGCTCGGACAACCCGGCTGATGCGATCGAATAGTCCCATGACGCTGTCTTTCCTCTCAGCTTGTACAAGGTTACGAAAAACTTTGGGCGGGCATAAGGCAGTAGCAAGCGGATTGCCGGCTTGCGGCTGAATCTCAATCGTTAGTGACCGCTCCTGCCACCAACGTGACGAGCTGCGAACCCAAACGAACCCAGACTGCCTGCACCCTCACCAGTGTAGCGAATCGCGTGAATCTGTTGAAATGGGTTTGTTGCGGCGGCGGCTGAGGGCAAACAAGCACGGCGAGGCATATAAAAAAGAAGCGGGAAGCATCCATGATCGCCGTGCATCGCGGCTGGGTGGTTTCCGAGTTTGTCGCGGTTCGGGGGAGCAGCGATGCACCGCCTGACGATGCCGCCCCCTCAGTGTCAACCCTGTTCTGATACTATGCAGCTTTCTTTGCTCGTGACCTATCGCGATCGCCCCGCTCAACTCACCAGCCTCTTGCATTGGTGGCAGCAGATGGCTCCGGCGGCGGCTGAGCTGTGGCTGCTCGAAGCCAGTGCAGTGCCATCACCCGGTTTGCCAGAACGGCTGCGGCAACTGCCCCGCAGCCACTATCTGCACCTGAGCTGTCCGGGTGTTTTTCACAAGACGCGGGCGCTGAATCTGGGTTTGGCGGCGGCTCAGGGCAACTGGGTGACGCCGTTCGATGTGGATCTCTTGCCGGTGGGTGCGACGCTGACGCGGCACCTGGCGATCGCCCAGCAAGCGCCCCAGCTATTAATCAGCGGTTATCGACTGCTCAGCCCCTTGACGGCTCTCGACGACTTGGCGTGCTTACCGGCGGCGGCCGCGACTGCCGCGATCGCCCCCGAAGATCAGCCGACCGCGTTGCGGAAGCATTTGTTGCAAGGCGAGCGTTTTGGCGTCGTGCCGCTGTTGCAGCGCGATCGCCTGCAAGCGCTGGGCGGCTGGGATGAGCAGTTTGTCGGCTGGGGGGGCGAGGATCAGGATCTGATCGAGCGCTATCTGGCTGACGGTCGCCATCTCTGTCGCTCGCCGGATTTGGTTTATCTGCACTTGGCCCATGAGCGCGATCGCCAGTGGTCAGAAGCCGAGTGGGTGGCGAAAAATCGTGCCTACTACTACGCCAAGCGTGATGCGACACTTTAGGCTTGGCGAGATTTAATCAGGTCGATGGCTACACCAACACTTTCTGGCGTGATCGCGACTAGGCCGCCATCCTTGACTTTGCTGAGGCTGAGTTCGATGGCCTGGCGCTCGTCCAGTTGGATTTCGTAGCGCGCATCCGGATCGACTTGCACGACGCCCTTGGCAATCAGGTCAGCGACTTCACCGCGCTCGCGACCGCGCCGATCCTCGTCTTCTTTGATGATGATGTAGTGGAACAGCTTGGCGGCGATGCGGCCCAGCTCGATCAAATCTTCATCACGGCGATCACCTGGCCCCCCGACCACCCCGACGCGATCGCCCTCCCAATTCTGCACGAAGCCGCCCATCGCCTCATAGCCCGCCGGATTATGGGCGTAGTCGATCAAGACATGGTGCTGGCCGAGGTCGAAGAGATTCATGCGGCCGGGAGTCTGGTCACTAGAGGGGTTAAAGGTGCGCAGACCTTGGCGAATCAGCTCAATATCCACCCCTTGCACAAAAGCACAGAGACTCGCCGCCAGCGCATTGGCAATCATAAACGGCGCTAAGCCGCCGAGGGTGACTGGTAGCTTCTTCGCGGCTTCCAGTTGTAAGGTAAAATCCCCTTCTAGCAGCGTTAGGTAACCGTCTTCGTAGATCGCCGCAATACCGCCGCGCCGGATATGCTCCTGAATCACAGCATTGTCGCGGCTCATCGCAAAGTAGGCGATCTTGGCTTGGACGCGCTCTGCCATCTTCGCCACCAGCGGATCGTCAGCATTGAGGACGACATGACCGTCGGGATCGGCATTTTCGGCGACGACGCTCTTGACTGAGGCCATCTGTTCGATCGTATTGATGTCGCCGAGGCCGAGGTGATCGGCGGCGACATTGAGTACCACGCCGACATCGCAGTTCTCGAAGGCAATGCCCGATCGCAAGATGCCACCGCGCGCCGTTTCCAATACAGCAATCTCGACTGAGGGGTCTTTGAGAATCACTTGCGCGCTTTGGGGGCCGGTGGTATCGCCTTTTTCGACTAGGTATTCGTTGATATAAATGCCGTCGGTGGTCGTGTAGCCCACGACCTTCTGGGTCTGGCGGAACAGGTGGGCAGTCAAGCGGGTCGTCGTCGTTTTGCCATTGGTGCCGGTGATCGAAATGATCGGGATGCGGGTCGGTGTGTCCGGCGGGAAGAGCATATCGAGCACGGCGGCACCGACATTGCGCGGCAGCCCCTCGCTGGGCGCGGCGTGCATCCGGAAGCCCGGCGCAGCATTAACCTCGACGATGACGCCATCCATTTCCCGCAGGGGGCGGGTGATGTCCGGTGTGACCACATCGAGACCGGCGATGTCGAGGCCGATAGCCTGCACGGCGCGCTGAGCAATCCAGATATTTTCGGGGTGGATGTCGTCGGTGCGGTCGATGGCGATGCCGCCCGTGCTCAGGTTGGCGGTTGCCCGCAGAAAGGCGCGCTCGCCCTCACGCAACACCGTGTCAAGGCGGTAGCCTTGGCGTTCGAGCACGGCGATCGCCTTGTCATCGAGTGTGATTTTCGTCAGCACATTGTCATGACCATGACCGCGCCGGGGGTCGCGATTCGTGGCGTCGATCAGTTCGCCGATCGTGGCACGGCCATCACCGATGACGTGTGCTGGAATGCGTTCTGCGACAGCCACGACTTTGCCATTGACTACGAGCACGCGATGATCGCTGCCTCGGTAGTAACGCTCAATGATCACCGAGCGCGTCTTGGCCGCTTCACTGGCGTGGTCGTAGGCGATCTCGGCATCTTGCCAGTTGTCGATGTTGATGGTGATGCCGCGTCCGTGGTTGCCGTCGAGGGGCTTGATCACGATCGGGTAACCGCCGACGTCTTCGATGGCGTCTTCTAGTTCATCGAGATATTGAATCACCGTGCCGCGTGGGACGGGAATGCCGGCATCGCGGAGCATAGTTTTCGTCCCTTCTTTGTCACAAGCTAACTCGACACCGAGAATGCCGGACGCATCCGTGAGCGTCGCTTGCATCCGTCGCTGGCGTACACCATAGCCCAACTGGATCGTGGCACGCGCGCTCAGGTGTAGCCAGGGAATGCGCCGTGCTTCGGCTTCTTTGATAATCGTTTCGGTGCTGGGGCCGAGGGCGGCATTCGCCCACAGCTCGCGGAGATCCGCCAGGTCCTGCTCCAGTTCTGCGGCTGGATAAGTCCCCGTCTCGACAATGCTTTGGCACAGACGCAGGGCGGCGCGACCGGCATAGCGACCGGCTTGCTCGTCAAGGTATTCGTAGACGACGTTGTAGACGCCTGGATCGGCGGTTTCGCGGGTGCGGCCGAAGCCGACGGGCATCCCAGCCAGTTCTTGCAGTTCTAGGGCGACGTGCTCGATGATATGACCCATGAGCGTGCCTTCGCGGAGGCGACTGAGGAAGCCACCGCGATGTCCCGGCGAGCAGTAGTGCTCGATCAGGGTGGGTAAAATCTGGACGAGGCCGTCGTAGAAACCAGGAATTTCGTTAGAGTAGTGTTCATCAAGCTCTTCGAGGTCAAGACGCATGACAACGAGCTTTTTGTGGCGGATGCTCCAATAGTTCGGACCCCGCAGGGTCAAAGTCTTAAGAATTCGCATAGATTGTGTCGCCTAGGATGTCAGACTGAGCCGCACCAATCGAGTTATCACTCAGTTTCCCGCCTGGAAAAGCGGCAGAACTGTTCGCGGGTAACAGTTTTTTAAGTTACTGATTCTCTGTGCCCGTTTGCCCCTGCACCGTCGCGTCCTAGAAAAATAGACGTTATGCCGATTTTTCGCCCGACATCGGGGTTAGGGGACGGCGTTGGTGGAGATGAAAGCGATCGCCATGACAGAGCACGTGTAACCGCAGGCTGTGCAGGCTCAGCGGGTCACCCACATCGGCATCAAGCTGATTGGTGTGCGAGAGCGCTTGCGCGTCGATCACAGTGACCGTGCCGCGTCCGAGAATCTGAAACCAGCCATCTTGTTCAAACATGGCGCAGGTGTCTTCGTCGATGCCAATGCCCAGGCGGTCGGGGTGAATGGCGATCGCGCTCAGCAGTCGTGCCATGCGATTGCGATTGTGGAAGTGCTGGTCAACGACCACCTCCGGCACAATGCCCAGCCCCATCGTCATGTCTACCAGCGAGCGGTTCGGTGACTCGCCACTGCCGCCCCCCCCGATCATATGGTGACCCATAACCGCCGCCCCCGCACTTGTGCCCGCCAAGGCGATTTCGCCGGTCTGACCCCGCTCCCGGATGCGCTCCATAATCGGCGTCTCGGCGAGAAGTCCACAAAGGCGTAGTTGATCGCCGCCCGTTAAGAAGACGCCGGTACATTCCTCGACGTACTTGAGATACTGTTCGTCGCTCGCCTGGTCGCGATCGCGAATATCAAAAATCTCGATCTGCGCCGCCCCCATGTCCCCAAAAATGTGGCGGTAGCGCTCGCCGATGATCGCGGGTTCGCGTGAGGCCGAGGGCACGATGGCGATCGCTGCTTTATGACCGCCAGAGCGCTGAAAAAATGCCTGCAAAATTTCGCGCCCGTGTACCTTATCCTCAGCACCGCCGATCGCAAAAATGGCGGTTTTCGTCGGTTGCAACTGACTTACTTCAGACGGTCGAGACTCGGATTGCAGCATAGAACGACTTACGGACGTAGCATGGAGATCGTCAGATCAATAATCTAGAACTTTTTTGGTGTGCGTCTGATCAGACAGCCACTTTATCTCGAACCCCCAGGAGGGGGCAAGGGGAGAGGCTGGGTTAGGCCGCGACACACCGGATCAGATCCGTTCCTCCGGGCGACCCGGATACATCTGCACGCTTGCCTTGACAGCGCGATCACCCGATCAACTGACCCCAAGCTGCTCACCGTTGATTCAGTTTCAGATTATTCACTCGCGTTGATTCAGTCTCAACTCAGCCGCCCTCCCTTACCTTTCGGCGATGCGCTTCGACATCATCACCCTGTTCCCAGAATTTTTCGAGTCGCCGCTCCAGACCAGTTTGTTGGGGAAGGCGATCGCCAAGCAAATCGCCACCGTCCACTGCACCAACCCCCGCGACTTCGCCCTGGACAAACACCGCCGTGTCGATGACGAACCCTACGGCGGCGGCGTCGGCATGGTGCTGAAGCCGGAACCGCTGTTCGCAGCCGTCGAGTCGCTACCCGTACTGCCCCGCCGCGAGGTGGTACTGATGACGCCCCAAGGCGAGCCACTGACCCAGGCGCTGCTCAGTGAACTAGCCGACTGCGAGCAGATCGTGATCATTTGCGGTCACTACGAAGGCGTCGATGAGCGTGTGCGCTACCTAGCGACGCGGGAGATTTCGTTGGGCGACTTCGTGCTGACCTGCGGCGAGATCCCGGCGCTGGCGCTCCTCAATGGGGTCGTGCGATTGCGCCCTGGCACAGTGGGTAAAGTCGAGTCTCTCAAAGCCGAGAGCTTCGAGGGCGGCTTGCTCGACTATCCGCAGTACACCCGACCGGCGGTGTTTCGCGGCTGGGCCGTGCCCGATGTCCTGCGCTCTGGTGATCACGGCGCGATCGCCAGTTGGCGACAGGTACAGCAATATCAACGCACGCGCGATCGCCGCCCCGACCTCTGGCAAACCTGGCAGCAACAGCGATCACGCGACGACTGAGCCAGACAGTCAGATATCAGACTCGCGATCGCCCGCTAGCCGTGACGCTGGCAAGCTTTACCGCCCAGCGACTTGGGCTGACATTTGGCGGAGTGATTCCAGCCAAAGTGCGGCCGTAGATTTACTGGGAACCAGAGAATATTCAGGATAGCTCCGTATTAACCCAGAGAAATTCAGCCATTTTGCGTCACTCTTTCGGGGTTAATCAAAGAATTTACGGTTACTTTTGGCGACCCCCGAGCAATTCTCCAAAACTTCACAAAATCGTCTTCTGATAATGGTGAATCTTTACCGAATCCACATACGTTCCCTCAATGTCTCCAGTATTATGTGAGAGGGTGAAGGCAATAGCGCCTCCTAGCGCGCTAACCCAAAGCCCGGTTCCTGTAGGACTTCTAGCCCTTGACCCTCCTCGGCAACATTCCAAATTGCTCGCATAGTCATACCGCAGCAGTTACTTGGTATTGCCAGGACAAACAAGGTCTTACAGAGCCTTAAAGAAGCAGCCAGAGAGTAAAGTTAAAGCGTTCTTTTCTAGACTACTGAGGTAACGAGGTAACAATGAAATTCCAAACCAAAGCAATTCTGACCGGTGTACTCGCAAGCGGTGCTCTCGCTGCAACTGCCGTACCAGCTCAAGCCTTCAACTTCACCAGCGGCGAAGCGGTTGGCGCTTGCGGTGGCATCGAGCACACCGACGAACTGAAGTCCTGCACCACGGCTGATGGCTTCACGCTAACGGTCACCAAGGACGGCGAAGTTGGTAGCCTCGGCGGCTTCCTGAGCTCCAAGACCGTTAACGGTGTAACTGCTGTCGGCGTCTACGGCGACCCCTCCCCCGGCGAAGGTACGCTCGAAGAAATCGACTACGGCGAAGAAATCACCGCAACCCTGGAAGTTGCTAAAGTGATTAAGTCGATCGATCTTGCCTTCATGTATCAGCCGAATGTGTTCGGCGACAAGGTCTTCGAGGTGGCTGAAATCGCGGTCGGCGATATGATCGGCACGCTGACCATCCTAGGCGACACCACGGCTGAGTGGACATTCGGCGGTGTTACTTCGATTGTCAATGCCGTGAGCGCCTCCACTGAAGAGGGTGGCGGTATGTACAGCATCCTCAACCCCTTCGGTGACCTGTTGGTGGACGCCATCACCTTTAACAGCGTTGAGATGAAGGGTGATTCCTACCGCTACAGCGACTACTCCATCGCTGGCATCCAAGCGGCTGACGTGCCGGAGCCGGGTCTGATGCTCGGTCTGGGTGTTGTCGGTGGTGCATTGGTTGCCGCTCGTCGTCGCCGCGCCGCCTAGGTTATTGAGCGAGGCTGCTGCGTCGATCTCCCACTGACGTGCAATCCTGAATTAAAGGGGTAGGAACTCAAGTTCCTACCCCTTTAGTTTTTGGGATCGAGCGCAATTTCCCAGACTCGACAATGAGCAATCTGGCATCAATTTGGTAGCCCTGCTGTGGCGGCTTCATACTGCGAGGGCGCGTCAGAACGGCGTTAATCGACCAGTTCTAGTTGGTCGATGCGAAACCAGATATTCGGGGTTGGCACAAAAAACTGCACGAGGGCATACTCGTCGTCAACATCCACCACGGCACCTTTGGTCTCGAAGATATAAGGCGGAAAGCGCGGATCACTTGCCGTTGCTTCTAGGCTCGCCTCGAGCTTCTCGCGAACGGCGCGGACGAGTGCGCCTTTTTTCATTTTGTTGGCAGCCATGATTCCAGGATAGGGGTGTGTCGGTTCATCGAAAAACACTGTAGCATTGCGGGGCGATCGCGCCCTGCCCCCAGAGAGCGATTCGCCGCTCAGCGCTCGCTGCCGTCGGGCATAGTCACCCCTGACCACTCCACCCAAGTCAGGATGGCGCTGCTCATCTCCGCCCGCGTCAGATTGGCACGACTGAGATTCGCTCCCGTCAGGTTGGCACGAGCGCAATAGGCTTCTACCAAGTCCGCCTCACTGAGATTGGCATTGCGAAGATTAGCGCGGCTGAGGTCGGCGCGGTTCAAGCGGGTACAACTGAGGTCAGCATTTTCCATTACCGCCTTGCTCAGCTTGCTGTCGGGCAAGACCGCCGCGTGCAGATTCGCACTGGCGAGGTTGGCTTCATTGAGCTGCGCTCGCTCGAGCTTGGCATTTTGGAGATTACTGCCCGCCAAATTGGCTCCATTGAGGTTGGCTTCGGTCAAAAAAGCGCCCTGCAAGTCCGCCCCGGCTAGCTCAGCCCCACTCAAGTCCGCACCGCGAAAATTCACCTCGCGCAGATTGGCCCCATTGAGATTGACCTTCGGCAAACTCGCTCCCTTGAGGTCAGCCCCCTGCAAATCCACCCGCGTCAGGATCGCGCCAACCAGGTTCGCGGTGTAGAGGCGCTTCTCCTCACGCAGATTGGCCCCCCGCAAGCAAGCCCCGGTCAAATTCGCGCCGCTAAGGTCACTGCCACGCAGATCGGCATCGATCAAGTTCGCATCCAGCAAATTTGCCAGGGTGATATCAGCACTGCGTAGATCCGCGCCTTGCAGACTGGTGCCGTGCAGATCGGCATTGTGCAAATTGGCCCCACTCAACGAGGCTTGGTTCAAGTTCGCGCCACTGAGACGCGCACCCGCGAGGTTGGCTTTGTTGAGACGGGCGCGGCTCAGGTAGGCATAGATCAGGGTCGCGCCGTGCAGGTCAGCGCTGTGGAGATCGATGCCAATAAGATCAGCTCCCAGCAACTGCGCGGTCGGTAGTTGCACGCCCCTAAAGGCGGTCTCCCCTGCTTCGTAGCGCCGGATCAGTTCGCTCGCATCCATAAGTCCACACAAATGCTGCTCGAATCATAATATTGCCAAGCTAGGCGCGAGCGAGGGAGGGGGCAGGGCGATCGCTATAAAACGGCTCCAGCGCTTGCACAATTGCGGCCGCCGCCTGCTGATCTTCTTCAGGCGCGTCGAGATACTTCGCGGTTTCGTAGAGTTCGGTGGCGAGATCCTCAGCGCGTTCGTAGGTTTCGTACAAGTTGGCGAGCAGTTCATCAAACGGGCGCGTCCGCATACTCGACCATTCATTGCCCGTGACCTCGAACTTGTGGTGCAAGGTCGAGAAGGCGAGGATTTTGGCGCGCAGCGGATTGGCGTATTTCATCACCTCGAGCCGGACGCTAAATGCATCGTAGGTGCGGTTGACGGTGGGTAAGGTCGCCGGGACTTGCGGTGTCGCTGTGAAATCAGTGGCCGTGCTCGCTGGTGTGTAGTTGGTGGTGTCGTCGCCCTTGGGTGGGCTTGGCTGCAAGTCGATATCGCGACGGTGGCGGGTCAGCATTACTTTCACTTCGGTGGCTGCCGTTGCCGAGTCAACTGAGGTGGCTGGTGGTGGGGGTAGCTTGAGCGCTGTCACTGGCTCGTCATTGGCGATCGCATCCGTGACACTGGTACTGGGAACACTCGCGTCAGCGGGAGGCTGCAATCCGGTCACCGCTGCCATTTCACCCGTGCTCGTCGTGGCGTAGAGCGGTGTCACCGCCGCAATCACGATGGCGGCGAGTTGGGTGTATTGGGTGCGGCGGTTGAGGTTCTGAACAATTTCCTGGAGCGCGACTTGCAGGTAGTCGGCGCTTGGGTAGTGGGAGACCAGCACCGCGAGCAAATCGGCGAGATTGACCTGGCTGAGGAGCGCGTTATCGTTCTCCCACTCGCCGTAGGTAGCGCAGTAGAGGAGCTTGCGGAGGCGGTGCGCTTCGGGATGATGGGCGATCGCCGTCGCCGCCGTGGCATAGCCATCAGCCGCTGACGCACCGAGAAATTGTGTGTTTTCGGGATCGGCGGCGGCTGGCGTGAACTGCGTCGTCTCTAGCTCATCATAGAGCCGCTCGCAGTGGCTCAACAGCGTGCTGGCGACCTGAGCATATTCGGCCTTGCGGCTCAGTTGTTTGACGACACCAAACAGGGTCTCGCTGAGCTGATCGAGACTAGCATTGCCGTGGTATAGCTCGATCAGCAAGTCTGCCCAGCTCAGATGCGCCAACGCCGCCGGGTCGTTCAACCACTGGCGGCGGCAAGCACAGACAAGTAATTTCTTAATTCGTGTCGCGTTGCGATCGCATTGGAGCGCACTGGTAATTTCCTCAATCAAGGATAGTGTCACCATGGCTCTTCCCTTCAGCAGATACACCCGATTATATAGTCTAGACCGCAAGGAGAAATCCGCGAACCTGCGGAAAGGAACTCGCACCGCGCGACTCGAGATTACCCGCTAATCATCAGCCGCAACCGCGTTGACATCCACCGTCGGCACATCCGCCCCAGGTTGAGCCGCCACTTCGACGCCCCGCCGCTGCCGGAAGTAATCCAACGCAATCTGCGAGACTTCCGCCAGCAGGAGTGTCAGCACGGCAATATCGTCAATTTGTCCGGCAATGGGCAGGATGTCAGGGGAAAGATCGAGGGGACTGACTAGATATACCAAGCTACCCAAGACAATCCACCAACGATACTTGGGATTGCGGAGCATCGCCCGATACCAGTCGTAGAGTGATTTCATGCTAATTGCCATGTGCGGTAAGCCCTCATTACTTTATTCTAATTGTCACCAAGGTCAAGGGGGAGTCACGAGTGTAGATAACCGCCGTGCGACGGTTCGTTCCAACCCCAAGCTCTGCGGAGGCGTCCGCGCAACGGGTACGAAGTGAGCGGCGATCCGAGCCGCCAATGCCCGGCGGGAGGCGATCAGTTACCGTTTGCTAGATTAGAATGTCAAGTCCGGGCAAGCCATTGGGCGCAGGCGCGCTCGCCAGTCGTGCCACAGGAGAAAGGGATGGCTCTAATTGTCCAAAAATATGGCGGAACCTCAGTCGGTTCAGTGGAACGCATTCAAGCGGTTGCTGAACGCATCCGGCGAACTGTGCGGCAAGGCAATGCCGTTGCCGTCGTTGTTTCGGCGATGGGCAAGTCCACGGATCAACTCGTCAACCTCGCGCAGCAGGTGACCGCGAATCCCAGCCGTCGCGAGATGGATATGTTGCTCTCAACTGGCGAGCAGGTGTCGATCGCGCTGCTGAGCATGGCTCTGCACGAGCGGGGTCAACCGGCGATCTCGCTCACCGGCGCGCAAGTCGGCATCGTCACCGAGGCCGCCCACAGTCGCGCTCGCATCCTCCACATCAAAACCGAGCGGCTCGAGTGCCATCTCAATGAGGGTAAAGTTGTGGTTGTGGCTGGTTTTCAGGGCATTACCGACAGCGCGCAGCCCGACATCACCACCCTGGGGCGCGGCGGCTCCGACACCTCAGCCGTCGCCCTAGCTGCCGCCCTGCGAGCGAGCTGCTGCGAAATCTATACCGATGTGCCGGGGATCTTGACCACGGATCCGCGCATTGTTCCGGAGGCACGGCTGCTGGATGAAATCACTGCCGATGAAATGCTGGAGCTAGCGAGCCTTGGGGCGAAAGTGTTGCATCCTCGCGCGGTCGAGATTGCCCGTAACTACGGGGTTCCTTTAGTCGTGCGTTCGAGCTGGACGGACGAGCCGGGGACGCGCGTTTTTTGCACCACGCCCCCAGAGCGATCGCTGGAAAACCTGGAAATTGCCAAAGCCGTCGATGGCGTCAGTGTCGATCCCGACCAAGCTAAGATTGCCCTGTTGCGTGTGCCCGATCAGCCGGGCATTGCCGCCCGCCTCTTTGGAGAACTCGGTCGCCAGTTGGTAGACATCGATCTGATCGTGCAGTCGATCCACGAGGGCAATAGCAATGACATTGCGTTTACCGTCGTGCGGGCGGCGTCGAGTGCTGCTGAAGCTGTGGCGGCGGCGATCGCCCCCGTCCTTCGCTCTTCCCCAGCCCCCCACTCCGACGAAGCCGAGGTCACTGTCAATCAGGACATTATCAAAGTGGCGATCACAGGTGCCGGCATGATCGGCCGACCGGGGATCGCGGCACAGATGTTTGACGCCCTGGCTACAGCGGGGATCAATATCCAAATGATCTCCACGTCGGAAGTGCAGGTCAGTTGCGTGATCGCGACGGCGGATGCGGATCGGGCGATCGCCGCCTTGTGTGATCGCTTTGAGGTGGACGCATCCACAACCTTTCAGCCCGATGATCTGACTTTCGGCGATTACCCCCCGGTACGGGGTGTTGCCCTCGATCGCTCCCAGGCGCGGCTGGGGATCCGGCAGGTGCGCGATCGCCCCGGCCTCGCCGCCAAAATCTTCAATCAGCTCGCCGCTGCCGGGATCAGCGTCGATGCGATTATCCAATCTCAGCGCTGCCGCAGCATCAACGGGCAACTGACCCGGGACATTGCCTGTACAGTGGCGGCGAGTGAAGCCGAACGCGCCCGCACCCTGCTGCAAGCCGAAGCCGCCGGGAGCTGGGGCGAGGTCAGCATCGACTGCGACATCGCTAAAGTCAGTGCTGTGGGCATCGGCATGATCGGTCGTCCGGGCGTCGCCGCTCGCATTTTTCGCGCCCTCGCCGAGCAAGGCATCAATATCCAGATGATCGCCACCTCGGAGATCAAAGTCACTTGCGTGGTGGCGAAGGCCGATGGTGAGACGGCCCTGCGTGCCATTCACGCCGCCTTTGAACTAGAGCGCCCGGAATCGATCCAGGCGACGGCTTGAATGCGCCGCCACAAGCACGGGCGATCACATCGGTATCCAGAAGCCACTGCTACCGATGCGAGCTTGCTCAGTGACGATTGAGTTAACGAGCGCGATCGCCCATCTGCCCCCGCTGTTTCAGCCAAGCCGCCGCGCCCAAGAGCAACACCGCCACCGTGGACGCAGGTTCGGGGATCGAGGTTGACCCCCCACCCGAACCGCCGGAACCACCGCCCGAACCACCCGAACCACCACCGGAACCACCGGAACCGACCGTATCGCAAAATTCATCCGACGTATTCGGATCGTCCCAACCCTCGGCACAAGCGCCGAGGGCAGTCTCTAGGGTTGGATCGAAAGCAATCCAATAGTCAAACGGCGAACCACCGGAGATGTCCACTTCGGTCATGTTGGTCTTGTCAATGCCGAGCGGTGCAAAAAATGAATCAGCATTGAGCACGACATTACCGGCATCGTCAAGGGAGAGGCCGGTTGGAGTCACAGGGGTCAGCGTATTCGTTTGGCCATCGGACTGCCTGACCGAGTAAACAAACGTCCCCATGCCGTCCAGGTCAGCCCCTTGTAGGCCGGTCGCGGCGCTCAGCTTGGCGAGCACCGTGACTTTTGGACCACCACCGGAGCCGTAGCTGGACAGCCAGCCGTTGCTGGTTAGGTCTTCCAGACCGCTGCCGCCACCATCGACAGTGAAGGCGGAATAAAAGCTATCACTGCCATCCCAGACGATACCAACCCCGCGGCCGTCGGGGCCGCCGGTCTCGTAGTCATCGACAAACCACTGCACCGTATCACCCAGAAAGCTGATCGCAAAAGGGTTTTGATTAATACCACTCACCTGCTGCGTGCCGATGAAGATGGTTTGATCCCCAACCGTCGCGCGGGCGAGATCAGAGCCGAGTAATTCTGACTTCAGAGCGGCGGCATCAGAACCAACCGTGACACTGAATGGAGCGAAGGGGGATACATCACTAACCGAGCCAAGTGTGGCCGCTAGGGTAGTGGTCGGTACGAGCAAAACAGTACCGATCGCGATCGCGACAGTTTTCATGATGATTGCAATTATTTAGTAGTACACCACGGGTCAAGTCGTCTGAAGCAAGGCTTCAAGCAAACGCTCGCACCCGCGATTTTTCAATCCGCGAGCAAGCGTCAAGGGCATCTGTGCAAATACTGACCGGAGAGCGGACAAACTCCCCAATGGCAAGTCGGATCCTCAAAAATACTGAGTCATCAAGGGCTGGCTTCATCAAATCTTCACATTGAAAGTTATCAACTGCATCCCATCTTCATAGAGTTGGGTCAAAGCTGATGTAAGCCGGAGTCGCAGCTAGATCATGCGGCAATACTGGCGCAGAGGCCAAGCACCGACTCGCGATCGTCCAGGGTGATTTCAGTGTGGCGGGCGAAATGGGTGATCGCAACCGCTAAAAACGCAATCTTCGCTGCTGCCGCGATGAGCGTCTAGAAGGCGGCAAGGATCTCTTCAGTGGTTCGCCACTGCGACTCGCTGAAACCCGCGTCCGGTAGGTGGGCGAGAAAGCCGCGATCGCGATAGCGGGCATCAAGGGCGATCGCCTGTTGATAGTATTCACGCGCTCTCGGCATTTCCCCCTGATCCCAGTAGATCAGCGCTAGAGCCACCAGCGGATGCGGATTGCTAGGCTCGAGTGCGGCAGCACGCTCGCCCCGTGCGATCGCGGTTGCGTAATCCTGCTGACGATGGTATGCCAAGCTCAAGTTGTAGTAAGCGATCTCGTTATCCGGTTTGAGTGCGGCGGCGCGCTCATGGGTGGCGATCGCCGCCTCGAGGCGATCGCTCGTCAAGTAAACAATCCCCAGCGCATTGAGTGCCGTGACAGACTCGGCATCGCGTTCTAGCACCGCTTCCAGAACTGTCGCCGCATCCGGCTGGCGGTCGGCGAGGTGCAGCGTCCAGCCCAGGAGGACGCGGCCGTCTAGATGCTCCGGATCGAGGTCAACTGCTCGCTCTAGGGCGGCGATCGCCTCCGGGAAGCGACCCTGCTGGCGATAGTCGAGACCCTGCTCGCGCTGGGCCGCTGCCGCCTGCGGATCGGCGGCGGCGGTTGGGGTTGGAGACGGCGTCGGTGAAGGGGTTGGCACTGATGTTGCAGCCGGACTGGGGGGCGGCGGCGAGTCGGTCGCGGTTTTCGGTTGGCAGGCCGCGAGGCTAAGCGCGATCGCCCCCACCCAGAAGAGAGCACTTTTCAGTCGCAGCGAGCCGGGGCAATTGGTGTTGAGCATGGGGGCATGGTCGGGTCGTCGGTGTAGCAGCAAGGCGTACAGGGGAATTGTACCGGGCTATCTTTGCCGACGGCTTGCGTATGGCGATCGCAAAGGTGCGACCCTGACTGCCTGACACATCTTTTTGTAGATTGGGTTGAGCCTAGCGAAACCCAACAGCGACAAGGGTTGGAGTTGGGTTTCCTTCGTCAACAGCGAGTGGAGAGCGCGCAACTTATCCGATTCGTTAGTCGGAATGGGGTTTCCAATCAATTGAGTTCTCCAGCGAGTGGAGAGCCCAGATTCGCTCCGAGTCGGCAACGACCGGAACCGTTTCCAATCAATTGAGTTCTCCAGCGAGTGGAGAGTACTAAAATAGGCGAAAGCTCCTCACCCACCGGGTTTCCAATCAATTGAGTTCTCCAGCGAGTGGAGAGGCCGTTTACTACGGCAGTAACTTCACCACGGAGCTGTTTCCAATCAATTGGAGTT
>JAAUTY010000108.1 GCA_012031265.1 Spirulinaceae cyanobacterium SM2_1_0 | reverse complement strand
GCACCCTATTGCATCCATGCATACATATAGTGTGCATATAGGTGCATAGCAGCACTCAGTAGCTAACGCACATAAGCACCCCATGAGCCTGAAAACCCCTCTGTGACTGGGTTCTAGATATGTGCAGAAATGCACCTATTTAATGCACCCATACGCACCTACGCTAGATGTATGCACCTATGACGCTAGCTGCACCCATGCACCTATCTTACGCACCTACCTATCTGCATTTATGCACCTATCATTTGTTGCACCTATGCACTTATGCACCTATCTGTCTGCACTCAGCTAGACCGCACCAGCCGGGCGATCGCCAACGCGCTAGCGATCGCCAACTTCCGCGCGGGCGATCGCCAACGCGCTAGCGATCGCCAACTTCCACCCGCCCGACCCCTCCCCAGTTCGCCGCGACCGTCGCGCTCGGTTTCAGCGCTACCCCCTACCACGACCCACCCGCCTGACCCCGTGTTGATTTTTCAACCACGTGGACACGCTACCCATATAAGTATTACAGAATCCTTTCCCCGTGTACCTTTCAGGATTCCCCCCCGTGTACTTTTTGCGGGGCGTGCCCGCCCGGCTCGCGGCTCGGCTGGCACTGCCTGGCTCTGGGTTGCGGGCTGCCAGCGGGCGATCGCCAACCCTCCCACAACAAACCCCCTCAAACAGGTATCGCCTGTGAGGGGGCTAGGAGGGGCTGTGAGGCGTGGGGATGGTGACTGTGGGGTTATGAGGAATGAGGGGCTAGGGGCGGTCGCATTCATCTCCATAGAGTATTTCTTCCCGTCCGTCTGGATGAAACCGAGCACACCAACCATCCCGCTCTCGCCAACGTCCATATGCGTATG
Source organism: Spirulinaceae cyanobacterium SM2_1_0 (assembly GCA_012031265.1). Classification (GTDB taxonomy): domain Bacteria; phylum Cyanobacteriota; class Cyanobacteriia; order Cyanobacteriales; family Spirulinaceae; genus JAAUTY01. The sequence goes on along the minus strand of JAAUTY010000108.1, from coordinate 9,301 downwards.
TGCCAGCAACCACAGCGATCACCCCAACCAAAAGCACGGGAGCAATTTTCTTCCATCTGACTTTCATGGGCTAAATGATTGTGTACTTCTGATAGCTCAGCGACGTTGTAATGTTTTTGTTGTCATGACCCAGAATCTCGGCGAGGTAGGCATTCACTGACTTGCGATTTTCGGCTGGCTCACTGGCCCGGTAGCGTTCCCAGCAAACTGCACCATAAGCGGCTCTCAGCTTGTGAGGGGTAGCACCTGGTACGAATTCGCGCCCCTGGTTTGGATTGTCAAAATACGCCCGCGCTGCATCGCCTAGAGCTGTTTTCGTGAGCTGATGAACCCGCGTGTTGGGCATCTCTAAAAATTCGGGCTTGTGCTCTCGCAGCCACTGGAGAGCATCAAACGCATCGAACGCATCGCACAGGCACGGAATCTCAAATGCGAGTCGAGCATCCTTAGAGCCACGAGTTTTAAGCTGTCCGGCGAAGTGAAGCGAGTTCGGGCCGGTCACCTGGAAGGTTGCAGACTTCAGGATCTCGGCAGACCGGCGACCCGTGAGCATCATCAGCCCAACTGCAACCTTACTCCAGTAGTTTCGATCGGCGATTAATTCCTCTGCTTGCTGAATCGCCTCGGTCGCCCTCAAGAGCTTCTGATACTTGCCATAGGTCACGACCAACTCATTAGCCCGTTCGCGCCGCTTCCCACGCTCTGCAACCGAAGCAATCAAAACAGCATCGGCAACGTGGCAGTGCTCCCAGACCGCTTTCCCAAGTTCTGAGTCATAGCGCTCAACTTGCAGTGTGTTGGCTGCACTTAGGGGCACTTCGTTTGCCCAGCGGCGAAAGTGGGTGAGATAGGTGATCAGCGTAGCTGGCTTGCCCCGCTTGGTCTGTTGCAAGCCCTCATCATCACGGGCGACAATGCACCCGGTCTCAGCTCTCAGCAGCGCTAGGGCACGCTCACAGGCGGCTCTCGCTTCATCAAGGCTACCAGCGCTTGCATACTCAGCCTTGAACCGCATCCCCATTTCGGCGATGGTCTCTGGGATGCAATGCTGGCGGGCGATTCCCTCAATTACGGCAGTCATTTGCTTGGCCTGCTTAACATTATGTCCAGTGTAGCAGCACACAAAACTATGTGCAAGTGTTGCAACTTAGGTGCATATAGGTTAAGATAGGTGCAGACAAGAAAAACGCCCGCGACGGGGCGCAAGCAAATGACTAAGTATCAATTTACCCCTACCGAACTGCTCGAACTGGCGAACTGGAAGGACTTGCGCGAATTCGCCCGCCATCAAATGAAGCTGACCCACGTTGAGAACGAAGCGGGCGAGAGTATCAACATCAGCAATGGCAACAAAGGAACTCTGGTCAAGTATCTCGGCTCACTCATTGAGTTCAAGTCAGCCCCCCAGCCTGCACCCATTCAGCAACCTGCACCGACTCGGCAAGCCCAAAAACAAGATTTACTCGAAACGCTTGATTTAGATCGACATTCGATCAATCGCATTAGGTTTGCTGTAGATGAGACCGGGGAGGATCTTCAGCTATTTATTGAGGATGCGCTTTCGTCTCACGCTGAACGCATCATTATCGAATATGCCCGCTCAATTGCACCTGACATCCCTGCACCCAGCCAGCCGACTGCATCTAGTCAGACCGCACCTAGCAGCAGTGGGGTGCGTGAAGGGAGCGCCTATGACCGCAACATCGAAGCGATTGAGCAGGTTATCGCCTGGAATGATTTTCCAGAGCACCAGGACAACAGCTATCGCCTCTACATCACCGGCTCCCTAATCAAACGGCTCACAAAGTCTCGCAAGGCCGTTATTGATGCCGCGATGGCAGACATGGGCGAAGCCATTGAGAGCCATCATGAGCGCTACGGGCTGACCGAGGCAGACAACAACAAAGGAACGGACAAACGTGGCAATCGCATCAAGATCGGCGATCTGGTACAGAAGTCTCGCGAGTGGTTGGTGCAGCAGACTGGAGACACTGCACCCACCCCCAGCGAGCCTGCTCCCAGTGAACCCACATCGACCCAGCCTGCATCTAGCAAGCCTGAGTCCACGTCCAGCGAGCCTACACCGGCTCAGGCTGCACCTGAGAGCCACGATGTCCCCACAATCGGCACACCAGAGCGGGTTAAGTGGTTCTGCGGTCGGATTGCTCCGGTTGATGGTTCGGCAATCGCCGAGATGTGTGCTGATGAGATGGCAGCACTACGCGAGCACTTGAATTGTTACATCGTGACCGATTCGATTGATGAGAACGGCAAGCCTATCGTCCGGCACGCGACTGGCGACTACACCGGCAACCCAGCTAGCAAGCTCTACAACGAGGCACGGAAGTACACCGACCGCGCCAAGGGAATCCTGATGACCGATGGCAACAGCTACCAGCATGAGTACCGCACACCGCGCAAGCTGAAGCCGGGTGAGTCTGCTCCCAGCCAAGCTGAGTTTATCGAGGTTGATGGCGAGCAGCGGGTCAAGTCGGAGCGCCGCCACTTGGCTCGGAAGCTGATGACCCTGACCGAAGCTGAGCACGCATTCCGTGACCCCAAAACCTATGCAGACCACTACACGGTTCAGCGTTCCCCCGCCACTGGGGGCGATCACCAACCCTACCGAGTAAAGCCATGAACTACCCAGAATTCCAAGATCATCGCTGGCACATCCAAACGGCAACCGCCATCGTTGGGCCATTCCCCGATTTTGATACCGCTGAGAGCGAAGCCGAACGGCTTCAATCCGAGGGCTACTACGCCAAGCTCACAACCGGCGCGGCTCTCAATGTGACTCAGCCCTCGCTCCCTGTGAAAGCTCCACGCGAGCCGAGACCTACGATATAAACCAACAGCAAGCCCCCGATGATCATCGCGGAGCTTGACAGGCTGGAGAGAGCTGGAATATACCAACCGCATTTCACCCAATCTCAATCAATATCCCCTTAATTAGCTGGCTCAACTCCCGATACTTTGCCGATCTGGAGGGTTTAATCCCGGCAATCTCCCAAGCGATAGCCTTCACCGTCCGCACCCCGCGCGCGTGCAATTCTCGCACCCGTTCCGCCAGTTCGTCAGTCTCGCGATTTGGCGGCTCTGGGGTTGTCTCTGGCTCAACTGGTAAAACCGGGAAGCCTTGCCCAGTCTGGGTTCTGAGTATTGATAGCGCGTCGCTGGGTTTGGGTTCGGGGCTGGGTTCTGGCTGGGGTTCGACTGGGTTTATCGACCGCAAGTTGAGCGGCTTTTGTCCGTCCTGGATGCTGCCATAATCCCAGTGAGTAGGATGCAGCAACGGAGACGGGGTGACCGCACCACAGGCAATGCCAAAATACTTCCCCGCGCGGTCAGTGACGTACTGCTCCAATTCAGCGTCTTTGCTACCTGCCTGCTTAAGCCAAGCGACTGCATTTTGATTGAGATGAATCTGAACAAAACAGCGCTTATGGTTGCCGTCGAGTCGCAGTGCTGAGCAGTTGAAACTCTGGTTAATGAGCACAATCGAGACGGCATACTTACGCCCCCCCGGTCGCCAGTGCTTTGACTTGTAAGATCACCCGCTTCAGGGTTTCCTTGATTTCTTTCGGCTCAGCCCCCGCCAAGCCCAACTTGAGTTCAACTGAGCCGAGCCATTCTTCAAACTCATCAATCAGCACGACCAGGCGATCGCGCGATTCGCTCTCCCCAGACTCGCGCCGCTGATATTCCAGGAATGCATCATTGAGGGCTTGCACGCAGGCGAGAGCATCGCCGTAGATGTCTTGGTAGCCGAGCGGCTTCCAGTAGCGCTCAGCGTTGTCGCTGGCGTGGATGTCCAGGACGCTGACTGAGCCGCCATCGGTGAGCAAGGTCTGGATGACGTAGCAGGCGGCTGAAGTCTTGCCAGCGCCGGGGGAGCCGCTAACCAGGAACCCGACGCCAACCTTACACAATTGCTCGATGGTGGCGAGCTTGGCGAGTTCGGTCTGTTCCCCAACCTTTGCCTTCAGTGCTGCATTCTCAGCCTGCAAGGCCTCGAGCTGGGGATCTTTGAGTGAGAGCATCAGACCGCGCTCGCGGGCGATGGCGACCCCAGCAAACCCACACCCCAGCAGTCGCACCGACAAACCGAGATAACCAGAGCGGGCCAGGGGGAAGCTGAGCAGGGCAAGGCCAGCGGCCAGTGATAATAGCCAGTTCATAGCCCGCTCACCAATCCCAACACGACGCCAGCCAGACCCGCGCCAGCGATGCCCAGCAATAGGTGACGCTCGCCTTCATAGGTCGCTGCTGCACGCGCGTGCAGCACGCCCCAAATGGCGGCTGAGAGCAACAGCAGCATTATCAGGATGCAGTAGCCGCGCGCTGGATTGAGGCCAGCGGCGATCGCCAAAAGCACGGCTTGGGTGACGGTAGCGGCACCGAGGCAGGCGGCAAGGATGCTGGCGGTGATGAGGCTGGCCGTGGCTGGTTTTTTCTTGGGCTTGCGTTCGTGCTCTAGCGAGCTGAGCTGACCCCGTAGCCGTTCGGCTCGCGTGGCGTTGGCTAGGCGGCTCTGTTCCAATTCATACTTGGCTTCATTCATGGTTGATAGACTGAAAGCAGCAAAGGGGCTGAGTACCAGTCAGCCCCGATAACATCTCGCTTTTGGACGCGGCCGCTTCTATGCAGCCGCGTTTGTCATTTGTAGGGGCATCTGCTCGGCTTCGCTGATGAGCAGGTAAGCCTGCTCCAGCCCGGCGCGCTCGCCTTTAATCCAGGCCCGCTGGGACGGCTCTAAATCTCTGGTGAGCTTGGCATCGCAGTCCTGGATTTTCCGCTTGATGGTGGCTGAAAGCATTGGTTTAACTCCTAATAGGTATGGATTAGCGGGTGAGCTTCAGTGTCTCAATCAGTTCGCGTTGTAGCTGGCTATTCTGAGCCTGCACGGCTCGCAGTTGGTTTTCGTAATCAAAAATCGTGATGCCGACGAGAAGCCACATAGCGAGCGCGCCAACAATGGCGCCAGCAATAAAGCCAGGGATGCCCCCGCTACGTGGCTCTGGGTGAGTGCGAGAATCTTGCGGCATCATTCCCCCTGAGCCAATGCCTGCTCAGCCATTTTGCGAAGCAAATCATTCTTAATCCGCTGCTTCTCACTCAGGTAAATTTCCATCTCGCGAAGCGCATCATTCTGAGCCTGAGTGCGGATCGCGGCATCCTGAACTTCGGCCAACTGGCGCTCGCTCTCTCCAATCCCCTCAACTGTCCGGAGCAGGCCAGCTAAGCGACCCTGGTTCTGCCGCTGGCGAGCAGAGAAGCGCGCCAGGTGGGAGCCAGCATCAGGAAGTAGCTCGGCTTCGATGGGGGCGATCTCGCTGCTCTGGCTGGGTTGAATTGAGTGAGCGTAGTCGCTGAGGCTGACTCCCTCAGACCGTGCCGCATCAAAGCCAGAAAGGATGCCATAGCCGCGCTCGGTGAGCTGACCGGCACGATTCAGGACCATCACGCCGTGCTCAGCCAGTGCCTTAGCCCAACGCCCCAGGGTGACATCGGAGGGGCTGAGGGTTTCGGCGGCGGTGCGAAGTGAGCAGGGGAAGGTTGGCGCGAGTGCGACGTTGCAAGGTTCGCGCTCCGATGTCGCGTGCTGCGTTGGATTCGACGTCGTGGCGCGTTGGGCTGCTTGACTGAAATTCAGTCAGGGCAAGGGTTTCAAACATTGTTGAGTATCCTCAATTGTGTTGTGGGTGTTGCGCATAGTTGCAGCATAACGGTAAGTTTTGAAATGTGCAACACATTTCATAGAAATGCGGTTAATGTGTGGGAAGACCGTACTGTGTGGCAGTACACCATTAGGAGAGAATAAAATTAGTACTTTTTTTTCAGCAACAATGCCAGCGACCAACCCCGATGAGCCAGTAAGATTTCAGATTTCGCTATCGCCCTACATTGCCCAGCAATTAGAGGTTTGGGCAAGGATTGAGGGCGCCCGCGAGCCACACTCGCGGGGCAAATCGTCACGGGTGAGGTCAGATCGAATTGGATTCAGCTAGAGCGCCAAATTGCAGATATTGCAAAGCGCAAGGGAGTGACCATCGAGGATTTGCTAAGCCAATGGCTATCGGAGCAGTGATGACAGACAAAGGTGATCATGAGCTGATCACCGCAGTGATGGCAGACAAAGGCGATCATGAGCTGATTACCCTTGTCTGTCATCACATTCCACCCGCAAGCATTCTGCCGCGCCTTGCAACGCCCGACCAGCGACGGCACTGGCTGAAGCTTCGGGCGTTATGGGAGACGGTGGGTGCCGCCCTGGCTGCCCACTTCTCAGGGTTTTCCATCGCCGACGCTGTTGAGGCAGCGCCCGAAATCACGGACAAAGAAATATTAGGGCTGACCATTGACTGGGAGCTGGATCGGTATGCGCTTTTGCAAAAAACTTGGCACTCGCTTTGTGATGCCTACGATGGAATTCCCCCAGCGCCAACGCCAGGGCGGGCATTTGCCCAACTTCTGGCAGATGCGGCGAGATATTCTTTCAAGGAGTGCTTGGTCAGTTTCGACTACTCTCCACAGAAATGGATCGAGCTAAGCAAGGGCTTAGAGGGACTCCAGTTCAGGCGAGAAAGCCCGCGCGGCTTTACTCCCCAGGACGAACGTGACGCCGCTAAGCTGCGTGAGCGAGCGGCAAAAATGTTGATCGAGCCAGATAGCGACACATGGCCAACGCTTTGGGCCACTGCCTTATATGTGGGCAGCATCGGAAGCAGGCAAGAACGCGAAATGTACCGGCGTGTGCGAGCAAGTGAGGCAAGGCTTGATGAGGCTTGCCGCTCACGGGCGCGTCGGTCACTTGCTGCCTACAAGTGGCGATTGGGCGAAAAGATCCCAGTGAAGCGGCGTAAGGGAGGAGGGAGAAAGCGCAATTCTCAATAAAAGCCTGCAATTGACAGGTTTTAATACAGGTTTTCTGAGCGACCCCATCCACAGCGTCGAGCGCAATAGAATAAACGCAGCAATAACATTTCAGCCCTTGCCGATTCGGTTGGGCATCAATATGTAGCGTAAGACGCAATCATCAACACACTTTCACATGAGAAACCCTCCCGAAGTTTAGCGACCGAAGGGAGGGTTCTCGGAGAGGTGTTTTCCACAACACAACCCGACCCAAGCAGGGATCGAGCACTTCAATGTTAACGACGAGTCAGCGAACAAGCAACCATGTAGACGAGGAAAACAGCGGAAAGGAATTTCCCCTCTATTCTAGCAGCCCTTCGCGTCCCAACAACACTAAGCAACCAAGCCTTTTCGCCGCAAAGGCTGAGCCACAGCACGCCCGTCTACAAATCGAGCCGGTTGATTTCCCGCCTGGATGGTTTCGCCTCTGGCTGGCTGGCGTGGCTGATCAACGGGTCTATTTACCCGGTCTTTTTGCCGAAGCAGAGGCGACAAAGCTGCTCGCTCTAACCGCCCGCTGGCGATGGAGCGCAAAGCGACGCGGCGACTCTTGGGCGATTGAGCCTTGGGGGCCGTGGATTGCATTGGCGGATTCGGTCATCGCCCCCCCAGGCCCCACGCGACGAAGCGCTCTGGGCGCGGCTTTGGACGAATGTTCGGGGGGTGGCGCTATGAATCGCCCCCCGAACATTCTGCCAGAGCACTGGCGCGAGTGGGTTGAGGGTTCCGCGATCGACCCGGCGATCGCGGCGCTGAATCTTCGCTCTATCGAGTGCGAGCAGGTTTACGACTTGCTGTGCTCAGAGATCTCCGATTTTGCCCGCGCCGACAACCCCAGGATGCCTCGCGAGCGCTATATCAGGCGCTACGCCGCTGCCTATCGCGGCGGCTGGTGGTGCTCAGGCATCGATCTGACTGATCCAGCATCCCCCTACTACTGGGGGCAAATGAAGCCAGACAGCCCGCACGTTAGCAGGGACGGCAAAGCGCTGAAGTATGAGGCCCCTGCCAAGTCTGGCATTGGGGTGTTCGCCCTGCGCGTGCCATACCGGATTGGTCTGGCGATCGCCAAGTCTGGGGGGTGCGAAGCCGAGTACCTCCAGCGCATGGGGGCGCATGATCCCAATAGCGAGGATTGCGAGTTTTGGGATTGGGCGCGACGGTGCAAGGCTCTGCCGCTAATACTCAGCGAGGGAAGCAAGAAAGCAGGCGCGGGCCTCACGGCTGGCTACGCCTCCATCTCAGGCTGTGGCGTTGACGGCTTTGCCATCCGCCCCAAGGACAGCGAGGGCAAGCCCTACGGCGCGGCTCGCCTAATCCCAGAGATGGAGGCGATCGATTGGGAGGGCCGCTCAGTTCATCTCGCCTTCGATCGGGATACGAAGCCGTCCGCCCGCGCGCGCGTCGTTGGCTCAAATCAGCGGCTAGCGCGGCTACTGCGGGCGCGTGGAGCGGATGTTCGGTTCGCGACCTGGCAGAGCCGCTGCGGCAAAGGACTGGACGATGTGCTGGCCAGCCAGGGGGCGAACGCCATCCATATGGCGATCGCCAAAGCGCGCCTATCCTGCCAATGGCAAGCCGAGCAGATGTGGGAACTGAATCATCCGCCAGCGGTAACCGTCAACGAGCGCTATTTGAATCAGCCAATCCCGCGCAATAAGCGGCTGATCTGCATCAAATCCCCCAAGGGGACAGGCAAAACTCAGGCACTAGAGCGCATCGTGGGCAAGATTATCCAGGCGCGCGAGTCCAGCGATGTTGGCAGGATCCTGCTGATCACGCACCGCGTCCAGCTTGGCATGGCGCTTGCCAAGCGGCTCGGCATCCCCTATATAACCGAGCGCCGCAATGATGAATTTGGCGATCTATTTGGGTTTGGCTTGTGCTTCGATTCCTTGCACCCAATGAGCCAGGCGCGCTTCAGCCCCGAAGATTGGGCGGGCTGCACAATCATCATTGACGAGTGTGAGCAGGCGATCTGGCACGCCCTGACTAGCGCGACCTGTGCTAGCGACCGCCCCGCCATCCTGAGCGCCCTGGCTGCGGTTGCCGCCAATGCCGAGCGGGTTATTCTCGCCGATGCCGACCTGTCCAGCGCAACGCTCAACCTATTCCGATCGCTGATGGCTGGCGATGGCGAGAGGCCCGATCCCTGGATTTTGCTCAATGAGTGGCTGCCGAGCGAAGCCCCCAAGGTCACGATGTATGGGGGGAATGACCCGCGCGAATGGCTGGCGTCGCTACTGCTGCACGTCGCCGATGGTGGCAAGCCATTCATTCTCACGGGCGGGCAACGGGCATCCAGCCTGAGCGGCACACAGGTATTGGAGGCCGCGCTCAAGGAGACCGACAAACTCGTGCGAAATTCTGAAAACTCACTTCC
>JAAUTY010000010.1 GCA_012031265.1 Spirulinaceae cyanobacterium SM2_1_0 | reverse complement strand
CGTACCCGGTCAGTTTCCCCTAGAAGACTATCCGCACATTCGGGCTTGGTACCATCGGATAGAAACGTTACCGGCTTGGCAACAGACCCTTCCTAGAGCTTAAATTCGCATGGATGCACGTCGAGCGGCAGAAATAGTAGCTCGTAGTTCCTATGGACGTTTGGTTGCTTATTTGGCATCTCGAACTAGGGATATAGCGGCGGCCGAAGATGCCCTCGGCGATGCCTTCCTCGCGGCGCTCAAGACTTGGCCAGAGACGGGGGTTCCTCAAAATCCGGAGTCCTGGTTAATGGTGGCAGCGCGGCGGCGGTTGATCGATGCCGCCCGACGCGATCGCGTTCAAGAAAACGTCTTGGCAACGCTGAAGGCGAGTCAGGGGCGATCGCCAACCCTTGATGACCCAGAAACCATTCCGGACGAGCGCCTAAAACTCCTCTTTATCTGTGCTCACCCTGCCATCGACGCCAAGATGCACACGCCCTTGATGCTGCAAACGGTGCTGGGTCTGACGGCGACACAGATTGCCTCCGCGTTTCTGGTTGCTCCCGCTACTATGAGTCAGCGACTGGTGAGAGCGAAGGCAAAAATTCGGGATGCGGGCATCGCGTTTGCATTACCGGCCGTCGCTGAGTTACCACCGCGTTTGGCGGCTGTACTCGCGGCCATTTACGCGGCGTATACCCAGGCCTGGGAAACAGTCGATGGCGTCGCTCTTCGGCATCGCGGCTTCATCGCCGAGGCAATCTGGCTGGCGCGTTTATGTGTTCAATTGGTGCCGCAAGAACCGGAAGCACATGGGTTACTGGCGCTGCTGCTCTACTGTGAATCCCGCCGCGATGCGCGTCGCAGCGCCGACGGTGACTACATCCCGCTCGCACAGCAAGATACGCGGCTCTGGTCACAGCCGCTGATCACGGAAGCGGAGCGCGAACTGGCTCAAGCCGCAACCTTGAAGCAGTTGGGTCGCTTTCAGTTAGAAGCGGCGATTCAATCCCTCCACACCCAACGCGCCGTCACCCAATCGGTCGATTGGGAAAACCTGGCGTTGTTGTATGCAGGGTTAATTCAGCTCTCGCCGACGCTGGGTGCGCTGGTTGGGTATGCAGCAGCGATCGCCGCCGCCAAAGGATTAGAGCCAGGCTTAGCCTATCTCGCGACCCTGCCCCCTGAGGCGGTGAAAAACTACCAACCCTACTGGGCGCTCAAGGCACATTTGTTACGGCAGCTTGAGCAGCACGCTGAAGCGAAGCAGGCTTATTCGCGAGCGATCGGCCTGACAGAAGACATGACCGTGCGGGCATTTCTGCTCCAGCAGTCTTTGCAGTTGGATAAGTAGACCGTGAACCCAACAACTTAGGCAAAGCAGCGATCGCGGCAATCCTTATGGACAACTCGCGACGCTATTAGAATTTGGATCACCTAATACGGCTGGTACTGGAATGTACATCTGAACAGCGCCAGTGAAATTATTGTTGCGGCTTTGAATCGCGGCGACATTATTGCCCCCAACAATATCAAAATTCCCAGGCACAGGTCCTACGACACCGTTTTGTAAGAAAATCTGCAAATTTGGGACGCCAACAAGCCCGAGTGCGGGCGGATTGATCAGCGTATTGCTCGCCAAATCAAAGCAAACTTGACTGGTTGCGGACTGAACCGCAATGCCAACATTCGCACCAAGCGCTCCAGCATTTGCCTTCTGACCACCGCCATCAAGAGTGTTGCTGGTAATCTGCACGTTCGCAACATTCGACCCAGCCGCAGCGCCGAGACCCAGACCAGGGATCGGGCTATCGACCCCGACGCCGATGCCGAAGCGCCCTACATTGCTGACCGTATTGCCCGTGATGATGCCACGCGAGAATGTGCTGGCTTGGGTCGCTCCGATTGCGATGCCATCATTATCAACATTGCTAATCGTATTGCCAGCAATCGTGACATCCGTAATCGTGCTCCCCCCGGAAGCACCGACAAAGATCGCATCGAAGCGATTTTGGGTCGAACCACTGCCGCCACCAATGTCACTCAGCGTATTGTTTTGGATAGTAATGCCGCCGATGCTGCTGCCATCATCGACCCCGGCGCGAATGCCATAGTCCGTCGTCGTCCGAATGGTATTTTCGGCAATCGTGTAACCCGTGACATTGGCCGCGAACACGCCATTACCAGCCACATTATTAATGTCAAAACCGGAGAGTACTGTCCCATTGCCCATGGTCACTGTGGCATTGAGCTGGGGGCGCTGGCTCGTCCCGGCTCCGGACAGCGGCAATTGCACCGTTCCGAGTTGCGTGTTGATGGTTTGGATGGGGGCAATCGAGAGGAGCTGAATATTGTCTGGGATCGTAATTGCTGCTGGATTCGTGGGATTGTTGCCGAACTGAACATAGACAATTTCATTCTGATTGTCGGTGCCATTGCTGTCGGCTGCGCCAATCCCCGCCGCAACGGTGCCGAAGGGGTTTTCAAACGTGCCGTCGCCCTCGGAGCCGCCCGTATTGCCGACGTGCTGAAAGGTCCAGGGTTCGCCTGTTGCCGGATTGCGCGCTGTCGTCGCCACCGCTTCGGTCTGCTCATCGACGACGATCGTGTCATTGCGAGCGACAAAATCACCGGCGCGCCGATAGGTGGGCGAGACTTCCTCGCGTGGCACGCCCTGGGGCAAGCCCCCGAAGCTGACCCCGAATTGAAAAACGACATTTGTGCCGAAGCGGTTGTCATCTTGTACCGCCAAGCCGAGCGTGTAGCGCTCCTGGGCGCGCGCCTCCAGCCGCGCCCGCCAGCCGACTACCGAGGTTTCGCCGCCATCCAGCCAGTAGAGACCGCCGTAGCCGCGCAGTTCCCCAAAATCACCGAGTTCGGTAATCTTGCCGCCGGCCTCGCCATCGATGCTGCGCAATGCGACCTCGAGGGGACGGGTCTCGTCGAATAGGAGGAAATTCCGCTCAAAGCGTAGGTTTGATGTCCCCAGGGCGGCCGCGCCCCCAACCGATTGCTCGGCATCGCCGACGGGAAAGGAGCCATTGAGCCGCAGATCCCAAGTGTCGCTCAGACGCTCGAAGCCGAGACCGATTTGGTGGAAGCGATTGTTGCCGGTGTCGCGGGTGTCATAGGCGAGGTAGCCGCCGAGGAGGCGATCGCCCGCTGCATCAAAAAAACGCTGTCCCAACACCAAATTCGTTCCCAACGTCGCGTAGTCGAGCCAGAGCAGACGCGCTTCCACAAAGGTTAAAGCACTGCCGGGATCTTGCCAGACGGGCACGAGCGCTTCAAGTTGCGTGAAGCGGGGCGTGCCACTGCCAGAGGTACTGACACTGCCGCCAATGCGCGGGGTAATCGTGAGATCGGTGGCGGTGGTACTGGGTGCAGCGGCATCGCCATTTGGCACCTGTGCCCCAGCGGTAGCCGTCAAACCCAGCCAGAGCAAGAGGCTGAGACAGGAGGTGAATTTCACGGTCAAAAATTAAAGTACAGGTTTTGACAACGATCGAGCAGTGTAGATGCGATCGCAGCCCCTGAAAATCTCGAAAATTCAGCGCGTAAGCGCCGCCATCGGGCAACCGTAGCCAAATCAGTCGGTATTCGCAACGATTCCCAGGCACATACTAGCCGTTAAGCTCCCAACCGGGCAAGCCTTTGCGGGTGATGTGATTCTGGTTCAGCGGTTGCGAGATACCCCTGATCGCCTCAACCCTACCATCCTTGCCGCAGCCCGCGGCGATACCTTCAGAAAATCATCGCCACCGAAAAACCTAACCTGATCGCAGCAAACCGCCGCCTGCACCAAGCTTTGGTGGAAGGGAGCGATGTCGAATTCTGCGCCGAAGACGGCATCATTGGTGGCGATAAAGTCCACGCGATCGACTTTGCCAACCCTGAGAATAACGACTGGCTCGTCCTCAATCAATTCACCGTCATTGAAAACAGCCACAACCGCCGCCCCGATGTGGCCGTCATCGAAATTAAAAATCCCGGCACTAAAACCGCTACCTTCGCCTCCCTACTGACCATGATGACGTTATTGACGCCGTGTTGTGCTAGTACAAGAGGGCGGAAATAAGATGCCTATTCAAAATCCCCAGGATTCCCGGATTGCAGGCACTCAAAACTCAAAACCCAGAACTCAAAATTCCGCGTAGCGGTACTAGTACTGCTGTGCGAAAGTCAGAATGCTGGATTGTCAAGGCTTTCAGCCACGTTGAATCATGTCCTTGATTCCGCCTTAGTGTACTAGTACAAGGCGGCGGAAATGAGATGCCCATTCAGGATCCGTAGGATGCCCGTATTGTCTGCACTCATCACTCAAAACTCAGAACTCAAAATTCCGCGTAGCGGTACTAGAGCGCCCCGGCGTTGGCGAGACCGAGAATGACACCGGCACCGAGAATGTGTCCGAAGCTGGCGGTCGCTAGGAGTTCGGGCACACCAAATTCTTTCCAGAGCGCGGGTTTAGACATCGGTAAATCAGGCCCGATGCCGGTGTTTTGAATGGCGAAGCGACCGATGACAATGGCCAGCGCATTGCATAAAATCATCACTACGGCCACGGTCGGTGTCCAGCCCGGCGTCGCAGGGGCTGTAACGAGTAGGGTGATTGCATTTGTTAAGCTCATGTTTCGTAAACTCCATTAGCGAATATCAGTAGTCAAATTCGCATGAATCGGGGGCAAGGCTTCACATCACACCGTAATCTGTTTCATTTGTTCATGATCATGGTGGTTTTGTGATACAAATCTAAGCATTGCGTAGCAATATTTCACACTTCTAGCGTTAGCAAGCTGCTATTGTCTACCCCACTTCAACGCATCAAAATCTGCGGCATCTGTGACCCAGATCAAGGTCGGGCGATCGCCAACTCGGGGCTACGGCCCTTGGCTTCATCTGTGCGCCGACCTCCCCCCGCTATGTGACTCCAGCCCAGATCGGGGCGATCGCTCCCCAACTGCCGACCCACGTGGCGCGTATTGGTGTTTTTGTCCACGCTGAGCTGCCAACCATCCAGGCAGCGGTTGCCCAGGGCTGACCGGTGTGCAACTCCACGGCGGTGAGTCGCCCGCCTTTTGTCGTCAGGTGCGTGCCGCCCTCCCGGACTGCGAGATCACGGTGGCGCTGCGGGTGCGGACGGCTGCCGACCTTGCCCGCGCCACCGACTATGCCACCTGCGCGGACTGGCTACTGCTCGACGCCTACCATCCGCAGCTCTACGGTGGTACCGGCGCAACCTTAGATTGGTCAAGCCTACAAGTCTTTCGGCCGCCGCAGCCTTGGCTTTTGGCCGGCGGCATCAGCCCTGAGAATGTCCAGAAAGCCTTGTCACTCACTGCGCCCGACGGCCTCGATCTCTCCAGCAGTGTCGAGCGCGCGCCGGGCGACAAGGATCTTCAGCGGGTTGAGCAGCTTTTTGCGGCGATCGCCCCCATCTTGGCTGTTCCGTCAAGGGGACTCCCGCTAGACCCGCAGGGCTAACGGTGATTGGCTTGTCTTTGAAGCCCCTGTTACCCCCGCAGGGTCAGCAGGGGAGAACTTCACGTCTTATAGAGTCTGGAATGAGTTGCTGGCTTTTTTGGCGAGTACAGCGGGTTTGGGGTTTCTGCTTGGGCGGGGCGGCGGCTTGGATGCGTTTCAGGAGTTCGCGGGTGGGTTCGTCACTGGGTAGTGCCCAAGACGTAACGATCGACTGAGCAGAATAGCGCCCAGTAAAAGCATCAGTTTCATCCCGACCTGCCCAGCGTGTGAGTCCTCGCGAACCGTCAAGAATGGTCATATTCACAAAGATCAACAAAGATGCAAGGGTCAAGCCAATTTGTCGAACAGCCAACCAAAAAGCGGTGGCTTACACGGATTTCTGGGCGGCTTATGGGGCCGTGCTGTGATCACCCCAGCGCTCAATCCAAATAGTCCAGAACTGAGCCTTGGGTAATGCCGAGGAAGCGGCGATAGATGGCAACGGCTTCAGCTTCGCTAAGGCTGGCGATCAGATCCACGACGAGCCGGACTTGCTCAGGGGCGACGGCTTCTTCTGCGAGACGGCGATCGCGCAGTCGGCGCAGCTCCCGCCCAAACCGCGCCGGGATCAAGCTGAGATCATCGGTCATGACGGCTTCGAGATAGATGTCAAACAGGGTTTTGATGATGCGGCTTTGCCCATATTTCTGGGTGGCGAGGCGGGGATTGGCGATCGCGTAAGTCCAGACAATCCGTTGCAGCAACTTCAGCTCCGCTTCCCGTGCCGGTTGCCGTTGCAAAAAGCCATCTGGCCCATAGTCGCGACTCAGTTTGACCGAGCTGATATAGGTCTGAATCAACTGGGAGCTGACCTGTTGAATATGGGCGCGCTGCTCGACGGAACCCGCGCCATACTTGCCACACAAGTTGTAGGTTTTGTCGAGAAATTGTTGAAAGTGGGCGCGATCGCCCGCCACCGTCTGCGCAGCGCGATTTTGGGGGCGATCGCTCAGCCACTCGGCGACAAACCCGGCAAACTTTTCATGATCCGTCGCGAGCACGCTGAGGGGAATCAGACCCGCCAGGTAGAAATCTTCGAGGTCGTGGATGCTGTAGGTGAGATCATCGGCGAAGTCCATGAGGCTGGCTTCGACGGTCTGCCGGTCGTCGCCATGTGGCCGCACGCAGCGAAAAGCGGCTTCATCTTGGTCGTAGACCGAGTATTTGCGCCAGCGTTTGCCACCGGTGGTTTCACCCGTGCGATCGCGCCGCCAAGGATATTTCAGCAGCGCATTCAGCGTTGCCCGCGTCAGATTGAGGCCGGGATAGTCGAGGCGGTGAATCGCCAGCTTGGTGACGATGCGAAAGGACTGGGCATTGCCCTCGAAGCCATCGCTGAGTCCGTGTTGTCGCGCACATTGGTCGAGTTGCCGCTCGGCCATATGCCCAAACGGTGGATGACCGAGATCGTGGGCTAGCGCTGCCGCTTCGACGACATCGGGTTCGATGCCGCCCAGTTCGCTGGCTAGACCTAGTTGCTCAGCGACCAATTTTTCGGCGAGGCGTCGCCCGACCTGTGCGACTTTCAGCGTATGGGTGAGGCGATTGTGAAAGACGTGCCCCTCATGAGCGCTCGCGACTTGTGTAACCTGCGCTAGCCGTCGGAAATCGTCGCAGTAGAGGAGGCGATCGCGGTCGATCTGAAACGAGTGACGCTGATCGCCGGGCTTGTTGCCAGTGGCCGAGAGCGTCTGATGTTGGCGGGCTTGGCGGGGTTCAATGTGCAGAGGACAGGGCGTCGTAATGGCTGACTGCTAGCTGTTCTCATTTTAGCGAGAGCCGTTAGGGAGCAGGCATTCGGGCGATCGCGGGCGCAGAAAAAAGCGAGCATCCCCCCCAAAATTTGTTACTATCCTTAAAATAAAGTAACTAAGTGTAAACAAAGCGTTACATCACGTTTCATAATCTCAGAGTTTTAATCGAGGTCTACGGCTGCCGCCATGCAAAAACGTTCTATCCAAAACCTGTTTGTCTCCTGCATTGCTCTCCTGTTGGCTTTCAGCGCTTGGTTCATTGCGGTACCGCCAGCCCAGGCCTTTGACAATCCGGACTTGCTGCCCGAAACCGACACCCCGATCATCGACCTCGCCAACTTCTTGCCGTCTGTCCAAGAAGAAACGTTAGCCTCGCAAATTGATCAGTTTGAGCAGGAGACGGGCTGGAAGTTGCGCGTCCTGACTCAGTACGACCAGACCCCCGGTCGGGCCGTCAAGAACTTTTGGGGCTTGAACGACCGCAGTGTGTTGCTAGTGGCGGATGCTCGCGGCGGGAACCTGTTAGCTTTCAATGTCGGCCGCGATGTCTACGACTTCTTGCCCCGCACCTTTTGGGTCGAGTTGCAAACCCGCTTCGGCAACCTCTACTACATCCGCGAGCATGGGGAGAATAATTCGATCGCACAGTCGATCCAGACCGTTGCTGATTGCTTGCGCGATGGCGGCTGCAATGTCGTTCCAGGCTTGCCCCGCGAGCAATGGATTCTGACGCTGGTGACCTCGATTTTAGGGGGTGTGATTTGTGGGCTGGCAGCCGTGCCGCGTCGCTCCGGTCAGCTTGTCGCCTGGCAGTGGGCGCTGATCTTCTCGCCGCTGTGGGGCATTCTCTTTATTGCCTTCGGGATCGGTCCAGTGGTCACGCGCACCGCCGACTGGCTGCCCCTCTTTCGCAATGTTCTCGGTTTTGCCCTTGGTCTTGTCGTCGCCTATTTGTCGCCGATGTTCAGCGGTTCACGGGCGTCGGAAATCTAGCGGCTTGGCGTCGCTGGCTTGAATTGTGGGGCGATCGCGATTCATCCGGTTCTTCAGCTTGGTAATCTGATAGAGGCTTATTCCGTTGGATGACTCTAGTGCTCAGTCAGGCTTGGTTAGGAGGACATTGAAGGCGAGGCGATCAGGTTTTGAGTTTTGAGGTTTGACTTCCGCGCAGCGGCATCATCCCCAGGATTCCCGGATTGCAGGCACTCAAAACTCCGCAACGCGGTTATTGCAGGCACTCATAACTCATAACTCAAAATTGAGAACTCAAAACTCCACAACGCGGTTATTGCAGGCACTCATAACTCAAAATTGAGCACTCAAAACTCCGCATAGCGGTACTAGGATGCACCTACGGAAAACTGTTTTCATCGCTAGGAGGTAGCCCGCCATGTCCCCATGCCCGATTCTCTCCCGGATGTTGCGACTCTCCAGATACGCTGCCATCGTGCGCGGCTTGGGAGGAATCGTGAATTGGGCGATCGCCATCAGCCAGCCAGCAGGCAAAAGAACCTGGGTCGAGCGAGTGGGCTGTATCGCTTGTGTGTTTGGCGGCCTTGCGCTGATCGTGGCGGGGATCAGTGCCGCGCCGGCTGTTGCCCAAACTGAGGCAGCGTCAGACGTGCGACTCAATTACACCCTGGCCGAGTTGCATGATCGCGATTTTTCGGGGCAAAACTTCCAGGGCAGTTCTTTTGCGGGCGCAGATGCGCGCAACGCCAATTTTCATGGCGCGGATCTGCGCGGTGCGATTTTGACTAAGGCGGCCTTCTTCGGGGCCGACCTGAGCGATGCTGATCTGTCGGAGACCTTAGCCGATCGCGTCACCTTCGACGGCGCGAATTTGACCAATGCGATCTTGACCCGGGCGATCGCCACCCGCACGCGCTTCTTTGACACCGAAATAACGGGCGCAGACTTTTCCGATGCTCTCCTCGACCGCTATCAGGTGGCGCAGCTCTGTGAACGAGCCGCAGGCACCAATCCTGTGACTGGGATCGCGACGCGGGTGAGCCTAGGGTGTCGAGATTAACTGATTTTTCAGGCCATAACGCC
Organism: Spirulinaceae cyanobacterium SM2_1_0; assembly: GCA_012031265.1. GTDB lineage: Bacteria > Cyanobacteriota > Cyanobacteriia > Cyanobacteriales > Spirulinaceae > JAAUTY01. Next base: position 79,227 of record JAAUTY010000010.1, on the reverse strand, counting down.
ATTGAGGGTCGAGGGTTGTTGATGGTGAAGCGCGATCGCCCCCTGGTGCTAAGGCGAATCCGGTTGCGGATGCTTACTCCTGGTTGACGAGCAGATTTCATCCCTGAATTCAGCAACACCTGTATTTGAAGCAGATATTGCGATTGGTTGCCTGACGACTCATTACGACCCAGTGCGTGAGTTGGCCGCCATCGCTGCTTCGACAGCCCGCAACTCAGCCGGGGCAGCAATGGTCGGAGCGTTGGGCTGGTGTGGTGGGCGGCGATTGAGCAGGATGTGGGCGGCGGGGACGTAGTAGAGCGCCAGCAAGGTGGCACCACCAAGACCGCCGGCGATCGCGATCGCCAGCGGCGGCCAAAAGCCCGTCGCATCCAGCAGCAGCGGCACGAAGCCAATAATCGTCGTCAGCGTCGTAGCGATGACGTGGCGGGTAGACTTGAGCACGACGGCGGTGGTGGCGTGGGGATTGCCCTGGCGGGCTTCGGGGTCTTCCTGTAGGGCGGCGAGGACGACAATCGAGTCATTGATCGCCAGCCCCATCAGCCCCAGTGTGCCCAGGATCGCCGTGAAGCCAAAGAGCGAGTCGAAGACCCACAAGGCCAAAGCGGCTAAGCCAACAGACGCCAGTGCCACCGTGCCGATCAACGCGGCGAGCACAAAGGAGCGGAACGAGAGCACCAACACGGCCACCATCAGCACTACCAGCACGCCGACGGTGGAGAAGAGATTGGCGATCGCCGTGCCCCGGGCATCGGCTTCACCCCCATAGGCAATCCGATAACCCGGCGGTAGCTCGAAACCGATGTCATCTAAGTGCTGCTCGAAGCGTTGCAAGACCGTCGCTGGGAGCGCCCCGGCGGTGATGAAACCCTGCACGGTGTTGATGCGCTCGCCGTCGTAGCGGGAGATATTCGCTAGGTTGGGCACGAACTCGACTTCGCCCAGAGCCGCCAGGGGAATTGGCTCGCCGTGGTGTGGTGAAACCAGTTCCAGCGAAGCGACATCATCCAGGCTGGCGCGGGTCGCATCGCTGACCCGCACCCGCACGGGCAGGTCTTCGGTGCCTTCTAGTAGTGAGCCGCCGACGGTTCCTTCGAGGCTGGCATCGAGTTGCTGGGCGATCGCCGCATTATCCAACCCCACGCGCCGCGCCTGCACCTCATCGACCGCCAGCGCCAGCTTCGGCAGAGCTTCTGAGAGGTCAGCGCGGGTGTGGATGACATCTTCAATTTGTGCCAGTTCGGCGCGCAGGCGATCGCCCAAAATCCGCAACTGCTGCAAATCGGAGCCATACAGCCGCAACTCAATCGGCGCTTCAAAGGGTGGGCCCTGCTCGAGCTGCCTGACCAATACTTGGGCATCAGGGAAGGCGGCATCCAGTTCGGCTTGCAGGGTCTGGATCATTTGCCGCAGATTGTCCGTTGAGTCCAACTGCACAATGCCCTGGGCGTAGTGGGGGGCATTTTCGCGGCTGGCGATGACGTTGTAGAAGAAAGCGGGCGCGCTCTCGCCTAGAAACCACTGCACCTCGGCGATCGCCGGATTTTGACGAATCAGATCGCGAGCTTGCAGGACTTGGGCTTGGGTCGCGGCGATCGCCGCTGAAGTCGGCAACTCGAACTCAATCTGAAACTGGTCGCGGTTCGTGGGCGGGAAAAACTGCTGCTCCAGCGTCGCGAACTGACTAAACCCAATGATCGGCAGCACCAGCGCCAAGCCCAGCGTCAGCCAAGGTCGCCGAAACAGCACGCCCAGGGTCTGGCGGTAGGCATCCGTCAAGCGGGGGTGGCTAAAGCCATTTTGGAGCCAAGTCCAGTGGGCGGGCAGCGGTTGCCAGAAATGCAGGCGACCGCCCAGCGCCGCGATCACCGTCAGCGAGAGAAAGAGCGAGCTGAGCAGCGCCAGGATCACGGTCGAGCCGATCGTGCCGATGAACTCGCCCGTGCCGCCGGGGGACGTGGCGATCGGGACGAAGGCGAGCACCGTCGTCAGCGTCGAGGCGAGGAGCGGCACGAGCAAGTGCTGAACCGTTTTGCCGACGGCATCGGCGGGCGATCGCCCCTCATGCAGACGGAATTTCACCTCGTCCACGACCACGATCGCATTGTCAATCAGCAAACCCAGCGCAATGATGATGCCGGTGACCGACATCTGGTGCAGCGGAATGCCGAGCACATTCATCGCGCCAAACACCATCAGCGTCGCCAGCGGTAATGCCGCCCCGACCAGCAGCGCCGACTGCCAGCCCAAGATCAGCAGCGAGATACCGATCACCAAACTGGAGCTGACGAGCAGGTTGTTGATCACGCCGTCGAGCCGCTGTTGCACATATTGGCTCTGGTCGAGGATGACCTGAATGCCGAGTCCGTCCGAGAGCTGCGCCTCGAAGTCTTGCAGCACTTGGCGCGCCTGCACAGCCCAGAGATCGACCCGTGCGGCGGACTCAACGCGCGCGGCGATCGCCACCGCCGGACGACCATTAATAATCGCTAAATCGGTCGCCGGTTGGCGCTGACTCTTTTCGACCCGGGCGATGTCGCCAAGGTGGGCGGTCTGACCATCGCCGCCGACTTGGATCGGGATCTGCCGCACGCGCTCCAGCGAGTCTAGTTCGCTGTCCATCTCGAACAGCAACTCGGTGTCGGCACTGCGAAGCTGACCGGCGGCAACTTTGGCGTCACTGGCGCGGATCTGCTCGGCGAGCATGGGGGCAGTCAAGCCGAGGCGGGCGAGTTCAGCAGCGGTGATTTCAACACGAATCTCCTCATCGGGTGCGCCAAACTGCGCTACTTTGTCCGTACCGGGCAGGGCGCGCAGTTGGTCGGCGAGGCGGTCGGCGAGACGATTGAGGATGGCGTAGTTGGCGTCATTCTCCAGCTCCCAAACCAAACCGACGATCAGGGCGTTGGCGGAGACTTCGCCGTCTTCGTACTCCGGTTGGCTGGCATCGGGGGGCAGTTCGGGGCGGGTGTCATCGAGCTTGCTGCGTACCTTTGACCAGACGGGTTCCACCTCGTTGATGGTCTCATCCAGCTCGATCTGAATCACTGAGATGCCGGTGCTGGAGGTGGATTCGAGCAGGGTGATTTCTTCCAGCTCTAGTAATCCCGCTTCCAGCTTCTCCGTCACCAGCGCTTCCACCCGCTCGGGACTCGCCCCCGGCAAAAAGGTGGTGACTGTGCCGTAGCGCTGTACGAGTTCGGGGTCTTCTAGTCGGGGCAGTGTGAAGAAGGAGGACAGCCCCCAGACGACGACAAGACTCAGGGTGAGTAGCAGTAGTTGCCGGTTGCGATAGAAGAGGTTGAACATGGCTCCTCGGCGGGCAGGGGGTCTGGGTGCGGTAGGGGCGGGTTTTGAACGCGCCTCTACGGCGTATCGGGTGTGTCAGTGGCGGCCGGGGTGACGATCTGATCGGCGACGAGGCGGTGGGTGCCGCTGGCGATCGCCCGTTCTCCCGCTTGCAGCGTGCCGCGTACCAGCAGGCGATCGCCCTCGGTGTGCAGCACTTCAACCTCGCGGCGAGCAACGCGATAGGTATTGGCTTCATCACCAGCCGCACCGAGGACATAGACTGACCAGAGACCGCGATCACCCGGAATCAGGGCCGTAGCAGGCAGCCAGAAGCCTTCAGTTGCCTGGGTTTCGCTGAACTGGAGCTGAGCCGTCTGGCCCGCGCGCAGATCAGCGGCTGACGGCAGGGCGAGAACAGCAGTGACGGTGCGACTGTCGGCCTCGAGTGCCGGCAACAGCGCGGTGACGCGGGCGCGGTAGGGCGATCGCCACCTGCACCGTCTGTTCGCTGCCGACTGTGAGGCGATCGGCCGCCTCATTCGGCAGGCCGACCCGCGCTTCCAGGTTGCCTTGCTCGAGTAGTTGCAGCACCATCGCGCCATTCGCCACGACGACGCCTTCATCGACAGCGCGCCGACTGATGCGACCCGCGAACGGGGCACGTAGGACACTTTTATCCAGTTCGATGTCGATGCTGCGAATGTTGGCGTCGATCTGTTCGACGCGGGCGCTCTGGGCGGCGACTTGCTCGACGCGCGTGCCCGCCTGCAACTCGTCGAGGTTGCTCTGGGCTTGGCGGCGGCGATCGCGCAAGGCCCGCGCATTGTAAGCCTCTTGGTCAAAATCTTCGCGGGCGATCGCCCCTTCTTCGTACAGGTATTCGCGGCGCTGGGTTTTCAGTTCCGCCAGTTCAAGTTGTTGGCGTAGCTCAGCAACGGCCGCCTGGGCGGCGGCAATGTCTTCGCGGCGGGGGCCAGCTTGCAATTCTTGTAATTGCGCCTCGGCCTGGGCACGCTGGGCGACGAGTTCTTGGCGTTGGCTGGCGAGGCTGCGAGCATCGAGGCGGGCGAGGACTTGACCAGCAGTGACGCGATCGCCCTCATCGGCCCGAATTTCTACCACCGTCCCCGCCCGCTCGAAACCGAGATCGCTGCTGCGTCGCGCCACCAGCTCACCGCTATAGGTGCGTTCGATGCTGTAGCGGCTGACCGGTTCAACCGTGATCGTTTTCACCGGCAGCGCGGCAATTTGAGGAGCCTCATCGGGAGCGGGCGCGAGCAGCGTCGGGATCACGACGAAGCCAATCGGTAGGGCCGCAAGCGGGAGGAGCCACAACCACCAGCGGCGCGATCGCCATTTGGGGGCAATGGGAGGGGCGATGGGCGCGACCTCAGTGGATGTCGGGGTTTCAGGGGTGGCAGAATGGGCAGTCATACCGCTAATACCGCTGACGCGGAGTTTTGAGTTTTAAGTTTTGAGTGCCTACAATCCGGGAATCCTGGGGATTTTGAATGGGCATCTCATTGCCGCTATCTTGTACTAGTCCTCGACTCAGCAGGGAGCGGAGGTTATATTCAACTTGTTGTCTATGATCTCCCGCAGTCTATACTCAACTTGTTGAATATGTCAATCGCAACCTTGTTCAGCCTATGGCGCTCGCGCACGCAATCCTGACCATCCTGACTGACACGCCCAGCAGCGGCTACGACATCGGCAAGCGCTTCGAGGAGCAGGTCAGTTGCTTCTGGAAGGCTAGCTCCCAGCAGATCTACCGCGAGCTGACGAAGATGGAGCAGCAGGGCTGGTTGCAGCACGAGGTCATCGCCCAGACCGGCAAACCCGACAAGAAGCTCTACTCTCTCACCGCAGCAGGTCGGCAAGAATGGCAGCGCTGGTATACGGCACCGACGGAACCAACGCCGATTCGCGAAGATTTGTTGGTCAAGGTGCTGGCGGGTGCCCACGTCGCACCGGAGCAGGTGCGACAAGCCGTATTGTTGCGTCGCCACCGCCATGCCCAACAGTTACAGCTTTATCGCCGTACCGAGGCCGAGGAATTTCCCCCCAACGCGATGACGCGATCGCAACAGTTCAGCTATCTGACACTGCGGCGCGGCTTGCGCTACGAACAGGACTGGCTCGCCTGGTGCGATGAGGTGCTGACCTTTCTCGATGAGCAGGCAGCGGCAGACTCGCCGTCTGCTCTCCCCGACACCAGTGCTCTCCCCTTACAATGATTTTGCCCAGCGACGGCCGGTCAGTCAGCGGCTATGCTTGGCGACCCCGCGATTGCTCACCTCATCTCACTCCCATGCTGGCGCTCACCTTCCTCTCGCTTGGCTTCGGCATCATCGCCTTCGGTTTCCGCACCCGCGATGAGGTGTATCAACTGGCAGCGACCATTGCCGCCAGCCTTAGCCTGGTGCTCGGCCTGATCTTCGCGCCGCCCCTCTTTCAAGTCAGTCTCGAAATCGCCAGCATTGCTGCCGTCTTCTCGCTCTGTATGCGTTGTGTCAAAAATAGCTGCGGCGAGCCACCCGCCTAATGCTCAGACTGGCGGCGGTTTAGCGGTCGGGTTTACACCGTTACGAGGTGATCAGTCGTTGCAGTGGACATTTCTGCTTAGTTAAAATCTGAGATGATCCCATGTTCTTCCCCTACAGTCCAATTTTTTGAGGTGACAATAACTCAGGCTCTATTCATGCACTGGGGCTGAAATCGGTCAGCATTATTTTCACAGAAGAACCCAATTTAGCTTGAGTAATAATCCTACTTCGCAGCTCTACATTTGTGACGTTGCTGCCAATCTCAAAGTCCGAGTCGTCCCATTTTTCTCTTGGCTTTCTTTTGCTCTCTGGGATTCCATCTTCCTAGCGCCAGTTGATTTTTCGGCGGCCCTCAAGTCAGAATCCACGCGACTCGCTGCGGGAAGCTCGCCAGTCTACAAAAACTGCGAACCCAATGCACATTTTGTAGTCAGTTTTACAAAGCTTGTCGTCAATTCCGATCTTTTCCTTAAGAGCCAGCTTCATTCCCTAGACTTATTAGAAACTTGAAAAACTGCAAGCAATAAAACGAACTATTCAAGTCTTACGATAGCCTTGGGGTTGGTTGCTTGGCGAATAAGCGTCCAGCTTCTAACGGATTCGCTCACCAGTCAGTCTCCGAGCGAGCGGCTTCGGAGATTGCAACATTTTGTTGTATTTCTAACGTTTAATTGTGATTTTGGGATCTGGGTATGAGTAGCAACCGAGCACCGTCCAAGCAAGGGCTGTACGATCCGCAATTTGAGCACGATGCCTGTGGCGTCGGGTTTATTGCTCATATAAAAGATCGCAAGTCCCACTTGATTGTCGAGCAGGGGTTGACCATCCTGAAAAATCTCGAGCATCGCGGTGCCTGCGGTTGTGAGCCGAATAGTGGCGATGGTGCGGGGATTTTGCTACAAATGCCTGATCGCTTCATGCGTAAGGCGGCCGCCGCAGAGGGGATCGCTTTGCCCCAACCGGGACATTATGCCGTAGGCATGGTCTATGCCTCCCCCGATCCGGCGGCGCGGGCGCGCAGTCGCGAGGTGTTTGAACAAGTCGCGGCTGACCTCGGACAGACGGTTCTCGGCTGGCGAGATGTGCCAACAGATGATTCTTCCTTGGGAGCGACCGCACGAGCGAGCGAGCCGTTTCTGGAGCAGGTCTTCATTCAGCGCCATCCTGAACTCAAGGACGGACTCGCTTTTGAGCGCAAGCTGTATGTCATGCGCAAGCGATCCCACCGGGCGATCCGCGAGTCGGGGAGCGATCCGTACTGGTATTTCACCAGCCTGTCGTCGCGCACGCTGGTTTACAAAGGGATGCTGACCCCTTGGCAGGTGGGGCTGTATTATCCCGACCTGCAAGATCCGGATCTGGAAAGTGCCCTCGCCCTCGTCCACTCCCGCTTCAGTACCAATACCTTTCCCAGTTGGGAGCGATCGCACCCTTATCGCTACATTTCCCACAATGGCGAGGTCAATACCCTGCGGGGCAATACCAACTGGATGTATGCGCGGCAATCGCTCTTCAAATCAGCGCTCTTCGGCGACGATTTACAGACGGCACAGCCGGTTCTCAATATTCACAGCAGCGATTCGGGGATTTTCGACAACACCCTAGAACTGATGGTGCTGGCTGGGCGATCGCTCCCCCACGCCGTCATGATGATGATTCCGGAGCCTTGGACCGCCCACGAGTCCATGAGTCCCGAGAAGAAAGCATTTTACGAATACCATTCCTACTTGATGGAACCCTGGGATGGGCCGGCCTCCATCGCCTTCACCGACGGCACGAGCATCGGTGCTGTGCTCGACCGCAACGGTTTGCGCCCCTCCCGCTACTACGTCACCCAGGACGATCTGGTGATCATGGCCTCAGAAGCCGGGGTGTTGCCGATCGCGCCGGAGCGGGTGGTCAGCAAGGGACGCCTGGAGCCGGGGCGTATGTTCCTGGTGGATTTGCAAGCCGGGCGCATCGTCGCCGACGAGGAACTCAAGCAGCGCATCGCCACGGAGCAGCCCTATCGGCAATGGCTTGATCGCCACGCCGTTGCCCTGGAGCAGCTCCAGTCCGCGCCCGCCACCCCGGCGATGGATGCTGAAACGGCGCTCCAGCAGCAACTAGCCTTCGGCTACACCTTTGAAGAATTGCGCCTGTTGATGGTGCCCATGGCCCGCAACGGCGTGGAGGCGCTCGGCTCAATGGGCGCAGACACCCCCCTGGCGGTGCTGTCCGAGCGCCCCAAGCTCCTCTACAACTACTTCCAGCAACTTTTTGCCCAGGTCACCAATCCCCCGATCGACTCGATTCGCGAGGAGATTGTCACCGCTGCCGAGACGAGCATTGGGGCGGAGCGCAATCTGCTCGAGCCGGAACCGGAGAGCTGTCATTTGATCGGCCTAAAAACACCCGTGCTGAGCAACGCAGAATTGGCGAAACTCAAGCACGTGGCTGAGGGTGATTTCCGCTCCACGGTGCTGCCGATCCTCTTCGACCCACAATCCGGTGCCGCTGGCATGGAGGCGCGCCTGGAAGAGTTGTTCATCGAAGCCGATCGGGCGATCGCCGCTGGCGTGAATATCCTGATCCTGTCTGATCGCGGTACCGACCGGCACCATGTCCCCATTCCGGCCCTACTCGCCGTGGCTGGCCTGCACCACCATCTGATTCATGCGGGCAAGCGTACCCGCGTCGGCATCGTGCTGGAATCAGGCGAGCCGCGAGAAGTCCACCATTTCGCCACCCTGATCGGTTACGGCTGCGGGGCGATCAACCCCTACGTCGCCTTTGAAGCCCTCGCCAGCGCGATCCGCCAGGGCTTGCTGGTGGGCGTCGATTTCGCGACCGCCTGCAAGAACTACGTCAAGGCCGCCACCAAGGGCACAATCAAGATTGCTTCCAAAATCGGCATTTCCACCCTGCAAAGTTATCGCGGCGCGCAGATTTTTGAGGCGATCGGCCTGAACCAAAGTCTGGTGGATAAATACTTCACCTGGACGGCTTCGCGCATTGAAGGAGCAGATTTAGCGGTGATCGCCCAGGAGACCCTGTTGCGCCATCGGCACGCTTTCCCGGAACGGGGACCCAACGGGCGCGTTTTGGATGTGGGCGGTGAGTACCAGTGGCGCAAAGATGGTGAACCGCACCTATTCGCGCCGGAAACTATCCACGCCCTGCAAAAAGCCGTGCGAACCGGCAGCTACGAAGCTTATAAGCAATACTCGGCTCGCATCAACGATCACAGCCAGCAGCACTTTACCCTGCGGGACTTGCTGGAATTCAAGTCGCGGACACCCGTGCCATTAGAGGCAGTGGAGCCAGTGGAGGCGATTGTACGCCGGTTTAAGACCGGGGCGATGAGTTATGGCTCGATTTCTCAGGAGGCTCACGAGGCACTGGCGATCGCCATGAATCGCATCGGCGGCAAATCGAATACGGGTGAAGGGGGCGAAGATCCCGCTCGCTACGTCTGGACCAATGACCGTGGCGATTCTAAAAACAGCGCCATCAAACAGGTCGCCTCTGGTCGTTTTGGCGTCACCAGCCTGTATCTGTCCCAAGCGCAAGAAATCCAAATCAAGATGGCGCAGGGTGCCAAGCCCGGCGAAGGCGGCCAGCTCCCCGGCCGCAAGGTCTATCCCTGGGTGGCAAAAGTCCGCCACTCCACTCCGGGCGTCGGTCTGATTTCGCCGCCGCCTCACCACGACATCTATTCGATTGAGGACTTGGCAGAACTGATTCACGATCTGAAGAACGCCAACCGAGAAGCCCGCGTCTGTGTCAAGCTGGTCTCTGAGGTTGGGGTCGGCACGATCGCCGCTGGTGTCTCCAAGGCCCATGCCGACGTGGTGCTGATTTCCGGCTTCGATGGCGGCACCGGTGCGTCACCGCAAACCTCGATCAAGCACGCCGGTTTGCCCTGGGAACTCGGACTTGCGGAAACCCACCAAACCCTGGTGCTGAATAACCTCCGCAGTCGCATCACCATCGAAACCGACGGTCAAATGAAAACCGGCCGCGATGTCGTCGTCGCCGCCCTGCTGGGCGCGGAAGAATTTGGCTTCTCGACAGCACCGCTAGTTTCCCTGGGCTGCATCATGATGCGGGCTTGCCACCTGAACACCTGCCCAGCCGGGATCGCCACCCAAAACCCGGAACTGCGTCAGAGCTTCCGGGGTGACCCCGATCACGTCGTCAACTTCATGCTCTTTCTGGCTCAGGAAGTCCGGGAGCTGATGGCACAACTGGGCTTCCGCACCTTTAACGAAATGGTGGGTCGCTCGGAGGCACTGGAATTCAAACCCGCGATCAACCACTGGAAAGCGAAAGGCGTCGATCTTACCCAGATTCTGCATCAGCCGGAGGTCGGCCCCGAAGTCGGGCGCTACTGCCAGATACCCCAGGATCACGGACTGGATCGCTCCCTGGATTTGACCGTGTTGCTGGATCTGTGCCAGCCCGCAATCGAGCGCGGCGAGCCGGTTCGCGCTACCTTGCCGATTACCAATGTCAATCGCGTCGTCGGCACAATCTTGGGCAACGAAATCACCAAGCGCCATTGGCATGGCTTGCCTGAAGATACGGTTCACCTCCACTTCCAGGGCAGCGCCGGTCAGAGCCTCGGTGCCTTTGTGCCCCGGGGCGTCACCCTGGAACTGGAGGGCGATGCCAACGATTACCTGGGTAAAGGCTTGAGTGGGGGCAAGATTATCGTCTATCCGCCCCAAGAATCTAGCTTTGCCCCTGAGGACAATATTCTCATCGGTAACGTGGCTTTCTACGGAGCGACTGGCGGCGAGGCCTACATCAATGGTGCCGCGGGCGAACGGTTCTGTGTCCGCAACTCCGGTGTGAATGCCGTGGTCGAAGCGGTGGGGGATCATGCCTGCGAGTACATGACCGGCGGTCGGGCGATCATCCTCGGTGCAACTGGCCGTAATTTTGCCGCCGGGATGAGCGGTGGCATTGCCTACGTTCTGGACGAAGCGGGGGATTTTGAGCGTCGCTGCAATCGGCAGATGGTGGATTTGCTGCCACTCACTGATGCGGAAGAGGTTGAAGACTTGCGTCAGGCGGTCATGCGCCACGTCGAGTATACCCACAGTCCTAAGGGCAAGCGCCTGCTGGCTAGTTGGGAGGCTGTGGTGCCCCAGTTCGTCAAGGTCATGCCTCGAGATTATGCTCGCGTGGTCAAGGCGATTGAAAAAGCGCTCGCCGACGGCTTGAACCACGACGATGCCATGGCGGCGGCCTTTGAGGAAAATGCCCGCGACGTTGCGCGCATCGCCGGGAGCTAGCGCGCTATCGCCTGCGGAACACTGGCACGATGGTGTTGCCGGTGCCGCAGGAGCGGATCGCTTCTCAAGCCAACTTCAGTCACTTCAATCTCACCCTTTAGTTCACTGATCGCAGAATTAAGACGGAAGCAAAATTATGGGAAAACCAACCGGCTTTATCGAGTACCAGCGCGAAGTGCCCGCTGATCAGTTACCTGGCGATCGCATTCACCATTGGGACGAAATTCACTTGCCCCTGGCTGAAGACAAGCTCCAAACCCAGGGCGCGCGCTGCATGGATTGCGGCACTCCCTTTTGCCACACGGGCACTCTCCTCAGCGGGATGGCGACGGGCTGCCCCGTGAATAATCTCATCCCGGAATGGAACGATCTGGTTTATCGCGGTCTCTGGCGCGAAGCTCTCGACCGCCTGCACAAAACCAATAATTTTCCCGAGTTTACCGGCCGCGTCTGTCCGGCTCCCTGTGAAGGGTCTTGCGTGCTGGGCATTACCCACCCGCCGGTGACGATCAAGAGCTTGGAGTATGCGATCGCCGAGCGCGGCTGGCAGGAAGGCTGGATCGTTGCCGAGCCGCCCGCCCACCGTACCGGCAAACAGGTGGCGATTGTCGGTTCTGGCCCGGCTGGTTTAGCCGCCGCTGCACAACTGAATCAAGTCGGTCACTGGGTCACGGTGTTCGAGCGTGCTGATCGCCCCGGCGGACTGTTGACCTACGGCATCCCTAACATGAAGTTGGACAAGCAAAAGGTGGTGTCTCGCCGCCTGGAATTGTTGGAAGCCGAAGGGATTAAGTTTGTCTGCAACGTCGAAGTCGGTAAAGATCTACCGACCGAATCGCTGCTGAAAGATTTTGATGCGGTGATCCTCTGTACCGGAGCCACCCGGCCGCGTGATCTGCCGATTGCGGGGCGGGATCTCCAAGGGATCCACTTTGCGATGGACTTTTTGACCGGGAATACGCGACACCTTCTTGCCGAGCAGGCTTCGCCAACGCTACGCGATCGCGAGCAGCATGGCAGTTTCATTACCGCTGCTGGCAAAGATGTGGTCATCATCGGTGGCGGCGATACGGGCACCGACTGTGTGGGCACCGCGCTTCGCCACCAGTGCAACAGCGTCGCACAATTGGAGATTACGCCCCGCCCGCCCATTGAACGGGCTGCCGACAATCCTTGGCCCGAATACCCCAAAGTCTATCGCCTCGACTATGGGCAAGAGGAAGCGGCAGCCAAGTTCGGCAATGATCCCCGCGAATACCTCACGACCGCCACCCACTTTGAAGGGGATGATCGCGGCAACGTTGCGGCCGTTCATACGGTCAGCGTGCGCTGGGAGCAGAATGAATCCGGGCGCGTTGTCCCCCAACCTATTCCCGGCACGGAAAAGGTGCGTCCCGCCCAATTAGTTCTGCTGGCTGTGGGCTTCCTTGGCCCTGAGCAACCGTTGTTGGATGCCCTCGGACTCGATCGTGATCCGCGCAGCAATGTCCAAACACCGGTCGGACAGTATACAACGTCGCTTCCCGGGGTCTTTGCCGCCGGAGATTGTCGTCGTGGTCAAAGCCTAGTGGTCTGGGCTTTTAAGGAAGGGCGCGGTGCGGCCAAAGAGTGCGATGCCTACTTGATGGGTAGTACAGACTTGCCGGATTGATAGACTCTCTATCTGATCGTTCAGTGACCGCTAGAACCTAGATAGGGATCGGCGCAGCCACCGTGACCCGCTGGCGGTGATCCGAGTTGCCAGTCTGGGCGATCGCCAAATTGTGCCTGCAAAAACTCAGTCAGCAAGCGCACTTTAGCCGAGAGGTGGTGGTGACTGGGATAGAGCAAGCAGAGCCAGATCAGCGGTGGCTGGTATTTGGGCAAGACGATGGCGAGTTCGCCCCGACTCAAAGCTTGCGCCACCATAAAATTCGGCAGTAGTGTGATTCCGAGACCGCGAATCGCTGCTTCGCGCAGGGCTTCGCCGTTATTGGAGCAGAAGGTGCTGTGGATGGTGACCGCCTGCTCGCCGGTCGGCCCGACCAATTGCCATTGATTGCCACTGGTGAGATAGCCATAGTGGAGACAGGGGCGATCGCGCAATTCACTCGGATACTGAGGTGTGCCCTGTGCTTGCAGGTAGCTGGGAGCAGCACAGAGCACCCGCTCTATAGGAGCGAGGCGCTGGACGATCAGGGCTGGGGATGTAGGCGGCGTCGCGATCCGGACGGTGAGATCGAAGCCTTCTTCGATCGGGTCAACCAAGCGGTCATTGAGGGTCAGCTCGAGGCGCAGATCAGGGTACTGAACCGCGAAGCGGGCGATCGCCGCGGCGAGAAACTGACTGCCAAAGGTCATCGGGGCATTGATGCGTAGCATTCCCTTCGGCTCGGCTTGCAGTTGGCTGACGGCTCGCTCCGCCTCAGCCAGCGCCGCCAAAATCTCGACGCTGCGGGCATAAAAGGCGCGACCACTTTCAGTCGGGCTGACACAGCGGGTCGTGCGCTGGAGGAGTTGCACGCCGAGTTCTGTTTCGAGCTTGGCAACCAGCTTGTTCACGGCTGAGCGTGACAACTCCAGATGGCGGGCAGCAGCGGCAAAACTGCCCCGCTCAACGACGTGAGTGAAGGCGCGCAGACTCTCAAATTTATCCATCGGCGTTGGGGATTTAGCCTTGCTCCCAGATGCTCCACCAGGCAGCCTCAGTTTTCAACATTAACCCGCAATTTTCGGTAGCCACCTCAATGAATCGCTGGATTACCAATTTTCGACAGCTGACCCCCCATGAATTTGTTGCTGTTCAGCGCCCATTGCGGATTTTTAGAAGAATCTTGATCCTACAGGTCAATTTTTCGAGCGGCCCGTTAGAATATGCGATGTGAGTCATTAGTCAGACGCGAACGAAGCTGTTATCGCTCTTGCGGAGGAACATCATGGCTGAAACGAACCCATCACCAACCCCTGTGCCAGCCACGACTGAGCTGAGTCGTGTGGAAACGACTCCCAGCATCAGTCCGGAGACGCGATCGCTCGTTGAGCAACGTTTGCCGGAAGAATCGGACGAAGTGAAATATCACATGATGGCGCTGATTGACGCTATTAAACGTCGGGCGGAGACCGAAATCAACTCGGCTGGGGACATCACACGCGACGGCTACGTGACGGCAATGCGTCAAGCCCAGGAGACGCTTCAGAAAACGGGCGACTTTTTCAATGAACAGCGCGCTTCTTTAGAAGACTCTATCGCGGATGTTGAAGACTTGGCCACTAAGCGCTGGGAAACACTGCTGGCTGACGCGCAGAAAGTGGGCAATCGTCTTGACCGTGCGGTTAATGCGGCTTGGAAGATTTTGACCGAGCCTGACTCGGAACCCGCCGACTTAGACGAACCGCCACCGCAGTAGGCTAAGGAAGTTTACCGAGACAAGCGTGCTCGGAGTTGGCGGCTCAGGAACCCCGCAGTGGGGAGTGCGTCCAGTAGATTTGCTGAGGGCGAGGTTTGAGTGCGTTTGCCAAAGCCGCGTAATTTGGCAGGACAATCACTCTATCGGTATGCGAGGATCAAATAGCTCTGCCTCAGCCGTGCCGACTCGCCAGTACTGCACTCCACCCACCCACCTAATGACTTGCCAATCCTGGATGCTGGGCTTAGCAGCCGCCTGTTGTGCTGTGTTGGTGGGCGATCGCACTCTCGCCACACCCCTGATTGTCCCCGCTAACGACGGCACCGGCACGATTGTCATGCCCAATGGCGATCGCATCGACATTCTCGGTGGCAGCTTCTCCGGGGATGGCGCTAATTTATTCCACAGCTTCCAGCAGTTTGGCCTTGATGCTGGTCAGATTGCGAATTTTCTCGCCAATCCCAGTATCCAAAATGTGCTTGCTCGCGTTGTCGGCGGCGACCCATCGGTGATCAACGGCCTACTCCAACTGTCCGGGAGTGATGCCAACCTCTACCTGATCAACCCCGCCGGTCTCGTCTTCGGGCCGAGTGCCAGCCTCAATGTCCCGGGCGATTTCTTCGCGACCACGGCGACGGCGATTGGCTTCGAGTCGGGGGCCTGGTTTGAAGCTTTTGGCCCCAATGATTACGCGGCGTTAGTCGGCACGCCCTCGCAATTTGCCTTTGACGGCGCGATCGCCAGCGCCATCATTAACGCGGGCGATCTCCAGGTCAATCCCGGTCAGCACCTCGCACTCCTCGGCGGTCAGGTCGCCAATACCGGCACGCTCAGCGCACCGGGCGGACAAGTGACGGTCAGCGCTGTACCGGGGACGAGCTTGGTGCGCCTGTCGCAGCCCGGACAGCTTTTGAGCCTGGAAATCGAACCGCCGCGCACGACTGACGGTACACCCTTGCCGATCACGCCCCTGGATTTGCCCGCACTGCTGACCGCGAGCGAGGTTGAGACCGGCCTGGTCAGCCGAGCGGGAAATGTGATCGAATTCAGCGCCTCGGGGCAGCGCGCCCCCGCTACGGAGGCCACCGCCCTGATCGCCGGTGACCTTGACGTGGCCAACAGCAGCGGCGTCGGGGGAGAAATCGCCGTGCTCGGCGATCGCGTGGTGCTCCTCGCTGCCAACCTGAATGCCGATGGCCACACCGGCGGCGGCAACATCCGCATCGGTGGCGAGTATCAGGGTCAAGGCAACCTCCCTAACGCCGAACGCACCTATGTCAGCGCCGATACCCGCCTGTCAGCCAATGCGCTGGTGAGCGGTGATGGCGGTCGCATCATCCTCTGGGCTGACGAGGTGACCGGCTTCTATGGCGAGATCAGCGCCCGGGGCGGTGACCAAGGCGGCAATGGGGGCTTTGTCGAAGTTTCGGGTAGGCGATCGCTAGACTTTGCCGGGACGGTCGATGTCGGCGCGCCGCTGGGCTTGGATGGTACGGTGCTCCTTGACCCCGATCGCATCTTCATCATGCCGGGCGGGCCGACACTCCATGATGGTCAGGTGGCTGACAACCAGATTCTCTTCGGGGATGGCGGCGCGGCTGATTTCATGATCTCGGAAATGGCGCTGGAAGCCCTGACCGGCAATGTCTTACTGCAAGCGAATCTGCTGATTGAAGTCGATGCTGGCATTGTCGAACTTGACTTTTCTGGTGCAACCCAGGTCACCTTTGAGGCGCAACAAGTTCAGAACTTCGCGCCGATCCGGGCCAATACTCTCAATCTGAATGCCAGCAATCTCCTGGGGGTAGACGCCGACATCACGGCAACAAACGCAAACCTGTTTGGGAGCAACATTGTCGATATCGATGCGGCGGTTACCGGAACGAATGTCAGTATCACTTCCACTAATTTCCTGGATATTGACCTTGGCTCCGTGACCGGAACGAATGTCAATATTCAGTCTAGTGTCCGTGTTGAAGTGAGTCCAGCCAGTACGATCACCGGAACCAATGTCACGCTGAGTGGTGCCAATTTGCTGGTCATCAATGGTTCAGTCGAGGCAACCAACAACCTGACACTGGAAGGGGATGGCATCGCCCTCAATACACCGCTGGTCGGTAGCGGCAACTTGACGATTCAGCCCCATAATCCCAGCTACGATGTCGGCATCAATACACCCGAGATCGGCGCACGCCTTGGCCTGGTCGCGGCTGAGGTCGCCAACATTGGCCATGGCTTCAGTAACGTGACGATTGGGCGCGCGAATGGCACCGGCACGATGACGGTCGCGAGTACGGCTAACTTGCCCAATGCCACCACCTTGCGGGGTGCCAACAATCTCATCGGGCCGAATACAGATACAACCTGGACACTGACCGGGAATCAGCAAGGTCAATTCAACACGGCTGGCCCGACGATCAACTTCAACACGATCCAAAACATTACCAGTGGTGCCGGGAACGATACCGTCATCGTGCAGGATGGGGTGAACTTCGGGGGCTGGGTGGATGGCGGGCCGGGATTCGATACTTTGGACTATTCACAGTTCACGAGTCCAGTAACAGTGAATCTGGCAAACAACCGGGCGACCGGGTTGATGGGGGCATTCAACTTTGAGCGTGCCAATACGCCCAACTTCAATGCCAACCCTACTGAAGACGCCAGTAACCTGCCGCAACTGACGCTGATTCCGCCTGTGTTGCCGATTATCACACCACTTTTACCGGAGAGTGGCAATGAGCAAGCGGTGCTGACGATTGGCGATCGCGCCGCTGTCGAGCGTGCCTTCGACCAGGGCGATGCTACCGCTGCTTCCGAAGCGCTGGATAACCTGTTCAGCAATGCCTTCGCTGAGCGGCTGGGGCGGCAGCCGCCGCGCGTGTCGCGCGAGCAATTTCAGCGGCGCTTGTGTGAGCTGGGAGAGGAGACCGGCACGCGCCCGGCGCTGGTGTACGCCTTTGCGCGGCGGCAGCAGCTTGAGCTGATTTTGGTCACTTGTGTCAGCGAGCCAATCCACTACAGTGTTCCCGAGGCGGATGCGGAGCGTCTCTTCGCCCAAGTGCGCAAATTGCAGGATGAAGTCGTCGATCCGACCCGCCGCCTCACGACGGCCTACCTCGCGCCCGCTCAGCAACTCGACACTTGGATGATGCAACCGCTGCAAGCCGATTTGCAGCGCTTCGGCATTGATACGCTGCTGTTTAGTTTGGATGAGGGGCTGCGATCGCTCCCCATCGCCGCTCTCCACGACGGCGAGGAGTTCTTGATCGAGCGCTACCGCCTCAGCGTTATTCCCAGCCTGAGCTTGGCGAATCTCAACCACACCGATGTGCGTGAGGCGAATGTCCTGGCGATGGGGATTGCTGATTTTCAGGATCTGCCCGCACTCCCGGCGGTGCCGCTGGAGCTAGCGGCGATCGCCCGCGAATCCCCCCGCCATAAGACCTTCCTCAATGAAGGCTTCACGCTCGACAATCTCAAAGAACAGCGCCAACAGTCGCAAGCCGCCGTGCTGCATCTGGCGACGCACGCCGAGTTTGTCCCTGATGAGCGGGGCGGTTCCTTCATCCAGTTCTGGGAGCATCCGCTCGCCTTTGAGCAACTGGCGCAACTCGACTGGAGTGATCCGGAACTGGCGCTGTTGGTGCTGAGCGCCTGCCGCACCGCCCTCGGCGACCCAGCGGCGGAATATGGCTTCGCGGGTCTGGCGGTGCAAGCGGGTGTGGACACGGCGATCGCCAGTCTCTGGTATGTCAGCGATGTCGCCACCCTGGGGTTGATGAATGAGTTTTATCGTTACTTGGGGCAAACACCGCTGAAATCGGAAGCCCTGCGGCAGGCGCAACGGGCGATGTTGTCGGGCGAGTTGCAACTGGAGGGTCAGGCTCTGGCGAGTTCGTCGGCGATCTTGGCACTGCCCGCGACGCTGCGCGAACTGGGCGATCGCGATTTTCGCCACCCTTACTACTGGTCCGGCTTCACCGCCATTGGTAATCCGTGGTAGCGCGATCGCGGCTCAAGTCGTGTACTCGGCGTTGATCTTCACGTAATCGTAGCTGAGATCGCAGCCCCAGGCCAGGCCTGTGCCGCTGCCGTTGCCGAGATCGACGGCGATGGCCAAGGGCTGATCCAAGTGCTGGATCAAGCTGCCATCCGCTGCTGTCGAGCTGGAGTTGGCGGCAATGTCCCGCATATACTGACTCGCCGCCGCCCGGTCAAAGGTGAGCGGTTGTCCCGCGTCCATCAGTAGGATGTCGCCCAGTTTGACCCGCAGCCGGGCTTGGTCAAAGGGCACGCCAGCCCGACCGGCCGCACCCGCAATCCGTCCCCAGTTGGGGTCGCGACCGAAGATCGCCGACTTGACCAGTGACGACCCAGCCACCGTCCGCGCCACTTGTCGCGCCGCCGCGTCATCCGGTGCGCCTGTGACCTGCACTTCGATCAGGCAAGTTGCCCCTTCACCATCACGGGCGATCGCCTTCGCCAGATATTGGCAAACTTCCACGAGCATCGCCTCAAGTTGCTGACCGGCGGCGTCCATTTCCGTGATCGCGGGCGTGCGCGACTGGCCGTTGGCGAGGGCGATCAGCGTATCGTTGGTGCTGGTGTCGCCGTCCACGGTGATTTGGTTAAAGCTTTGGTCGGCGGCGCGGGTGAGCATCTGCTGCCAGAGGTGTGTGGACACTGCCGCATCGCAGGTGACGAAGCCGAGCATCGTCGCCATGTTGGGATGAATCATGCCCGAGCCTTTGGCGATGCCGCCGATGCGGACGGGGCGATCGCCCAGCGTCGTTTCCAGGGCGATCGCCTTGGTCACCAAGTCGGTGGTGATGATCGCCCGGGCTGCGGCGTCACCGCCCGTTTCTGAAGCAGCGGCAACGAGCGGGGCAATCCCGGCACACAAGGCATCCATCTTCAGGCGCTGCCCGATCACACCCGTTGAGGCCAGCAACACGGCGTCGGGGTCAATGGCTAGTGCGGCGGCAAGGCGTTCGGCCGTCTCCTGAGCATCGCGCTTGCCCTGTTCGCCGGTCGCCGCATTCGCTTGACCAGCATTGCAGAGGATGGCACGGGCGCTGCCTTTTTTCTGCAAGCGGCGGCGGCAATAATCGACACAAGCGGCGCGCACTTCGGTTTGGGTGAACACGCCCGCAGCGATCGCCTCCGTTTCTGACAGGATCAAGGCTAAATCTGGCGCGCCCGATGGTTTTAACCCGGCTGTGATGCCAGCGGCTTTAAAGCCACGCGGGGCGGTGACGTTACCGGGAATGACCTGCCAATCTGCCATACGACTACCTGCTTGGTTGCGCGCGATTATGATAGCAGCCCGAATTCGTCGGCGCGGCTAAACTTTTGCTTCGAGGGACTTGAGGTATTCGGTGTTGACGCCCGAATCGCGTTGCAGCGCGATCTTGCCGGTGCGGGCAATCTCGCGGATGCCGAACTTGTTGAGCATTTGTACAATCGCCACCATCTTGCCGGGGTCGCCGACCACTTCGATCGTCAGCGTCTCTTCGGAAATATCGACGATCCGCGCCCGGAAGACCTGCGCTAGCTCGATGACCTCAGCGCGGTTAGACGCGGAGGCGTTGACCTTGATCAGCATCAGTTCGCGCTCGACGCAGGGAACTTGGGTGATGTCCTGCACTTTGAGGACACTGATCAGCTTGTAGAGTTGTTTGCTGAGCTGTTCGATCGTGGCGTCGTCGCCGGGGACGACCATGGTGATCCGCGAGATGCCCACTTTCTCGGCGGGGCCGACCGCCAAGCTCTCGATGTTGAAGCCCCGACGCGCGAATAGACCGGCAATGCGGGTGAGCACGCCCGCTTCGTCTTCAACCAGTACAGAAAGTGTGTGTTTCATGATCTTTCCGGCGGCGCGATCGCGATTGCCGCCGCTGCCAATTTGCGATCTATCGATTCTAGCTTGAAACCTTTCCCGGCTGGGGGGCGATCGCTTTTACCGAAGCTTGGGGAATAATTAAAAAAAGACTCAACGATTCGCTGACTCATACATCACCATCATGTTCAGAAACACAATCTTGGCGCTCATCAGCTTTGCCGTGGTGATTGCGATCGCGCTCGGCGTCTCACCGGCCCGCGCCGTCCAGCCCAATTCCGTTGTTTACACCTGGGAGTATGCCCACATCGGCAGCAACCAGCTCGTCTGCAAGCAGATCGCGGTCTATCCCAAGGCCGCCGTCCAGCGCGACCAGCAGCCGGTGCGGATCATTTCCAAAGCCGTCGGTGACCAGCGCTGCGCTGCCATCACCAAGCCGCGCGTTTAGGATTCGTGCCTCAGAGTTCACGGCGGCGTCAACGACGCAAGCCGAGATCGACCGCGACCCGGTGCGCGCAGCTCATGCCCGAAAAGGCGACAGCATTTAGACCCTGACCGGGAAAGGTGCTGTCGCCAACGCAGTACAGCCCTGGAACTGCCGTCGTATTAAACGGCATTCCCAACAGGCCCAGTAGCTTGCGGCGAGGGATCGGTCCGTAGGTGCCGTCGTCGCGGCCGAGGAAGCGGCGGTGGGTGCGCGGGGTGCCGATCTCTTGGTAATCCACGGCGGCGGCGAGGCCGGGAAAGATCGCCTCCAGGC
The DNA here is from genome assembly GCA_012031265.1 of Spirulinaceae cyanobacterium SM2_1_0. Classification (GTDB taxonomy): domain Bacteria; phylum Cyanobacteriota; class Cyanobacteriia; order Cyanobacteriales; family Spirulinaceae; genus JAAUTY01. The sequence goes on along the minus strand of JAAUTY010000010.1, from coordinate 58,123 downwards.
GCGTGATCAGTCGCTGCGCGGCGGCTTGCTTGTGAGCCTGATAGTCTTGGTGGCTGAGTCCCTGCCAGTCGGCGATCCAGCTCGGCGTGAAGGTGTGGAGGATGTGACGGCCGGGCGGTGCGAGATCGGGATCGAGCCGCGTCGGAATCGAGACAAAGATTGTCCCCTCCGCGTCTTCCATCTGCGCCCAGTCCTCGAGCAAAATGTGGTGACATTCGGTTCCGGCAGGCAAGACGTCGGCATTGACGCCGAGGTGCAGGCTGATGAAGCTCGGCGATTTTTGGTAGCGGCGCTGCCAGCGTTGCTCGCGGGCCGGGAGACTGTCGGGGTTGAGCAGCTTTTCAAACGTGTCCCAGCGGGTAGCGTTGGAGACGATGTGGCGGGCGCGATACTCTTGCCCGGTTGCCAGCCGCACGCCGACAGCGCGATCGCCCTCCCGCAGAATTTCGGTCACCCGCGCCCGGTAGGCGATTTGGCTCCCGGCTTTTTCCAGTCCTTCAACCAATTTTTGGGCGATTTGCCCGACGCCGCCTTTGGGATAGTTGATGCCGCCGTAGTGCCGATCCGAGAAGACCATCCCGGCATTGATCGCGGGGGTTTTATCAGCAGGAACGACTGACCAGCAGTAGCACTCCATGTCGATGAAGCGCAGCAGCTCTGGGTCACGAATATGGCGACGCGCGATGTCGCCGACATTCTGCGGCAGATATTTCGTCAGGCCCAGGCAAGCAAAAGGGTGCTGAAAAAAAACGCGGGTGAGATAGCGTGGCTCCTCGAGCGACAGCAACTCCATCGCGTTGAGGCAGTTGAAGATTTGCCAGCACTCGTCATAAAACTTGCGAATCCCGGTGCGCTCGTGGGGAAAGCGATCGCTCAGTTCCTGCAAAAACGCCTCATAGTCCCGATGCACCTTCAGCGTTAGGTCATTGGGCAGGTGATAGTGAATTTGACAAGCATCGGGGATCGTTTCCAGCGTCATGCCCACGGCCTCGAGGGCGCGCGTGAGCAAATTGGTGGTTCCCTCCGTGCCGAAGCCAAAGATCATCGACGCGCCGACATCGAAGCGATAGCCCTGACGCTCGAAATAACCGGCACTGCCGCCGGGGATCAGATAGCGCTCCAGCACTAGCACCTGGGCCCCTTTTGCCGCCAACTGCGTCGCCGTCACCAAGCCGCCGATGCCAGAGCCAATGACGATCACATCCCAGTCGCGGCGGTCGGGTGGAGTTTGAACGGGCGGGGGAATGGCGATCGCGGTCATAACAGGGTTAGCGCCGAGTCTTAAGGGGATACAGATGGGCAAGGCACTCTCAAGCAACCCAGCCAGATTCCTTATAACGCAAACTGCGACTGGGATTCAAATAGCAGCCGGTCAACCCAGAACCAATTACTGTGGCTTGTTGCGAATAGTTTGCACAGACTTGCCTGGTAGCACCTCACCAATCTGTGGGGTTGAAACGATTAACCGAACTTGGTGCAGCGGGCGATCGCTCGCTATCCACCCTACGCTTGACAGCGCAATCCGGTTGAGGATCAAGGCTTGACCCCGGTTTTACAGTTATTTTTCCGGTCATTTTCACGGCGGCGGCTTGGCTCCTAGCGTAGCGGCTCCATCCGGATGTTACGGTTTCGTGAAGGGTTCATGAAGCTGGGAAAGATTTTTTAATGAAAATTGATAGCAACTAAGCTTGTTACAAGTTATTCTCAATAATAGTTAACTGGTTCAGGACAGGTAGTTACGAGCCACACTCACAGCCCGCTGCTGGCGATCCACTCTGGTTCGGTCATTAGCTCTGCCCAGACTCATGGTTCCCTATCCTTTGCGTCCCCACCCCGACCCCATGATTTGCCAAGATTCCACAGCCATTGAGCTAGATTGCGCGGCACGTTGGGCGCTCTATCGTCGCCTGCAAGAGCTGGCGATCCCTTGTCAGTGTGGCTGCGATCGCCCGCTCAAAGTCGCTGTCGATACGCCCACGGCGGCGATCCAGCTCTGGAGCGCGATCCGCCGCATCGAAGCGCCCCGCCCAGTGCATCTAGATTGGTTGGAGCGCTGTTGGCAGCTTGCAGCTCCCGATACGGACTAGACGGCGCTGTTTTTTTAAGATTGCATTGTTGTAAGGAAAAGTACCGATGACAGTAACCACGCCCCCCCCACTCACTCCTCCGCGTCGCGGCCTCTGCCTCGAAGGTCAGTTCCTTGGCTTGATTCGCTCTCCCAAGGGCAAAGTCAAGGGCTTTCGCTTGGCGACGGCGACGGGCGATCAGGCTCTGGAAGTCGATAAATATGTCGGCTATGCCCTCCATCGCGAGATTGAGCTGGGTACGACGGTGCGGGTCTGGGCGCGCGATCGCGGTGACGAGCTGGAAGTGATCATGGTGGTGCCGCTATCGCCGAAGCAAGCTCTGGAATCGCCGGTGCCGATGGCTGAGATTACGGTGGCGGCTGAACCGGCGGTGAAACCTTGCAAAATTCAGGTCTGCCGCAAGGGCAGTTGCCACAAGCGCGGCAGTGCTCAGGTTTGGCGGGCGATCGAGGCTACCCTGGCAGAGCATCCCGATGCGGCCATTATCCTGGAGGCGACCGGCTGCCAAAAGGCCTGTAAGCAAGGGCCGGCGATTCGCATTTCGCCCGGCAAAGAGCAGTACGCCCACGTTAGTCCCAGTGCAGCGGTGGCGATCGCCCAAGAACTCGTCGAGCGTCGCCAGCGTTAACGTCGGCATCACCTTGGTTGCGTGCCTGACCCTGACTGGTATGCTTTTAGCGTTGAGTCACTGGGTCTACCGCAGTTGTGAATCCGTTTGTTGAAACTGCCTTCGAGAGTCTGCAAGACATCTTCGCGGGCTTCATCGAATCTATTCCAACCATCCTCGGCGGTCTGGTCATCCTATTTTTGACGGGCTACGTCGCGAAAGCAGCGCGGGGAGTGGCGGGCCGACTGGGCGATCGCCTCTTTCGCAGTCGCTCACTCCAGTCCCTGGTTCAGAAAACTAGCTTTGTCACCACTTGGGCGCTGGGCATCATTCTCGCTGCGGTCGTCGCCGCGCCCGGCCTCACCCTGGGCGACATCATCGCCTCGCTGTCCCTAGGCACGGTCGCGATCGGCTTCGCCTTTCGCAATATTGCTGAGAATTTCATCTCCGGCGTGATTCTGCTCTGGGAAGAACCGTTTCGCATCGGCGACCAGATTGTGCTGGAGGGCTACGAGGGGACGATCCAGGAAATTAATCTGCGAACCACACAGATCCGCACCTACCAGGGTGAGCAGATTCTCGTTCCTAACTCGATGGTGTTTACCAATGCCGTCACAGTTCGCACTGCCTCGCCGCATCGCCGGACGGATTTAGCCGTCGGGGTGGACTACAATACCGCGCTGCCCGAAGCCGCCGAGATTTTGCGACGTACCGTTAGTGAAGTGGACGGGGTGCTCGCCGAACCGCCGCTCGCCGTCGATCTGGTTAATTTCGGCGACAGCTCGATCGATTTTGTCATCCGCTATTGGACGGCTTCTGAGCAGCGTTCGGTGCTAGATGCTCAGACCCGTGCCCTGATCGCGATTAAAAAGGCGCTAGATGCCGCCGAGATTGGCATTCCTTATCCGATCCGCACGCTCTACTTTTTCAATCAAGACGGCTATAACGACGATCAACCCAAGCATTAGCCCGCTCGGGCTGGGACGGGGGCGGCCGCAGTTTATACAATGGTGTTTTGTAACTGCATTTCTTAAGGCGATCGCAAGGGAGTCTGAGCATGGTGAAGCAAGCTTCGTTTGAACAGCGTAGGTGGCAAGGGATCGTCGCTGGGGCGATCGCCATCCTTTTAGCCCTGGGTCTAGCCGCGCCCGCCTGGGCAACCAGTGCAAGTGAACTGCCCGCATTGAATGCGGACGAAGCCACCCAAGTGGTGGATAATGCCGACGTGCTCAGCCGCAGCACCGAAGGGCGACTGAACCGGCAACTCAGTCAGCTTGCCGAAGACACGGGGACAGAAGTCCGACTCGTTGCCATTCGCCGCCTCGACTATGGCGAAACCATTGACAGCTTTGCCGACCAACTCTTCAGCCGCTGGTTCCCGACGCCGGAAGCAAGTGCCCCGCAAGTCTTGCTCGTGCTCGACACCCTGACCAACAGCAGCGCCATTCGCACCGGTGAGGCGATCCCGGCCGCGCTGACGGCGGAAATTGCCACCAGTGTGGCGCAGGACACGCTGCTCTACCCGATTCGCGAGGATGGCAAGTACAACCAAGCCTTTCTCGATGCGAGCGATCGCCTGGCGATCGTGCTGTCCGGGCAGCCCGACCCCGGCGCACCCAAGATTGCTAGCCTCGACATCGAAGCCACCTTCACCACCGCTGAAGAAACGAACTCGAAGAGCGCCGGTATTTGGGTGATCGTCTTGCTTGTGGTCGCGACTGTTGTGCCGATGGCTACCTACTTCGCCTACGTCGGCTTTGGCGACTGAACGCGCTAGAGCCGCCACACCGCATGACTCAATCTCCAGAATGCCTAACTTGCAAGCAGTCGGGAGCGTCTCGGATTGGCAGATCTGCATTCCTACGGAACAGGCTGACCTCTCCGCCACGCTCCTCTCGCTTCCCCCAGCTTTCCCTGCTTCGTTTACAATTCAATGTAAAGAAATGCTAAAGGAAACTGAGAATGCGCGTTGCGATTGTTGGGGCTGGGCTGGCTGGGCTGTCCACTGCCGTTGAGTTAGCCGATGCCGGTTGCGAAGTCGAAATCTTCGAGTCGCGGCCCTTCGTCGGGGGCAAGGTCGGGAGCTGGATCGATCCCGACGGCAACCATCTGGAGATGGGGCTGCACGTCTTCTTTGGCTGCTACTACAATCTCTTCGACCTCATGGGCAAGGTCGGCGCGCTCGATCACCTCCGCCTCAAGGAGCACGTCCACACCTTCGTGAACGAAGGCGGCCGCCTCGGCGAACTTGACTTCCGCTTCCTCACCGGCGCACCCTTCAACGGGCTGAAAGCCTTTTTCACGACTTCACAACTCAGCACCGTGGATAAGCTAGCGAACTCGCTCGCCCTGGGTACCAGCCCAATTGTGCGGGGTTTGGTTGATTTTGAGGGGGCGATGAAGAATATCCGCGACCTGGATGCGATCAGCTTCGCCGATTGGTTTCGTCAGCATGGTGGCAACGACGGCAGCCTGAAGCGGATGTGGAACCCGATCGCCTACGCCCTCGGCTTCATCGACACGGAAAATATTTCGGCGCGCTGTATGCTGACGATTTTTCAGCTCTTCGCCGCACGCACCGAGGCTTCGGTGCTGCGGATGTTGGCGGGGTCGCCGGACGCTTATTTGCATCAACCGATTTTGCGGTACTTGAGCGATCGCCACACCCAAGTCCACACCCGTCGTCGTGTCCGCGCCATCCACTACACCGAGGGCGAGCATCCTGAAGTGACGGGTCTCACAGTCGCCCAGGGCGAGACTGAAGACACCATCACCGCTGATGCCTATGTTGCCGCCTGCGATATTCCAGGCATCCAGCGCCTGCTGCCGGATGCCTGGCGACAGTGGCCGCAGTTTGACAATATCTATCAACTCACGGCGGTTCCCGTGGCGACGGTGCAACTGCGCTTCAATGGCTGGGTGACGGAACTGCACGACGCCCAACAACGCCAGCAACTCGAACAGGCAACCGGTCTCGACAATCTGCTCTATACCCCCGATGCCGACTTCTCCTGTTTTGCCGACTTAGCACTGACTAGCCCCAACGACTACTACCGCGAGGGTGAAGGCTCGTTGCTGCAACTGGTGCTGACTCCCGGCGACCCGTTCATCAAGCAGAGTAATGAGGAAATTGCTCACCATGTCCTCGCCCAAGTGCGCGAGCTATTTCCCTCGGCCCGCGACCTGGAGATGACCTGGTACAGCGTCGTCAAGCTCGCCCAGTCGCTCTACCGCGAGGCTCCAGGCATGGATCGTTATCGTCCTGACCAGCGCACGCCGCTAAGCAACTTTTTCCTAGCCGGGAGCTATACGCAGCAGGACTACATCGACAGCATGGAAGGGGCGACGATCTCTGGACGGCGGGCGGCACAGGCGATTCTAGACACGCTGAAGGCTTAAGCTTGGTACGCGATCGCCGAGGGTAAAATCCGCGCTACTGCTGACTGCCTGAGCAACAGCTTGCCTTCTCACTCATTCTCAAATCCGCAGTTCTCACTCATGTCTAATTGGCTCGAACACAGCGTCCAAATTGAAGTTGATGCCCCGATCGATCTGGTCTGGAATCTCTGGTCAGACCTCGAACAGATGCCGCGCTGGATGAAGTGGATCGAGTCGGTCAAGGTGTTGGAAGACAACCCCGATCTGTCGCGCTGGAAGTTGGATACCGGCGGGCTTGAGTTTAGCTGGCTCTCACGGGTCTATCGCATCGTGCCGCACCAGATTATTCAGTGGGAGTCGGTCGATGGTCTGCCCAATCAAGGGGCAGTGCGCTTCTACGATCGCCACGGCAGCAGCATCGTTAGGCTATCGGTGTCCTATGCCATGCCGGGGATTTTGGGCAAGATTATGGATAGCCTCTTTCTAGGTCGCGCCGTCGAGGCGACGATCCAGGCTGATCTCGAACGATTCCGCGAGTATGTCCAGAATTTGCAAACGGGTGCGACGGCGGGGGCTTAGGGCCGCGATGCGGAGTTCTGAGTGTTGAATTCTGAGTTTTGAATGCCGACGAGGCGGGAATTCTGGGGAGTTTGTCCGCAACCCAAGGGCTTACTAGTACCGCTACGCGGAATTTTGAGTTCTGAGTTTTGAGTGATGAGTGCAGACAATACGGGCATCCTACGGCTCCTGAATGGGCATCTCATTTCCGCCGCCTTGTACTAGGCCGAGTGGCTGGAAATGGTGTTGATGCGATCGCTCAGTTGCAGCAACATTTGGCTGAGCTTGGCATCTTTCTTTTGCAATTGGGCGATTTTGTCGCAACTGTACATGACTGTTGTGTGATCCTTGCCGCCAAATTCTTCGCCGATACGCGGCAGGCTGAGGTCGGTGTGTTGGCGCATCAGGTACATGGCGATCTGGCGCGCCCAGCTAATTTCGCGGCGGCGCGAGCTGCCTTTGAGGTCGGTGATCGGCACGCCCAAGGTATCCGAAACTGCCTGCACAATTGCCTCGGGTGTGGCTTCTACTTTCTGGTTGGACGGACCGAGCACCGGTGAGATATTCGCTACCGTCATCGTCAAGCCGGAGATCGAGACGTAGGCCACCGCGCGAATCAGTGCGCCCTCCAGTTCCCGAATGTTGGAAGTGTAGTGGGTCGCGATGTACTCAATTACCTCGCGCGGCATTTGGATATTCTCATACTCGGCTTTTTTCTCCAGAATTGCCATCCGGGTTTCAAGGTCAGGCGTTTGGATGTCGGCAATCAAGCCCATCGAAAATCGCGAGCAGAGGCGATCTTGTAGGCGCGGAATCTGGTTGGGAGGGCGGTCGGCTGCCAGCACGACCTGCTTCCCCGCTTCGTGGAGAGTATTGAAGGTGTAGAAAAATTCTTCCTGCGTGTACTCTTTGCCTTCGATGAATTGCAGGTCATCGACTAACAGCACGTCAGCGGCGCGATAGTGCTCGCGGAAATGCTCCATGCTGTCCTGGCGAATCGCGGCGATCAGATCGTTAGTAAACTTCTCGGTCGAGACGTAGAAGACATTGGAATTGCGGTCGATTTCGAGGCGATAGTGACCGATGGCTTGCATCAGGTGCGTTTTGCCCAAGCCGACGCCACCACAGAGGAAGAGAGGGTTGAACTCGCGGCCGGGGGCCTCCGCGACGGCGAGTGCGGCCGCGTGCGCCATGCGATTGTTCGCGCCGACGACGAAGCGTGAGAAGACGTATTTGGAGTTGAATTCTGGAGCCGAGAATTGGCGCTCTGCTTGGCGGCGCTCCTCGCGACTGGCGGCGGCACTCATGTGACCGTTGACGCTTTCGCCCTGAGCGGAGACGACTTGAATCTCTAGCGGCTGGCCAAGGATCTCGGTGACCACGGCCTGAATCGTTTGTAGGTAGTGCTTCTGTAGCCAACTACAGGCAAACGGATTGGGCGCACAAATGATCAGATAAGCGTCTGTCAGCTCGCGGGCCGTCGCTGTCTTGATCCAAGTTTCAAACGTCGGGCGCGTCAGTTGTCGCTCGAGCCGCTCGAGAACTTGGTTCCAGAGTGCGTCGGGAGACATGTTCGTAGTCATCGAAGCTGACATAGAGCTAATGGCTATAAGAGTCTAAGTAATCTGAGGGTCTGCCCTATATAGTGCAGACCCGCCGCTAGGGATTTGATTTTAACACTAGATGTAGTGTGTCGCCAATTTTATTGGGCGCGGTCTGGCAACGTGATCGCCCGGCGTTTTTCTCACCATGGCTGAATCGCTCACTCGCGCCCGGGGGGCAGCCGTACTCGGAAGATTGAGCGACTGGCGGCGGCGACGAACAGCCGCGATTCGTGGTTTGTTTAGAATAGCTCGATTTAGGAAAAGATTGTGGAATGGGGAAGTCCGATTTCATCGCGTGCCTCGGACTTAAAATGATACTAAGTTTTCGCGATTCCGGGTCACCATGCAGAATTTCCTCAAGATTGCTCAGCTCGGCCAGCCGGTTCTACGCCAGTGTTCATCAGCGGTTGCGGTCGAAAATCTCGCGGGCGATCGCGCCCTCCAAGCCCTCGGTGACCAATTGCTCGCCGTCACACGCGCCGCCGATGGTGTCGGCCTGGCGGCTCCGCAAATTGGTGTGCCTTTGCGAGTGATCGCGATCGCCTCGCGCCCCAATGCTCGCTATCCGCACGCCCCGCTGCTACCGCCGACGCTCCTATTTAACCCACGCCTGGTCAAAACTTCTCGCGATCGCGAGCAGGACTGGGAAGGCTGTCTGAGTGTGCCGGGTATTCGCGGCCGCGTCTGGCGGCATCAGACGATTACGGTTGCTTACCGCGATCGCCACGGCTGCCCGCAACAGCGAGAATTGACCGGCTTCGCGGCCCGTATCGTCCAGCATGAACTCGATCACCTTGATGGCATCCTCTTCGTCGATCGCCTCGTCAGTGAGCGGGACTGTTTTACCGAGGCCGAATATCAGCAGCTTCAAAAACAGGCGGCGGCGCGGGAACCTGGAGCCGCGTCGCGAGTCTAAGCGATTCTACGGACTGCCTAGGCTGAAGATGCGGGCTGACCCATCACCCGTGCTGGTTTTGGCAGCTAAAATAGCAAAGTGAGCTGGGCTGGGAGCCTAACTCGGCCAATATTTTGCTGAGTTGTTGAAAGGAGAATTTTTATTGTGGACGCGCTTGCCTATATCCAGGGATATGCCGCTCGCGAAGAGGCTGAGGGCATTGAATACGACCTGTCTGAGCTACAACTGTTCCGACACGGACGCTGGCGTAATCTCGCGAGCTTCACTTGGCTCAGCCTGATTTCCACAGCGCTGCTGCTGAGCATTTTGAGCGTCGCCAGCCCGGCGGCGGCTCAGATGCTGACCCAGGGGATGCGGGGTGAGGCAGTTGCCGAAGTCCAGACCATGCTTCGCAATAACGGCTACGCGATCCGCTACGGAGCGGATGGCGGTGGTCGCGGTGTCTTTGGGCCGCAGACTGAGGCGGCGGTGCGTGATTTTCAGGCTAAGCATGGTCTGCCAGTTGATGGCATTGTTGGGCCGAAAACAATGGCGGTGCTCAGCGGCACCGGCGGCTCGAAGCCGGTCACGACCCTACCGGCGACAACCTTACCCCAGAGCACCGGTAATCTGCGCGTCGGTTCCACCGGCGATCGCGTCGCCACGGTGCAAACCATGCTCCGCAATCGCGGCTACACGATCAGCTATGGCGCTGACGGCAGCAATCGCGGTCGTTTTGAGCAACAGACATTGCAAGCCGTGAATGCCTTTCAGCGCGATGCCGGTCTCGTGGTCGATGGCATCGTTGGGCCGAGAACGATGGCGGCGCTGGAGTCTTCGGAGCCGATGACTGCTTCGACTCCGGTTCCTGCGACCGGCGGTCCTGTGCAGGTTGCGGCGGCGTCGCTGCCGGTGGCCAACAGCATCGGTCTCTATCGCGTCAACAGCGGCATCAGTGCGCTCAACGTCCGCAGCGGGCCGGGAACGCGCTTCCCTGTGGTTGGTCGCTTGAGCGGTGGGACGACGGTGAGTGTGAGCGCTCTGCCTAATCAGTTCTGGGCGCAGATCGGCCCCGGTGAATATGTTTCGCGCGGCTTCATCACCCCACGCTAGGCGGCTGGCAGACAGCCTATTCGCCAGATTTCTGTCGGCGAGCGCGGCATAGCCCTGTCAAGCCGCACTCCCCGGTTGTGAATGCCGGGGATTTTTGTTTTCCTTGTCGCGACGCGCGATCGCCCATGCCTGCGCCGATTGTCGAAATCCTCACCGCGGACGAGATTCGCCGCACCATCACCCGACTCGCCTCTGAGATCGTCGAGAAAGTCAGCGATCTTCAGCAGTTGGTCTTGGTCGGCATCTACACACGCGGCGTCCCGCTGGCCGCCTCCCTCGCCGCTCAGATCGAGAGCCTAGAGGGGATTCACGTCCCGGTCGGTGCGCTAGATATTACCTTCTATCGCGACGACCTCGACCAGGTAGGGATGCGGACGCCCGCCCGCACCGAGATTCCGCTCGATTTGACCCATCGCTGTGTCGTCTTGGTGGATGACGTGATTTTTAAGGGGCGTACCGTCCGTGCCGCTCTCAGTGCTGTAACAGAATATGGTCGCCCGGCGACGATTTACCTAGCCGTCCTCGTCGATCGAGGTCATCGCCAACTGCCGATCCATCCGGACTTTACCGGCAAATATTTGCCCACAGCGGCAGAGGAGCAGGTGAAGGTCTATCTCCACAGTCACGATGGTCGCGATGCTGTCGAGTTAATTCGGATTCCGAGTTGAGGGTCAATTGGAGCGAGCGTCTCTATGGCGTTCCCGAGTACCCGGCGGCACAAGTTTCGCGGCCAATGCCCCCGCATCCCGCAACTACTACTCCCAAAATGGGCGCAGGAGAGCTGAATTTCAAGTCCCTGTTTTACTCCGGTTTGACAAGCAATCAGTCCCGCGATCTCGCCATCATTGTCCTGGTTGCTCGAGGTGGGTCATAGAAGACCCAGCCCATGTAATCATGTCAGCCAAAAAACAATGCCAAGAAGTTGCGGGGTCAACTGACGAAAATGAGCCATCAGTTAAATTGAGGTGACTGCAAGCGCAGGATGGGGAGGGGTGACGTAAACTTTGGTTGTCAATGGAATGCACCATGAAACTAGAAGCTGTCGTTCCTTGGGGGCGATCGCTCGCAGAATACCGCGCAATGTTTGACCTCCGTGACGCCGATTTGCACGGGGAGATTCTCGACTGTGGCGGCGGCCCGGCAAGCTTCACGGCTGAGCATACGGCCCAAGGCGGACGGGTGCTTGCGTGCGATCCCCTCTACCAATTCAGTGCGGCGGAAATTACCCGTCGTGTTGAGGCGACCTACGAGACGATTCTGGATGGTTTACGGCAGCACGGCGATCGCTTCGTCTGGAACCAGTGGGCGACTCCAGAAGCTCTGGGGCAAGCGCGGCTGGCAACCCTTGATCTTTTCCTGGCTGATTTCCCAGTCGGCAAAGCGGCTGGTCGCTATGTCGTGGCCAGCTTGCCGCGCTTGCCGTTTGCCGCCGGCCAATTCGAGCTAGCACTGTGCTCGCATCTGCTCTTCACTTACTCGGAGCCATTCTCGACCGCCTTTCACCAGGCCGCACTCCGCGAGCTGGCACGTATCGCCCGCGAGGTCAGAGTGTTTCCGCTGCTGGAAAACTTCAGCGGCTGCCGCTCGCCACATCTCGAACCCGTTATGGTTAATCTCCGAACCCAGGGTTACGCGGTTCAGATTTGCCCCGTCCCCTATGAGTTTCAGCGGGGCGGCAATCAGATGTTGCGGGTATACAGAGCATGAGGCAATATTTCGCCACCGTAGCGCGCGGCTTGGAACCGATTGCCGCCCAGGAAATCCGCGACCTCGGCGGTCAGAGTGTCGAGCCGGGATTTGCGGGGGTGAGTTTTCAGGGCGATCGCCAGTTGCTCTATCGGGTCAATCTCTGGGGACGGACGCTATTCCGGGTTTTGGAACCCCTTGCCGAGTTTCCCTGTCGGGATGCGGCGGCGTTGTATCGCGGGGTGCAAGCGGTGGATTGGGCCGACTACTTGACTCCTGACCAAACGCTGGCGGTACGCGCGACGGGTAGCAATCGCGCCCTGAACCATAGCCACTTCACGGCGCTGCAAGTCAAAAATGCTGTGGTGGATCAGCAGCGCGATCGCTTTGGCAAACGTTCGAGTGTAGATGCTGAGCGCCCGGATCTGTGGCTGAATCTGCACATCTATGGCGATCGCGCCACGCTCAGCCGCGACAGCTCCGGCACCAGCCTGCACCGACGCGGTTATCGCCCCGCCGTCGGCCCCGCGCCGCTCAAAGAATCCCTCGCGGCTGCCTTGCTCGTCCTGGCGGAATGGCAGCCGGAGATCCCGCTCCTCGATCCACTCTGCGGTTCGGGAACAGTGCCATTAGAGGCAGCGCTGCGATCGCTCCGCATCGCCCCCGGAATGCTGCGCGCCGAGTTTGCCTTCGAGTATTGGCCGGACTTCGATGCTGAGCTGTGGCAACGGCTGCAACAGGAGGCGGTACAGCAGGAGTTGTCAGACCTGCCCGCCCCGATCTGGGGGCGCGATCACGATGCCGCCGTGCTTGCCCAGGCGCAGGCCAATGCTGAGCGGTGTGGCGTGGGCGATCGCCTCTCATTCACCATCGGCGACCTCGAAGACTTGACGGCACCAGCCGACCAAGGGATTTTGATTTGCAATCCGCCTTATGGCAAGCGCTTGGGGGAAGTTGAAGCCTTGATCCCTTTTTATCGACGCTTGGGGGACATTTTCAAGCAGCGTTTCCAAGGTTGGACGGCTTACATTCTCAGCGGCAGCCCGGAGCTGAGCAAACAGGTGGGTCTACGCGCCTCACGACGATTTGAGGTCTACAACGGCTCACTGCCTTGTCGCTTTTTAAAATTCGAGCTTTACTAAATTGATTGTGATCGCTGGGCGATCGCCGACTCGATTCCCTCAACTGATTCACCGCCGCTCGCCATGTACCGCCCAACCCTCTTTCAAGAAGACAATCGCGAACGCTTGCTCGCATTTATGCAAGCAAATAGCTTTGCAACTTTGGTGTCGCTAGTAGATGGTGTCCCCTATGCCTCACATATTCCGTTGGTAGCGACGCAGCAAGCAGAGGTTGTGATCCTGCGGGGGCATCTGGCGAAACAAAATCCCCAATGGCAGGCATTCGCAGATGCTCAATCGCTGGCCATTTTCACCGGCCCGCACGCCTACATCTCACCGCAACTCTACGAACGGCATGAGAGTGTGCCAACTTGGAATTACATCGCCGTTCATGCCTACGGGACGCCAGCAATCCTCACCCGCCAGGATTCACCCGAACAAATGGCGGCAATGCTCGATGAAATGATCGAATTTTATGAGGAGACTTATAAAGAACATTGGCACGGGTTGTCTCACTCATTTCGCGAAGGAATGATGAACGGCATGGTCGGTTTTGAAATGGCCGTAACGCGCCTGGAAGGCAAGTACAAGCTCAGCCAAAACCGCTCGCATACTGAGCGAGAAAATGTTTCTGAAGCGCTCTTACAAAGTACCGATCCTCCCGCTCGCGAGGTTGGCATAGAGATGAAAAGATGAACTCTGAACCTAACCCATGAAACTGTTCCGCTTTCTCATCCAGTCGTCTCTACCGGCGGTGGCGATCGCGGTGGCGATTGGGTTGTTGAGTGGCGGCAGTAGTGCGGGGCTGATTGCTACGATCGGGCGATCGCTCCGATACGAAACCCCCCCCGCCATTCTCGCCTGGAGCTTTGCCGGTTTAGCCGCGATCGCCCTCGTCACCAGCGTTTTCGCCCGCATTGTGCTGATTCGGCTCTCACAGCGGGCGATCTTCGCCTTGCAGTTGCGCCTGAGCGAGCAAATTCTAGCGGCGGAGTTGCGGCATTTAGAAACGCTGGGGGCAGCCCGTTTGTTAGCCAGCTTGACGGAGGATGTGCAGGCGATCGCCAATGCCGTCTATGTGCTGCCCTTTTTGTTGATTAACTTGGCGATCGTTGCCGGTTGCCTCCTCTACATCGCCACTCTAATTTGGCAGGCAATTCCGCTGGTGATTGCTCTTTCTTTACTCGCGGCGAGTAGTACCCGCTTGCTCCTCAAGCAAGGTCGGCAACAGTTAGCACGGGCACGCGATCGCCAAGATGCCCTCTTCAGCCACTTCCGGGCGATCACCGATGGCGTCAAAGAGTTGAAGTTGCATGGCGATCGCCGTAACGACTTTCTCACCCACGATTTGCAGAGCACCGCTGATCAGTTTCGGCGACACAATGTTCAGGGCCTGAGCCTATTTGCCACCACCGACAGCACCGGCAAGCTCATTTTCTTCGCCGCCATTGGCATTGTGCTATTCGGACTGCCGCCGCTGAGCCAGATCCCAACCGATACCCTGGCTGCTGCGGTCTTGGCCTTCGCCTACCTCATCGGCCCGATGGAAAATATCGTCAACAAATTGCCGTTGCTGGGCAAAGCCGATGTCGCCTTAAGCAAGATCGAGCAGTTGAATTTGGGCCTGAGCCAGAAGTCAGAAACGAGTCAGCAACCATCGACCCATCAACCCCAAAAATTGCCACCCCTCGCCGCCGATTGGCAAGCCTTAGCATTGCGGGGGGTGGTGTGCCACTACGGGAATCTTGAGAGGGAGCAACGGTTTGTTTTAGGGCCGATCGACCTGCAATTCCAGCCCGGAGAGTTGGTCTTCATCATCGGTGGTAATGGGAGTGGTAAATCGACGTTGGCGAAGTTACTGGTTGGCTTGTATCCGCCGGATGTCGGGGAAATTCACTTTGCTGGTCAATTGATCACGGCAACGAATCGCGACTGGTATCGCCAGCATTTCGCCGTGATTTTCAGTGACTTCTATCTCTTCGACCGCTTGCTCGGCGTGGCAAAAAAACCGCAACTGGAACAGCAGGTGCAGGTTTACCTCGAGCGGTTGCAACTCTCGCACAAGGTACATTTGCAGGGCGATCGCTTCTCCACGACGGCCCTCTCCCAAGGCCAACGCAAACGCCTCGCCTTGCTGGTTGCCTATCTAGAAGATCGCCCAATTTACCTCTTCGATGAATGGGCAGCGGATCAAGACCCGCTGTTTCGCGACTTTTTCTATCGGCAGTTGTTGCCGGAGTTGCGCGATCGCGGCAAAACCGTCATCGCGATCAGCCACGATGACCGCTATTTTGATCTGGGCGATCGCCTGATCAAGCTCGACTACGGCCAGATCGTCGCTCAGTAAGCTGCCCAATAATTTAGGTATTGATATAGCAATCAGGCTTGATGGTCATGCTGCGGTCAACTGGTCTCGTCGGCATAGGTCTGCGACGAGGCACGCACGTAAGCTTCCCCCTTTTGCTGCCCTAACTCCCCTGAACCGTCTCAAAAAAAGAGCGAGCATTAGCTCGCTCTCGCCTAGCCAAACTTGCAATTCTGCCCGCTAAATCGTTGCTTCGGTCTGCACGAGCTTATCCCAACCCAAGCCTTCTAGCGCTGCATTGCGGCGGAGCGGGCGGGTGACCAGTTCCAGGATGTCGCGAGCATTGGTGAAGCCGTGGATCTGCGCGAAGGTGAACTCTACCGACCATTTCGTGCTGATGCCGCGCGCCTCCAGCGGATTGGCGTGGGCCATGCCGGTGATCACCAGATCCGGCTGCAATTCCTGAATGCGTTGGATTTGGTTGTAGTTGTCCGGCTTCTCGACGATGCGCGGCAGCGGCACAGCCATCTCCTGGCAAGTGCGCGTGAGCAAGTCCAGTTCCGCCTTTTGGTAGCGCTTGTCCATATAGGGAATGCCAATCTCCGGCACGGTCATACCGCAGCGGACGAGGAAGCGCGCCAGGGAAATTTCCAGCAGATTATCGCCCATGAAAAAGACCGACTTGCCGCGAATCAATTGCAAGTAATCCTCCAGATTCGCCCAAATCTGCGCTTCGCGCTCGGCTAAACCCTGCGGCTCAATGCCAAACACGGTACAAATTTTTTCAATCCAGGCGCGAGTGCCATCGGGGCCGATCGGGAATGGTGCCCCGATCAACTTGCATTTGCGGCGGCGCATTAATGTTGTAGCAGTCCGTGAGAGGAAGGGATTGACGCCTGCGACGTAGTAGCCCTCATCCAAAACCGGCAATTCGGTATAGCGCTTCGCCGGGAGCCAGCCGGAAACTTGGATGCCCTGCTTCTTCAGCTCCAGCGTCAGGTTGGTCACCACCGGATCGGGCAGCGAGCCGAAGAGGACGAAGGGCGGATGGTCAACGGCCTTTACCTCTGGCTCCGCAGCATTCGCATCCGACTGACGCCCGAAGCTAAGCAGTTTTTGGATGGCGTTGCGTTCTGCCTTTTCTTCTTCCTTGACTTCGGCAGGGCGGGGGCAGCGCTGGGCCATCGCGGCTAGCACGGTGTCTTCGCCTTGGGTGAAGGCGTAGTCGAGACCATTGGCGCGCGCCACCACGATCGGGATACCGATCTCGGCTTCCAGTTGCGGGGCGAGACCTTCGAGATCCATCTTGATGATCTCGGTGGTACAGGTGCCGATCCAGACGATGACGCTGGGGTTGCGATCGCGCTTAATCTGCAAACACAACCGTTTTAGTTCATCGTAATCATTCAACTTGGCAGCAATATCAGCCTCTTCTAGCTCCGCCATCGCATAGCGCGGCTCAGCGAAGATCATCACGCCCATCGCGTTTTGCAAAAAGTAGCCGCAGGTTTTCGTGCCAATGACGAGAAAAAAGCTGTCTTCAATCTTCTGATACAGCCAAGCAACGCAGCTAATCGGGCAAAAGGTATGGTAATTGCCGGTTTCGCATTCAAAATTGAGAGTGGCGGGTTCGGTGGTGGCGGTCATTGTTGCCAAAAATCCTCATACTCAGTGGGGGGTCAGCGTTCAATGGGCTTGGTGCTAGTACCGCTGCGCGGTGTTTTGGGTTTTGAGTTTTGAGTGCCTGCAACACGGGCATCCTGTAGATTTTGAATGGGCATCTCATTGCCGCCGCCTTGTACTAGTCGATCAAACCATCATTAAATCCAGCTCTGCCTCCGCCGGGGTGGGGGCGGGAGCGGTTGCCGGGTTTAGATAGTAATCGGAAAGTAAGGTGAAGAGTTCGCGGTCGGGGGACTCATTGGGAACCACGCCCTCCGGCTGCGCCAGAATCTGGTCGGCAATATTCAGGTAGTAGTCGCAGACATAGTTCAGCGAGGGGTCAGTCTCGGCCATTTCAAACAAGGTCTTGCCCTTGACGCGGGAGACGCGGATGTCCTCGATCAGCGGCAGCACTTCGAGCACCGGCATCGGCACGGCTTCAATATATTTGTTGATCAGATCGCGCTTTGAGGTGCGGTTGCCGATCAGACCGGCGAGGCGGAGCGGGTGCGTGCGGGCTTTTTCGCGGACGGAGGCGGCGATGCGATTGGCGGCGAAGAGGGCATCGAAACCGTTGTCGGTGACGATCATGCAGTAGTCGGAGTAGTTCAGTGGCGCGGCAAAGCCGCCGCACACAACATCGCCGAGCACATCAAAGAGGATGACATCGTATTCATCGAAGGCGTTCAGTTCTTTGAGCAGTTTCACGGTTTCACCGACGACGTAGCCGCCGCAACCGGCACCGGCGGGCGGGCCGCCTGCCTCCACACAGTCAACCCCGGCATAGCCTTTATAGATGACATCTTCGGGCCAGATGTCTTCGTAGTGGAAGTCTTTGTCTTGCAGCGTGTCGATGATCGTCGGGATCAGGAAGCCGGTGAGAGTGAAGGTGCTGTCGTGCTTGGGGTCACAACCGATTTGTAGGACTTTCTTGCCGCGCTTGGCGAGGGCGACGGAGATGTTGCAACTGGTTGTCGATTTGCCGATACCGCCTTTTCCGTAGACTGAGAGTTTCACGCGGGCTGTCTCCTGTTTGAATGCTGGCGATCGCGTCCCGACCCCATTCCTGGCTGATCGCCGGTCGCTGTGTTGCATTATTGGCGCAATGGCGCGGCATTGGGAAGTGGTGCGAGAGGCGAAAGTTGGCGCTAGTCGGCTTAAAGTCGCTCAAGCAAGTCTAAATGCCGCTAAAGCTGCTTAGGATCGTTCTGGGAAGCTTAAATGGCAGTAAAACGGTTTTTAAAAGCCCTATTTTTATAAAGAGTGACAAAAAGCAAACAGTCCTATGACCCGAGTCTGGGCGATCGCCTCACCTGCATCAAATGCCCACCCTCTATTGGCTGAGCGGATTGGTGATCGGGCGCGATCGCTGGCGAGTCAAAAATCTCGTTTCAGTAAAGAATGATTACAGTTGGTCAAAAGTCAGCCTCGTGGCGGCGAAGTGTAACACCAACGTTACAACCCGCAGTGGTTCGATCCCCTGCCCCCAACCGAGAAACCGTAATGACCCCCCGCTCCGAAACGATTATTTCCTCGCTCTTCTTCATGACCCTTGGCCTGACCACTGTGGTCTATGTGTTGCGCGGTCTGGCGATCTTCGCCTTTTTACCCGGCGGGATTCTCTGGCTGTTGTTTTTGCTCTCTTTGGGCACCGGCCTGCTGTTCCTAGCCGAGAAGATGCGGCGATTTTGATGGCAATCGAGTGCTGTGGTGCCGAAATCTGGGTGCTCTAGCGCGAGCAGCGGCACTTTGTCATGTGACGGTTGACAGAAAAATGAGGATTTAGATTACAAAATATTAAGAAGACCGAGCAGAGGCGATCGCCATGCCTCACAATATTCCCGGAAGGTCGCTACGTAAGCCAGACGGCGATTGGGTTAGCTGCTGCTGCACCCAGCGATCGGACGATTATTAGAAAGCCAGTTTTTACAAATATCTGGTCTGCTCTTTTCTGGAGGAATCCATCCCCATGAGTATTGTCACGAAGTCAATCGTGAATGCCGATGCTGAGGCTCGTTATCTAAGCCCCGGTGAATTGGATCGCATCAAGTCTTTCGTCACCACGGGCGAAAGCCGCCTACGGATCGCGCAAACTTTGTCCGAATCGCGCGAGCGCATCGTCAAAGAAGCAGGCGATAAGCTCTTTCAACAACGTCCGGATGTGGTCTCGCCCGGCGGTAATGCCTACGGCGAGGAAATGACCGCGACTTGCCTGCGCGACATGGACTACTACCTGCGCCTGATCACTTACGGCGTGGTTGCGGGCGACGTCACCCCGATTGAAGAGATCGGCTTGGTCGGCGTGCGCGAAATGTACAAGTCTCTGGGAACCCCGATTGAGGCGGTCGCCCTGAGCGTGCGTGCAATGAAGGACGTAGCCACTGGCATGATGTCCGCTGATGACGCGGCTGAAGCTGGTACCTACTTTGACTATGTTGTCGGTGCGATGCAGTAGGTCGCCTCGCGACCCGCTGCTGGCGGGCGCTACGGCGCGCCCCTGACTTTGTAAAAGACTTAATGGCATTAAGGAAATAGGCAATGCAAGACGCAATCACCGCTGTTATCAATTCGGCTGACGTTCAGGGCAAGTACCTCGACGGCTCAGCAATGGACAAGCTCAAGAGCTACTTTCAGACCGGCCAACTCCGCGTCCGTGCGGCAAGCGTGATCAGCGCCAACGCCGCTGGGATCGTCAAGGAAGCTGTGGCAAAGTCGCTGCTGTACTCTGATGTCACCCGCCCCGGTGGCAATATGTACACCACCCGTCGCTATGCTGCTTGCATCCGCGACCTCGACTACTACCTGCGCTACTCCACCTATGCCATGCTGGCGGGTGACCCGTCGATCCTCGACGAGCGCGTGCTCAATGGCTTGAAAGAGACCTATAACTCTCTCGGTGTGCCGATCGCGTCCACCGTGCAAGCGATCCAAGCGATGAAGGAAGTCACCGCTAGCCTCGTCGGCCCGGATGCTGGCAAGGAAATGGGTGTGTACTTCGACTACATCTGCTCCGGCTTGAGCTAGGCTCGCTGCTCGCAACTGACTCCAGACAGTTGCAGTTTAATTCGGGAGTTTAGCGAGCGAGTGCTAGAGTGTTGCAGACTTATCCTGATGATAGGTTTTGACCCGCTAGTATTGGCTTGGCAAACTCCCGAATTGCATTTAGATAAACAGCCATTAGATAACACGGGAGAGACGGATCGATGCGGATGTTTAAAGTGACCGCCTGCGTGCCGAGCCAGACTCGCATTCGCACGCAGCGCGAGCTGCAAAATACCTACTTCACGAAATTAGTTCCCTACGACAACTGGTTTCGGGAGCAGCAACGGATCATGAAAATGGGCGGCAAGATTGTTAAGGTTGAATTGGCGACTGGCAAACCGGGAGCTAACGCGGGTTTGCTGTAGCTTCACGGCTGAGATTTGCGATAAAGTGCGGAGGTTGGGTATCAGCCTCCGTAGTTTGTTTTGGCCGGTGTAGCGATCGCCCGCCGCGTTTCTGGCGGTTAGCCGCTAGATTAGTAGCAGAGCATTCAGGGTGCGCTTGCCGCTTGTTGCTCGCTCACTTCGCTATTCCTCATGTCTGTGCCGCCCTCGAATCGTCAGCCGCTGCCGCTGCCTGACTCTTCCGGCGAGAGCGCGATCGCTGACTTTGCCAGCATTCTCGCGGCTCAAGCGCCGGTAGCTTTGGTATTGCTCGACCGCCAACTCCGCATTCAGGCCGCGAGTGATCGCTGGCTTGCCGACAGCCTACGCACCGCAATTCCCTATGGCTTGCCCTATCTGGACAGCTTGCCCCAACCGCCGACTGAATGGCAAGCGGCTCTAGAATCATGTCTCGCGGGCGCGTCGGTCGAGTCACCCGCCGCGATCTTGACTGCGCTAGATGGACAGCAGCTCTGGGTGCAGTGGCAAGCTCAGCCCTGGCGCGATCGCACCGGTGAGATTAGCGGTGTCATTCTCGCCCAACAGGTGCGGCGCGATCATCCCGGATTTACAACCCCCTGGGACAATATTTTCAACACTAATCGTCAGTCGGCTGAAGCGGCACTGCAAGCCAGCAAGCGCTACTACCAAACTCTGGCGGAGACCGTTCCTGTTGCTATTTTCAACACCGATGCGAGTGGCAACTGCATCTATGCAAATCAGCAGGCCTGCATTCTGACCGGCTTGCATCAACGGGCCTTGCATGGTTTCAACTGGCTGCAAGCAATCGCCGCCGAGGATCGTCCGCGGGTTCAAACCGAATGGCAGGACGCCTCGCAGTCGAGCTACCTGTTCCAATCCGAATTTCGTTTTCAGCGTCCCGATGGCTCCAGCCGCTGGATCTATGCCCAGGCCCGCGCCCTGATCGAACCGCAGCGATTGCAACTCGCGAGTGGCTATGCGATCGCCTGTGTCGATGTCACCGACCGCAAACAATTTGAAAATGCCCTGCGCCAGAGCGAAGCCCGCAACCGCGCCATCGTCAGCGCCATTCCCGACCTGATGATGCGGATCGATGGCGAGGGCTACTACCGCGACTACATCGGTGAGGGTGACTGCCAGGTGCACTTCGCGCGCGATCGCATTGGCAAGCACCTGCGCGAAATCCTGCCGCCAGATCTCGCGGCTGAGCAATTGCACTACATCCAACGAGCACTGGCAACCGGTGAGCCGCAGGTCTTTGAAGCCCAACTGACGCACGATGGCCGCATGTACGACCAAGAAATTCGCATTGCCGTCAGCGGGCCGGATGAAACCCTGGTGATCGTCCGAGACATCAGCGATCGCAAGCAGTCCGCTGCCGCCTTGCAACGTTTCCAACAGGCCGTCGAGAGCGCCGGAGATGCGATCGTGATCGCCGATCTCGATGGCAGAGCACTCTATTGCAACCCCGCCTTCGCCCAGCTCTATCGCTACCCGTCGGTTGCCGCCCTGCAAAGCGGCGGTGGTCTGGCTGCCACCTTCACCGACGCCGACGCCATGCTCGGCCTGTTTAGCACCGTGCTCAATGGCGGCACCTGGAGCCACGAGATCGAGCAGCGCACCTGCGATGGTCAGGCGATTCAAGCCCTGCTGCGCGCCAGCAGCATCCAAGCCGACACCGGCGAGATCGTCGGCTTCGTCATGCTCGCCACCGACATCAGCGAGCGCAAAGCGAATGAAGCGAAACTCCGCCAGCGCCAGAACTACTCCACCGCCATCGTCGAGGTGCAACGCTATCTGCTCGGAGACTCGGATCGCACTCCTGACTACCAGCCCGTCCTCGAGATCCTGGGTACAGTGAGCCAAGCCAGCCGCATCTACATCTTCGAGAACCATCACGATCGGAGCGGCCGACTGCTCGCCAATTACGAGGCTGAGTGGTGTGCGCCCGGTGTCTCGCCCGACATCGACGATCCGACATTGCAAAACCTCGATCTCGCCGCTGCCGTCCCGCATTGGTATCCTTGCCTGACGAGCGGTCAGATTATTGCCGAGATTATCGCGGAGCTGCCCAGCCCCGAGCGTGAGGCCCTAGCCGCCCACGGCGTTCTCTCGATTCTCATACTGCCGATCTTTGCCAATGGTGAGTTTTTTGGCTTCATTGGCTTCGATGACTGTGAAACAGCGCGGCAGTGGGACGAGACTGATATCAACTTATTGCAAACAGTGTCCGTCGCCATCGGTCTCTGGCAGGAACGTCGCCAAACCTCGGCAACCCTCCGCTACCGGGCATCCCAAGACAAGCTCCTTAGCCGTCTTTCGCGGCAGTTTATTGATCGCAACCTCGAGACTGCCATTGACTACGCCCTGCGCGCGGCCGGGCGCTTCACGCGCTGCGATCGCACCTATATCCGCCGCTACAGTGACAACCACGATCGCCTTATCCAAACCCACGCTTGGGTTCACCAGAGCCTAGCCAAAGTTGCCACAGCGCCACTGCCGGATGAATTTGCAGTCATTCCCGCCTGCGAGCGCGAGTTGCAAGCTGGCCGGGCAGTGGCGATCGCCACCCCCGATGCTTGGCCGGGAACCGCTGATGAACACCAGAACCTGTTCAGCGCCGACACGCAGGCGCTCCTCCACGTGCCGCTGATCTACTCTGGTCGGGTGGTCGGCCTGATCGGCGTCGAGCAGGTACGGCGGTGGCGGCCCTGGACGGCGGCCGACGAGCGATTACTACGACAGATTGGCGAAATGATCGCGATCGCCGAGATTCGCCACACCGCCGAAACCGCACTGCGCGCCTCCGAAGCCCGCCTACGCCAGCAAACTCAGGATCTAGAAACGACGCTGCGTGAGTTGCGCCGCACCCAAGCGCAACTGGTGCAGACGGAAAAAATGTCTAGCCTCGGACAATTGGTCGCTGGCGTCGCCCATGAGATCAATAATCCCGTCAACTTTATCTACGGCAATGTCGATCACGCCCAGGACTACACCCATGATCTGATCCGCCTGGTTCGGCTCTATCAGCAGCACTACCAGACGCCCGTAGCGGCGATCGCCACCACCTGCGACGACATCGATCTCGAGTTTCTGATCGAAGATCTCCCCAAACTACTGCACTCCATGCAAGTCGGAGCCGAGCGCATCAAGAGCATCGTCGCCTCGCTCCGCAACTTCTCGCGCATGGACGAGGCGGAGATGAAGGCCGTGGACATCCACGAAGGCATTGACAGCACCCTGACGATTTTGCACAACCGCATCAAAGGCTCAATCAGCCATCCAGGCGTGGAAATCGTCAAAAATTATGGCGAACTGCCGCGCGTTGAGTGCTACGCCGGTCAGTTGAATCAGGTGTTTATGAATGTGCTCAGCAACGCCATCGATGCCCTAGAAGAGCGCGATCGCCAACGCAGCTCCGCCGAATACGAGGCAGCCCCCAGCCGCATCGAAATTGCGACACAGCGATCGCCCGACGACTGGATCGAGATTCGCATTCGTGACAATGGCGAGGGCATCCCCGCCGAGCTACTGCCGCGCCTATTCGATCCCTTCTTCACCACCAAGCCAATTGGTCAAGGCACAGGCCTCGGACTGTCGATCAGTTATCAGATCGTCGCCGAAAAGCATGGCGGTCGCCTAGAGTGCCAATCCACGCTCGGCGTCGGAACCGCATTTATCATTGCCATCCCCAGCCACCAAACTTGAAATGAGCCTGGCGATCGCTCAAGCCACGGGTGCCGCCGCTTTCAGCGCCAAAACCTTGGCGATCGCCGTCTCGACGACCTTATCTGGAGTTGAAGCCCCCGACGTGACGCCAACCACGATTTGACCCGGCGGCAACCACTCAGTCTCGACCACCAAATCGCCATCAAGCGGCTTGTGCTCAATCCGATTGCCCGGCCCGATCCGCTCAGCACTGTCAATGTGATACGAAGGAATGCCGCGCTCAACCGCGATCTCTTGCAGATGCGTCGTGTTAGAAGAATTGAAGCCACCGATCACCAGCATCAACGACAGATCCTGATCCACCAAGCCAAACATCGCATCCTGGCGTTCCTGCGTCGCATCGCAGATCGTATTGAAGCTCATGAAGTGCTCATTCAGTTGCGTCGGGCCGTACTTCTGGAGCATCGTTTTTTCAAACAGCTTGCCAATCGCCTCAGTTTCGCTCTTGAGCATCGTCGTCTGATTTGCCACCCCCACACGCTCGAGATCGCGGTCGGGATCAAAGCCCTCAGAATAAGCACTAGCAAACTTGGCGAGAAAGGCCTGCTTATCGCCGCCCTGTAGGATGTAGTCGCGGACATACTGCGCCTCGGCGAGATTCAGCACCACCAGATAGGTGCCCGCAAACGAGCTCGTCGCCACCGTCTCTTCGTGCTTGTACTTACCGTGAATGATCGAGGTGTAGTCGCGCTTTTTGTGCTTCTCGACCGAGTTCCAGACCTTTGCCACCCAGGGACAGGTCGTATCGACAATCGTGCAGCCGCGCTCGTCCAGCAACTGCATCTCCGACACACTCGCCCCAAACGCGGGCAAGATCACAACATCGCCGCGTTCGACGACGCTGAAGTCCTTTTGCTCCCCCAGCACCGGAATGAAGCCGACCTGCATCTCGCGCAGACGCTGGTTGACGGAGGGATTATGAATAATCTCATTGGTAATCCACAGACGCTCGGTGGGAAAATGCTGGCGCGTCTCGTAGGCCATCGCCACCGCCCGCTCGACACCCCAGCAAAACCCAAAGGATTCGGCGAGGCGAATCGTGACATCGCCGCGCGTCAAGCTGTGATTGTTCTCCCGAATCTCAGCAATCAGATCGCTTTGATATTCCTGATTCAGCACCCCAGCCACCTCATCTTGGTGACCAAAGCCTTTGCGGTGGTAGTGCTCGGAGTGATTGAGGGCGCGCTTAAACGCTTTGGTGTCCATAACGAGCTGTTTTAGCGATTTGTCAAAATGATTTAGCTCTATGGTAAAGGCTAAGGCGCGGTCAGTGGTTGATTCTTCGGGTAGCGGGCCGGGGCACAAAGCAATACCACTCACTCAGTGCCAAAAAAAAAGGAGCGTGGGTGGCACGACTCCCTGTGAGTTTGAGGTATGTTCTACGAGGCAAAACAGGTCACAACCGTGATGCTGACGGAGCTAGGGCATCGCCGGTTGCAAAAAAGCCGTATGCGCCGGAACCTCAGCCGTCTGGGGCGAGGATTGCGGCTGAAGCTGGCGATGAATGAGGGCGAGCAGCCGCTCGCGGTCGAGGGGTTTTAGGATCAGATCATTTGCGCCGACGAGCTTGGCGCGGAGGCGATCGACGAGACCCTTGTTGCCGGTCATCAGCGCGATCGGGGTCTCTGTCAGACTGGGCACGCGCCGCAGATGAGCGCAGAGTTCGTAGCCATTGACCACGGGCATGACCAGATCGAGCAGGATCAGGTCAGGGGGCTGTTGCACCAGTGCGGGCAGAGCCTGGGTCGAATCCTGGAAGGTGAGGCAGCGGTAGCCAGCGGCTGAGAGCAGGCACTTAACTTGGTGGCAGATTTGAGCGCTGTCATCGACACAGACGACGAGCGGGCGTTTGGTGGTGGCGGCTTGGACGGTGACGGGAGCCGGGCGATCGCGCAAAATCTTGAACTCAATGCTGCCCCGCTGAATGTAGTAGTGCAGCAAGCGGGCAACACCCGCCAGCGAGAGCTTCATCCTGACAGCCAGATCCCAGACCGTGCGCTTACCATTGAGCAGCGGGCGCAGGCTGATTTGGCTGGCGCTGCTTTGGGCGAGCGGACAATTTTGCAACAGCGGTGCGGCGTTTACGTAGGCCGGTTGTAGCTTGAGGGTTTGCCACTGAGCTTGCAAGCGCTCAGTCTCGCGGATGGCTTGCTTGAAGGTGGCGACCGGCACCGTCAGCACTTTGTGGGCGTGGCGGGCAAGTGACCAACCGGTTCGCCAGCGGCACTGGAGGTCTTGGCTCATGGCGATCGCGAACAACACCTCTTGCAAACTCGCTTGAATGACCGCTTGCGCCTTCGCCGGGCTGATCTGCTTTTGCTTGACCCCGCGCAGCAGTTGCGCATATTCCCAGGGTTCGGCCGGGACGGGTGCCTGGCTAGTGAGCGTCACTTGCTGCTGTTGCAAAGCCCGCTGCCAGCGCCGCACGCGATGGGTCTGGCCCACCGCATAGGCGATTTGTCCTGCATAGAAATAGATCTGCCACTGCTGTTTGCCAGCAGCGATGATCAGGCAGCCCGTAGCCTCTTGGCGATAAAGCTTCGCAGCCGCTTGAACGAGTCGGGTCAGACTAGAGGATTGAGCAGACATACTGTGCAGGGGTGAGTGGACTGAGCAGGTGACGGCGAAAAATGTGAGGGTTAACGTGCCGTAATGAGGATTGCTACATTGACTTGGCGTTGCCTTAACTTAAATTCATAGTCTAGGGAGCAGTTGTGAAAAAGTCGTGAAGAGCGGCAAGAGAAATTCACTCTCTCAGCAAGTCATGCCAATTGAGCCAGAATAGTCTGTCGCTTGGCGATCGCCCGGTAGCGTGTCTGCTCCCCTGCCCGAGTCGGCTGCAATGAGCGTGCGCCAGGAAGTTAATGATCCCGACGCTTAAAAAAGTGTGCAGCGGCTGAACGATCCCCCCCCCGGTTCCTCAGCTCAGCAATCTGATGGCAGCTCATTGCATGGGATGACTCTCAGAGCCAGTTGCCGACGACGATAAAGGATGCCCAGAAGAAAGGCGCATTGAATCTTTCCTCAGCGAGGAGCGATCGCTGAGCACGGCGTAGGGCTTCGACCTTAGTGATGCCAGGCTGGCGGAAGGTTTTGTAGAACTGGGCCATCACCTCGGCGGCAACATTATCCCGCACCGGCCAGAGCGTGGCGACCGTCGAGCGCGCCCCAGAACGAACCGCAAAACCGGCAATGCCCAAGACGGCGCGCTCATCCCCAGCCGCCGTGTCGCAAGCACTCAACACCAGCAACTCTAGGGGATTGTCATGGCTGACATCGCGGTTTTGCAGCAGTTCCGCCAGCTCACGCACATTCAGCCGCCCGTCCCAGGTCAGCAAGAAGGTCTCTGCCTGCGAGGAGCCGAACTGCCCGTGGGTTGCCAAGTGGACGACATTGGGTGCAAGGGTCTGCACTTGGTGCGCAAAATTGTCACGGGTGAACTCCTGATTCAGCAAACTGACGGCGGGCACGGTCTCTGTAATGTCCTCAATTTCCTCCGCTACTTTGGGCAGGGCTGCGAAGCCAGGGCGAGCCTCGCTGATGCCGCCGACGACCGCTTTGATTTGCCGCTGTATCAACGTCGCCGTCGGCAGGAGGCGCAATCCGGGTGAGAGGGCGACGGCATATTTTTCAATCAGGTACTGTTGCCCGTCGTGCAGGGCGGCGACGGGCAAGCGCTGGAGGATGCCATCGAGCACAAAGACGAGGGTTTCGCGCCCTTGGAGTGCGCCCGCCGTTGCAGCCGGGCGAATCAGCCAGTCATAAACTTGCTGTGCGAGGCGCAGTTGTTCGGTGTTGTCCGAGGCCGGGTGAATCGCCGCCAAGAAGCTGCGGAAAGTTTGTTCCGCTTGGATTTGCGGGACAGACACCGCGTAGTAGCTCAGGGGTTGTCCCGCCGCAGAGACGATGACGGCTAGGCGGTCAGACAACAGGATGGAGTAGAGCACCGCCGCCCGAGTATCGATCTCGTCAATCTGACGGGGTTGAGCATCTAGGCAAGCATCACGGAAAAAGTCGTCCAGTTCAGCCAGTTGCAGGGCTTCGATCAGTTCCCGTACTTCCGCGAGGGCGGCTTGGTCAGGATCGCTGTCGAGTAGGAGACCGACCAACTGCCGATAAACCGGTTCAACACTCTCACGGAAGGAGAGTTGGACTTCTTGGTTGATACCGACGAGATCGCTGCGTAGGGCTTGCAGGGCGTTGATGGCTTCGCGGTAGGCGGCGATCGCCGCTTGATTGCGCCCAGCCTGCTTGAGTGACCGTCCCAAGCTCCAAGCGGACTGTGAAACGATCGGCTCTGCTTGCAGCGTCCGACCGAGAGTCAGTGATTGCTGCAACAGCTCAATCCCCTCGCCAGTTTGCCCTGGTCAACGTAAAGTTGCCCCAACTGCTCAAGGGCATAGGCTTCTGCGGTAGCATCCCCAAGCTCGCGAGCAGCTTGCACAGCTCGCGCCAGGGTCTGAGCCAGGGTCTGGGGTGGCAGGACGGACGGGCTGGCATCCAGGGTACTGGCGAGATTCACTGCCGCGTAGACCGTGGGACGACTCGGCGGCAGTTGTGCCAGTTGCTGCTGGATCTGGGGTGCGAGTTGGGTCAGGGCAGCGCGATCGCCCCGTTCAGCAGCGAGTCGCAGCCGATTGAGCTGGGCATCCAGGCGGGCCTCGGTATTGGTGGCGGTGCGTTCTGCTTGCTCGAAGTAGTAGCGGGCATCGATAGTGTTTTGGCGGTCAGCGGCGGTGTTGCCCAAGCTGAGCAGGAGCGGACTCAGTTGATTGACTGCGTTCAGTGCTTCCGCCAGTTCGAGACCCTGGCGTAGAATATCCTGGCTGCCGACTAGGTCACCGCTGGCACGTAGGGCGTTGCCATAGCTGTGCAGAGCTTGGATTTTGACGGTGGTGTCTGACGTCCCCGCAAGCTGCTGACCGATTGCCAGCAGAAGCTGGCGCGATCGCCCATAAAATCCCAAAATTTGCCAAGCCTGCGCCTGATTGAGCCGACTGCCGAGGATGCCCTGGGTATCGCCCGCCTGCTGGTAGTAGTTTTCGGCTTGTCGCCAGGTGTCGAGGGCGGTTTGGGTTTGTCCGGCGTGCAACAGCAGCCTAGCCTGGGTGTTGAGCGCTTGTGCCCAGAGGATCGCGTCAACATTGGGGATGGCTGCCAGCAGCACCAGGCTTTCTGCAATCGCCTGCTGTGCCCTGTCCCACCGGTTGAGTCGTTGTTGAGCGAGGGAGAGGTAGCTGAGGCTGAGGGCTTGGTTGGGGCGATCGCCCTGGGCGGCAAAGCGACTCGCCGTTGCCTGCCAGATGGTGGCGGCTTCTGCAAAGCGACCCGCAGCATAGAGTTGGCGGCCAGTGTCGAGCAGGTTCGCAGGCGGTTGGGCGGTCGCTGGAGTCGGGAGCGAGGCGATCGCCGTCGGCAGCTTCGCTCTGGCAGTGCCGCTGGCGAGCAGCAGAACAAGACAAAGCCCGACAAGACTGAATCCGAGCTCGCGCAGTCTGAGGATCCGCATAAGAGATTTCGGTCGTTAGGGTTGAGTAACCAGATTGACGGTACAGGTTGCTAGGGAAAACAGGGCGATCGCCGCAAGCGGCTCAGGATAGACCTTGGCCGTGCCATCGCTATTTTCGCGCCAGTTGAAAAATTCCTAAAAGCCTTTCAGGGCAGTAGGCTTGGCGCTCAGTTTAAAAAACAGTGTGTTTTTTAGACTGCCCTAGCGATGAGGCTTCCAGCGATCAATGAATTCTTCAGGCTAGGTTCAGGGGGTCGAGGCTTTCTGGCTCATCAGCTTGGGCAAACTGGTAGGGGAGATGCTGTTGAACAGCTACGAACGAGGTGGCTGGTTCACCGATGCGGCTTGGGTCCGGAGGTCTGGGATCAGCTCGGCGTGAGCGAGATGCGGCAGGCTCAGTGTCAGAGCGAGGGTGATTGCGGAGGTGAGCGGACGGGGGACTGGAGGCATGACAGGACTTCCGGTGTGTCTGGGTCAACGGGATCGTTGCCGAAATTATGCCACGCTTCTTTCGGCTCATCCGGAGCAGGCTAGCCTGGATTATTCACGATGATTTGGGGAAATCCCTGAGAGCCTCTCAAAACAGTTGGTTTGGCGATCGACGCAAAGAACAATGTGTTTTTGGGGATTGTCCTAGCGGTCGGGCTGCCAGCGCTCGATGAATGATTCAGGCTAGGGTTATTGTCCCGGTTGCTAGCCAGGGTCAGGGGGTCAGGTACTAACCACGAATGACGGTAATCCGCCGCCCACTCACCGTTTCAGCCGCCTCGGTCGTCGTCTGAACCCGCCATCTGGGAAGCGTTGAGGTCGGTTGTGTCTTGAATCGCTAGAACGACCTCAGCCGCGCGGGCGGGCTTGACGACTTCGTCCCGGTGACTGCTGCGGATCGCTCCGGCTTCCACTTGCTGGTTCGACCAAAATCGATAGATGTTCTTCGCTGCGCTCGCGCTGTGACTGGCTGCGGGCACGCTCCAGGAAGTTGGCTTGCAGTAGTTCAAGACTGGAAGCATAGACAACTAATGGCTGCCCCAGATCGCTTGCAGCAATTGCATTCGTTCCTCAATGCTGAGCGCGGCGATCACTGCAAGCGTGGTAGCAATCTCTATCCTGAGCAGTCTCAACGCCGCCATTAGAGTCTGGGCTAGCATTGGCGAGGAACAGCAGGCGATCGCCGCACTTTGGCGCTGGTGGCGGCGGGAATTCTTGCTAGAATTGTTGCCAACTTGGGCCTGGCGGGTGTTCGCTCAAAGAAGATGCCCCCCAGAATCAATCGAGTCGCGGTCGTTCGCGGCCTGTCGTTTGCAGTTGTGGTGAGGAAAGGCAGTAAGAAATGATGAATAAGCTCTGGCTCGTAACTCAGTCGGCAACGGCCGCACTGGTCTTGGTTGGTCTCGGTGCTAGCGCCGCGCAGGCGGAAACTTTTGCAGACCTCGATGCTGATTTTGGCGAATTCAGCGACGCACATTATAACGATGAAGCCTATGGCGCTGACTGGCTAGCCGAGGAGCAACCCCTAACGAGTTGCGCGATCGCCGACGAAGCATCCACTGCCGAAGACGAGTTGCACTACGAGTTGGCGGTTGATCCAGAAGTGGCAGTGGCTCAGGAGCCGGCGATCGCCAACGATGTCGAAACCCTGCCCCCAACTGCCAATGGGTTAGAGCCAACTGCTACCGCTGATTGTTTAGCAGTCACCGACACAGCAACCCTAGACGCAGCCAGTCTCGATGACGACTTCTACGCCACCCACTACGATTACGGCGACTACGACTACAGCACCGCCACCCTAGGCGCGGCTGACTTCACCGATGCTGACTTAGAAGACGACGCTAGCGAACCAGCGGCTGTTGCAACCGACCCGGTCATTGACTCCCTCGAAGCCTCACCGCAGTGGCAGATGCCGGTTGAGGAAAACATCGCCGTCAGTCCTGCACCAGTGGTGGATGTAACACCAGCCGCAGCAGAAGTGACGCCCGCACCGGCACAGCCCATAGCCGTCGCACCAGCCCTCGTGACGGCACCGCTTGACGCCACGGCTGATCTGGCGGAGACCACTGCCGCTAACCCCGGTGCTAACCTGATCGAAAATGATCCTCAGTTCCGCGCCTGGCTCGAACGTGACTCGGAAGCGGCGCGCACGGTTGCACTCGTGCAGTCGCAGGATCTGATTCGGGGCGATCGCAGCTACTACGATCTCATCGCCGCCAAAAACATCCCGGCTCCCATCACCTTCAAACCAGCTACACCCGCGCCAGAAACCACGGCGGAAGCGGCTAGCGCACCCGAAGTCGCAACCCTCACCCGCAATGTCACACCGCTACTGGCACAGCTAGAGGCTGATCTGCAACGCATCCGGTCACGGGTGCTCCCCTTGCCCGCGACGGCGGCGGCTCCCCTGGTCAACTTCCGACCCGCACCGCTGGCAGCACGCTCAGCGCTCTCACCCTCGCCGCTCCGCTTCGATCCCCGCGAAACCAGCGCCCTGCCGCCAACGATCTTTGAGGTCCCCGTTGACCCCAACTTCCCAGGTCTGCGACCCGCTTCGGTCGTGTTCCAGCCGCCCAATCTCAGCTTCCTGAAAACGGCGGCCTTTGAGCGCGATCGCCACGGTTTGCGTCTCGCCTTGTTCAACCCGCCTAGCAAGAACGAGGTGCTCGCCAACCAATTCCTCGCCGGCAATCCTCTGTTTGACGGCACTCTCAATGTCGTGCTGGCTAATGTCACAGCCAGCCCCCTTGTGCCCAGCACGGCGCTGCCGATTGCAGACTGGCGATCGCTCAGCGATTCACTCATGCTACTGTCCGGAACCGAGCAATCCTTTACGGCACTCGCTGAACCAGTTGCCTTCGATCTCGCCACTGACGACTGGCTCAACCTGTCCGAAACTGAACCCCTGACGCTCTTGCAAGTCCCAACTGTATTGGACAGCGAGCCGGTGCTGGATCTTGAACTTAGTCTGCCAGTTGAACCTGTCTCTGGGCAATCGCCCCTCTCAACGGTATTTCAGCCTTACCTCGCACCAGTGCGCTCACTTGAGGAGGAATAATCACGCGGTTGATCAGTGCTTGAGGACAGCGATTGAATCTGTCAGTGCGTGATTGGCAATCGTCCCTCTAAGTCAACCGCCACTGCTCACCCAACGAGCCTGCAATCAGGCTCGTTTTTTTCAGCATCATCAACATCAACTGAGTAGCGGCCGTTGACCATAATGCCGATACCGCCAGTAGTCCTGCAAAATCTGGGCATGGTCAAAGCAGAGCGGAGTGGGTAAATCCCAGTGATAAAACAAACCCACAGCTTTGGCATCGTCATCCGCACAAGGCTCACCGCGAGCCACCGCTAAAAAAACAATACTCAGCGTATGTTGGCGAGGGTCGCGATCGGGGGCCGAGTAAACGTGAAATTGTTCAATCAATTCAACATTGAGTCGAGTCTCCTCCTGCGCCTCTCGCCGCGCCGCCCCTTCCACAGACTCACCATAATCCACAAACCCGCCCGGAATCGCCCAACCATGCGGGGGATTTTGCCGCTCGATCAGCACAATTGGACGTTGCGGCCGGTCGATTAGTTCAATGATGGTGTCTACTGTTGGAACGGGATTACGGTACGCCATAAGCTCAATGGGTTCACTCGGTTCGAGATGGTTAAGCCTCAAACATACAAGACAGGTGCGCAAAAAAGTAAAGCAGCACCTTCAGAGGGCTGAAGATGCTGCTGTGGCAAACTAACTGATTGAATCCTGATCTCAGAAGCTCGCGACTCAATTCACAAGATGGCAATGTGAGTTGCGGAACCTAGTTGAGGCCGACACGGTGGGCGGCACGGTTCAGCATCGATTGTTGACGGTTCAGGCTTGCACGCTCCTGCGAGAGAAAGAGCAAGCGTGACTGAGTCGCGATCGAGGGACGATCATTGCGATTGCGGTGATTAGGTTGCATGGTATTCGCCTCCATAGAATTGTGGCTGATGTTTATGGGGCGC
This sequence comes from Spirulinaceae cyanobacterium SM2_1_0, assembly GCA_012031265.1. Classification (GTDB taxonomy): domain Bacteria; phylum Cyanobacteriota; class Cyanobacteriia; order Cyanobacteriales; family Spirulinaceae; genus JAAUTY01. The sequence goes on along the minus strand of JAAUTY010000010.1, from coordinate 24,481 downwards.
GTTCCTTCGGGATGTGTCCCTACTTCCGTCTCTGCGGACCACTAGGGTTACAGAGATGAACGAATCTTTGTTCTGTATCTATTGTTACTGTTTTTTCGAGAAGTGTCAAGTCTGCTACCACAATCAGAGCGAAGGGCGCGATCGCCGCTGTTGGCAACACTCACAGACATTCAACAGCAGACTCTCAAACAGCTTTCAGCATAATAAAGTGAGCCTAGACCTATTTTCCAGCCCACCGCGACGCCGAAACCTCGATCGCATCGCCAAACTGAGACCGCGTCCCTAGCAGAACCTGACAGCGTGGAACCACTCCTACCCGCCTGATTTGAGCATCTCAGTGATTGGGTCGCCTACCAATACCAGTTTTGTAATGCCGCTTTTGCGCGCCTCTTGGGATGCTCACCAGCAGAAATTCTGGTCGGCGCGATCGCGATCTCCCGATCGCGGTGACCTTGCAGACTCACCTGACCCAACTCACGGCAGAACAACCCCTGGCGCGGGCACAACCTTTAGCCTGGAACTATGCTGTCAGTCAGCGCCAACATCAGGAGAATCGCAACAAAGCTTGTCGGCTGGACGATAACACACCCTAGACGATTTTCTCATCCTTGAAGTTTTCGATATTGGGATTGTTGACCGCCTTACGCATGATGTAAGCGAGGGCAAAGTCGCCGTTTTTATGATCGAGGATGGTATCAGTTAGCTCAACAATCTTCTGAGCCAAATCAGGACCGAGCTTATCAATCATTTGCTGCCGCTCCGCCTGAATCTGCTGCTGCTCGCGAAATTGCGCCTGCCACTGTGGATCAAATAATTCTGGCAAGCTGTTGGCGAGGCCCAATTGTCGCAGCGCTTCCCATTCACCCGCATCAAACCAGAAACCTTCACATTCCTGGCAATGTTCCAGGAAGAATGGGGGTTTGGACTCGACGCGGGTACGTGATAAATAGCGGCGGCATTGGGGACAGAGGCAGGCTTTGGTGTCAAATTCTGAGGGTTGGAGGTGGATGTAGCTGCCATTCAGGAGATGTTCTGGGCTGGCATTGTGGTTGGGTCGCTCTCGTTGCCACTGCTGATAGGCGAGGGCGGGCAACCAACTGCCACCGCACTGTGAGCAGCGAGCCGCTGGCAGTTCACCCGCCAAGCGGGTCTCCAACAGCACCACATTCTTGCATTTGGGGCAGTCCACGACTTGCTTCTCCTTGCCGCAACGATCGAGACTACCCATTTTAACGGCGCGTAGCCGTGCCGTCAGTGTTTTCACCAAAGTCTGCGTGCCGGGGTCGCGCGATCGCCTAATGATTTCCGAGGGCGATCGCCGCTTCGCAGCCCGCAATCAAGCGCGTCAACTGCTGCTGGCAACTGGCGCGACGCTGCTGAGTTGTGGTACTCTGGCGGGCCATTTGTAAGAAGCTGATATCCGTCTGCAACAGTCGGAAGGTGCGGTTGAGTTCGGTTTGAATTGACTGCCAGCGACTGGCGATCGCGCCCTCCAATCCCTCGCTATTTAAGGGGACGATCTCTGACTGGTACACCTGTTTCGCTTGCCGAAAATTCTCGTTGAGCGTAGATTTAGCTGCATTCTCGTTGCTTATGGTCTGTTGCAGCACCTGTAAACTGACCAAAAACTGCTGATAACGAGCGCAATGTTGGGAAGACAACATTAACAAGTCGAACTGCGATAAACTTTATATGAATAGTATTGCGTTTTGGGCACTCCAACCGGCTGCCAGTTGTCTATTGACTCGAGGCTTGTTCTCAAGCTTGATTCAAGACAGCTTGCTCCGATTCAGCGCTGGCTGCCATCAGTACAAGCTACAGGGCATTGACTGCCAGCTCGTCGCTTATCGCCATTCCCCCCGACTGTGCCCATGAACGCACCTCTGTCGTCGATAGCCAACTTGTACACGCCCCCAACCGATCTCACTCTGCCATCTTGGTTGAGTGATTGCTTGCTGAACTCGGATGGTACCGCCCGCACACCAGGAAACGACACGCACCTGATCTGCCGAGCCTTTCAGTTTGCCTACGAGTTACACCAGGGTCAGTACCGCAAGTCGGGCGAACCCTATATTGCTCATCCCGTTGCCGTCGCCAGCTTACTGCGCGATCTAGGCGGTGATAGTACGACGATTGCAGCAGGTTTTCTGCATGATGTGGTTGAGGATACCCATGTTTCCCCTGAGCAGATCGAAGCTGAGTTCGGGGTTGAAGTCCGCTGCTTGGTGGAAGGTGTAACCAAGCTTTCCAGCTTCAACTTTTCTAGCAAAACTGAGCGTCAGGCCGAGAATTTCCGTCGGATGTTTTTGGCGATGGCGAAGGACATCCGCGTCATCATCGTCAAGCTTGCCGACCGCCTACACAATATGCGGACGTTGGAGCATTTGCTGCCCGAAAAGCAACAACACATTGCTCAGGAAACCCGTGAGATTTTTGCCCCTCTCGCCAATCGCTTGGGGATTGGTCGTTTCAAATGGGAGCTAGAAGATCTTAGCTTTAAGTATTTAGAACCCGATGCTTATCGGAAAATTCAGACCCTGGTGGCGGAGCGACGGAGCGATCGCGAGGAACGCATCGAGCAAGTGCTCGAAACGCTACGCCAACGCTTGCGTGAGTTGGGAATCAACGTTTGGGAGCTGAAGGGTCGTCCCAAGCATCTCTACAGCATTTACCAGAAAATGCAGCGGCAGCAGAAGGAGTTTCACGAGATCTACGACATTGCAGCCGTCAGAATCATCAATGACTCAAAAGATAGTTGCTATCGTGCCCTAGCCGTCGTTCATGATGTCTTCAAGCCGATTCCCGGCCGCTTCAAGGACTACATTGGCTTGCCGAAGCCCAATCGTTATCAATCCCTGCATACAACGGTGGTCGGTTCCACGGGGCGGCCGCTAGAAGTCCAAATCCGGACGCTCGAAATGCATCGTATTGCTGAATATGGTATTGCGGCACACTGGAAATATAAGGAGACGGGTGGATCTAGCGCCATTAATCTGTCATCGGAAGATGAAAAGTTTACCTGGTTGCGGCAGTTGCTCGAATGGCAAAACGACCTCAAGGATGCTCAGGAGTATTACGAAAATCTGCGAGAGAATCTGTTCGACGACGACATCTATGTGTTCACCCCACAGGGCGATGTGATGTCGCTGGCACGGGGGGCGACGCCGGTTGATTTTGCTTATCGCATCCATACTGAGGTGGGTAATCACATGAAGGGGGCGCGAGTGAATGAGCGCTGGTCGGTTTTGGATGCTCCGCTCCATAATGGCGATATTGTTGAGATTTTGACCAGCAAAAATAGTCACCCCAGCCTCGACTGGCTCAACTTTGCGGTGACCCCCAGCGCGCGCAATCGCATTCGCCAATGGTATAAGCGATCGCACCGTGACGAAAATGTCACGCGCGGCCGCGACCTCTTGGAAAAAGAAGTGGGTCGCAGCGGTTTTGACACCTTGCTCAAGTCAGAACCGATGCAAGTGGTCGCTGAGCGGTGCAACTATCAGACCGTCGATGATCTCCTCGCCGCACTCGGTTATGGCGAAGTGACCTTAAATGCTGTGGTCAACCGCCTGCGCGAGGCGATTCGGGCCTTGCAGCCGATCGAGACCGTGGAGACGGCGAGCTACCTGGAGCGTGAAGGAGAAGCATTGGCGCTGCCGGCTCGGAGTACGCCGAGTACGAGTAGCAGCAATGCGCCGATTGTCGGTGTTGAAGGTTTGATGCACTTCCTAGCAGGTTGTTGCAATCCGGTGCCGGGTGAACCCATTGTCGGTGTAGTGACACGCGGTCGGGGGATTTCCATTCACCGCCAGGGCTGTAACAATCTTGACCATACGATGGGCGATCGCTTGATTCCCGTCGGCTGGAACCCAGTGGCTGAGACAGGTCGCGCCACGAGTTACCGCGTCAATATCCGCGTGGAAGTCATCGATCGAGTTGGGATTATGAAAGATATTCTCGCCAAGCTAAGCGATCAAAATATCAATGTCTGCCGGGCTGAGGTGACGACCAACACGGGCAAGCCAGCGCTGATTAATCTGGGGATTGAAATCCGCGATCGCAATCAACTCGAGCGCACCTTTAATCAAATTCGTCAGATGAGCGATGTGCTGAGCTTGCGTCGTCTCGGCGAAGTAAGCGAGACCACAGCAAAAACTGAAACGGCATACGCTAGTTAGGTCAGATCGCTGGCAGTGCCGTGATCTCTGCCCCTCGTTCCAGTAGTAGTGTGACCGGCCCATCCTTCTCAATTTGTACGGCTCTCCAGGATCTCAGGATCTGTAGTGATCAAACGATGCCCTCCCATCAAGCACTCCTCCTCACCCTAGTACAAGGCGGCGGAAATGAGATGCCCATTCAGGAGCCGTAGGATGCCCGTATTGTCTGCACTCATCACTCAAAACTCAGAACTCAAAATTCCGCGTAGCGGTACTAGCCGCCCCCGACAACAACCCCATCCTCCTCACCCCCACCTTCCTCAAAGGCAGCTGCATCATCCCCCCCCGACTGGCAACTCGCCCGTCAACTTCGCCTCATGCCCTAGCTCGACGCCCTCAGCGAGCTTACAATTCAGACATCGAAACCTCAGTAGCCAAGACTCGCAACCTCTATGGCCAGCCTCACAATCGAAATTCCTGATGATCTGATGGAGCGACTCGACCCCATCCGCGATCAATTGCCAGAGCTACTGCGCCGCTGTCTCCAGCCCGACCTGCTTTCCGCTCCGGTCTACCACTACATCCTGAGTTTTTTGACCAGTCAGCCTACCCCCGACCAAATAGCCGCATTTCGCCCTACCCCCACAATGCAATCTCGTCTGCGCGATCTCCTCAACCGTAGCGCCGAGGGCAGCCTTACCCCCACCGAATCCCAAGAACTCGACGAATATGAGCGTATCGAACACCTCATCGTCTTGCTGAAAGCTGGCAATCTGCCTTACCTGACGACCGAAACTGCATCGTGACCTACATTTCCGAGTCTCTGCGACGGGCCGTGATGGAGCGGGCTGGCGATCATTGTGAATACTGTCTAATTCCTGCCCCTCTCAGCTTCTATGCCCACGAAGTCGACCACGTGATTGCTCTAAAACACGGTGGTGTCACCGCAGCCGATAACCTGGCTTATGCCTGTTGGCGCTGCAATCGCTACAAAGGTAGTGACCTGGGCTCCTTCGACCCGCAAACAGGGAAGTATCGCTTCTTGTTCAATCCTCGTACTCAGGCTTGGAATGAGCACTTCTGTCAACAGGGCACCAGAATTTGGGGTCAAACGCCAGAAGGACGCACAACAGTTCAACTGCTAAAACTCAATACTCCAGAGCGTTTGGCAGAGCGAGAGCGAATGCGTCTTTAGCTCCCAACCTCAGCATAGATCACTGCGAAACGCCGAATCGCTTGCATTCTCCACAGACATAGTCGTCAGAGCTGTCATCTACGAGTACGACCTTTCGCAAGTTGAACGACCCAAGCGAGGACGGGGTATCTGTTTGCGGGCGAGCAGCGGGATGCGGTGACGGGGTTGGATTATCTGCGGGCGCGGTATTACGACCCGACGTTGGGGCAGTTTATTGCGGCGGATGCTTATCAGGGGACGCTGACTGACCCGATGAGTTTGCATGACTATCAGTATGCTCATGCCAATCCGGTGGTCAATACTGACCCGAGTGGGTATGTGACGAGCTTGCAGGAGGCAGCGGCAATTGCGACATTGACGGCGATTGGAGCAGGTTTCCAGTACACGACGACTCGGTCATTTGGCGTTTTGCGGAACGGGGGCAGCATTGAGGATGCGATCTCGGAGTACGACCGTTTCTTTGCTGGGTTTGGGGATGCAATGACTTTTGGGGGCAGCACTTTTGCCCGTCGTCAGATATACGGCACAACCGCAACACAAAATCACAGTGGGATTGGCTTCAATATCGGGCGATTGGCTGGAGCAATATCAAGCACTTGGATCAGCTCCTTTGCTGCACCATTCTCTAGTTTACAGGCGGCTCCCTGGTGGGCAAAGGGGGCATTAGGATACGATCTCCTTGGTGCTGGGGTTGGTATGATCCAAAGCACCGTGAACATAATGAATGGGGAAACGACTTGGTGGGATATACTTCCTTTTTTGCCTGTAATTGTCTGGACTGGTGCCAATTTTCGACTAACTCCCAATGGGCTAAGATATGGACAGGGTGGTGGTGAATTCAATAACCTGTATGCTAAGGGGAATAGTGTGTTCCCAGATGAATACAAGGGCAGTTATACTCCTCCAGCAGGCCAACCTATCAGAGGACAGACATTTGATTATTCATGGGTAGGAACTGGTTTGGATGGTGCGAATTTAAGTAACATACCTGATGCACTAAATAGAATAGGAAAAGCCTGTGATGTTCCTGAGCTGAGCGGATTTACTTTTGCAAGCAACAGGACTACAGAGGAGCTTGTTAGTGCTCTTGATGGAGGGCCTGTCGGAGCTACGATAATATCGGATTCTCTGGGTGGTGAACATGCAGTAGTGATTGATAAAATAGAAGGTGGCAGTGTCTTTTTAAGGGATCCACTTCCCGTAGGCTCTGGCTCTTCGTATAGTGTGCCTCTAGATAGGTTTATTGCTGCTCCCTGGTTAGGAACTATTGTCTATAAACCCTAGCAGGTATTAGGAAATGAGAGAGTTTTACGATTTATTTACAACCAGTGGAAACGAAAAGGCTATACAGCCGAGCATCTTGTCTTTATCTCTTTCATCAGGTAAGCAAGTAGATTTGAATTTTGGTAATGCTGGCAAATCCGAAGGTGGCACAATCTATCTCGGGCTTGATTTATCAGCGCTTGATGCCTCAGAGCTTATTGAAGATATACACCCGATATGGGAAGAGTGGATTATCCTTCCATCTCATTATCGAGATCCCAAGATCACGGTGCAGCAAGCTTACGAGATTGCTAAGATGGAAATCCATAGGAAGCATCACTCCGCAATCGCTTCTACATAGAAATTTGAATCCACAAGACTTGTAGATTCTAAGCCAATGTACTGGCTATTCAATATACCTTCTCGCCAGATGATGGAAGAATCAAAGTGCCCAGGTGGGCTTACAGTTGCGGTCGATAAGGTTGATGGTCATATCTGGACTTTAGAAGAACGGAGCCAAATTTTTGGAGAAGTCTATCTCTTGGAGGCATCCATGGATGTAGAATCAAGAGAACTGCTTGAATTTCTATTGCTGAAATTAGCCCTAAGACATGCTGTGGATGTCAGAGAAGATAGAAAAAAATGCCTGAAAGGCAGAGGATTAATTGTTGGGGCTATAAAGCATGAATTTCCAAAAATTGTTAGCGCCGAATTTGGGATTAATCCGAATATGCATATTTGGATTAGAGGAAACCCTCCCCATTATGAATCTATTCATCTACTTATCCTGAGTGCTGTAAATATTTTTTTAGAGCATAGTGATGACTGTATATTACTGTCTGATAAGGGCAGGCTATTCCCTATCCTTGTGAAGTCATTGGATGGAGTAACTTTAAATGGTGCCTACCCTTGGACAGAAAAAGAGTTGGGGCAATTTACTTTTCTCTATAAATTTGGATCATTTTAACTTCGAGAGTTAAAATTGCGGCACTGAGTTCTTAGAAGATGATAATCGTGCTAGACTGCCTATACATTACGGTTTTCGAAGTGTTTCCATGGCGATCTTGCAGGATCTTGACCTGGTACTGGACTACTAACGGGTGATTAGGGCTATAAGCCTTGTGAGATTGAGGGTTCTGGCGATCACCATGAAAATGCCTCAAAATCCTTGGATGTGTCAGGAATTCAGCACGACCGTCACCTTCATAAGAGTACAGTGCCCTTGACCCCACAAAGCTTGATAGACTACGTCATTTGTTGTATGTTTTCCTACCAAGAACTAACCCCAACCCTAGCCGCCCCCGACAACAACCCCATCCTCCTCACCCCCACCTTCCTCAAAGGCAGCGGCATCATCCCCCCCGACTGGCAACTCGCCCGTCAACCTCGCCTCATGCCCTAGCTCGACGCCCTCAGCGAGCTTACAATTCAGACATCGAAACCTCAGTAGCCAAGACTCGCAACCTCTATGGCCAGCCTCACAATCGAAATTCCTGATGATCTGATGGAGCGACTCGACCCCATCCGCGATCAATTGCCAGAGCTACTGCGCCGCTGTCTCCAGCCCGACCTGCTTTCCGCTCCGGTCTACCGCTACATCCTGAGTTTTTTGACCAGTCAGCCTACCCCCGACCAAATAGCCGCATTTCGCCCTACCCCCGCAATGCAATCTCGTCATGGTTTGCTTGACTCATCTGAAACTACGCCTTTTCTTCTCTCGGCGCTTTTCGCTCTCAATGAACGGGCTGCACTCCCTCTGCGGGCGATGGTGTTGATTTAGTAGTACAAATATCCCGCGCAATCTTTCGTTCACCCCCTGGAATCGGGAACATACACTAGTCCCAAAGTTCAAGTGCCTGGATTTTCTGGCAATTCCATATAATGCTAGTTGCCACTTGACCCAGTTGTATCGATGCCATCCGACTCGGACGCCCCGGCTCGCGCGCCATTGCGGCTGCCGCCGCCGCTGCAACCGGGCGATCGCCTCTGTGTGATCGCGCCGAGTGGAGCCTTGCGGGAGCTGGCAACTTTTGAGCAAGGGGTGGCCCTGTGGCGATCGCGAGGCTACGAGATTGATCTCGATCCCGACTACACCGCCCGCGATGGCTACCTCGCTGGCAGTGATGAGCAGCGGCGACAAGCCCTCAGCCGCACTTGGCAAAATCCGGATTACCAGGGCATCCTCTGCGCGCGCGGCGGCTATGGTAGTGCTCGCTTGTTGGAAAACTGGCTATGGCCGGAAGCCGTAGAGCCGAAATGGCTGATCGGCTTCTCCGACATCACGGGTCTTCTCTGGAGCCTCGCTACGCGCGGTTGTGCCGGGGTTCACGCGGCGGTGCTCACCAGCCTGGCAGCGGAACCGGCCTGGTCACAACAACGCCTCTTTGACTGTGTGGCTGGCAAGCCGCTCGCGCCGCTGAGCGGAACGGGCTGGGGCGGCGGGAGCGCGGCTGGTTTGCTGCTACCGGCCAATCTCACCGTTGCCACGCATCTGCTTGGCACGTATGCTCAACCGGAATTGGCAGGTACGATTTTGGCACTGGAAGATGTCACCGAAGCCCCCTACCGCATTGACCGGATGTTGACCCAATGGCGCATGAGCGGTGCGCTAGCCGGGGTGCGTGGCATTGCCCTCGGCCGCTTCAGTCGCTGCGAGCCGACGGGCGGGATTCCGAGCTGGACGGTGAGCGAGGTGTTGCGCGATCGCCTCAGCGATCTCGGCTTACCGATTGTTGCGGATCTACCCTTCGGTCACGACGGCGCCAATGCGACGCTCCCAGTCGGACAGCCCGTCAGCCTCGATGCCAATGCCGGGACACTGACTTGGCTCGGCTGAGGCGATAGTCTCGCTAGACATGGCGGCCTAAGTTTCGTAACCAATGCACACCTATCGCCCAACTCCTGATCCCAAAATAGGCGGCGATTTACAGCGAGGTTATTGATGTCAAGCGGGACTAGTACCGCTACGCGGAATTTTGAGTTCTGAGTTTTGAGTGATGAGTGCAGACAATACGCGCATCCTACGGATCCTGAATGGGGATCTCATTTCCGCCGCCTTGTACTAGGGGGTTCTCCTCAGCTTGCTGCCAGCTTCGGGATCATACGCCGGACTGGTTGTTGCACCTGAGGTTTAGCGGCGGGGACAGGCGCAGCATAAGCCAAGGTTAGGGTGGTTTCTAGGCGTGCGATGTCGCCATCGAGACTGCTGAGTGATGCAAAGGGTCGTACCGCCAAGCTACAAGCCTGCCAACAGCTTTTGACGGGAACGCCAAGTTGCTCGCAAGTGCCGCCACGTCGTCCTTCCGGCTGGTAGTGAGTGCAACAACGACAAGTCCCTAAAGGCGAATTGGCATTCATGGTGTGTTGTCAGGAGATTTTAAAAAGGTCAGTGCAAGATTCGGTGTCGCTTGACTTCCTGTTCGCATTACTCACTGCCAGCCTGTGTTTCTGCGTGAAAATAAACGTATATCGGCTGCTAGAGGAGCCACACATTTTTTGTGAACGTTTATTGCAGCGAAAAGGGTAACGATCGTGGGAAAAAGACTGGGGATCAACCAAAACCGAACTGCTAAGGGCGTCCTTGGCCTTATTTCCCAAACGCATAAACCTAACATAACCCGTGGAAAATCTTGCCCGATTTAATCTTCAGTTTTTCTTTTGATTTATATTTCATTTCCTGACCATGGGTAGCCATTTCACGTCGGCTCTCAGTAGATTCCACAGGGGGAGATGTCCCAATCAAGCCGCTAATGCAAGTTGGGATTCAACCGGCAGGGCGCGAGCGATATGCCAAAATAATTATGCGATGTAGTTTTTTGAAGACTAAAGCTATGGCAAAGCAGGCTGCTGCGGATCGTTCCGATCACCCAACCACCATTCATCCAGTGCTGAAGGCAGCGCTGGGCTGTATGGATGTGCAGCTCGAAGAAGAGCTGGCTCGCTACCGACGCCAGCGCCATGAGGCTAGCCGTCGGGGAGTGCCCGCGCCTGTTGCGCCGCTGACAACGGCGGCGGCGATCGCTCCACCCAGTCCCACACCGGCGATCGCCAACGATGCCAACGACATCGCTGATCTCACCCGCCAGCCGCCCCGCGCGGATGATGCCAGTGTGAATGCAGTGAATCCGCCTCCGGAAGACGACCTAGAGTCTACAAAAGAACTCCGCCGCCAGCTGCCGCAGCCAGAGCCGACCGAGACTGTATCGCCAGTACCGTCTCCGTCTTGGCGCGATCGCCTCTTCACGCCTCTGGGCCTTAGCTCACTCGTCGTTCTGGGGATCGCCACCGCCCTGCTCGGCTCGGCTTTGTTCGCGCCCGACAGCCTCAACAACCTGGCAGGGAACTGGCTGACAACGGGCGAGCCTGACCCAGAACTCTCTCCCGACTCGCCAGCCGAAGATGCTGAGAACGGGGGAATTGACCTCCAGGGTCCCAATCTGGCGAATGACGAATTTGATCCCCTTGACCTCGATGCTCTGAGCACCGTCGAAACCGAGCCGAGTACAACCGATACGCTGCCCGATCTGGGTCTGCCCACCCCAAATTCACCGCAGATTCGTGCTGAGGGGGTAGAAGTGCCCAGCCGCGAATCTGACCTCACGACCGCCTTGTTGTCACCCAGTGCCGAGCCGGAGCCAGAAGCAGCCTCCTCGCCGCAAGCCTCACCTTTGCCGTCCCCAGCGCCGACACCCAACACCGAAGACCCAGCAGTGGCCAATGCGGTGCCCGGCCCAGCTGAGGGCGATCGCTTCTACTACGTGGTCGCTAGCTATGGCGGCGAGTCGTCACTGCGCCAAGCCCGTAGCATCGTGCCCGAAGCCTACCTGCGCCGCTTCCCGCAAGGGGTGCAGATTCAGATGGGGGCCTTCGGCTCAGAAGCCGATGCCCAGAGCCTGATCGATCGCCTGCAACAGCAGGGGGTCGCCGCTTCGGTTTATCGTCGCTAACCGAGATTGACTTGGACGATGCCGAAAATACCGACAAAATTCGGCTGAAGTCGATGGGCGATGTTCGAGCACAGATTGCATTCCTTGGTTGCAACAAGCTTGGTTGCCGGCAATCTTAGCCTTGCCGGTGGTAGTCGTCACCGCAATCTGGGCCGCCTACACGGATCGTTTCGTCGCGCAGCTGCGCGAAATCTATAATCGCCGCGCCCAAGCGGATGCCCAGTCACTTGCAGACAACCAGTATCGGCACTGTCAAGCCCATGCCTGTCGCGACTGCCAATGAGGAATTAGAGTGCCCGCAGAGCATTGTCAATCCGATGCTGGCGGCAGTCTACGTCACCTTGGAGCTGATCAGTGAATTTAGTCGCCGGGCTGATGGCGAGGCGCTGCCGCTGGGATTTCAGCAGCAGGATGCGGAAGCGATCAAAGCACTGCGTGAGGTGGAGGACGGCATCAATGGCGATGCGATTCAATCGGTCATGGCTCCCCAATCCTGTGCAATGATGACGTTATTGATGCCGTGGTGTACGAGTGCCGCGTTGCGGAGTTTTGAGTTCTAAATTTTGAGTTCTGAGTGCCTGCAATAACCGTGTTGCGGAGTTTTGAGTGCCTGCAATACGTGAATCCTGGGGATTCTGAATGGGCAGCTCATTGCCGCCGTGGTGTACTAGACGGACAGGGCGATCGCTGCCGACGATTCCAACTGAGTTTGCCAAGCTTGTAAGTCTGCGAGAGCGCGATCGCGATAAGCGCCATAACGCTCCCGCTTGTTGCGGATGCGCGTGGCAAGGGGTGGCAAAATGCCAAAATTCGGCGGCATTGGCTGGAAATGCTTCGGCGATGCCGAGGTGATAAATGCGAACAGTGCCCCCATCATCGTGCTCGCCGGTAACGCCAGGGATTCTAGACCCAGCGCTAGTCGTGCCGCATTCGTGCCCGCCAGCCATCCCCCGGCGGCGGCGGCTGTATATCCTTCTGTCCCGGTTAATTGGCCTGCTGCCAAGAGGGTGGGGCGATCGCGGAACTGCAAAGTCGGCTGCAACAACTGCGGTGAATTGATAAACGTATTGCGGTGCATCACCCCCATACGCACAAACTCCGCCTGCTCCAAGCCGGGAATGGTGCGAAAAACGCGCTTTTGCTCCCCCCAGCGCAAATTCGTCTGAAAACCGACCAGATTCCACAACTGCCCGGTTTTGTCCTCTTGGCGGAGTTGGGCTACGGCGTAGGGACGCTTGGCACGATTTTCTGGGGCGCGAAAGTCACCGTGGCGGGCATCGAACAGGCCGACTGGCTTCAGCGGCCCGTAGCGCATCGTATCTTCACCGCGCCGTGCCAACTCTTCAATCGGTAGACAGCCCTCAAAAAACTTTGCCGTATCCAACTCGAAGTCTTTCACCGGGGCTTGTTCGGCGCGGCATAATGCTTGCCAAAATGCGAGATACTGCTCGCGGTCGAAGGGACAGTTGAGATAAGCCGCTTCGCCCTTGTCGTAGCGCGAGGCGAGGAAAGCAACCTCACGATCGATCGAATCGCCCATCACAATCGGGCTAGCGGCGTCGAAAAAGCTGAAATACTCCAGCCCGGTCAACCGTTGCAAATCCTCAGCCAGCGCTGGACTGGTCAGCGGCCCCGTCGCCAACACCGTGATGCCCGTTGTCGGGATCTGGGTCACCTCAGTGCGGCGTAGCTCAACTAAGGGATGGCTGGCCAGCGTCTGGGTCAACTGCTGGCTAAACACGGCGCGATCGACCGCCAGCGCGCCCCCGGCTGGAACCGCGTGTGTGTCGGCTGTGGCAATAATCAGCGATCGCAGTTGGCGTAGCTCGGTGTGCAGGAGACCAGCGGCGCGATCGCTGGACAAGGCTCCAAACGAGTTGCTACAGACCAACTCCGCCAACTCGGCGCTGTGGTGGGCCGGACTTTGGCGCTGCGGCCGCATCTCGTGCAGCACAACAGGCCAGCCCGCCTGGGCAATTTGCCAAGCGGCTTCTGTCCCGGCTAGGCCGCCGCCGATGACCTGGATAGGTTCGCGATCGCCACTCATCAGTTCCCCTCGCAAAAGCCGTTGAATTGCTTAGTCTAGCGTATCCAACGGGTTCTGCGGAGCGGCGGTTTGAACAGGGTGTTGTCAAGCAGAATTTCGCACCGCGAGCGCACTCAGCGCAATGCTTGCAGCGCCGCCACCAGCTCAGCCGGGGTCGTGACCAAAAAATCAGGCTGATGTTGTGCGAGCACACTGGCGGCATTGAAGCCCCAAGTCACGGCGATCGCGGGTGTCCGACACCGTTTCGCGGCCTCAATGTCACGAGTTTCGTCGCCGATGTAGGCGATCGCGCTCGGCGGCAGGTGCAGGTTCGCCAGCACTCGACGGATAATTTTGTGCTTGCCAAACAAAGTGCTATCAGAATGAACGAACTCGAAGAGATCCTGGAGCTGATTGCGCTCGAGAAAGGCTTGCACATTCGCCGTCAGATTCGACGTGAGAATACCGAGGCGCAGTTGCGGAGTCAGCGATCGCAGCACCGTCTCCATGCCCGCAATCGGCTGAATATCGGCTATCTCCTTGCCCAGCTCCTCCTTTGCCCGTCGTAGGAGGAAAGGAATCTTGAACCGCGAAATTTTCGACTGGAGCACAAGCTGACTCGAACTCAAACCGCGCATGCGCTCAACATCAGCCGGGGTCGCGGGGGCATAGCCAAACTCATCGGACAACCGATTGAGAATCGCGATGAAGCTGCTGTGTGTGTCGGCAATCGTACCGTCGAAGTCGAAGAGGGCGAGTTGGATCGGCATGGGAGAGGGAGTGAGCGGCAAGATTGAGAAATTTTGGGGCGCGCGGCGATCGCCGCGCCTCACTGACCGAGGTTCGCACGGGCATTGCGCCGCCACATGGCGGGTTTGATGCGGCGGAGGGCCGAAGCGCGCAGACGGCGATCCCAGTCCGCGTCCGACAGTTCAGCCCACTCCTCCAGGTTCGGAGCCAAGTTTTCAGGATAGGGGTGAAAGGCCTCAACATCCGTCACCTGGGCAAAGCGCTGATTCCAGGGGCAAACATCCTGACAAATATCGCAACCGGCAATCCAGCCATGCAGTTGTGAGGCGATCGCCGCTGGGAAAGTCTCCGCCCGATTTTCGATCGTGTGGTAGGCGATGCAGCGGTTGGCATCGACGACAAAAGGTTGGGCGATCGCCCCGGTTGGGCAGGCTTCGAGACAGCGCGTGCAAGTACCGCAGTGCTGGCTGTGGGGTAGATCCGGTGGGAGCGACAGATTCGTCAGTACCTCCCCCAAAAACAGCCAACTGCCGTATTCACGGCTAATCAGATTGCCATTCTTAGCGATCCAGCCCAAGCCAGCCCGCTCAGCCCAAACCTTATCGGCGACGGGGCCGGTATCCGCATAGTAGCGAGTCTGGATACCTTCGCCCTGGGTCTCGAGCCAGTGGCTGAGCTGCTTCAGCTTTTGGTGTAAGACCCGGTGGTAGTCGCGCCCCCAGCCGTAGCGGGAGATTTTGCCGCACTCCGGCGCGGTGGAATGTTGGTGCGGGGTGTAATAGTTGAGCGCCACACAGATGACGGACTGCACTCCGGGTAAACATTGGTGAATGTCTTGGCGTTTGGGGCTTGCCATCCAGGTCATATCGGCGTGAAAACCGAGGGCAAGCCAGGCTTGCAGGCGATCGCGCGCCTGCTCGCTGGCGTGATCGTGAGTCGCGCTGGCGATGCCGACTTTGTGGAAGCCGAGGTCGCGCGCCTGTTGCTTGAGGCGGGCTGGGGTAAGCGAGTGAGAGCAGGGGAGGGGCATAGCACGCAAGTAATTAAGCTGCACTTATGGAACGTATTTGCAAGACTTGTTTGCATTTATTTACAAAACTTTGCATAATGTAAACAACGAGAAGCAAACCTGACTGCTCGTGGTGCAAGCACCAAATTGCCCTGTAACTGTTTTTGGAACTATGACTTTTACAACAACGAATCCTTCCAACGCGGCACTGTCTACCGGCTCCGTCGCAACTGTTACCGAGCAGATCAAGCGCCTCGGTGCTGATGATCAGCTAGCGCTACTCTGGTTTGCCTACACCCAGATGGGTCGCACGATCACGCCAGCGGCTCCGGGTGCCGCCCGCTTACAGTTTGCCCAAGGCTTGCTGGAGCAGTTCAAGGCGATGTCACACGACGAGCAAATGAAAGCAATGCGTGACCTCGTCAACCAAATCAACTCGCCGATCAGCCGCTCCTACGGCGTGCTCAGCGTCAACACCAAGTTGGCATTCTGGTATCGCTTGTCAGAAATGATGACCGCGGGGACAGTGGTGCCAGTGCCTGCATCCTATCGCATGAATGAAGCAACGCTGCGTGCCTTCGATGCGATTCAGCGCCTCGAGTTCGGTCAACAGATCACGGTGCTGCGCTCAGCAGTCGTCAAAATGGGCGTCGATCCGCTCGCCTAGTCCTAGGCATGGTGGCAGCCGCTGGTCAATTGACGGCTTGCCACCACCAACCTTCGAGGATGACAGATTGCGAGGCTGGCTCTCTGCCGACTGCTGCTATGGCGGTTTGGAGGGCGAGCCGTTTTTATTTTACCGATCTATATTTGGCGCTCGGTACGCTCGGCCTGACCCCCGCCCTGATTGGAGATCATCTATGACGACCCAGACTGCAACCCGCTCGACGGCGGATGCGACCGCGACGGCGATCGCCCAGTACTTCGAGCAGTTCAACACCGGCAATTTCGCGGCGGTCGCCCGACTGTTCGCCACCGACGGTTGGCTACAGCCGCCGTTTGAAGAACCTGTGGTCGGGCCGGGGGCGATCGCCAACTACCTGAGCCGCGAAGCCAGCGGCATTCGCTGTTTTCCAGGGGCAACCAGCGTCGATGCTGGCGGCACGCGCGTCTTGGGTCGGGTGCAGACTCCCTTCTTTGCGCTCAACGTCGCTTGGCACTTTGCGCTCAACCCTCACGGTCAACTGGCACATCTGCAAATCGAACTGCTCGCCAGCCCCGAAGAACTTTTGCAATTGACTCGCTGAGGCCATGAAAAAAGGCTGAGCACACTCAGCCTCGGTCGGAGATTGCTGCCATGGGATTCAGCACCGCATTCCTGAGGCGTCGGCTCAAGCCGTCAGCGGTGCATTTAACTCATCGATCCAAGCTTGTACCTGCTGCCGATAGTGGCGCGCTGAGCGGGTTTGCAGGAGACCGCTGAGAGCGCGTTGGTAGTCAGCATTAGCGAGATTCCAGTCGCCGCGCAGGTGGTAGGCGCGGCCGCGCTCCGCATAGGCACGCGCTTGCAGACGGCGACCGAGGACGAGCACTAGGTCAAAGTTTTCAATCGCTAGCTCGTAAAGACCCAGTTCGCGGTAGGTCACCCCTTGGTTAATCCAGGCACGCAAGTTGCTGGGGTTGAGATCCAGGGCAACTTGATAGTCGGTCAGGGCAGCGGCGAGATTGCCCAAGACCACCTGGCAGTTGGCACGATTGTTGTAGGCGCTGTCGAGGCGCGGCTGGATTGCCAGGGCGCGGTCATAGTCAGCGATCGCCTGTTGGTGATGACCGAGTTTGAAGTGCATCAAGCCGCGATTGTTGTAGTCGCTTGCCTGCTCCGGGTGGCGGATGAGCAGGTCGTCGAGATGGGCGATCGCCGCCGCATAGTCGCCGCGATGCGAGCAAGCCAAAACTTCGGCGCGCTGCTGGCGATCGCGGATGAGCTGCGCCCACTCCGTCGCCAGCGGATCAGGCGATTTGCCAGAGAGTGCGAGCAGTGCTGGCTCTGCGGACGATGAGGTAAAAGTTTGGTCGGTATCCATCACAACCTCCACGGCTTGGTTAATTTCACCCTACGGTCAGTGAGAGTCGGGTAGCAAAGCAGGTGTGTCACTTTCCAGCGATGTCCACTACAAACATACTACACAGATACAAGTTGGCGCTACGCTTGACTCTACAAAAGCCGTGATGGCCATTCCGCACAGTTAGTTTGCAGGCATGTGCCAGCAGAGAACTTGGTACAATCCCAATAGATTTTTTGGACTAGGCGCTGCTGCCATGACTGCGACGATCGTGTTTCCCGATGCTCCCGATGTTTCTGGCGAAGACTACTGTGCCTTCGGCCTCGCGACCTGCTTCGTGCGCGACGACAGCGAGGTGCGGGCGGTGGAGATCGTGGAGCCGATCCCGTCGGCCCAGTTGGAGACCCTCTTTACCGGGATAGCGACCTCCTATTCGCAGGTTTGGGGCAAGCCACTCGCCGAGTTTTTTACGGCCGACGCGCTGCAAGTTCCCGACGGCTTTCCCGATGGCGTGCAGCTTGGTGTCGATTTTGTCGCCCGGGCGATCGCGGCCGCGCGCACCTATCAGCGTCGTCCGTCGGCGATCGCGCTATTGCCACTGGGTACGCAGCGCGATGACCTCAACTATTCCACCGAGAAAAAGCGACTGCTGAATGGCGAGCGCGTCGTCCGCACTGAAGATGACGTGAAACAGCACGACTACACGCATCAGGTACTCTGATTCCGTCCCTTGCTCGCCAAAAAACGCTCAAACGTTGAGATTCAATCCTTGCGGCGCAATACCAGGACAGGGCAGGGCGCAAACCGCACCACGCGCTCTGCGACCGAGCCGAGGAGAAAGCGTTTCAACCCCGTATAACCGTGGGAAGAAATGACGATTAGATCAACGCTTTCTTTGCCAGCGAAATCGACGATTTCGGCACTGGGATCGCCAATAGCGACGTGGAAGTGAACTCCGTCATATTGATCACGAGGAAACTTTTCCTTGAGCGCAGCAAGTGTGTTGGCTTTGCGCTTTTCGTCATCAATGGTGCCCCAAGCCATGCCGGGTTCAGCCGGATTCAGGCGTGGGAGTACGTGCAGAATGTGCAGATGTTCGGGGTCTTGCACCATCTTTAGGGTCTCGGCCTGAGTTTCCAGCGCCTCGTCCGAGAAATCGATCGGAATCAGGACGCGGTCAGTATTGAATAAGCTCATTTTTATAAATTCAACCAATGGGATAAAGGTTGGAAAATTTGACCCGAAGTCTCAAAATAGTGGCATCACTTGCCATGAATCTGGCCGCATAATTCTGAGTAGGTCAATATCCTACTAACATAGCAGATGCATTGTGGCGAGAGTGTTTTCGGTAAACAAAAAGCCAAAAAACTGTAGCGGATAAACTTTCCCGGCTAGTGATCCCGTATAGTCTGATAAATCTATTGCACTCTCGTCAAGAAATATGAGAAATATGAAACGACGCACATGGCTTTACGTTCTGCTCTTTCTGGTGATCCCGACAGTGGCGATCGCCCAGGATGAGGCGTCAGCAAGTGGCGGCAGCTTTCTAGAAGGCATTAATGCTAGTTTTGCCTGGTTTGTTAATAACATCATTTTCGGTATCTTGTTTTTTGATGCAGGGACAGGCTTTCCCTTCATCGTCCTGTGGCTGATCGCGGGAGCGATCTTCTTCACCTTCCGGATGCAGTTTGTCAATATTCGCGCCTTCAAACACGCGATTGATGTTGTGCGCGGCAAGTACGACGATCCCGAAGAAGAGGGGGAGGTTTCGCACTTCCAAGCCCTGGCGACAGCGCTTTCAGCCACGGTCGGTCTGGGCAACATTGCGGGCGTGGCGATTGCCGTTAGCGTCGGCGGCCCCGGCGCGGTTTTGTGGATGACGGTCGGCGGCATCTTTGGCATGACCAGCAAGTTTGTCGAATGCACCCTCGGCCAGAAGTATCGTGTCGTCAAACCCGACGGCACGGTCTCGGGCGGCCCGATGCGCTACCTCTCGCGCGGCCTCGCCGAGCTGGGTCAACGGAAGTTGGGTCAAGTGCTCGCCGCTGTCTTCTCTGTCCTGTGCATCTTTGGGGCTTTTGGCGGCGCGAATATGTTTCAGGCGAATCAGTCCTATGGGGCGGTGGCGCAGATTGTGCCGATTCCGGGCTGGCTCTATGGCGTTATTCTGGCGACGCTGGTCGGTTTGGTGATTATCGGTGGTGTCGAGCGCATCGGTCAGGTGGCGGGCGCGATCGTACCGCTGATGTGTACCTTCTACGTGCTCGCTTCGCTATTCATCATCCTTACCAATATGGCTCAAATCCCGAATGCGATCAGTGTGATTATCAGTGGCGCTTTCAATCCCCAAGCCATTGAAGGGGGTATTCTCGGGGTCATTGTTCAAGGTCTGCGGCGTTCGGCCTTCTCCAACGAGGCCGGGATCGGCTCAGCGGCGATCGCCCACTCGGCCGCCCGCACTGAGGAGCCGATCCGCGAAGGCATTGTCGCCCTGCTCGAACCGTTTATCGACACAATCGTCGTTTGTAACATGACTGCCCTGGTCTTGGTGATTACCGGCGCTTACAATGACCCGGCTTATGAAGACTTGCGCGCTAGCGGGGCTGGCGCTGAGCTGACCTCCGCCGCTTTCGGCAGTGCCATTAGCTGGTTTCCGGTGTTGTTGGCGATCGCCGTGTTCCTCTTCGCCTTCTCCACCATGATTTCTTGGGGTTACTACGGCGAGCGCTGCTGGGACTATCTCTCCGGCGGCCGGGGTCTGATTATTTACAAAATTCTTTTCCTGCTCGCGACTTTCATCGGCTCAATCGCCGCTCCCGGCCCCGTCATTGACTTCAGCGATGGAATGCTATTAGCGATGGCATTACCCAATTTATTAGGAGCCTATTTCTTGTCCAATATCGTCGCCCGGGATCTAAAGAGCTATCTGTCACGGCTCAAGTCTGGCGAGATGGTTCCGGTGCAGTAGTCTGCCGTTGCGGCGATCGCGTCAGAAGGTTCGCAACTCGGTCGGGAACCCAAACCTGGCTTGCCCGTCGCTGAAGCATAACCAACCGAGCAGTTTCTGAGCGTCTGGGTGCGCTGTTCACGCCTCCCTGGCGAGTCCAGTGGCCAATCGGGGAGCAACGACCTCGACCGGCAACTTGGAGCGACGCCGCCTAGAATACAAAAGATGGTGGTGATGCAGATGGATCGCAGCGAACCCGGCTACTAGGGATCGCGGTTGAGGGGCAAAGCGTGTGGAGGCAGACAGATGCAACATAATTTACAACGGGTCAGATGGGCGATCGCCATTAGCGCCGCAGCGCTCGCTACCAGCAGCCAGTTTTTACTCGGATTGACCCCGGCTGTCGCCCAGCGGAACCACAGCGTCGTCCCAGCCGGCGTCGGTGCTGACAGTGGTGATACCTCCTCCTCCGGAGTGCGCGGTCAGTGCATCAAATCGACAGCAGGGCTTCCCTCGCTGACGGCCCTCTTGCCACAGACGGCAGCGGCGACCCTGCCGCTGGGCCAAACCGCAGCGGCTTACCCAACACTCTGGGTCTACGTTCCCGAGACAACGGCTGAATGGGCAAACTTCTTGCTCGTGGATGCTCAGGGTGCGGAGGTCTACAATCTGGACTTCGAGCTGACTGAGCAATCGGGCCTGATCGAGTTGCCGCTCAACCGCATGGAAGATATGCCCGCCCTGGAGCCAAACCAGCGCTACGAATGGAGTTTTTCCTTAGTCTGCGATCCAATCGATAGTAGCGGCAATCTGGTCACCGAGGGCGAGTTGGAGCGTATCGAACTGCCGAGCGAGCAACTGGAAAAACTGGCAACCCTGACCCCGATGCAACAAGCGCTACTGTATGCCGAATTGGGTATCTGGCACGACATGGTGACGCAGTTGGCACAGATCTATCGCGAGGCTCCGGCCGATCGCGATTTGTCCGGGTTGTGGACGCAGATGCTCCGCGACGCGGGCTTGGCGGAGTTAGAAGCGGCTGAGTTTTCCGATTGGGAGCTGTAGGCGATCGCCCGGCGGCAACTTGCGTTACCATCGCGCCGGTAGCGCCTGTTGAGAAAGCCGAGGATGAATCCAGCCTGTCAGCCGTTTGAACCGGGAAGTTTGCGATCGCGCCTGCAAGCCACAACCGCGAGTGCCCTCGCCAGCGGCGCGCTGCAACCGATCCCCACCGCCAGCGAGACGCTGGTTCAGGACGAGATCGAGTTTCGCGTGCGGATCTCGGCGAATGTCGAGCGCAAGGTCACCGTGCAGCATCAGCGGCAAAAACGCAGTCCCGACTTCAATCCCTTCTTGCCCTACGAAGCGGCGCTGTTCGTCGCCGATTTCAGTCCCACGCACCTCTGCCTGCTCAATAAGTTCAATGTCGTCGAACACCACGCGCTGATCGTGACTCGTGCCTTTGAGCCACAGACCGACTGGCTCAATGAACGCGACTTCGCGGCGCTGTGGCAGGGATTGTGCGAGTTTGACAGCTTGGGCTTCTACAATGCTGGGGCGGGGGCGGGGGCCAGCCAGCGGCACAAGCACTTGCAACTCGTGCCGCTGCCACTAGCAGGCGCGATGACCGGTCTGCCGATCAGCCCAGCGATCGCCCGGGCTGAGTTTACCGGCGGCTGCGGGCGACTCCCCGCCTTCGATTTTCCGCACGCGCTCAGCCGCCTCGATGCTAGCTTGCCGCCCGTAATGGGGGCGGTCGCCGCCCGTGCCGCCTATCAACAGTTACTGGCGCACTTAGGTATTCACACCACCGAGCAAGCCCACAATGTCTTGGCGACGCGAGACTGGTTGTTGATCGTGCCGCGATCACAGCCCGAAGTCGCTGGGATTGGGATCAATTCTCTCGGCTTTGCGGGTAGTTTTTTTGTGCGCGATCGCCCGCAACTAGCCTTGCTTCAGAACTTGCAGCCTCTGAATGTTTTGCGAACTGCGGCGATCGCCGACACCAAAGTCTGAAGATTATTCCCAGTAGGTGTAGCCCTTTTCAAATCCCTGCCAGTAGCCGATGCGGTAACCACTGTCATATTCCGGCGTCGCACTCACAGCCGGGTCAACGGTGGGCTGAGGATTGTAGCGGCAGTCCTGCTGACGGCAAATGTTGCCGTTGTTGAGGCCGGTGCGATAACCGTCGGTGTACCCCGTGTTGAACGCCTGGATAGCAGCGGTCTGATTGTCCGCGTCGTGATGGTAGCCGTCCTGATAACCCGCGAAGAAACCAGCCTGGTAACCGGCGCGAACGCGATCGCTCAGCCAAGTTTTGAGGGTTTCGGCATCGAGCTGGGGGGCATAGGTTGCAGCCTGACGACGACCCTGATGGCCTTGGCTCAAACCCAACTCATAGCCCAGGTTGTAGCCAGTTTCAAATGGCTTCTCCGCATCCGCACGGGCATTTAGTTCTTCTAGTTGTGGCTGTTGTGCGCCCAGAGAAGTGGGGGGCAATAGCGTACCCGCCGTCATGCCCAGAACAGCGATCGCAAGTAACCAATAGCGTTTCATCGTTGAGCACCTAATCGTAAAGCGGCACTAACCGGAGCCGATACTGATATTTAGCAACAGCCGCCGGTTTCCTATGCATCTAGGGTGAGAGTGCGATCGCTGCGCCTGCAAGATCGCGCCCCGATCGAGCTGGTATGGCAGTTAGCATGATCACTACAGTCGTAATCACTCTCAAGATGATCTTGACAAACGGGTGGGGGATTGCGGCTAGCGACTGTGCCAATCTCCAACTTGGGTCATCACGGCTTTTTTAGATTCTATTTGGGATCGAATGTCAAAATCCCCTGACGTAATGATCCCTGCGATCCCAATGGCTGCGTTGGACTGGGCAAAATTACTCAGCGGTACTCTTGACCGGATCGAGTCGTTGCTTGTTATATCAGAGTTAATAGCGCTTCAGCCTAGCGATCCCCCACATCATCATTTCTTGACTTCACGCGAAGCAATGATTGAGGATTTGACGTGCTCGCTGGCTTGCTCGGTTTGTCTGCTGCGGCAGCGCGACTCTGCCAACTCTCAGCTCGGTGCTTAGCCGCGAAGGCTTTGTGAGCAGTTGACTGAATTAGGGCTATTCCTCGTGCCGTCTTTGCGAGGCAGGCTGCCAACTCCTGTGCTGTTCTGATTGAAACTGGGAAAAAACTGATGGCTAACGAACGCCAACCATTTGAAGACCTAACACTGCGACAGCTCCGTAAGGTGGCGAGCAGGTACAACATCTCCCGTTACAGTCGGATGCGTAAGTCGCAACTGCTCGCAGCGATCCGACGTGTCGAAGGTTCGCCCCCAACCCCGTCCAGTGCGTCGCGTCCTCAAGAGGTTAAGGAAGAAGTGGAAGCAGCGAAATTTGAACTCGGCCAAGACGATCCCACCGGTGGGATCCTCGCTTCTGTCGATGAGGGTCTACCTGACTTGCCGATTGGCTATGGCGATAGCCGTATTGTGTTGATGCCCCGTGATCCCCAATGGGCCTATGCCTATTGGGATATCACCAACGAACAAAAGCAAGCCTGTCGCCAGCAAGGCGGTCAACAACTGGCTCTGCGTCTCTATGACGTGACTGATATTAATATCGACGGTCAAAGCCCGCACAGTGTCCAGGAATACCCCTGCGATGAACTGGCGCGTGAGTGGTACCTGCCGCTGCCGGTGAGCGATCGCGACTATGCCGTTGACATCGGCTATCGCTGTGCAGATGGTCGCTGGCTGACCCTAGCTCGCTCCGCAGCGGTGCGCGTCCCGCCGGTTTATCCCTCTGACTGGATCGAGGATCATTTCGTCACCGTGCCCTGGCAGCGCGACCTCCGCAGCCAGAGCATCTTCCGTCTAATAACCCCTACCGAGCGTCAAGGCTTGTCCGCTAGCAGCCGCATCTACGATGAAGTTTTCAGCCTTGCCGAGGCGGCTGAGGCACAGCGACGCGCTGGCTCGCTCTACGGCTCCATGCAACAGGCTGGCGGCGCATCGGAAACCCTTAGCTCCTATGTCTTCCCCTCTGGCGTCGGTAAGTGGGCGTCGGGTGCGGGCATGATGTCGGGCGTCGGCCTAGCACAGATGTCCGGCGCGGGCTTGGCACAGATGTCCGGCGCAGGCTTGGCACAAATGTCCGGCGCAGGCTTGGCACAGATGTCG
>JAAUTY010000107.1 GCA_012031265.1 Spirulinaceae cyanobacterium SM2_1_0 | reverse complement strand
GGCATAGCGATCGCGGCTCGGCGGCGCTTGAAAAGGATTCCCCGGCACCGGCACAGCAGCGAGTTGGCGCTGCACGGTATCGGCGACCTGCTGCACCATCGGTCGGGGGGCGACGAGGATGAGCATGATGAGGGTGAGGATGCCGATGGTGAAGTACCAGTCGAGGCTGGCGGCGGTGCGGCGGCGGTGTCGGCGGCGGCGAGGCGGATGTCTAGTGAGGAGGCGTAGGCGACTGGGGGTCATTGAGGCAGTCAAAATAGAACATTTGTACTGTATCAAATCACCAAAAACCAGACAATCAGATTTCCTGCTTTGGCTCTTCTGGATCTGCGATGATAAGCACAAGTTTCCAGTGCTGAAATCACTGCCAAGCAAGGGTTTCAGGAATTCAGCCCACAAGTTTTGGTATCACTGCTACACTGATCTCACCCTAAACCTAGGAGAGCCACACACTTCTATTGAATTTGCATTTGCGATCACCAAATCACTTGATTTTTGAGCAGCGTGATTTCTTTCTGCATAACAATACTCCGGACACTTTTTGATTGCGAGGCTGAAACCCCCATTCTGCCGTTGACCGCCAAGCACAGCGAGAAGGCTGAAACCCGCATTCTGTCGTTGGCGAGTTAAAGCTGTCCGGACTGTTGGTATAAAAAAATTACGAATCTATAGCAGTCAGCCATGATTTCTGAAAAGATTCAGGCACCAAAACCCAGGAATAGCCAGGCTTTCAGCCCCAGCCAATTTTCAGCGATCAATCCAGATTGCTATATGTGTATTTACCTTGCTAACCCACACCAATCAGTGTCTGCTGTAATGGCAGCTCAATCACAAACTCCGTTCCCAAGCCCAATTGAGTTTTGCAGAATAATTTTCCCCCATGATTTTCATGGATAATTTGCTGACTAATCGAGAGGCCCATGCCCGTCCCTTTACCGACAGGTTTAGTGGTGAAGAACGGCTCAAATAGCTTGCGATGCACCTCCGCTGGAATTCCTGGACCGTTGTCCGCAAACTTAATGGTGACTTTACTCTGCTCAGTTACTTCAGTTGTAATCGTAATCGTAGCTGGATTCTGTTTGAGGTCTTGAAAACTGCGATCAGCGTTGTACTCATCGAGCACATCCAAAGCATTGACCAGAAGATTCATGAATACTTGATTGAGCTGACTGGCGTAACATTCAATCTTGGGAATATCACCGTAGACTTTCGTGATTTCAACCCCTGGACTTTCTGGCTTGGGTTTGACTCGGTTTTGTAACAACAATAGGGTGCTATCAATTCCTTCGTGGATATCAACCGGTTTGAGTTCCGATTCGTCCAAACGAGAAAAGTTACGCAGCGAGAGGACAATTTCCCGAATCCGTTTGGAACCCATTTGCATAGAGCTAATTATTCTGGGCAAGTCTTCTTCAAGATACTCAAATTCCAGGTCTTCGAGTTTCTCTTCAATATCAGCAGGGATGTCAGGATACTTGGCAAGAAGAAAATGGGTGATTTCCAACAAAGTTTCAGCAGAGTTTTCCAGGTGAGTTAAGTTGCCATGAATAAAGTTCATGGGATTGTTGATTTCATGGGCAATGCCAGCCACCAATTGTCCCAAGCTCGACATTTTTTCGGCTTGCACCAACTGGATTTGAGTTTGCTTAAGTTCCTCAAAGGCTGTTGTCTTCGCCAGTACCTCTTTTTCTAACTCATCGGCATCCGCAACCCGACCGATCAGGGGACGCAACCCTAAAACTAAACCGCTCGTGGCGATCGCGCTGACCCCAAACACCGCGAGACCGACGAAAATCAAATCCCGGTTCACTGCACCATACAGTTCCTGGCGATCCATCTGCACCGCAATCACCCAGTCCGCATTGGGCAAGGCCGCAAAAGCCATGACCTTACCATCGTAATGTTCAATTTTCGCGGCAGTTTGGGCGATCCCACTTTTCAGAAAGGGAACCGCCTGCTCCGACAACACTTGTGAACCATTTCGCGAGGGAAAGAGCAGCTCTAAGGCATCCCCCTGCTCATATGCCAAGAACATTTCACCCGTCTCGCCAAGGCCACTGTAGTCTGTGACGACCTTCTCCATACCCAGCATCCTAAACACCGCAATGTCTTGACCAATTGGCTCTTGCTGCTCAGAAAAAACCGGGCTACTGACCAAGAGATGGGGGTGATTATCAATCATGATCGGGCCGACCGTGATGGACTCATCGGTCTCCTCCTGGAGGATTTCGGCTAGGCCAAGCGGAGAAGTGATGCCGACACGCACTATAAGCTGATCGGTGTTATCGAAGCGACTGACTCCCACCAGTGCCTCGTTTTGGTCAATCGCATCTTCTAGGTCAAAGAAACTCAGCTCTCGCAACTCAGCCAAGCTGGCCTCGCCCTGGATGTAGTCGGAGAGTATCCGTCGGGCAAAGGTACGGCTCGTCACCTGTTCTGCGACATCAATCTTGCTACGCCGCACCTGTTCAGCCGCCAAAGTTCGATTGCTCAGTTTAGCTTTAAGGTCTTGCTCCTGGGCGGTTTTAAGATTGTTGTAGAGCGGAATGACACTGAATAGAACCACGACCACACTGACCAAGAAAACCCCAGCAGTTGAATAGAGAAGCAAGTTACGCTGTAGGCGATCGGAGGCATCTGGAGCAGTGGCGCGAACCATGGCAATAGCGTGACAAGTCTGAAATCAGATCCAATATATCAACCCCATTTCTGATCTGCCAGACAGCCGATCCTTCCAGGGATACTGGTGGGTCATTGGCTTCGAAGGTATAGCCATTGAGTGACGGCATGGTGAACCAGCCGGTCAACCGCCGCCACCGTCATCGTGGCATCCGGGGCGATCGCATCTCAGGCCCTGAACGGATGATTCGCCATCACCAAAAGACCTTGAGTTCAGAGCGAGGTGCAGTCAACTCAGAGAGAGCTGTACTGGCGCTCTAGCGGAACATACTGCTGACAGAGCTATCTTCGTGGATGCGCCAGATGGTTTCACCAAGCAGGTTCGCCACCGAGAGGACGGTGAGCTGGGGAAAGTGCTTCTCGGGTGGCACAGGAATTGTATTGGTGACAATCACTTCCTCAAACACGCCGCCCGATAAGCGCTCTGTGGCGGGCGGTGAGAAAACAGCATGGGTGGCACAGGCATAGACCTGGCGCGCGCCTTGCTTCCGTAGGAGCCTTGCTCCTTCCGAGATCGTGCCGGCGGTGTCGATCATGTCATCGACCATGACCGCTGTTTTGCCATGCACGTCGCCGATGACATTCAGCACTTCCGCAACATTGTGGGCTTGGCGGCGCTTGTCGATGATCGCCAGCGGGGCATCATTCAGCTTCTTGGCAAAAGCGCGGGCGCGGGCGACGCCGCCGACATCAGGCGACACGACGACGAGGTCAGGTAATTGCTTGCTGTGGAGATAGTTGAGGATTTCGGGCGAGCCGTACACATGGTCGAAGGGGATGTCAAAGTAGCCCTGGATCTGTGCCGAGTGCAAATCCATGGCGACAATGCGGCTAGCTCCCGCCTTGGTCATGAGATTGGCGACGAGCTTGGCAGCGATCGACTCACGACCGGCGGTTTTGCGGTCGGCGCGGGCGTAGGCGTAGTAGGGAATGACGGCGGTGATTTGCCGAGCGGAGGCACGGCGGCAGGCATCGATGAGGATCAACAACTCCATCAGATGGTCGTTGACCGGGCGACAGCAGGGCTGGATCAGGTAAACATCGCAGCCCCGAATCGACTCCTGAATCTGCACATAGAGTTCGCCGTCCGCAAAGCGCTTGCGAACCATTGGGCCGAGATTCATGCCCAGATAACGCGCAACTTCTTGGGCAAGTGGGGTGTTCGCAGATCCGGAGAACAAGCGGAGGCGATTGCTCTCGGACAGGGGGGCTAGCGCCGGTTGAAGATTGAGAGTAGCAGGACGACTCACAGTAGCAGATGGCCGGTTGCGGGGTGTGGGGGTCAAGGTGATTCTACCACCCCCATTTTGGGTGCGCGCCAAATTTTTACAATAGCAGTGCGGCTGCAAAGTCGCCTAAGTTTGTTCTAATGGAGAACGGTTGCTGTTGGCATTGACGTCCTCGCCTGATTGGCGCGTACTGAGCATCCGGATCAAATCCCTGGCGCATCTCCAATTTCAGCCGCCCTGCCGCTCACGGCCGCGGTTGATTCAGTCCAGAAATGTGCCTGAGATCATCCAACAATAATGGCTAGTTTGGCGCTGTCTACATTCTTCACCTTGCAATCCGCATTGCGGCACTGATCATGCAACCTCCTCTCGCCCCCGGCACCCTGCTCAACCAGCGCTACCGTATTGAACGCCTGCTGGGTCAGGGCGGCTTTGGTCGCACCTATCTAGCTCAGGATACTAGTCGTTTCAATGAAGCCTGCGCGCTCAAAGAACTGGCTTTTAATCCCGCCTCCGACTATGCCGCCACCAAGGCGCGCGAGCTATTTCAGCGCGAAGCCAGTGCTCTGTACCAAATCCAGCATCCCCAAATTCCTGGATTTCACGCTACGTTTGAGACGGCGGGGCGGCTGTTTTTGGTCGAGGATTATATTGCCGGGCGATCGCTCCGCGAGCATTTGTCAGCCCGGCGCGATCGCGGCACGGTCTTTAGCACTGCGGAAGTCCGCCAGTTCATGTTGCAACTGCTGCCTGTCCTCAGCTACCTGCATGATCGTGGCATCGTCCATCGCGACATCTCGCCGGACAATATCATCCAGCGCGAGACTGATCACTTGCCCGTACTCCTCGACTTCGGCGTCGTCAAAGAATTGGCAACCCGCCTGCATGACCCCAACATCCCGGAAGGCGCAACTACGGTCGGCAAAATTGGCTACGCGCCCCCAGAACAGTTGCAGACCGGCCGCACCTATGCCAGCAGCGACCTCTACAGCTTGGCGGTGACCGGATTAGTGCTTCTGACTGGACAAGAGCCACAAATGCTCTTCGACGAGCTGACCGGGCGCTGGCAATGGCAACAGCAGGTCGCGGTCGATGCCGAGTTTGCCGCCGTTCTGAATCGGATGTTGAGTTTGCAGCCGGGCGATCGCTATCAATCCGCCAGCGAAGCTCTGCGCGCTCTGCAAGCCGTCGGCACTGATTTAACCCAAGCGCCCCCGGAAGCTCAGTCTGCTCCGCCGCAACTACCGCAACAACCGGATCTGTCGCGACTCGCCACCTTGGCCGTCGGTCGCCAGCGCCCCCCGACTGAACTGGGCGAACCGGCTCAGACGGGTCAACCGCAGATCCCACCGCCGCGTGAATCGTCGGGGCCGGGGGGGCCGCTGGCGATCGCTGGTTTTGCAGTGGCGATCGCCGCCGGAGCGGGTCTCGGCGTCTGGGGCATTCTGCAAGCGGTCTCTGACCAGCCGACGCCAACGCCGACCGAGACGGTCAGCCCTTCCCCCTCGCCGACCGAGACGGCTAGCCCCTCACCGACCCCCAGTCCCTCACCGTCACCGACGCCCACAACGGTCACCCAGCCCCTGGATGTGAACGTCGGTCAGCGCTTCTCCGAACGCGACACGCTGCCAGCCAATGTCACGCTGAATTACCTAATCGCCGCCCGCCAAAATCAGCAACTCGAGGCGACGATCGAGAGCGAAGGCGTCTGGCTGAGCGTCTTCACTCCGGCGGGTGAACTGATCGAACCCGCCGCCCGCAATGTCCAAAGCTGGCGCGGTTCGCTCCCAGCCGATGGCAACTATACCCTCCAACTCGCCCCGATCCCCAATACCAGTCAGACGCGCTACCGCCTGAATGTCAGCCTGACGGCGGCTCCGGAGCCATCGCCCAGTCCGTCTCCTTCTCCCTCACCCAGCCCGCCACCGACCGAGCCGGAATACATTCCCGAAAGGGTGCAAATTGTGCCCAATAGTGGCTTGCAGCGGCTAGTAGGCAATACCAGTCCGCAGCAGGTCAAGCGCTATCTGGTAGCTGTGGAAGCCGGTCAGGTTCTGAGTGTGGCGACGGTTGACGGGCCGGTGACGCTCGACATCCGCTATCCCGGTGGACAGCTTGTGGAAGATGCCGGCAATCTGGAGTTTTGGGAGGCACAGGTCGATCGCAGCGGTGAGTACCGCATTGATGTCCGCAGCCGCCAACCGGCTGCCTTTGCGCTTGATGTCGGGGTGCGGACTTTTGATTGAGGGGACGAGGAGGTCAGCCGCATTCCAGCCTTGGCGTGGGCAACTCGACCTGCGCTACCAGCGCCAAGGCGACCAGACGCAACTTCGGCACCAATACGCGCGCGCGCCGCTGAAAGTCCAGCGCCCCTTTTATCCCGAAGGGCCGACCGTCTGCCATACGGTGATGTTGCACACCGCCGGGGGAATTGTTGGTGGCGATCGCCTCCAGCAGACGATTGACCTCGGCCGCGATACCGCCGCTCTACTCACCACCGCCGCCGCCACAAAAATCTATCGCAGCAATGGCGCGATCGCCCAGCAAAACATCACGATCCAGCTTGCCCCCGGTGCGGTCTTGGAATGGCTGCCCCAAGAGGCGATCGTCTTCAACGGCGCTCGCTTTGAGCAAAATCTGCGCGTGGAATTGGCTCCCGGCGCGACATTTCTCGGCTGGGAAATCGTGCGCTTCGGGCGCAGTGCCCGAGGTGAACAGTTTGTCAGCGGTGACTGGCGATCGCGCCTGGAAATCTGGCAAGACGGCCGCCCGCTCTGGCTCGATCGCCAATGGCTCCCCGGCGCGCCAGAGACTTTTCACAGCCCCAATGCTCTGGCCGGTTGCCCGGTGGTGGGCAGCTTGGTCTGGTTGGGCTTGCCGCTGACGGCTGAGTTCATCGAGCAGGCTCAGGCGGCGCTGACGGAGCGATCACATTGCCATCATGCCGCCGGCGGGGTGACGCCGACCCTCGGCGACGGCCTCCTCTGTCGCTATCGCGGCACCTCGACCACAGCGGCGCGGCAAGCTTTGACGGCTGTTTGGCAGTTGTTGCGGGTCAAGCTGGCGATCGCCCCCTGCCAGCGATGCGCATCTGGCCCTGAGCCACTTTAGCTCCCAACCCCGTCTCCCAGTTCTCGTCGGGAGATTGCTGTCATGCTCTTGCAGTGGGAAAAGCTCACGCTTGCCTAGGCCAGCCGATTTGCAGAGATGCACCACTAGATGCCGATAACGAGGTGCAGCCTGATCGGGTGCTCCGCCTTGCAACCAACGGTCAAGCTCGCCTCAGCGACGATGGCTACATTGAAGAAGATCCGGAACTCGCGATCAAAATCGCCGCCCGCAGCGCCTCAATCGATCGGAATCAAAAGCTCCACATTGTCTCCTTCGCACCCTGCTAAGGAGTGAGACTTAATTAAGTTCCAAATTTTGAGTTCCAAATTTTGAGTCAGCTCTGCCACTCAAAATTCAAAACTAAGAACTTAAAACTCATCCATTCCTAAGTGTTTGAACGGCTCAGGCTTGACCATCGCGATTGAGCGCCGTCATCGCCGCCTGTTGACCAGCTATGTGATAGGCCTGTTCGAGAAACTGGCGCGCTGTCTGAGCTTCGCTGGCGGGTAGCGGGAGGCTACCGAGGCGATCGAGGGGCGTTTGGCCTTCCGGCGCAGGGGTAATAACCACCAGCGCTGGATCGAGGGGTTCAGCATATTCCCAAAACCGGGCGATGTCGAGGGAGGTATGCTGGGATGCGCGGCTCGATTTGCGCTTTTTGACCGTCTTACTGCCGCGCTTGCCGCCCGCTTTTTTGCCGCGTGTCCGCAGTTGGCGCAGGCTTTCTAAAATGTCGGTTTTGGTGCGGCCGCGCAATTGAAAAATCACGAAGGGATCTTCGCTGAAGCGATCGGCGAGGTCGTAGTAGACGGCGATGATGTGTTTGCAGGGATTCGCCTTGTCGGGGCAGGTACAGTGCGAGTGGATCTCGTTCAGCGTGAAAGGGAAGAGGCTCAGGCCGCTGGCGGTAAACACAGCTTCAATATTGTCTGGCATTTCCCCCGCCAACAGTTGCGCGGAATAGAGCGCCTTCGTGGACATTTTTTCAGTGGCGAAGCGCCAGTCTTCGTTGCTGAACAAGCTCAACGAGAGGGTGACGCGATACGGCTCGGCGTCGCTGCCTTCGACTTCGGCGAGCACCTTCGCGCCTTTGAACTGGATAGCACGCACATTGCCTTCGCGCGCATAACGTTGACCGCGTTCGAGGCGTTTTTTGAACCGGTAGGAGTCGAGTAGTTCGAGCCAGCGCTCGACCCACCACTCGCGGGCAATCGACTGATACTGATTGGTTTGCATCAAGCTAACACCCACTGCACCAAGGTCTGTACCGGGAAGCCAGTTGCGCCAGCGTTATTGACGCCATCCTCCTTTTCCGCCCAGACCGGCCCCGCGATGTCCAGGTGTACCCAGGGCGTCTCGCCGACGAATTGTTTCAGGAATAGCGCAGCGGTGATCGAGCCACCAGCTCGCGCCCCCGTATTCTTCATGTCGGCGATCGGCGACTTGAGGCTCTCAAAGTACGCCTCTTCTAGTGGCATTGTCCAGAATTTTTCGCCCGCCGCTGCTGCTGCTGCTTGCACCTCGGCGGCGAGGTGATCATTGTTGCTCCAGAGACCGCCGATATTGTTGCCGAGTGCCACGATACAAGCACCGGTCAGGGTCGCGAGGTCAACGATGGCATCGGCACCGAGTTTCTCCGCAAACACGAGCGCATCGGCCAGGGTGAGGCGACCTTCGGCATCGGTATTGTTGACTTCAATGGTCTTGCCATTCGAGGCGGTGAGGATGTCGCCGGGGTGCATGGCATGACCGCTGATCATATTCTCTGCCGCCGCACTGATGAAGTGGACTTCGACATCGGGTTGCAGGGTGGCGATCGCCCGGGCCGCCCCCAGAGTCGCCCCGGCCCCGCCCATGTCCATCTTCATGGTTTCGATGCCACTGCCTGCGCCCTTGATATTCAGGCCGCCTGAGTCGAAGGTGACCCCCTTGCCGACGATCACCAGCTTGCGGCGCGGTGTGCCCTCCGGTTTGTAAGTCAGGTGGATGAACTTGGGCGGAATGTCAGATGCTTGTGATACACCGAGGTAAGCGCCCATGCCGAGTTTTTCGCAGTCCTCGCGTTCGAGGATTTCGAGCTGCAAGCCGTAGTCGCTCGCCAGTTGTTGCGCGGTAGCTGCTAGAGTTTCTGGGGTCACGGCATTGGCGGGGGCGGCGACCAGTTCCCGTGCCAGGATCGTGCCAGCGGCGATCGCTTCGGCTCGGCTCAGGGCGGCTGTTTGCTCACCCAAGCCGAGGATCTGCACAGCTTCCAATGTCACGCCTTTGGTTTCGTCCTCCGACTTGAAGCGGTTGTCGGTGTGGTCGGCGAGACGCAGGGCTGTGGCGATCGCCTGAGCCGTTGCTGCTGTTTCGAGACTGGGTAAACTCAGGCCGAGGGTTTTGACCTTAGCATTCTTCGCCAAGCGCACGCTGCTGGCACTTGCGGCTCGTAGGCTGTTGAGGTCGAGCGTATCGCGATCGCCCAGCCCCACGGCAATCAACTTCCGCACCGCGCTAGTGCGACCGAGGCGTAGCACTACGGCGTTGCCGGTTTTGGCATCAAATTCACCTGTGGCGATCGCTTCACTCAGGGCGCGATCGCAGCGCTCATCCAGGGCCGCCCAGTCACCTGTCAGCTCCAAGTCAGCGTGGGTCAAGCCCACGGCGAGCGCATCGCCAGTCCAATCGAGGCAAGGGGTCTCTATGGCTTCAATCTGCATCAGTTCGCGATCTTGCGTGCTAGGGAATATTACGTAGGTTATCGTTCGCCAGTTCTCAATGCTGAGGGGTCGGGCACGGCATCACCGCATCCAGTGATGATCGGGCAGAGCGCAATATTCTGATATTTTACCGATGATCAGGCTTTCCGGCGCTCAACCTCGCGAGAGATCGTCAGCCGCGAAGCTGCCACAAAGCTAAGGTGTGATGAACCCTATGGGACAGGAGCATCCTCGCTGTAGTGGCTCTCCCAGATGGAAATGGCTCGGCTACAGTCCGGAGTTCTGGCTTGACCTGATGCGCGATCCCCGCCGCCTCCTTCGAGAGCTATCCTGTACCCAAAAGTCGGCTAAACGCATTTCCTGTCTGCTTCCTGATGTCTAGTTGCCGCTCGCACCCAACGCTGAACCCGTTTCAATGGCTTTTCGCTCTGAGCCTGGGATTTGCATCCTAGTGGTGCGTGAAGCCCAATTTGCCGGATGCTCAACTTGGCATCCCGTCGCCCTCACCCCAACCCCTCTCGCCAATTTGCGAGACATGCTCCCCAGATTGCCCGCCCTGGCTATGCCGATCGTGCCCGGTCAATAGAGCCGT
>JAAUTY010000106.1 GCA_012031265.1 Spirulinaceae cyanobacterium SM2_1_0 | reverse complement strand
TCGACGGGGACGATTTGGCAGTTCGGCTGTTTTCACCGCACCAATCGGCAGGTGACGCAGGATCTGACGCTGTATCGCGTGCCAACGGATCTGGATGCGTTGCTGCGGATTGTGGTGGAGCGGTTGCGGGATTGATGGATGTTGAGCAAGAGCTAGGGGGAAAAGTCATGAGTGCTATAGTCAGAACCGAACAACCACAGATGCCTAATGGGGGCGTTCAGCAACCCATTTGGGCGTTGAGCACTGGATCGCTGTACAGTCTGGGGTACAACCTCACCTCTGATGCCGTCAGGCGTTGCATCCAGGTTACTGCCCTGCTCTTAATACATTGGTGGAAACGATGTGGATAGCTGTAACAAGATGGGTGCGGGGTTGACGATAATGTATAGTCGCTGCTATACCCAAGTTAGTCAGCTCCCTTAGAGAGGGTCATGGAGAAATTCAAAAAATTGATCGACGAGATCGCAGAATTGCGTTGCGAGCTTGCTCGCTTGCAGCTTGAGGTTAGTAGCCTCAGCGATCGCCTTACCAAAATGGAGTTCCAGCCCAGCTTTTGGAGTCCCAATGGCGAGTCCTGGGCAGACTGGCTCGAACGCTAGAATTGAAACTTAATCTTCCCTTTGATGCCGCTAGGCGCTGCCAAACTTTTCAGGAGAGTTTACCCGTATGCTACTTGCTCAACCGGGTCGCGATGTCAGTGCAGCGCCGCCCCCAACTCACATCGATTCAGTTTTCTCAGTCAGCGGTGAGAGGCTACCCGCCGATCACAATTACGGGCTGTATGCAGCCTTGTCAAAGTTGTGTCCCGCCATTCATAACGAACCCAGGTTTGCTGTCCAGACGATCGCCGGTATCCCGGATCGCCAGGGTAAGATCGCGCTGGCACCGTGGTCTAAGCTGCGGTTGCGGCTGCCGAGCGAGAGCTTGCCGAAAATTTGCGTTCTCGCTGGCAAACAACTCACGATTGGTAGCCACGCGATCCGGCTTGGCAATCCGCAAATACAGCTTTTACGACCTGCCGATACACTGTGGGCGCGGCTGGTAACGATCAAGGGCTACCAGGAACCGGAGGAATTTCTGGGCGCGCTCGATCGCCAGATGGCAGCCTTGGGAATTCGGGCGCTGGCTGGAATTCCGAGCAATGAGAGCGGCCAACCCAAGCGACTGACGCTGCGGATCAAGCGCTATACCGTGGTTGGCTTCAGCGTTGTGATGGCAGAGCTGTCGCCGAAGGATTCGATCCGGTTGCAAACTGAAGGCTTGGGTGGCAAGCGACGTATGGGCTGCGGTGTGTTTGTGCGCGAAAATTCCATCTTGTCGGCTGTGGGAGGTGATCGCCATGCCAACACCAATTAAATTGCTTGCGAAAGATACCCGATACGGCGAGCTGACACTAGAGCAACACCTCACTGATACCGCAGTCGCTGCCCGCGCTATCTTCAGGGGGCGCATTCTTGATAACTGGTGCCGCTTCTTCAGGGTTAGCGATCGCGATGCCTTTCTTTTGCATCTTTTTATCGCGGCGCTCTTCCACGATCTGGGCAAGGCAAACGCTGATTTTTACGGCATGGTCATTGGGCAGTGTCGGCAACAAGCGCTGCGCCACGAGTCAATCAGTACGCTGATGCTTCACCTATCGACTGTCCGCAGTTGGCTGCAATCGAGTGGGCGAATCGATTGCGATGTGGTTACAGCAGCCGTGCTCTGCCATCATCTCAAATCTCGTTACGGTGAGTGGGCAAAGACTCAAGCGGGCGATCGTGTGGAGCTGTACCTCCAGCACCCTGAAGTGCGCGCGATCTTGCAGCAGATTGGCGAGCTACTTCAAATTACTGGTGTCCCCGAACTGCCCAACCTTTGGGAAGTAGAAGCCCCAACCTGGGCTGATGCTTTCTCGCAGGCTGATTGGGCAGGGAAACAACTCCGCAGCCGAATGCGGAGGGATGACGCCTGCCGCAGTTTGGTGATGGCTGTAAAGGCTGGATTGATTGCGGCTGATACTGTAGCTTCGGGCATCTTTCGCACGCGGGGTTCGGCGGGCATTGAGCAGTGGGTCAACGCAACGCTGCACCAATCGCCCATCTCAGCAGAGGAGTTGGAGACAAAGATCCTTCAGCCGCGCTATGCGGCAATTGCTCGTAAGACAAGGCAAGCATTTGCGCTGAATGATCCACAGCAGCAGGCGAGCAGCCTCGGCGATCGCGTCCTCACGCTCATGGCTTGCGGCTCTGGCAAAACCCTCTTTGCTTACAAATGGATGCAGGGCGTACTCGATCGCCACGAGCTGGGGCGACTCATTTTCCTGTATCCAACGCGCGGCACTGCAACCGAGGGATTTCGCGATTACGTTGCCTGGGCACCAGAGACGGAGGCAAGTCTAGTGACGAGCACCGCAGACTACGAACTGCAAGCGATTCAGAAAAACCCGCCAGAGTCAGCCCGCGATAAAAACTTCCAAGGCGATGCCCGACTATACGCCCTCCAATTCTGGGAAAAGCGCTTTTTCTCAGCAACGGTGGATCAGTTCCTATCCTTCCTCACGCATCGCTATAGCAGCATTTGCCTACTGCCGGTGTTGGTGGACTCAGCACTGGTCATTGATGAGGTGCATAGCTTCTCGAAGCGGATGTTTGAGAGTTTGACCAGTTTGCTGACTGAGTTTGACCATCCAGTGCTTTGCATGACAGCGACGCTACCTGTCTCCCGCCAGCAGGACTTGACGATGAAGCAGCAGAAGAAACGGCCGGGAACAGAGCTGGTGATCTTCCCGCAGGCGGGCGATACATTGGACTCATTGCAGGAGGCGCAAACCGCCGAACGTTATAACATTCATCCCCTGACTGCTTCTCAGGATCGAGAGCAGTTGTTGCGAATAGCGATCGCTGCCTATCGCAACGGGCAGCGGGTGCTCTGGGTGGTGAATACGGTCAATCGCTGTCGCGAACTGGCTCAAAGCCTAACTGAACAACTTGCAGAGCCTGTTTTGGTCTATCACAGCCGCTTCCGGCTGATGGATCGCCAGAAGCGCCATGATGCAACCGTCCGTGCCTTTGCGATGCAGTCTTCGCAGCCGTGTCCGGCGATCGCCGTAACCACCCAAGTCTGTGAAATGTCGCTGGATCTGGATGCCGATGTTCTGATTACGGAGCAAGCGCCGATTACCTCGCTAATACAGCGCTTCGGACGTGCCAATCGCCATCGTCTCAGGGGCAAAGACTTCCAAGCACAGGTCTATATCTATTCACCTGAAACACAGTCACCCTATGGCAATGAAGATTTTGCTGGCGTGGAACCTTTTCTCCAGACGGTCGCTGGTGTTGCGAGTCAAGAGAAGTTAGCCCAAGCGTTGCAGAAACACTCGCCACGCGAGCGTTCGGCACAAGGTGAGAGTGCGTTTACGCAGAGTAGCTATTGGGCTGTTGGCGAAGAGTTCCGAGAGACAAATGATTACTCAGTGAGTGCCGTACTGGATCGCGATTTACCGGAAATTCAGAAGTGCATCAATGCCAAAAAGCCGATTGACGGCTTCATCTTACCGGTTCCGCAACACCAGGTTCAGAAAGACGAGCGACCGGCTTGGCTGCCAAAGTATTTGGCGATCGCAGATAGCACTTTGTATTGCGAGCAGACAGGGTTTGGCAAATGACCGAGCAACTAGAATTACACTACGAGCTGGCTGAACTGCCGTCGGCTCAGCACCGAGCAGGGCTGGCGGGCTTGGCACTCCTAGTGGACTATTTGCGGGATGAACCGTGGTTTGAGGAGCGCCAGGATCGCGACGGGGCTGAGATCGAGCTAGAGGTTGAGGACTACGCAGCCACCCTGCGCTGCAATCTCGAAGGGCTGGTCGCCCTCTTCGATCTCACCTATGCCGCACAGCCAGATAGGAGATCCAGGGTCCAGAAACCCAAGAAGTTCGAGAACACTGAAGAGGTCGAAGTTACTGACAAGAAAGGCAACACCAAAACGATTACTCGCTACGTTTACTGGACCGAGATACCTAAAGGCGCTTTTCTGCCCGAATTAGATCCGTCTCACGAAAACGGATCGGGAGTTTGGATCAAGTTGTGGCGCGAGATGCTTTGGCAGATTGTCCGAGGCGTACCTGCAACTCGCAAGCCCTATCAAAATCGCGTGGCTCCCCGCGATCGCTCTTACGAGACGATCCGATTCTCCAGCGACACTGAGAAAATCTGGCAAGAACTGACCAAACCAGACAAGCCGGTCAATCAATCGGGTAACTACTACCTAGGGGCAATGGCGAAGACGGCGGAAAATGTACCAACTCGCGATCGCGCGAGGTATCAGTTTATCTTGCATTTCTGGCCGTTCGTCACCCAGGTTTATTGTCCGGCAGTTCTCGATAAAGACGGCAAGCGTGAGTTTCGAGGATACGCCTTAGCCGTTCCTGATGTAGCGAATCTCTTTGAGTTCTGTGATTTGTTCCGTTCTGTTTTGCAGGATCGAGCTGTTGAAAGCTATGACTATCGTCCGCGCGAGGCAGTCATTGATTTGCCAGAAGAGGGTGGGTTAGATGTCTTGCGGTTGCTGCGCGATCGCGTGCAGCGAGAATCTGGCGATCTTCAATGGCATGAATACTTACTTGGTGTTGAACTTATCCATGCTGAGAAGGTTGGCAACAGTGGTGTTAAATTACGCTCGACCGGTTATGTCGAACCGATTAACAGCCAAGTCGATCGCTACAGCCAGATTCGTGAGGACTATTGGTGCCCCTGGTTCCGCAAGCAGCGCTTAATTAACTTGCTGAGTTCAAATAATCCCAGCATCAAACCTTGGTCAGGCTTTGATGCCTTACTGAGTCGAATTCCGCGTGCCTGGTTGCAAGATCCCTATTTCAGTCACGATGCTCGCACATTGTTCCAAAAGGAGATAAACATGACCACTCAAAGCACTTCACAGACCAGCAAGAAAATCCGTTCTTATGCAGAGATTATTTACCAAGTTTGTCAAGCTTATGTTTTGAGCAAATTGGATTCTAAATATGATTTGAGATGGAAAAAATGTGCGGGAAACCCCAAGCTAGAGAGTGACTTCAATACCAAGAAAGCTAAAATTGCTAACGAAGCATTCTTGGCGGTTCGCGCCCGAACTGAAAAGCAAGCTTTTATCGATTATTTTGTCTCTACCTTGTATCCCCATATCCGTCAGAGCGAGTTTGCTGAGTTTGCAACAGATTTATTTGAT
The DNA here is from genome assembly GCA_012031265.1 of Spirulinaceae cyanobacterium SM2_1_0. Lineage (GTDB taxonomy): Bacteria > Cyanobacteriota > Cyanobacteriia > Cyanobacteriales > Spirulinaceae > JAAUTY01. The sequence continues at coordinate 5,191 of JAAUTY010000106.1, read as the reverse complement.
AAGACGGATGAAATTCGTGCGCTAACACTGTTGGGTTTGTCGAGCCAGTATCCTCTCAAGCCGAAAGAAGTGCTTAAAGATGGTGCCGTTACATCGAGCTAATTGTCAAAGTTTTTGCCGGAGCTTTCCGATGCCGTTAGGCGGATTACTGTTTCCGAATTGGAGATTTTGTTTGCATGACTTCGTTGAATTTGTTTGGGACTGTTTTGACCTATCCTGCTCCGGCTGGGAACTATCGCGGCGAGTCAGAGGAAAACCGAGCTGTGTTGCAGAAAATCGCTCGCGACGGTCAGAAATTTGCCGTCGTCAGCCCGGAATCGCTGCGAAATGCCCTGCGCGAAATGCTGATCGCGTTCGGCCAGCCGCATAACCGGACGCGGGTGCGCGATGCGGATCAGTTGGCTGTAGAGTTCAAGGACTATCCCAACGCCGAAGAATATGCCGATGACTTCCTCTTTGGCTACATGGTCGCGAAGCCCGACGACGCCAAGAAGATGGACGGTCGCCCGCCAAAGCGAGACAGCGTTTTTCGCTGCAATATGGCGGTTGCGCTCAGTCCTTATCGCTACGATGCCGTGTTTCATCAGTCGCCCCTAAACCAGAAGACTGAGCGCAATCAGAAGGTGTTTTGGAGCAATGCTAGTACCTCGGCGCTGTTGCACCGCGAAGTGACACATACGGCATTTCAATATCCTTTTGCTCTGTCCCAGCAGGACTGCAAGGAAAAGTCGGAATGGACGCGGGCGCTGTTGCAGGGGATCGCCCAACTGAATGGCGTTGCAGGCGGTCATGCCCGCGCCTACTACGAGTTTGCCCCGCGCTCGGTAGTGGTGCGGCTGACGCCAAAGCTGGTAGCGGGCTACAAAACCTATGGATTTAATCCCGACGGGCAGTTTGAGGAGCTGAGCGATCGCCTCACCGCACGGGATGCTGACAATGCGGATTTACCAGGGGATGAGTTCTGGATTGGTGGCGAGATTGTGCGAAAGCTCGAAGACGCTCAGCGCGAACAGTGGGAAGAAGCAGGCGTGCATCTCTATGCCAATCCAGAGCGGTTGTTCGACGATGTAGCAACCGAGTTTTGTGGAGGGTAAGCGTTTGTTTTTACATCTGAAAGCACCCTTCGCGGCTTTCCGCCCGTTTCAGTCGGGCTCGTACCGCTCCACAACCCCCGTGCCGTCGCCTTCAGCGGTCTATGGCTTGCTGTTGAATCTAGCGGGAATTGAGCAACGCGCTACGCTGGCAGCTCCGGTGACGCAGATCCGCTCGAGCTTGCCAGATATGCAAATCGCCATCGGGGTGCCGGTGTCTGCATCGGGCCTACCCGTGTCTCCAGAACTTGCGGTATTGACTCAGCAACTTCACGGCTACCCAGTCGGTTCATCCGGTAAGGAATTGGCGGCTAAGACCTATGGCTCGAAGTTTTGGATTGCACCTGTAACGCGAGAAGTCTTGGTGGATCTCAATCTGGTGATTGGGGTTCGTGCTGACGCTGAGCTAGAGGCACGCATTCTGGACGGTCTGGCGGGTCGGCTTGAAGTGCCGCGCTATGGTTTGCCGTTTGCGGGGGATAACAATTTCCTCTTCGATCGCATCGAGCCGCTGACGGCACCGCCTTTGGCATGCTGGTACGAGCCGTTAGTAGGGAGCGGGCGTCCGCGTCGCGGCGTTTGTCGGCTGACGGTATGGATCGATCGCGCCGATAACTCGCAGACAGAAATTGGCGTGTTCGCTCCAAGCGAACCCCACCCGGAGCCACCGGCAGAGGCTTGGCTAAGACTGCCTTTGTAGAGGAGGCGTGCTGGGTCAAAATTGAGCCGCCTGCGCCAGCGCAGTCACCCAAGCGCGCCCGGAAGCGTTGAGCTATGCAAGCCAACAATGAGATTGCCCGTTGCGGTCAATCGTCCAGCGGGCGATCGCCGAGCGCCCATAATAGTAGAAACGACCACTGACCTGGCAATGGACATCACGCTCAAGCCCAAACAAGCCCAACAAATTGAGCGCTACTTGCAGAGCGGTCGCTATGCCTCGGCGGAGGAGGCGATCGCGGCTGCTCTTGAATTGTTGTCTGAATGCGATCGCCACTATCAAGCTTGGCTAGAATCAACCCGCGCGGCTGTTGCTACCGGCATGGCAGAAGCTGAGCGCGGCGAGACGATTCCAAGCGAGGTTGTCTTTGCTCGTCTGCGACAGAAGGTTGAGGCGCAACGAGCAGAACAGGCGTGAGACAGTGCGAATTTACAGTCGCGGCGAGTCGCGACCTCGACGAAATTTTCACCTATTTCGCGACCCAGAGTGTTGACGCTGGCGAACGCTTCACAGAGGCATTGATCGGGCGCTGTCAACAGCTTCAACAATTTCCCATCTGGGTCGTAGCTATGAGGAAATTGCCCCAGATCTACGCGGTCTGCCGTTGCAGGGTTACATCGTTTTGTATCGCGTTACTGAAGCAACTATCCTGATTGTCCGTGTCGTCAGTGGCTATCGCGATCTTGGCACGCTCTTCGACAGTGATCGCCCATAGACCGATCGGCGTGGTCTGGTTGCTTTGCCGAAGTGGATCGATCGCCAGACGACGCGGGGGACATTCCAGCGCTTCTCCCTGAGCGAACCGGACGCAGAATTCACCGAGGCGTGCTGGGTCAAGATTGAGCCGCCTGTATCCGCTCAATCCCAGAAACGTTCCCGGAAGTAAAAACCAGCTGATCCTCATCTCAAGACATTTGAACTATTAATGCCTAAAGCTGACCCACGCGGTCAGTTTTTTCGTGCCAACTTTTCAACCAGGAAACGTTTTTTCCAGGCGATCGCGCCAAAGTGGGAGCGAACTGAAGTCAAGGAAAACAAATCATGACTGCATTTGCAACCCAGTCGGCGACATCCCCGACCGACGAACTGTTGACGCTGCGCGTCTCGGCGCTGCACGCCCTAGCCTATTGCCCGCGCCTTTTCTACTTGGAGGAAGTCGAAGAACTCTACACCCAAGATGCTGCTGTGTTTGCCGGGCGGCGGCTGCATGTCGAGTTGGAAGAGTCTGAAGACGGTGAGTGGCAGGATCTTTACCTCGAGGACGAATGGCTCGGCTTGCGCGGTCGGGTCGATGCGCTGCGGACGCGCGAGGGGCAACTGATCCCCTACGAGCACAAGCGGGGACGCTGTCAGCGGGGGGAGAAGAAGGAACCGCTAGCTTGGGAGAGCGATCGCCTGCAAATCCTCGCCTATTGCTGTCTGATCGAAGCCGCGCAGGGCATCGCTGTGACCGAGGGGCGCATCCGCTACCACGCAGACAATGTGCTGGTGAAGGTGCCGGTGGATGCGGCGGGGCGCGAGACAGTGCAGGCGGCGATCGCCCGCGCCCGCGAGTTGCGCCGCTCAACAGTCCGACCGCCAGTGACGGAGAATGAGCGATTGTGTACGCGCTGCTCGCTGGCCCCGGTTTGCTTGCCGGAGGAGGCGCGGCTGGCACATGACCGCGAGTGGCAGCCGGTGCGTCTGTTTCCCGCTGATGACGAGCGCCAGACGCTGCACGCGCTGGAACCGGGGACGCGGGTTGGGCGGACGGGCGAGCAACTGAAGCTGACGCCACGTGATGGCACGGTCGAGAAGTTGCCGGCACGACAGATTGGGCAGGTGGTGCTGCATAGCTTTGCCCAAATTTCGACTCAAGCCCTGCATTTCTGCGCCAGTCAGGGTATTGGCGTGCATTTTATCTCTGGGGGCGGTCGCTATGTTGGCAGTCTGGACTGGCGGAGCGGCAGCATCCAACGGCGTTTGGGGCAGTATGCGGCGCTGACCCAGGGGGACATTTGCTTGCGTTTGGCGCAACAATTGGTGCGCTGCCGGGGACGCGGTCAGCGGCAGTTATTGATGCGGAGTCGGCGCAAGCAGAAGGAATCGCAGGCTTTGACAGCGGCGATTCAGCAGATGAAGGCGGTGCTGAAGCTGATCGAGTCGGCTGATTCGCTGGCATCGCTTTTGGGAGTCGAGGGGCAGTTAGCCGCCCTCTACTTTGGGGCGTTGGATCAGACACTAGCTGCTGATTTGCCACCAGAGTTGCACTTTGCGGGGCGCAATCGCCGGCCGCCGAAGGATCGGGTCAATGCGCTGCTCAGCTTTGGCTATGCTCTGCTGTTGAAGGATGTGATGAATGCGATTCTGACTGTGGGATTGGAGCCAGCGTTGGGGTTTTATCATCAGCCGCGATCGCAAGCCCCGCCGCTGGCGCTCGATCTGATGGAAATCTTTCGGGTGCCGCTGGTGGATCTGCCAGTCGTGGGGTCGCTGAATCGCGGGCAATGGGAGGTACAGGCAGATTTTACGGTACGAGGCGAGCAGGTCTGGCTGAGTGATCTGGGTCGGCGCAAGTTCATCGGACTCTATGAGCAACGCAAAGCGGAGAGCTGGAAGCATCCGGTGACGGGGTATTCGCTGACCTATCGCCGCTTGCTGGAGCTGGAGGTGCGCCTGCTGGAGAAGGAGTGGTTGGGCGAGGGAGGTCTGTTCGCGCAGTTGGTGCTGCGCTAGGGGGGGTCATGGCGGAGTTGAAGCATTGGTATTTGGTTTGCTACGACATCCGGAGTCCGAAGCGCTGGCGCAAGGCGTACAAGTTGCTTCAGGGGTATGGCGATCGCCTCCAACTCTCCATCTTCCGCTGCTGGCTCAGCCAGCGGGAGCGGGAGCGGTTGCGCTGGGAGCTGGCGCAGGTGCTGGCAGCAGAGGATGATCTGCTGCTAGTGCGACTGTCGGCGCAGTGTGTACGGTTGCTGCCGAGCTACAACCGCTCTGGGGTGTGGGTGGTGGATGAGTCGAGCTATCGTGTCATTTGACAAGTGAGGTGGTCTGTTAGAGATAGATTATGGGCGTGCTGCCCTGCCAACGCTGTCAGGCTCTGGGTTGAGGGGAGCGCGAGACTGGTATGAGGTGCTTGTCGAGCTGGCAATCACCGCTTTGACTGCTATTTGGTAGGTTGGGGTGGGCTTCGCGGTACACAGTTTGCGATAGATCTAGATGGGGGAGCTGGGTGCGTGTAAAATCGTCTCAGAAGGCTGATGCCGCGCGAGGTCTAGCGCGCGCCGTGCCCAGACCACTGATGCCGAAAGGCGTTGAGCACAGTGGTTGCCGAGCGAAGATGAAGCCCCCCAAGATCACGTGCCCAGACCACTGATGCCGAAAGGCGTTGAGCACTGCAGGC
>JAAUTY010000105.1 GCA_012031265.1 Spirulinaceae cyanobacterium SM2_1_0 | reverse complement strand
AATATCTCTCAGCGTTGGAATCGGCCGCTTAAAGATTGGCGCGCTGCCTTGTCCCATTTTGCTATCCTTTTCCCAGAACGTTTTCCCGCTCTCTAATTTGGCTTACACAAAATTCTGAGCGCTCTCCAGTCGGACTTTATTGTCATTAATGCTGACTTCACTGACTCTTTGTTTCGCCTCGGCACACTCAAACGACTGACTGCCTACTGGGTATTTTGGGGTCAAATGCCCTCCTGACATTCTGGTGAGTGCCGGAATGTCAGCCACATCTTGAAACAATTTGTTGGCACTGAAGCGTAAGCTGGCTTACGCCAGCCTACCACTAGGGCATCTGTACGCCTTCACCCTTGGTGACTCAGCTTGGCTTTGTCACTATTGCGGTATAGAATCTCGGCAATCTCGGCTGTACAGGCTTCCAACCATTCTTGGGTCTTCAGGGATCATGGCGAGTTATCTCTGCGGCTACTCTCTGCCTTTAACTCTGTTTTTGCGAAAGTGGGATGCTCCCGACTGAAGGACTCCATACTTTTTCTGGCTGGCTGGTCATTCATTGGGGTCTGGTTAATTTTGGTAAATTCTACTATAATATTTTGGTAGAATTTACTATAATTAGAAATGTAACGGTGGCGATCTCGTTTTGCTGCTGTGATCGCCTCCAGATTCTCCCAAGGAACTCCTGCTATGACTGCCGCGCTCAACCTCGGCCCCACTGACTACAGCTTGCTCACCGACCTCTACCAACTGACGATGACCGCCTGCTATACCGGCGAAGGCATTGAGCAGCAACCCGCCAGCTTTGAACTCTTCACGCGGCGGTTGCCCCCGGACTTTGGCTATTTGATCGCCGCGGGTCTTGCTCAAGCCGTTGATTACCTGCGTCAGTGGCGATTCGGTGACGAGCAAATTACTGCTTTGCAAGCCACTGGTATTTTTGCCCAGGCTCCCGATCGTTTCTGGACGCTGCTCGCTGGCGGCCGCTTCACGGGCGATGTTTGGGCAGTTCCCGAAGGCACACCGGTCTTCGCCCACGAGCCGATGTTACGTGTGGAAGCGCCGCTCTGGCAAGCACAATTGGCGGAAACCTATCTACTTAATGTGCTCAATTATCAAACCCTGATCGCGACGCGGGCGGCGCGCCTCCGCGATGTCGCTGGGCCGACAGCGATTTTGCTCGAATTCGGCACGCGCCGCGCCTTTAGTCCCCAGGGGGCGCTTTGGGCGGCCCGCGCGGCACTCGCGGGAGGTTTGGATGCGACTTCGAATGTGTTAGCGGCGCTACGGCTCGGCCAGAAGCCAGCCGGTACAATGGCTCACGCCTTGGTGATGGTGATCGCCACTCTCCAGGACAGTGAAGACGAGGCTTTTACCGCTTTTAGCCGCTACTTTCCCGACTCGCCTTTGTTAATTGATACTTACGACACGCTGGCTGCGACTCAGCGTCTGGCACAACAGATGGAGCGGGGCGAGCGCTCTCTAACTGGCGTGCGTCTTGACTCGGGTGATTTGGTTGAACTGTCGCAGCAGGTACGATCGCGCCTGCCTGGTGTGAAAATCTTCGCCAGTGGTGACTTGGATGAATGGGAAATCGCCCGTCTCCAGGCGGCCGATGCTTGCCTCGATGGCTACGGCCTTGGCACGCGCTTAGTCAGCGGCCGCCCGGTCAATGGCGTGTATAAACTAGTTGAAATCGCTGGTCAGCCGACGATGAAACAGTCCAGTCACAAAGAAACTTACCCCGGTCGCAAGCAAGTCTGGCGACAAGCGGCGGGTGATCGCCTCGCCCTCGCTGACGAAGCACCGCTGCCGAACGCGACCCCGCTGCTCGTGCTGGTCATGCGGGGTGGCGAACTGTGCCGCCCGCTGGATGATCTGACGACGATTCGCCAGCGGGCGACGGCGGCGGTGGCTGGTCTGCCTGCCCGCACTCGCTGCTTGACAGAACCGGAACCGCTAAGCGCCGAGATTTCGCCTGCACTGCGTCAGTTGCGAGCGGAGCTAAGCGGTGATCGCATTCCGGCTTAGCTCCGTTAACACGCTCCGTTCCTTGTATCTTGTCCTTTACTCCTTTTTCACCATGACTGCGATCGCTCTTTTCGGCACTAGCGCTGACCCGCCAACGACGGGCCACCAGGCAATTCTGCGCTGGCTCTCGGATCGCTACGACTGGGTCGCGGTCTGGGCTTCGGACAATCCTTACAAAGAACACCAAACGCCCCTCGAGTGCCGCATGGCGATGCTGCATTTGGCGATCGCCGATATCGACACCCAGCGCAACAATATCAGCCTCAACCGCGAGCTGAGCAGCGCCCGGACGATCGAGACGGTGGAGTGTGCTCGTGCTCAGTGGGGCGCGGCGGTTGATTTGACCTTGGTGGTCGGCGCGGATCTCGTGCCGCAGTTGCCGCGTTGGTATCGGGCTAAAGACCTGTTTTGTGAAGTATCGCTGCTGATCGTGCCGCGTCCCGGCTATGTCCTGACCCCTGAGGCGTTGCAGGCGTTGACCCGTAGTGGCGGCCGCTATGAGATTGCCAATTTTGAACCGCCGGATGTTTCCTCGACGGCCTACCGTCAGGCGCGCGATCGCGAGGCGGCGATCCCCAGCGTCGAGGACTACATTCACCAACAGCAACTCTATGCTTCTTGAGGGCAATCCCCATGACCGCTACCGGCAATCAATGGACGTCTACTGAGCACGCCCTCGCCTACCTGAGTCGCGCTGACCAGTTGCCCCACCGCATGGAGGGCGAAGCGGTGCTGCTCGACTTAGTGCCGCAATCCGCCCAGCGGCTGCTGGATCTCGGCACGGGCGATGGGCGGTTGCTGAGCTTGTTGCGTCTCGACCGTCCGCAGGCGGAATGTGTGGCCCTGGATTTTTCGCCGACGATGTTGGCGGCGGCGCGCGATCGCTTCGCAGGCGCTCCCCAGGTGACGGTGATTGACCACAACCTCGACCAGCCGTTGCCCGATTTAGGGTTATTTGATGCCATCGTGTCCAGTTTTGCGATTCATCACTTGAGCGACGCACGCAAGCGATCGCTGTATGGCGAAATTGGCGATCGCCTCACTCCCAGCGGCATTTTCGCCAATCTTGAGCACGTCGCGCCGGTGAGCGATCGCTGGCATCGCCATTTCCTCACTACCCTCGGCTACGCTCCCGACTACGAAGACCCCTCCAACATTTTGCTCGACGTAGAAACGCAACTGCGTTGGTTGCGCGAACTCGGCTTTCAGGAAGTTGATTGCTACTGGAAGTGGCTGGAGATGGCACTGCTGGTGGGTTTCCAATAATCCCCTCACCCGCGATGCAGGAATTCTGAGGAGAAATTGCTCGGGCTGACCCCTTGCCCAGAGCGCAGCAGATGTCGAGTAGCGAACGATTCTGCCAACTGCTCCCGATGCCTTTGTTACGATGCAGAGAATACCAAGTTACTGGGGTTAACTCGCGTATGGTCTCCCAACCGCGCCAGGCCCTCCCGACGATGTACGATCTTCCCAGCGAAGATCCCAACGAGCCTGGCTTGCCCGACGAATTTCATGCCCTCCAACCGCAGCTTCTGAGCGCGACCCTGCGCCTCCGTCGCTATGCGCCTGACGCCTACTTCACGGGCATGGATCTCAACCTCTACTACGACCCCGACCATACCCTCTGGCACAAGCGACCGGATTGGTTTCTCGCCTTGGGAGTCCCCCGCCTCTACGCGGGCCACGATCTGCGCCTCAGCTATGTCGTGTGGCAAGAGCAGGTCAGTCCCTTCATCGTCGTCGAGCTGCTGTCGCCAGGCACAGAAGCCGAGGATCTGGGCGATCGCACTTCTCAGCCTGGTCAGCCCCCCTCCAAGTGGCAGGTGTATGAACAAATCCTGCAAGTGCCTTACTATTTCATCTTTGACCGCTACACCAACCAGTTCCGGGGCTTTCAGTGTTGTCAAGGACGCTACCAACCACTGGAGTTGGCGGCTCAGCGGTTCTGGCTGCCGGAGCTAGAGCTGGGCTTGGGGGTGTGGCAGGGAAACTATCAGGGCATCACCCGCCCTTGGCTACGCTGGTACACCGAGGATGAGGTCTGGCTGCCGACGCCGGAGGAGCGTGCCATCCGGGAGCAGCAGCGGGCCGACCTAGCTCAGCAACAGGCTGACCAAGCGCGTCAGCGGGCTGAATTGGCCCAGCAGCAGGTTGACCAAGCGCGCCAGCAGGCCGACCTGGCTCAGCAACAGATCGACCAAGCGCGTCAGCGGGCTGAGTTGGCCCAGCAACAGATCGACCAAGAGCGTCAGCGGGCTGAGCAAGCCGAGAGCCAGGTCGCGCAAATTGCCCGCAACTTGGCCCAAACGGGAATGTCGCTGGCTGATATTGCTCAGATGACCGGGCAGACCGTGGCGCAGTTGCAAGCTTGGTTGGCTGAGGAGTGAGTCTGGTCGCCCCCATGCCTAGCCGAGCTGGGCATTACCGCGAGGCCGTGGAAATTTCTCTGAAAAAAGGGACATAATCGCCGCGATATTGACCAATTGACCTGATTCGCTGTGTCGGCAGCAGAATTTCTGAGCAGCGGCGCTCGGCCGCAGGTTGTATTGGCGCGCTCGCGGGATAAATTGTGGCTTTGCCAGAAATCTGGTTCGACGACATTCAGGACAAGTTAACGCTGGCGACGGGCGAGTGGAGCGCGATCGCCCGCTGGGTGAGTGCAACGCTCACAGGGGCGGATACCCAAGCAACCTGGCCGGATCGCTTGTGGGCCGACGAGCGCCCGCGCTTGGTCTTTCTCTCCCTGAGCGATGGCCAACAGACCGCGACGGTTGACTATGGCAGCAGCATTGGTTTGCGGGCGGCGATTGAGGCGGCGATTGCCAGTGTGCAGAGTCGGGGACGGGGGGCGACTGTTCCCTATTGCAAAATCGACATTGTACAGAGTGCGATCACTAGCGAACGCCTCAACTCGGAGCGGCCGTTTCGTTATGACCGCAGCCTCTACGGCCTCGCCTACACACGCGAGAGTCAAATCGCCCTGTTGCCAGAAGAGTTAGTCGGCTGGCAACTCCTGGATGCCGAGCACAAACTCGACGCCGATCGCCTCAGCCGCTACCTCAAAAAATACCCTGAGCGCGCCGCTGCCTGGCAGGTGCTCCGCCAGGCGGCGCGTGTGAAGTTCTACCGCTTTGCTTGTACGAGCTTTGCCACCGACGGGCGCGACGCTTGGTTGCTCTATCGCGGTCATCGCTGTTTCAATGCGATCGCTCCCAGCGATCTGCTCAACGCGGCTGAGCGGGGCGGCCGCTATCTGCGCCATCAGCAGAGTCCTGAAGGTCGCTTCACCTACTGCTATCACGCCAGCCGCGATCGCGTCACCATCGACTACAACCTGCTACGGCACGCGGGGGCGGCGATCGCGCTGCTCGATCTATACGAGGTCACGGGCGAACTCGAATTTCTCGACGCCGCCCAAGGGGGCCTCGACTATCTTTTGCCCTTTAGCCAAACGTCACCCCTCGTCCCCACCGTCGGCTGCTGCATTGTTGAAAACGGCTTTGCGAAGTTGGGGGCGACGGCACTAGCCATCATTGCCTTGGTGAAATATACGATCTGCACTCGCCAGCAGCACTACCTGCCGCAACTATTGCAGCTTGCCCGCCACCTGCAAGCGGCTCAGCAGCCGAGTGGAGCCTTTCTCCACCACCGCCAAGCCTATCCCAGCGGCGAAGACACATCGTTCGTCTCGCGGCGTTATCCGAGTCAGGCGATTCTCGCCATGCTCTACCTCTACAAGCTCACTGAGCGCGAAAGCTGGCTGACTCGTGCCGAAGCGGGTGTGCGCTACCTGCTGATGACTGCTCGCCCACAGTCTGATTTTGAGGACTATTGGCTGTTGCGGAGCCTGAGTGAGCTATTTCGCCATGTCCGCAATCCCCGCTATCACCAGCAGGCGGAACAGATCGCCACCGTGATCGCCAATCACCAACACCCCGGCCGCCCGCAAGCCGACTGGCTGGGCAGCTTTGGGAAACCGCCGAGCGCGATCGCCACCGCAGCCCGCCTCGAAGGGCTTTGTGCCGTTTATCACTTGGTCAATGTCGCCAATGTCGCGGTGAACCGTCAGGCGCATGAGCGTCGCCACGACATCATCTGGCTTGCGGGTCGATTCCTCTTGCAATTGCAGTGCGAGCCAGAAACAGTGATGTATTTGCCCAAACCCGCCCGCGCCCGCGATGGCTTTCGTCAGCAGTTGACCGACTTCACGATCCGGCTGGATGATGTTTATCGCAGCATCACCGGCTTACTAGCGGTCTATCGCCTGACCGGTGAACCGACCAGCCAGGTCATTCGTTACAACTAAAGCGTATCTGTCCAAATGACTCAGTCCGTCCGGTCGAGACTCAGCACCCCTGGCTGGGAACTCCCAGTCAGCTTGTTGTTAGGTCAAATTTTTGACTTGCAAATATTTTCAGGCTTCATATCTTGAAAGCAGCAATTAGTCAGGAAGCCTGACAACCAACTCCATCTCGACTTGCAGGTCGGGCGCAGCAAGCGCCTCGACACCAACACCAGTAACACAGGGTTGCGCCCCCTCAAAAATGGCTAGAAACAGTGGCATGACTTCTTCTAATCTTTCAGGGGTGAGATGGGTCATGTAAATGCGTGCAATCACAACATCATGTGGTGCAGCCCCAATAGCATCCAGCGCGGCCTTTGTGTTGATCGAGACAATCCTCATTTGCTCAGGCAAGCTTTCAGGTACTGCCTCACCATTTGGCCGCCACGCGACTTGGCCAGATATATAAGCCATACGGCCCGGTTCGACTATCGATATCTGTGAATACCCCATTTCGCCAGCATTTGGCAATACCGGCGGATTAAGGCGAGTGATTGAATTTGTCATGTTTTCTCCGACTGTCATAGACTTGCCCTTGTTGTAACTAAAAGTCTTTATCCTAATTTAGCCAGGGGTGGAGAAAGAGCTGTTAGGCACTCAACCTCGCTAATCCTCCCAGAGGCGACGGCGATCGCGACCGGCGAGCCGTTGGTGCGTGTCGCGCAGCAGTCGGGGAATGTCGAGTTGCTCTGGGCAGCGGGGCAGGCAGTCGCCGCAGTCGGTGCAGCGATCGCCGCGTCGCCCCGGAAACCAGTGCCCAGCGTTTTCAAACATCCCGTAGCGGTAGCGCCCAAAGGCAGTCATGTCATAGGCGACGGCAAGATTACGCAGCCGCAGGACTTCCGGAATCTGGATCGCCTCCGGGCAGGGTAGGCATTGATAACACTGGCGGCAGCAGTCGGGGTCAAGGGTGGTGGTGAGTGCTTGCTCGAGGCGGTGGGCGATCGCCTGCTCATCCGCACTCAGGGGGCCGGTTTGGTCGGCGATCGCGGCGATCGCGGTCAAATCTTCGGGTTGTCGCGCCCCAAAACTGAGCGTCGTCAGGCGTTGATCACTGAGCAACCAGCGATAGTTGAAGTCTAGCGGCGTCAGGGGCTGGCAGAGTTGCGCTAGCTTTGCCGACGGGGCATAGAGCTGACCGCCCTTATCAGCGGGGGAAATGATGAAGATGCCTAGATCCCGCTCGGCGGCGCGGGCGATCGCCGCTGCCTGGCGTTGCAAGAAATAGTAATAATGCAGATTGACAAACTCAAAATCCTCAATTTCCAAAGCCGCCAGAATCAGATCCAGCGCGCCGTGGGTGGAGAAACCGAGGTGGCGGACTTGACCGGCAGCGCGGGCTTCGCGCAACGCTGGCAGGCAACCGTCCGGAGCTTGCACCCAGGCTAAATGCTGAGGGGTGTTGAGGCCGTGCAGGGCGATCGCGTCCAAGTAGTCCACTTGCAAGCGGTGCAGCGAGTCGGCGATCGCCTGGCGCATGGTGGCAGCATCCGGCGTCGGCACCAGCTTGGTGGTGAGAAAAAGGCGATCGCGGGACAGCGGCAAGTCGCTTTGCAGCGCTTGTCCCAGGTAGACCTCGCTCTGACCGTAGCCGCGCGCCGTCTCAATGTGATTGATACCGAGTTCGAGGGCGCGCACCACCGTCTGGCGCACCGTCTCGGCACTGCTGAGGCAACGCATCGTGCCCAGCGAGAAGACGGAGAGGTAGCGGTTGGTTCTGCCAAAACGGCGGTACTGCATGGGTGGGGGATGTGAGGTGCATCTCGCTTGTGGGTGATCGACGCCCTGATCCCCCAACCCCTTCTCCCAATTCTGGGCGAAGGGGAGTTAGAAGTCCCTCTCCCAAAATTGGGGGGGATTTAGGGAGAGGGCTACCGATCCAGAATGCTCCCGAATTTTACGGGGCGATCGCACCACGTTTGCGGCGTTGACCCGTTCGGAGTTCAATAGTCTCATGCTATCCTTGCCTGTCCCCCACTAGGGTAAAGCGGGCAGGCTTGGCAAAATTGGCTCCTCTCGCCGCTCGGCGTCCCGCATTCAGCATGAGAAAAACATTTATCAGTACATTGGTTGAGCTGGCGACGCGCGATCGCCGCGTACTGCTGTTGACCGGCGACTTGGGCTACACCGTCCTCGAACCCTTCGCCCAGCAGTTTCCCGACCGCTTTTTCAATGTCGGGGTCGCCGAGCAAAATATGGTCGGACTCGCCGCAGGCTTAGCGGACGCCGGATTCTTGCCATTCCTCTATTCCATCGCCACCTTTGCCTCGTTGCGCCCCTACGAATTTCTTCGCAACGGCGCGATCTTGCCGCAACTGCCGGTGCGAGTGATTGCCGTCGGTGGCGGTTTTGAATATGGTCACGCCGGTTCTACCCACCATGGGTTAGAAGACATTGGTGTCATGCGCTTGCAGCCGGGTCTAGCGGCGATCGCCCCCGCCGACTATCAACAAGCCCGCAGCGCCCTACTCGCCACCTGGGATTGGCCGCAGCCGGTCTACTACCGTCTCGGCAAGGATGACCGCAATCTGGTGCCTGACCTCGATGGGCGCTTCGCAGCCGGTCAAGTCCAGTGCCTGGGCGAGGGGCGCGATGTGTTGCTGGTGACGATGGGCAGCATTGCCCGCGAAGTCGTGGCGGCAGCGGCCGCGTTGCGGGCCGTAGGAATTGACAGTACCGTGGCGATCGCCGCCAGCCTCAATCCCGCGCCACTAGAACCGCTGGCGCAGTTGCTCGCCCAGTTTCCGCTGGCGGTCTCGGTCGAGGCGCACTACATCACGGGCGGCGTTGGCTCGCTGGTGGCGGAGGTGATTGCCGAGTCGGGTTGCGGTTGCCGCTTGCGGCGCTGCGGCGTCAGTCGCTTGCCCGACGGGGTTTCTGGCTCCCAGGACTACCTGCACACCCGCTACGGTTTGAGTAAGACGCAAATTATTACAACCGTGAAGACAGCGCTGCAAAATTCGGCACGACAGTCCGCTGCACCCAGCGGAGGCAAGCCTTGCTGATTTCGATCATCCTGCCGGTCTACAACCAAGCGGATCACATCGGCGCGATCGTGCAGGAATACGAGGAGGCGCTGACGAAGCTGCCGGAGCCGCACGAGCTGTTGTTGGTGGTGAATAACTGTCGCGATCGCTCCCTCGCAGTCTGCCAAGCGCTAGCGGCGCAATATCCGGCGGTGCGGGTCGTGCATAGCGAGGCTGGGGGCTGGGGGCTGGCCGTCAAGCTCGGCCTACGGGAGGCAACCGGTGACCTGCTCTGCTACACCAACTCGGCACGCACCAGCGCCCCAGATCTGACACTGATCCTGCTCTATGCGACGATCTATCCCCAAGTCGTCATCAAGGCAAATCGCAAGATTCGCGACAGTTGGTTTCGGCGACTCGGCTCACTCCTCTACAATCTGCAAGGTCGTGCCCTCTTCGATCTCTCTTACTGGGACATCAATGGCACGCCGAAGGTGTTTCCGCGCCAATTTGAGGGATTGCGGCAACTGACCTGTGACAACGACATCATTGATCTCGAATTCAATGTGGTCTGTCGTCAGCAGCAATACCCGATGCTGGAGGTGCCGATCTTTTCAACGCGCCGCCACGGGGGCAAATCAACGACGAATTTGCGCTCGGCTTTCAAGCTCTACTGGGGGGCATATCAGCTCTGGCGACGCCGCCGTAAGATGGCTTGCAAATTTGAATAACAGGTCGCGCTCAGGCGATGTCTGGCATGAGTAGGGGTGGGTTTGAAACCCACCCCTACAGTCTGCGGGTGCATTGCCAATCCTGCCGATTTAAACCCATCGATAGGGGCAGGTAGGTTATGGGGTCGGCACAGGGACGCGACCCCCACAGGTTTTCACAGAATGCCGATTTGAATCGGTCGGTGGGTCAATTTGAATCGGTCGGTGGGTCAATTGGCATGGGTAGGGGTGGGTTTGAAACCCACCCCTACAAAATGTGCGCCAGTTTCCAACTATGCGATTTAACCCCATCGGGAGGGCATCCGATTCACATTTATAGTGAGTCGAGCTTCTTGGGCCTAGAGTTT
>JAAUTY010000046.1 GCA_012031265.1 Spirulinaceae cyanobacterium SM2_1_0 | reverse complement strand
CCGGCGACTGTGCCAAAAGCGATAATACCGACAAGACCAGCGGTCAGCGAACGCACGAGTCAGTGAGGGGTTTCATAAGGTTTACAACAACGGATGGGCGATTCAGACTGCCAAACGTTTTTGCTCTACGGCGATCGCCGCTTCACGTCCGGTCAGTTTTGGCAGTCCACTTGCTTCTCAGAGACGCGCATAAGGCTGGAGATCTCCAGTCAATGTGCGCCTTTGCGATTGTCACTGCATCCGTAGTTGTTGGCGAAGTTGCCGCTCCTGGCGCGCCAATAATGAGAACAAGATTACCACAGAAAAAGTGACCGACTCGGAACCCGCATCATTCTCGCCAATCGCGAGTCTACCAGCCAGAGATCCCAGCTTCATCGCCAGGCCTGAACCACTTGCAGGCTGCCGCCCGCGTGGAGTTGGCGATCACAGCGAGAAAAACCAGCCGCTTCCAGCTCTGCGACCAGATCGGTCTGCAACAACTGCCAAGCCGTCTGTGTTTCAAACAGCCATAGAAACAGTGCCAGCCCCGGCCACAACAGCGGCAGCGTGGGCGGATGAAAATCGACCAAAGTAAACACACCGCCAGGTTTTAGGATGCGATGGGTTTCGCGCAGAATCTGGCGGCGCTGCTCCGGCCGCATTTCATGCAGGGCGACGCTGGTGTGGACGAGATCAAAGTGCTGGTCGGCAAACGGTGTTTGTTCGGCGAAGGCTTCGACATACTCGGCCTCTGGCACCGCCTGACGGGCGCGCTGAATCGCCTTGGGTGAGGCATCGAGACCGATGACCTGCGGCGATCGCTGCACGAGAAACTGGGTCACCGGCCCCGCCCCGCAGCAGAGGTCGAGCACCCGCATTTCCGGTCGGATCGTCAGCCCCTGGAGGGCGAGTTGGCGAAAGCGCGTCTGACCGCCGACGGCTAGCGCCGAGAGATTGGCGATCGCGTCGTAGAGCCACTGGTAGCGGTAACTCCAGTCGCGTAGAATCGTTGCCAAGAGAAGTCACCTCCACGTTAAGTTGTGTTGCCGTCCGCACCGATTTGGGCGGCGAATGGGCTTGTATTGTTAAACTTAGTAAAGAATCTGAAGATTTGACAAAATCATTTTGTTCTGGATATGGGGCGTGTTGGCGTACTGTTACTCAATCTAGGCGGGCCTGATGAACTGGACGATGTGCGTCCATTTCTTTACAACCTGTTCTCAGATCCCGAAATCATCCGTCTGCCCTTTCCCTGGTTGCAGAAGCCGCTAGCGTGGTTGATCTCGACCCGGCGTGCGCCCGGTTCCCGCGAGAACTATCGGCAGATCGGCGGTGGCTCACCACTGCGCCGCATCACCGAAGAGCAGGGAGCTGACTTGGCACAGCAGTTGGCTGCCCAGGGGATTGATGCCCAAGTGTATATCGGGATGCGCTACTGGCATCCATTCACAGAGGAAGCGCTCGCCCAGATCAAGCGCGATCGCCCCGAACGTCTCGTCATTCTGCCGCTCTACCCGCAGTTTTCGATCAGCACCAGCGGTTCCTCCTTTCGCCTGCTCGCAAGCTTCTGGGCTGAAGACCCCGCCCTGCAAGCGCAGCCCTACACGGTGATCCCGTCCTGGTATCAGCAGCCGGACTACCTGCAAGCGATGGCGCAACTCATCAGCGTCGAGTTGGACACGTTTGAGAATCCTGACGACGTGCACATCTTTTTTAGCGCTCACGGCGTCCCGGTTAGCTATGTGGAAGAGGCTGGCGATCCCTATCAGCGCGAGATCGAGGATTGCACGCGCTTGATTATGCAAACACTGAATCGCGCCAATGCTCACACGCTCGCCTACCAAAGCCGTGTCGGTCCCGTCGAATGGCTCCGTCCCTACACCGAAGACGCCCTCGCGGAACTAGGCACGCAAGGAGTACGGCGCATTCTCGTCGTGCCGATCAGCTTCGTTTCTGAGCATATTGAAACCCTGCAAGAAATCGATATCGAGTACCGCGAAGTCGCTGAAGAAGCTGGCATTGAGCACTTCGCCCGTGTCCCGGCTCTCAACCGCCACCCCCGCTTCATTCAGGCGCTGGCGACACTGACCCACGAAGCGCTGCATGCGCCGCCCCGCCACTTTGCCGAAGTGACTCGCCTCGAAAAGCGCGTCCGTATCTATCCGCCGGAGCGCTGGGAATGGGGCCTGACGACGACGGCGGAAGTGTGGAACGGTCGCCTAGCGATGCTCGGCTTCCTGGCGCTCGTTTTTGAGCTGATCAGCGGTAATGGATTGCTCCACTTCGTCGGGATTCTCTAGTCAGTTTGCGTCGATCTCGTTACCGCGGCCGCTGAACGCGGCACACTGGGACAACAGCCACCAAGCTACTGTCCCATTTTTTTGCCACTCCAACAGGCTCAAGCCCCGCCGCCAGCCGGTTGCCCATTCGCTCTCGACTGAGGAGGGTTTACATCTGGCTGTAATCAGGAGAAGGACTAATGTTGAAGCTTTATGGGGGTCGCTGAGCAACCCTGGCTGCTCGGAGCCGAATTCACCGATGACTGTTCGCGGTGGGCTGTTATAGACTGGCCTCAGGGGAGCAGCCGCCCACGGACTCAATTGGGCTGTTTCAGGGTGCTGGATGGATGTCATGCTCGCGCCGTTGCCGCTATCAGTATGAAAGTCAATACCACGACACAGTATGCAGAACTCATCGGCGTTTTGGGTTCGACGGTTTGCTTGGAGATCTTGCTGCTGCTGATTGCCGCGCATCCGCGCGGAATGCTTGTGCGCGAGCTGCAAACGAAGCTGAACCTGCCCCGCTCGACCATTGATCGTCACATCGACAAGCTGCGCCAGCGCGAATGGCTGCTGACCCAGCCCGCACCTGAAGGCACCGAGTACCACCTGCAAGTAGCGACACTCGAGCAACTATTAGCCTTTGTCTATGTCGAATGTTGTGATCGCCAGTCCATCTTCGCCTGGGAGACGATTCCGGAAAAGACCAGCCGCTATGTGGCCGAGTCGCTACTGCCCCGCCAGCCCGAGCGCCTCAGCCTAGAGAGCCTGATCGACCAAGCCATCTACGAACGACTCAGCGGCAAAGCCATGCAAGTCTTACTGTTGGCGCACAGCGAGAATTTACGGCTGGGGCGCAACTTTATCGGGGCTGAGGAGATGTTGTTGGGTCTGATGGCGGAGGGGAGCGGCTTAGCGGCGATCGCCCTCAGCACCTGGGGTCTGGAGCTAGAGCACGCCCGCCAAGTGATCCAAGCACACCTCGGCCCCAGCCGCCAAACCCGCAAAGACGTGCAATTTGACACACGCGCCCGCCTGGTACTGTCGCTATCGCTGGACGAGGCTACCGCTTCCGGACATCCACTCGTCAACACCGAACACATTCTTCTCGGTCTGATCCGCGAGTGGCAGCTCAGCCAACAACAGAACCGCCGCTTGGGTGCGGTCGCAGATTTGCTTGCCAGCCTAGAGCGATCGCCCGAAGCGATGATCGAGCAACTCCTCATACAGGATCCCAGCGCCTAAAATCCACCGCCGCTCAGGCTTGCAAGCGATGAATCTCTTCCGCAACCCGCTTGAGGCGGCGCAGTTGCGCCTTCATGTCCTGCTGTGTCCAGCGGGCGGCAAAGGTCTTGAAACCCCAACGGATCAGCGGACTAGGGATCTCAAACTCGAAGCGGTTCAACAGCAATGTCCCTTCCGCCGTCGGCTGGCACTCCCAGCGATCGCGCCCCCGAAAAAAGCCAGTAAACTCCCAGACCACCAAGCCCGGCTCGCGCTCACCAACGGCATTTTCTAATGTCGGCTGCAACAGCGGCAGTCGCAGCGAAAAACGACTCCGGCTCCCTAGCTCCGTGCTCCAGTCGCCGACCGGTTCGCAGCGGAGCGCCGGATGCAACCAGCGCCGCATCAGTTGCAGATCGGTGAAGCAGCGTTCAACAGCCGTCGCACTGGCGCGAATGTGAATCGCGTTTTCAAAGACCTGGCAAGAAGGCATTGGATTAGAGGCGAGCAGGGTAAGGCACTGGCGGGCGATCACGCCGCTCTGTGCTACAACCAGAATGAGCTAGCGGACATCACCCTCTTTAAAAAAGTTAACACAATTGCCCGCACCACGTTGTTTCAGCCCGCTCCCCTTGGGTTCATCTTGCTTTGGCATTGTGATCACCCACTCTGAGAGCAGCTGCTGCGCATCTACATCCCCCAGTCCCTTCTCCCCAGTGGGGCTACCGTGTACACATAACTTGAGATCCTTCCTGACCGAACTGTGGTCTACCTAACCAAGTGAGAATCAGGCTGGATAAGGTTTTTGGACTCCCGAAACCTGCTGTAGAAGTAGGAACGAAGCCAAAAAGGCAAAACCCAATAATTGCAAGGGTTTCAGGACTTGTGTATACACAGTAGCCCCAGTGGGGGGGCGGAGGGGAGTTAGCAGTCCTGCTTCCAGCTTGGGAGCCGGATTTAGTGACCAATCGGAGATGCTCCCGCTACCCTTTATCCTCAACGCTTGTCTGAGGCTGCCCCATGGAACCCCTGTTCTACGCCACCATCACCTTCGCGTTAGGCAGCATCGGCTATGCCTTCGCCTCGCTGAAAATTATCAATGAAGGTAACGAAGCCCTGGTCGAACGCCTCGGTCAGTACCACAAAAAACTCAATCCTGGCTTGAATTTCATCGTGCCGGTGCTGGACTCAATTGTGGTTGAAGAAACCACCCGCGAAAAGGTGCTAGGAATTGAGCCGCAGAGTGCGATTACCAAAGATAATGTCTCACTCAAAATCGACGCGGTAGTCTACTGGCAAATCATCGACCTCGAAAAGACATTCTATGTCGTTGAGGACATCAAGACTGCAATTGAAAACCTCGTCGTCACTACCTTGCGATCAGCGATCGGGCGGCTAGAGCTAGAGGAAACTTACTCATCACGCTATCGCATCAACCAAACGCTACTGCAACAGCTCGACGAAGCCACAGCGAACTGGGGCGTCAAAGTCACGCGCGTCGAAGTCCGCGAAATCTCACCCGCAAAAACAGTGATGGAATCCCTGGAACAAGAGCGGGCAGCCGAGAGCCGGAAACGGGCAACTCTACTAGAAACCGAGGGCACAGTGCGCTCGATTGAGATGCTAGCAAATGCTCTGAAAACCCAGAGCAATTCTCAAGATGTCCTGAATTTTTTGGTCACACAGCGCTATGTAGAAGCGAACGAAAAGCTCGGTGAAAGCAATAATTCTAAGATTGTTTTCATGGATCCAAAATCGATGACCGAGGCGATGTCTGACCTGATTTCTGGTCGGTTTGATCCTCCCCCGCATCAGCCCCCACCTCAGCCACCCGATACCAACGGCCTTAGCTAACGGTTTATGACGACGCGGTTGAAGTTCGCGGTCAGAGTTTCGCACTGCCCCGTCACGAGGCAAGATTCAGACTAAACTGAGGACTAATGCTTGCTAACTGCGGATTGAATCATGGCCTACGAGCGTGAAAAGGCGATCGCCATTGAAGCGGCGATCGCCGCAGCAAAACTCTGTCAGAACGTGCGCGCTGACATCCCAGCGGCGATTGAGAAAAGCGATAAAAGCCCCGTCACAGTAGCCGACTATGGCTCGCAAGCGCTAGTTTGTCGCGCACTTGCCGCCGCCTTCCCAGATGATCCGGTCGTTGGCGAGGAAGACGCCGCGATGCTCCGTCAAGCGGATCAGGGAGCGATGTTGAACCAGGTGACCGACTATGTGCGCGCCTTGGTTCCAGACGCGACCCCGGAGCAGGTGACGACCTGGATCGATCGCGGCAACGGCGAGGTGGCAGCACGCTACTGGACACTCGACCCGATCGATGGAACGAAAGGTTTTTTGCGTCAGGATCAGTATGCGATCGCCCTCGCCCTCGTCGAAAACGGCGATCTCAAGCTGGGGATTCTCGGCTGTCCCGCCCTGCAACTCACAGGCATGAGTGAGCCGGGCGCACTCTTCGTCGCCGTGCGGGGTGAGGGCACCGTGATGCTGCCGCTGGCCGGTGGTGAGCCGCAACCCTTGCGCGTTGCCAGTGCTGACGATCCCAGCACGCTGCGCTTCGCCGAAAGCGTGGAATCAGGTCATGGCAACCAAAGCCGCCAAAATGCGGTCGCACAAGCCGTCGGCATTACGGCTGATTCGGTGCGTGTCGATTCTCAGGCCAAATATGGCATCGTCGCCGCGGGTCAAGCCGCACTCTACCTGCGCTTGCCTTCGCCCAAGTCGCCAGACTACCGCGAAAAGATCTGGGATCATGCTGCTGGCGCGTTGGTTGTCGAGGAAGCGGGCGGTCGCGTGACCGATATGCACGGGCAGCCACTCGATTTTTCCCTAGGCGCGAAGTTGGTGAATAATCAGGGCATCGTCGCCAGCAATGGGGTGATCCACGAGCAGGTACTCGCCGCGCTGCGGGAGAATTGAGCCGACGCTAGGGTTGGCGGCGCATAAAGAAGTTGTAGGCCGTGAGGGCGATCGCGATCACCACAAACGACACAATTGTCGTCACTGTACCCACCGCGTAGAGGGCAGGCGACGTAACATTGGTCGTCATGCCGAAAATTTCCAATGGCAGCGTATTGTTCTCACCAGAGATCAGCGCCGTGCGGTTGAATTCATCGTAAGAAAGCGTGAAACTCAGCATCGCTACGCCAATCAAACTCGGCGCGATCAGTGGCAGCACAATTTGCCAGAAACTTTGTGTGTCACTCGCCCCCAAATCGCGAGCCGCTTCTTCATAGGTGGGATTAAAACGGTTGAAGACGCCCAGCATAATCAGAAAGGCGAAGGGGAGTGTCCAAGTGAGATGACCGCCGAGTGCCGAGCTATACCACTGCACATTCAGTCCCAGAATATTAAACGCAATCCCAATCCCTAGGGAAACCAAAATGCTGGGCACGATCAGGCTAGTAATCGTGAGGTAAAAAATAAATCGTGAGCCGGTGAAATGCCGCCGGAAAGCCAACCCAGCCATAACACTAAAGGCAACTGAAAGCGCCATTACCAGTAACCCGAGCGCGAAGGAGCGCAAAAAAGGCGTCACAAACTCACCAATCCGTTGCTCGCCAAATACTGAGACAAGCCAGTAAAAACTGAAGCCGCGCATCGGAAAAGTTAGGGATCCTTCTGGCCCCTGCAAAGACAGCAAAACCACCGCCGTCATCGGCCCGTAGAGGAACAGGACAAACAGACCGAAAATGGCGGCGAGAATGTAGAAAGTGAGCGATCGCTTCGGTTTCGTCATCGCCTACAACTCCTTACGAATGTCAAACGTCCGCATAATACCCACCACAATTGCTAAGGTGACGAGAAGCAGAATGACAGCATTCGCCGACGCCTGCGGATATTGCAAGCTGCCAATCTGATTGCGGATCGCTGAGCCAACCGAGGAGGCTTGCCCCCCACTCATCAACCGGACGGTCGTGAATTCGCCCATCACCAGCGTGACGATAAAGATCGAACCAATCGCAATTCCCGGCAGCGATAACGGCAGCACCACTTCCTTAAACACCTGCAAACCTGAAGCGCCTGAATCTAGCGCTGCTGCAATCAAATCCCGATCGATCCGCACGAGGCTATTGAAAATTGGCACGACCATGAATAGCGTGTACAGATGCAGCATCGCCAAAACAACAGCGAAATCTGAGTAGAGAAAAATATCTACTGGTGCTTGGACAATCCCAAGATTCAGCAAAACTTGGTTGAGGATGCCTTCGCGGCCTAAGAAGGGGATCCACGAGATCATGCGGATGATATTGGAGGTGAAGAAGGGAATCGTACAGAGGACAAATAGACCGATTTGCCAGCGCAAATCATGGATGTGGAAGGCGAGAAAGTAGGCGACGGGATAGGCGATCGCCAACGCCAATCCCCAAACAATGACAGTAAACTTGAACGTATTGAGATAAGTCGCTAAGTAGACCGGCGTGAAGATGGCTTTGTAATTACCTAGAATCAGCGCCGGACTCATGGCATAACCATTGAATTCCCAAAAACTCACCACAAAAATGGTCAGGAGCGGGAACAGTAGAAAGAGCAAAAATACCAGCGTCTGCGGTGTAACCAGTAGATAGGTTTGCAGTTGTTTCCACGTTTTCACAATCTCCCCAAGCCTCTCAGTTAATTAAGCCAAAAATCAGCGGTTCCGGAGCGAAAATTCAATCGGCTTGACCCCGCTAATCACGAACCTGGGTCCAAATTTATCCCACTGACAGTTCAGTACACCCTTACGGCAAACCCCTCTCCTGAGCTGGGAAGAGGGGCGATAGGATGCCACTGAGAAGCCGACTACGGCTCAGGCGACTAAGCTGCTACAAACTCATTCCACTTTTGAACCAGGTACGTCTGCTCATCCATGACCGAGTTCCAGCAAATCACATTGCCCATGCGCTCTTCAAAAGAACCGCCATCGCGCTTGCTGCCTTTCTCAGCAATTTTCTCACCGAAGGGATCGAGGATTTCTTCAGCCGCTTCTGCCCCTTCGTACCAGTACGCCCACTCGTAGTCTTCCATGAACTTTTTAGAGTTTTCGGGGGCAGCACTGTAGTAGCCCTGGCGGCCGAGGAAGGCACCCAGCCAACCATCGAGCATCCAGTTCAGGTACTCGTAAGCAGCATCCAGTTCAATATCAGACAGATTGCGTGAGAGACCGATGCCGCCGCCCCAGCCGCGATAGCCTTCTTTGAGCGGGCCGTATTGGCAAGGTAGGCCGCGCGCCCGTACCGCTGTGACAGCGGGCGACCACATCGATTGCAGGATCACTTCGCTGGACGCCATCAAATTCACTGATTCATCAAAGGTTTTCCAGAAGGCCCGAAACTGACCATTCCGCTTCTGCTCAATTAGGATTTCAGTGACCTGATCCAATTCCTCGCGGGTCATGTTGCCCTTGTCGCTGAAGGTCATCAAGCCGGACGCTTCGATCGCCATGGCGGCATCCATGATGCCAATCGAGGGAATATCGAGAATTGCCGTTTTACCCTGAAAGTCACTGTCGAATAACTGTGCCCAAGAGTTAATTTCCTTGTCCACCAGATCCGGACGCCAACCGAGGGTATCAGCATTGTACTGGAAGGGAATCAGGGTTGCCCAATCCGTGGGTTCGTCGGCAAATTCTGTGGAGTCTTCGCCGGTCAAGAACATTACCTTGCGTGGTGCCGTTCCCTGGGACTCATTCACGGGCGCTCCGTCATACAGATTGCCAGTGGTAAAGATGGGGACAAGTTTGTCGAACTGTCGAATTCGCTTCACATCAAGGGGTCGTAGATTCCCCGAAGGGATGACGAGGGGCAGACTGAAATATTCTCCGTCGAAAATGTCGTACTGTCCGGGCTGTGTAATCGCAATCTGATTGTTGTCGTCCGTGCTGAGGGCGCGCATTTCCAGCTTGAAGCCGAGGTCTTCCTCAGCCTTTTCGCGAATTTCATTGATCTGTGAGACGCCGGTGCCGATGAAGCGCAGCGTCACATCTTTGCTGTGGTTCGCGTTGAATTCAGGACTCTTGGGGCCGTCTTCAGTGGTGGTTTCGGTGGTTGCTTCGGTCGATTCTGATTGGTCAGTCGAGTTGGCACAGCCCTTGGCAGCAAGGACAGCACCAGCAGCCAGACCAGTTTGAATCAGATTACGGCGAGTGAATTTAGCCATCGTTTTAGGGTGTGAATGTGGGGTTAAATTTCTGTTTACAGAGTCTATATTGGTCGAGTGGAGGCGTCGCCAACAGTCCTGGGAAAGGATTTAATGCGGGAGA
Organism: Spirulinaceae cyanobacterium SM2_1_0; assembly: GCA_012031265.1. Taxonomy (GTDB): domain Bacteria; phylum Cyanobacteriota; class Cyanobacteriia; order Cyanobacteriales; family Spirulinaceae; genus JAAUTY01. The sequence continues at coordinate 29,071 of JAAUTY010000046.1, read as the reverse complement.
AAAATACAGGCATCGGGTGACCAACTGAGGTTTAGTAATTGCCCTTCTTGGTAGCCAGTGGCGAGCCAATCTTCAGTGCGGGCTTTATACAATAGCTCCTGCGAGTTGTTGGGCAAACGGAGTAGAACCCGTGTCACGTAGCCGGTGAATTCGATGGCGGTGATGCGGGCCGAGAGCTGATTGGGAGCGTGAGGCGGGCGATCGCCCACGGCAAGCTGCATCTGGTCGGCGCGCACACAGCAGGCGGCTTGATGGCCGACTATGCCGCCTGCGCCGGTCGCCACTAGCGAACCAACGCCTTCGACTGCGAGTTGTACGCGCTCGCGATCGCCCACCGGCTCACAGCTCAGCACCTGACCGGCAAAGATGTTGTTATCGCCGACAAAATCAGCGACAAAGACCGAGGCGGGCTGATGATAGACAGCAGCGGCGGTTCCGACCTGATCGACGCGACCATGATCCATGACGACGATGAAATCGGCGAGCGAAAACGCCTCATCTTGCGCGTGGGTCACCTGCACGAAGGTGAGACCAAATTGCCGTTGGAGCTTGCGCAACTCGCTGCGGGTCTTGACGCGCAACGATTCATCGAGGGCACTCAAGGGCTCGTCGAGCAGCAAGACTTGGGGTCGTGTCGCTAGGGCGCGGGCGAGGGCAACCCGCTGTTGCTGTCCACCGCTGAGTTGGGTCGGTCGGCGATCGCCAAACTCCGCCAAGCCAACCAATGCCAGCATTTCCGCGACCCGCGCTGCTCGCTCGCGCTTTGCCACGCCGCGCATTTTCAAGCCGAAGCCGACATTTTCGCGCACCGACTTGTGTGGAAAGAGGGCGTAGTTTTGGAACACCATCGCGGTGTCACGTTTTGCTGGGGGCAGGGCATCGACACGGCGATCGCCCATCCAAATCTCGCCGCTGCTCACGGCTTCATGACCCGCCAACATTCGCAGCGTCGTCGTCTTGCCGCAACCGCTCGGCCCCAGCAAGCAGCAGTAGGAACCGGCGGGAATGTCCAGGGTGAGATTCTCAACCGCGATCGCGTTGCTGTACATTTTGGTCACGGAACGCAGGGCAATGCCCGGCGAGGCTGTCGCTGGCTCAACTGGCGAGGCATTGCCAGTGGCGGAGAGCGGGGTAGATGTCCCTAAAGTCATGAATCAGCTTCGGCAACCGTGCTGGTTAAAAAAGGGTTAACTCCGGAACTTAATATAAGGGCAGAGTCAAACGTGTCAATGTATCGGACTCTACAGTTTTCCTTGCCCCGATAGTTTTTTCAACGATTGCGACCTATGACTGTACCCGGTGCTGATTCTACCCTGGTTTTCATCTGCGGCTCCGCTCTGCGCGGCCAGCCCGACCACGCCAATCTTGCTGAGGCGGAGTTTGTCGGGGCGGCTCAGACGCAGCCGCACTATCGCCTGCACGCGGTAAAAAATGGCTGGCACCCCGGCATCTATGCGGTGGCGACGGGCGGCATCGCGATTCCTGGCGAGCTGTATCGGCTCAGCGCGGCGCAGTACGAGCACTTGCTGGCGACAGAACCCCCTGATATGTATCCGGCAACAGTGAAGCTAGTGGGTGGGGGCGAGGCGATCGCCATCCTCTACCCGCGTGAGCTGATCGAACGCGACAATGAACCGGACATTTCCCACTACGGCGGCTGGGCAACCTACAAGGCGGCGCAAGCAAAAGTCGAGTAATGACTGTCTGTATTCGGCATCCACAGGATTCGCGTATTGTCGGCACTCAAAACCCAGAACTCAAAACTCAAAACCCAGAACTCAAAACCCAGAACTCCGCGTAGCGATACTAAGCGCTTTCCCACCAAGCGCGCATTTTGCCCGGATTCAATAGCCCGTAGGGATCGACCTGACGCTTGAAGGCAAGCTGGACGGGGTCGATGACTTTGCGGCCGCCGTCTTCGAGGATGTAGGTGTGGGGATTGGCGATCGCCGCTCCTGCTGCCTCATGCGCTTGAATGATTGCCTGCAAACGCTCTGGCGTCGAATAGCGCACCAGTTGCAAACCGGCGGGAATGGCGCGACCGCCAACCCGCATGAACTCCAGATGCATCGTCACCTCAGCACCATCAAACTGCCGATACAGGCGCTCCACGCGCTCGAGGTCGAAGTAAAAGGTTTGCAGATATGTCAAGGACGAATCCGCACTGCGGGCGTGCAGCGTGGTGTGATTCCAGGTGAATTCGACCAAGCTCGTGCCTTTTTGTGCCTCCTGAGCTGTTTTGCAGTAGGTCACTTCGCCGTCATATTCCCGCACCAGCTCCCGGAAGGTCTCCAGGGACGGTTCGCCGATCAACAAGATGGCAGCCGCTTTGCCCGCCGGGAGGGCATTTTGCAAGGCCGTAAAGTAGCGGGGAATCGGGTCGGCGTGGATGCTCACCAGCTTCTTGGCCAAGCCATCGGCATCGCTGAGTGCCTGACCGAAGCGAGCGGCAGTCAGAAAGTTGTCAAAAACAACGATGACTTCAGCCCAAGGCTGCGCGGGAGCCAAGGGGACTTCTAACTCGGTGATAATGCCATTCGTGCCGTAGGCGTGGTTCACTTTCTGAACCTCATCACCCCGTAACTCGACGATGCGCGGCTCGTCTTCGAGGGTGACGACGCGGACGGCTTGCAGATTGCCGCGATCGCGCAGTTGCCCATAGTTAATCGAACCAATGCCGCCGCTGCCGCCACCAATGAAACCGCCAATCGTCGCGGTGCGATAGGTGGAGGGATACATCCGCCACTCCCAGCCCTGGGGCTGAGCCTGCCGATCGCAGGCCGCCAACCGCACGCCGGGTTCAACGCAGGCTACCCCGTCACGCAGCCAGCGCACCTGGTTCAGGCGCGTCGTATCCAGCACGATGCCGCCCGCCAAGGGCACACACTGACCGTAATTACCTGTGCCCGCCCCGCGCACAGTCAGCGGCAGGCGGTGGTGGACACAGAGCTGTGCTACCCGCAAGACTTCTGCTTCGGTCGTCGGCCGCACGACCAGATCAGCGCGTTTGTCTGCCAGTTGGGGTTGCAGGATCGGGCTGAAATGGTAGTAGTCGAGCGAGAGTCTGGTTAACTGGGTCGCTTCGGTGATCACCTCGATCCCGGCCAGTTCGGCAGTGATATCAGCCCAGTTCACAGTAGCAGCGGCGGAAGTGGCAGTCATAGCGGGAGCAAGAAGCGGGGGAATTTTTCAAACTGTAACCCATTGCTTTGGTTTGCGTGGGCTGGCTGTAGGTTTATGCTGGCCGGGCGATCGCCTGCCCGGCCAGACAGAAACTTTGTCGCCCCCCCTAGCGGAATGCCCAGGGGAAAGGGTAGTTTGGTTTCTGAATTCGACGTGGGAGAAATCGTCATTTGTTGGGCGATCGCGGCTGGATATTCAGCACAACCCCTCGTCCGCTTCGTCTCACCTTGGATGCTATGGTTGGATTGAGCACCTGCCAGAGCCTGACAGTCGGCCGAAGCGATATTGGTAGCGATGGGACGCATCAATGGTCAAACCAGCGGAAAAATTAGCAGCGATCAATACATGGTTCAGCGGTGCCAATGTCGTCTATGGTGGGCTGATTTGGTCAGCAGTGACGATTCTCTTCTTTTTGATGTTCAGCATCACCCCCCCCGACGCTGATAGTCCATTCTGGTATCTGCTCGGCACCTACATTTTGGAAACTGTGCCCTACGGCATTGGTGCTTGGCTATGCTACCGCAACTGGCAAAGTCCACAAATCGCCAGCGGCCGCGAAGTTTGGCTGTACATTGGCATTGGTCTCGCCTGCTACTTTGTCGCCAATTTTATTTTTGGTATCTGGGAGCTTTATTTCGGACTCGATCCTGAGATTTCACCGGCTGATATTCTCTACCTGGCGTTCACTTTCCTAGTCGGCTGGGGGATGATCTTGGCGGTCTTGCCCCGTCGCCTGAATCTGGAAATGAAGCAGTGGTTGATCGTCGCGGGCATTGCGATCGCCGGTCTCATCTTCGCCCTCTGGCTAGTGATCGCGCCGCCGGTCGAAGCCGAAGTAGAGCCAGTGCCGGAACCTATGCCCACAGCTCAGCCGTCCCCGAATGCCACGGCACCAGCCATACCCGCGCCCGCTGCCCCCATTGAGCCGATCGAAACAGTTGAGGAAGTCGCTAATTTACCGGGTTGGGTGGTGGCTACGGACGATTTTCTCAACAACTTCGCCGATCCAGTGAATTACTTTTACATTTTTGGCGACCTGGCGCTACTGATTATCAGTGCCACCCTGCTGCTCGCTTTCTGGGGGGGGCGCTTCTCGCAGTCCTGGCGCATGATCGCCGCTGCGGCCCTGGCGAAATATATTGCCGACATGAGCTTTGAGTACACCACCAAGGCACTGCCCGAGTACGAGAGCGGTGGTCTGCTGGAAATGTTCTACGTCTTCAGCGGTGTCCTCTTTGCGGTCGGCGCGGCTCTGGAATATCAGGTCTCGGCGAGCCGTCCCAGCCGTACCCGGCGGCGGCGGGGTACGGGTTAAGTCACTCTTTGTCTCGCGACGCGGAAGGCGGCACCGGCTTCTTGGCAGGTGGTCACCGTCCCAAATCTCTTGCACAGCCAGGTTTTTGGCCTGTTGCCCTAGCAATGTAAGGTCTTTGAAAGAGATCGCCTATTACAAGGCGGCGGCAATGAGATGCCCATTCAGGAGCCGCAGGATGCCCGTATTGTCTGCACTCATCACTCAAAACTCAGAACTCAAAACTCCGCGTAGCGGTACTAGGCGGACAGCTCTTGGTTTTGGGAACAGAGAGCCACAGTCTGCGAGGAAACCGCTTCCGATGCCGCTTGTTCTTGATGGCATTGCCCCAGCGTTTCGAGGAGATAGGTTTCGATCTGGCGCAGGTTTTGGATTTTTTCAGCAATCTCGGTCAGCTTGCGTTCGAGCAGCACAATTTTTTGTGACACCGGCAGCGGGCCGTGTTTTTGGCATTCGTCGAGGAATTGCTTGATTTCGTTGAGGGTAAAGCCGAGATTTTTGCCGCATTGGATCAATTCCAGGCGTTCTAGGGCGGCTTCCTCGTATTCCTTATAAAAGCGGCTGCCTGCGGGGCGATCGCGCGCCGTCAGCAATCCCATTTTTTCGTAGAGGCGGATCGTATCCTTCGAGACCCCCGCCCGCTGAGCCAGCTCGCCGATTAACATGACCAAAATCGATAACGATGTGGGTTGACTGTGGACTATACTCCACAGTTTAAACTGCGGGTACATTTGTCGCTACTCATCCCTGTTGGTCGAACCGTAGCCGCTCACCAACGATGTGTTACAAATTGTGCTACTGTCTGTAGTAGCCTCGGTCTGTGGTTCTGGCGCGAAAGTCTGCTGACTGCTCCCCGTGCATAAATCTCGAGATCGCTGTCGTCTCTGCCTTCGGGCTACTCCTCCTATGCGCCGCTACTCGCTATCCTCTGGCTCGCTTGGGGCGGGTCTTCTCCTCACCTTGCTCCTCGGTGCCTGCGGTGGTAACCCCCCTGGGGGGATGTTCGGCGATCAAGCAGTGCCGGTCACGCTCGCTGAGCTGGAAACCAGCACCCTCGAAGACAGCAGCGAATTTGTCGGCAGCCTCGAGGCGAGCGAGCGCGTCACCCTGCGACCGGAGGTAGCGGGGCGCGTCGAGCAGATCGCGGTCGAGAATGGCGATCGCGTCACCCCCGGCCAATTGCTCATTCAGCTTAATGCTGAGGGCGATCGCGCCGAAGTCCGCGCCGCCAATGCCAACATCGGCATCCAGCGCGCCGTACTCAGCAATGCCGAAGCCAACCTCAGCGCCGCTCGCGCCGACCGCAAGCGCGCCGAAGTCGAGAAAAAGCAAGCCGAAGCCGAACTCGCCCGCCAAACCGCCCAACTGGAGCTGCAAGCCGAAGAACTCGAACGCACGAAGTTTCTGGTCGAGGAAGGTGTCCAGGCGCAGCAGCAGCTCGACATTCAGACCAGTAATTATGAAACGGCGATCGCCAGTCGCAATGCCGCTCGCGAAGCCGTCGCCGCCGCCCAAGCCGCCATCGAAGCCGCCGAAGATCGCCGCCGCGCTGCCCAAGCCACCCTGCAACGCGAGGGCGCGGCGGTCAATCAAGCCCTAGCGCAACTCAACGTCGCCACGGAAAATCTGCAATTCACACGCGTGCGCGCGCCGATCGCGGGCGTGGTCGGCGACATCGCCGTCAAGGTCGGTGACTATGTGAATGTCGGCGAGCCACTGACGGCGATCAGCGCCAATCAGAACTTTGAGTTGCGGCTGGCGATCCCGGCTGAGCGCGCCGCTGAGCTACGCAATGGCTTGACGGTGGAGCTGTTGGGTGCCGAAAGTGATACCGCCCTCGCCACAGGCCGCATCAGCTTCGTCTCGCCGCAGGTTGATCCCGCTTCGCAAGCGATCCTTGCCAAGGCTACCTTCGCCGGTCGCGGCGGGCTGCGCGACGGTCAGTTTGTCCGGGCGCGCGTCATTTGGCAGCGGCAGCCCGGCCTGCTGATTCCGACCAGCGCCGTCTCGCGGGTCGCCGGTCAGCCCTTCGTCTTCGTCGTCGCCAGCTCGCCCGATGATCCCGCCCAAGACATCGCCCAACAGAAACCGGTACAGCTCGGCGCGATCCAAGGCAACAATTATCAAGTTCTCTCGGGTCTGGAACCGGGCGATCGCCTGATCACCTCCGGCATCCTCAATCTCCAAGACGGCGTGCCGATTGCCCCCCAGGCCGCCGAAGCGGCGGCTGAGACCCAAGAATCTTCCTTCACGAACCAACCCTAGACGCACTTGCCAACCGCCCGACTCCCGGACGGTTGTGGTTTTTGTCCCCCTCGCTCCCGGCTCTGCTATGCTGCTGTTTGTCAATTTCTTTATCAAACGCCCCGTCTTCAGCACGGTTTGCTCGCTGATCGTGCTGCTGCTGGGGGCGATCGCCGCCCTGACGCTACCGATCGCCCAGTTCCCCAACATCACCCCCACCCAGGTCGTAGTCACGGCGAACTACACCGGCGCGTCTGCCGATACAGTTGAAAGCGCTGTTACCAATATTCTCGAACGCGAGATCAACGGCGTCGATGGCATGAAATATATCAGCTCCGTCAGCAGTAGCGACGGCCTGAGCCAAATCACCGTCACCTTCGACGCCGACCAAGACCCGGACATCGCCACCGTCAATGTGCAGAACCGGGTGGCGCGCGTCGAGCCACTGCTGCCAGAAGCCGTGGTGCAGAATGGCCTCGTCGTCAACAAGCAGTCGAGTGCCTTCCTGCAAGCCTTCGCCATCTACGCTGAAAACGGCGAATACGACGAACTCTTCATCAGCAACTATCTGGATACCTACGTGGTCGATGCGCTGCGGCGGGTCGAAGGGGTCGGCAGTGTTGAGGTCTTTGGCGAGCGCAAATATGCGATGCGACTCTGGCTCGATCCCAACCGCCTCGCCAGTCGCGGTCTGACCATGCAGTCAGTCGTCAATGCCGTCCGGGAGCAAAATATCCAGGTCGGCGCGGGGCAAATCGGTCAGCCCCCGGCCCCCGGCCAAGACTACCAGATCAGCTTGCGCGCCCTCAGCCGCCTTAGTAGCGTTGAGGAATTTGAGAATGTCGTCGTGGCAACGGGAGAAGACGGCGCGCTGGTCAGGCTGCGGGATGTCGGCCGCGCCGAACTCGGAGCCGAAAACTACAACGTCTCGCTGACCTACAACAGCCGCTACACCAGTGAGGATGGCACCCCGATTGAAGCCGTCGGTCTCGGCATCAACCAAGCCCCAGGAACCAATGCCCTGAACGCCTCGGCGGCGGTGACGGCCGAGATGGAGCGGCTCAGCCAAGCCTTTCCGCCGGGCATAACCTACAGCCTCGCCTTCGACACCACCATGTTCGTCGCCGCCTCGCTGCGGGATGTGATCTCGACGCTGGTGCTGGCGATCGCCCTCGTCGTCTTGGTCATCTACATCTTTTTGCAAGACTGGCGTGCGACCCTGATCCCTAGCATCACGATCCCGATCTCGCTGGTCGGCACCTTCATCTTCACGCGCCTCTTTGGCTTCTCGATCAATACTCTGACGCTGTTCGGCATGACTCTGGCAACGGGTCTGGTCGTGGATGATGCAATCGTGGTGGTCGAAGCGGTGACCGCCAAGATTCATGATCGCGGCTTCACCCCCATGCAGGCGGCGATCGCCGCCATGCGCGAACTCTCGGGCGCGATCGTCGCCACCTCGCTGGTGCTGATGGCGGTGTTCATCCCTGTCGCCTTCTTCCCCGGCACGACCGGCGCGATTTACCAGCAATTCGCGCTGACGATCGCTTTCTCGATCCTGGTCTCCACCTTCAATGCTCTCACCCTCTCGCCGACCCTGGCGGCGATGCTGCTGCGCGACAAGCCGCCCGCCCACGGGCCGCTGGGTCGCCTATTTGAACGCTTCAATCGGGGATTGGACTGGTCACGGCGGCGCTATGAGCGATCGCTCCACTTCCTCTCCCACACCCGCTGGCTGGTGGTCGGCGCTTTCGGCTTGCTGCTGGTGCTGACCGCCTGGATTTACAACCTCGTGCCCTCCGCCTTCCTCCCCGACGAAGACCAGGGCTACTTCATCACCATCGTCCAAGCCCCGGAAGGCGTGTCCCTGGAATACACCCGCGAAGTCATGGATCGCGCCTCCATGACCATGCTAGAACTCCCCGGCGTACAGTCAAATTTCGCCGTCACCGGCTTTAGCTTCCCTAGCGGCGCGCCCAATCGCGGCATCATGTTCACGCTGCTCGAACCCTGGGCCGACCGGCCCCTGCCCGTACAGGCGATCATCGGCCAAGCCTTCGGGGCCTTGTCGCAGATCACCGAAGCCCGCATCTTTCCCTTCAACGCACCACCGATTCAGGGTTTGGACAACTTTGGCGGTTTCCAGATGGAGTTGCAAGCCCTGACTGAGATTCCCCTCGATGCTTTTGTCGGTAACGCTTGGCAGCTGATCGGCGTGGCAAATCAGATGCCCGGCGGCCCCCCCGATGCCGAGGCGGCCGCGGCGAGTGAGGAGATTGGCGCGATCGCCAGCAATGTCACCAATGTCCTCACCACCTATGCCACAGGCACCCCGAAGCTAGTGGTCGAAGTCGATCGCAACCGTGCCAAGGCCCTGGGTGTCGATGTCGATGAGGTCTTCGGGGTCATGCAAACCGCCCTCGGTTCGCAATATGTCAATGACTTTGAACTCGGCCAACGCAACTATCGCGTCTACGTCCAGGCCGATCTGCCCTTCCGCAACAATCCCGAGGATGTCAACCAACTCTACGTCCGCTCCGCCCAGGACGAGATGATTCCGCTCAGCAATTTGGTGACTCTCACCTCTAGCACCGGCGCGCAAACGATCAACCATTACAACCTCTTCCGCTCGATCTCCGTCAATGGCAACGCCGCTCCCGGCAAGAGTTCTGGGCAAGCGCTGGTAGCGATGGAGCAGTTGGTGCAGCGCGTCCTGCCCCCAACGATCAGCTTCGAGTGGACGGGCAATGCGCTCGAGGAAATTCAGTCAGCGGGGCAAGCGCCGATCATTTTCGGCATCGGTCTGTTGATGGTCTTCCTGGTGCTTGCTGCCCAGTACGAGAGCTACGTGACGCCGATTGTGATCATGCTCACTGTGCCGCTCGCCATCCTCGGCGCGCTACTGTCGCAACTGTTGCGCGGCTTGCCTAATGATATTTACTGCCAGATCGGTCTGGTGATGCTGATTGGTTTGGCGAGCAAAAACGCCATCCTCGTGGTGGAATATGCCGACCAACTACGCGAACAGGGCTTTGATCTGGTCAAAGCCGCGATCGAAGCGGGCCAGGAACGCCTGCGCCCGATTCTGATGACCGCCTTTTCCGGCTTGATCGGCTTCTTTCCGCTGCTGATCGCCACCGGCGCGGGTGCGGCAAGTCGGCGCTCGATTGGTACGGCGGTCTTTGGTGGCTATCTGGTGGCGACCTTCTTGAGCCTGTTCCTAGTCCCGATTCTCTACATCGTGATTAAAAGCATCTCGGAGCGGGGAAAGCGCGATCGCCAGCCGCACCTTCCTGATGCAGATCGTGACGGGCACAGTGCCCTGGGTAATGGCTGGAGCGAGCCAGATCACCAGCCGCCCCAGCTCCCCGAAGCGCCCGCGCGCGAGCTGTAAGTGCCGCTCACGCCATGTTCCTAGTACAAGGCGGCGGCAATGAGATCCCCATTCAGGAGCCGTAGGATGCCTGTATTGTCTGCACTCATCACTCAAAACTCAGAACTCAAAATTCCGCGTAGCGGTACTAGTCCTGAATCTGTATCTAAAATCCCAGTAGTAGCGGGTTTGAAACCACTGGTGTGAACTTAAGGAAGGTGGCTACCTTTAGCTGCTTAAGTTCACACCAATGGTTGGAAACCTGCCCCTACCGCACACCCGATTCCCAATCAGCCCCGATTGGAGGCGAGCTTGTCCGCCAAGCGTGTCGTTTCCGGGAGGCGATATTTTGGCGTGCAGCGGAGGGTGAAATCAATCGCCGTTTCCAGGCTGACCCGATGCCCGGTGGAAATGTAGAGCGGACGAACATTGGTGCGCGATCGCAAGACCGCCCCGATCTGTTCATCCTGATGCCACAAAGGTTGCCAATTGCCCTTCTCGGAGCCGGGTTCGGCATGGGTACCGATTAACCGCGACTTCGCGACGCCGATCGTCGGGCGATCCAGCAAAACGCCAAGATGGCAAGCGAGACCAAAGCGGCGCGGATGAGCATAGCCCTGGCCGTCGCAGAGGATCAGATCCGGCTCGCATTGCAAGGAGGCGAGCGCTTGCACAATCACCGGCACTTCGCGAAAGGAGAGGAAACCGGGCACATAGGGAAAGGGTGTGGGCAGCCGGGCGATCGCCTGTTCCTGCCAAGTAAGTTCTGGAAAGCTCAGCACGACGACCGCCGCGCGGGCAATTTTGTAACCAGCCTCGAAGCCGACATCGACCCCGGCGACCTGGCGGATGTCTGCAAAGTCATCGGTGCGAATGACGCGATCACGTAACGCCGTTTGGATGGCGATCGCCTCAGCCGTCGTCTGCGGCCAAGACTCGATAGCCGGAACCTTCATCGGCAGAAGGCTTCAATGCAGCGCGCGAACATTTCTACCCCCACACAGAGCACCCGTTCGTCAAAATCGAAACGGGGATGATGGTGGGGATAGGCGAGTCCTTTGGCCGCATTTGCAGAGCCGAGGAAGAAGTAGCAACCGGGTACTTGTTGCAAAAAGAAGGCCATATCCTCGCCGCCCATGGTTTGACATTCGGGGACGACCCCCAGGGGAGTTTCGATCACTTCCGTGGCGATCGAGCGCACCAAGCTCGCCATGCTGGCATCGTTGATCAGCGCCGGGTACAACTGCCAATAATCCAGCTCATAGGTTGCGCCGTGGCTCTGGCAGATGCCCCGGATGATGGCAGCCATTCGTTGCCCGAAGTACCCTTCGTACTCTGGCTTGAAGTACCGCACCGTGCCGCTCATCCGCGCCGTATCGGGAATCACGTTCAGGGCGGAACCGGCGTGCAGTTCGCCGACCGTGACGACGGCTGCATCGAGCGGGTTGATATTGCGGGCCACGATCGCTTGTAGGGCATTGACGATCTGGGCACTGACGACGACTGGATCAATCGTCTGCTGCGGCATTGCCCCGTGGCCGCCTTTGCCCGCGATCATGCAGCGAAAACACTCAACCGCCGCCATCAGCGCCCCGGCGCGCACGCCCATCTGCCCCACGGGCATATTATTCCAGAGGTGCAGCCCGATGATCGCATCGACAGTCGGATGGGTCAGCACGCCCGCCTCGATCATTGGTTTCGCGCCCCCAGGACCCTCTTCAGCGGGTTGGAAAATCAGTTTGACCGTGCCGCTGAAGTCATTGTTTTTACTCAAGTAATGGGCGAGGCCGAGGGCGATCGCCGTATGTCCGTCATGCCCACAGGCGTGCATGACACCGTCGTGCTGCGAGCAGTAGGGAACTTCGTTTAGCTCCTGGATCGGCAGGGCATCCATATCGGCGCGCACCGCGAGCACCGGCCCCGGTCGGGTGCCGGGGATCACGGCTACAACGCCGGTTTTCGCAATTCCCGTCTGGTGTCGGACTCCCCAGTCAGTCAACTTCTGCGCAATAAACGCGGCGGTCAACTGCTCCTTGAACCCCAGCTCCGGTCGCTGGTGGAGGTGTCGCCGCCAAGCGACAAGCTGCGGCTGGAGCGCACGAATGCTGGAGCGAACCTGTCCGTTGGCGAGGGATTCGATGGCGGAGACTGTGGACACCATAGTCTTAACAATGCCTAATTGAATGCGGTGAGCGGAACTGTGCTGCTAGCCTAACGCAGCCTTGGTGGCGACCGGCAACTGTCGGATGCTGTAAAAGATCTAAGGATAAGTTGGGCGCGTCATCGGCAACCAGCAACCGGCACTGGCGGTTTCGAGCAGGGATACTGGCAATTTGAGGGCAAGCGACTGAGGCTAAATCTACATAATCAGCAGGATCAAAGCATAAATGGTTGCGCCAGTGGCGAAGATGCCGAAGTGGCTCTCTTGCTCGGCGGGTAACTCTTCTTTGAGAACATTGAGAATGATCCCGCCCGCCACGGGTGCCCAAATCACGCGATCGCCGCTGCGTTGACATGAAAGGCCTGGCCCAACACCCAACCGCAGATAATCGCGGCAGCTAGCAACCACCGCCCGATGTGGTCGTAGGCTTGCTTGTGGTGCTCGCGCAGACTGACATCATTGACCAGGAAATGTAGACCCAGCGCGAAAAAGAGCAGCAAGCAGTTAATGAGACCATGATCTTCTGCTTCGCGGAGTAGATAGCCGAGGATCGCATTGTACAGCGTGAATGAAATGATATGAATCCAAAATACGCCAGGGTGTGTATCATCCCTGCCGTGCTGTTTTTGTCGCTGAGCGCGCGATCGCGAAGCCATTTTTTCCAGACCGTAGAAGAGTGCCAGACCGACCAGGGCGAGCAAGTAGACATGATTTTCCAAATACTGGATCAAGAAACCAGAGCCATGCTCGACTTCCGTCTGAGCACTACCCAGTTCTGGGAAAATATCGAGAAAAATGTAAGCCACAGAAACACCACCCGCCAGCGAAACCCACCAGCGATGTGGTACGCGCTCGACCCAATGGGTACGACTCGCGAAGATATGCACTAACCCCAGACAAAGGGCGAGCAAAAAACCGATGACCTTGGTACTTGCAGCCATAAATAGAGTTCAGCCCTTGGGGTGACAACAGTGTAATTCTTACCCATAGTAAGGCGTTCTCGTCGCTGAGTCAGTCGAGAACAAAGATTCCTGCCGGCCGCACTATAACAGGTCGCGACATAGCCACAACAATTCATTCTTAGAATTTTTCCGCTCTGGTCTGCCGACAAAGGCTGGTTTTTGAACATATAAATTTAGGCAACTCTACACTCAGAAACGGGATGCACCACGCTTGACATGAATAAAAAAAGAGAACAGCCAAGGCGGCTGTTCTCTTCCAATTCAGACGCTAGTTGCTCTAGCATTAGAGAGACTGGTCAATTTTCTCTTTGATATTTTCCTTGGTGTGCTTAGCGCGAGCCTCAATCTGCTTAGCCTTGCCTTCTGCTTGGTCGGCCGGGTCACCAGTCAATTCACCCATCGCCTCCTGAACCTTGCCCTCAACATTCTTGAGAGTAGCCTCTACTCGATCTTCAGTGCTCATTACTCAGAACTCCAGATTGTGAATCAATATATGTCAATTCTAAAAACTATCGGTGTTCTCTCTCATCGGTCTGCGGCAATGCCAAGCGACTCAGAAGCTCTCTCTAAGGTGGGCTGGATCGTTTGCGCATGACAGGCCGGGAGATGCTTGCAGGACAGCAGTTTGCAAGTTTGCAGTTGAGCGATCAGGCGGCTGAGCTTGCCAACAGGCGATCGCAACGCTTCAGATCCAGCCCCTGCTGAAAAATCGCCTCAATCGGTAGCATCTCGCCGGTGACCGTCATGAATTTGTGGTCAGCCGTAGCGCGGATGATACTGCCGTCCTCTAAGGCGTACTCAAACACATCCTGTTCGCCGCGTGTGTGCCACTGGGCGATCGCCTGCGTATAAACAAAGCCATTCGTATCAATGCTATAAACCGTGCAGGGAATTTGTGCTTCTACAATGCGACCAATCGGCAGCGAACCATATTCAACCGTCAAAATAGGCGTTTCGTAACTCAGGCAATACTCTGCATACTGCACCATCTGATTAAATAGAGTTTCAGCCACTGACTGGGGAACACCATTCTTCGTTGCACCATCAATGAAGATTTCACGATGCTTTTGCATCTCAGACATCTTCTTCTTACCCATGGCTCGCCTGAGCAAGTCAGCCTGACCTAGCGAATAGCCCGCCAAGTCTTGAGCTGTTTTCATGATTTGCTCTTGATAGACAAAAATCCCATAGGTTTCCTCCTGAATCGACTCCAGTAAAGGATGTTGGTACTTCACCGGTGTTCGCCCGTGTTTACAGTCGATATACTGGGGAATCAAATTTGCATCAAGAGGGCCGGGACGGTAGAGCGCAATCAGAGTTGAAATGTCATTCAGTTCAGACGGTTTGAGGTCGAGTGCGATTTGGCGCATCCCGTCAGATTCGAGCTGGAAGACACCTTCAAGTTTTCCTTCACATAGGAGTTGATAAGTCTTCTGAATATCCGCTGGTAGCTTCTTCTGCTCACCCTTCTGCAAAATCTCTAGAGCGCGGCGCTCTTCGAGGGGTAATTGATCTGCTTCCAAGTGAACATTCTGATGTTTCTCGATCAGCTCAATCGACTTCTGAATGGTTGTCAGGTTACGCAAACCAAGGAAGTCCATTTTTAGCAGACCGAGCTGCTCCAACTCTTCCATTGCATATTGCGTAATCACCGCACCGTCGTTGTTGTATTGCAGCGGCACCACTTCATCAAGCGGGTCAGAGGAAATCACCACCCCGGCCGCATGAACGCCGAAGGTTTTGTTCGTGCCCTCGATGCGAATCGCCATATCGACCCAGCGTTTGACTTCCGGATCGTTGTCGTATTTCGCCTTGAATTCCGGGGCCGGTGTCTGGTCAGAAATCATCGTCTTTAGTGGCGTCGTTTTTCCCCGTACCGTCGGGATCAGCTTCGTCATGTAGGTGGAGTCAGCGAAGCTAATATCCAAAACGCGCGCTACATCCTTGAGCACCGCTTTCGAGGTCATGCGGTTGAAGGTGATGATTTGTGCGACGCGATCTTTGCCATACTTTTCGGTCACATAATCAATCACTTGATCCCGCTTCTCGATGCAGAAGTCGGTGTCGATATCCGGCATCGATTTGCGTTCGGGGTTCAGGAAACGCTCGAAGAGTAAGCCGTGATGAACGGGATCGATATTGGTGATTCGCAGCGAATAGGCGACGAGCGAGCCAGCCGCAGACCCGCGTCCCGGCCCAACGGGAATTTGATTGTCGCGTGCAAATTTAATGTAGTCCCAGACTACTAGGAAGTAGGTCGAGAACCCCATCTTTTGCATCATTTTCAACTCATATTCTAACCGCTCGCGATAGGCCGGTTCTACTTCCTGGCGGCTGCGACATTTGAGCCTAGCTTGCAGGCCCTGCCAAGTCACCTCCTCGAGGTAACTATCGGCGGTATGACCGGCAGGAACCTTGTAATCGGGGATGCGCGGTTCGCCCATGATTTTGTAGGGCTGCACCTTTTCGGCGACGTGTAGGGTGTTGGCGATCGCCTCCTCAACCACCTCGGCGGGTAAATGATCACGGAACAACTGCCGCATCTCTCGGCCGACTTTAGATACTCGGTGCCGCTGTAGCGCAGGCGCTTGTTCTCACTGATCAGCTTGCCGGTCTGGATGCAGAGCAGGGCATCATGGGCTTCGACATCGTTACAGGAGATGAAGTGCGAGTCATTGGTAACAATAACGCGAATGTCTAATTCGTGAGCGATTTTAACGATCTCTGGATTGACAATGCGGTCTTCTATAGAACCGTGATCCTGGATTTCCAAATAGTAGTCGTCGCCAAAAATTCCCTGATACCAACGAGCGACTTCGCGGGCGCGTTCAAGGTCGTTGCGGAGGATACATTGGGGGACTTCGCCGCCGAGGCAAGCGCTGGTGACGATCAAATCTTCGTGATACTGTTCGAGCAGTTCTTTGTTGATACAAGGACGGCTGAAGATGCCGCGTCCCTGTATCCCGTGCAGGTGTGAGATTGTCGTCAGTTTTGTGAGGTTTTTGTAGCCTTGGGTGGTCTTGGCGAGGACGACTTGATGGTAGCGTTTGTAGCGCTGTTTTTTATTGTGAATGTCGCCATTGATCACGTACATCTCGTTGCCGATGATCGGCTTGATGCCGTTGCTGCGGCAGACTTTGATCAGCTCGATCGCGCCGTACATGACGCCGTGATCGGTGAGGGCGATCGCTGGCATTCCGAGTTCCGCTGCGCGCTTGACGAGCGCCGGGAGTTGCGACGCACCATCGAGCAGGCTGTAGTCACTGTGGATGTGCAGACCAACAAACATAAGCAGAGGGGGGGTGAGGGTGGCAATGAAAA
Organism: Spirulinaceae cyanobacterium SM2_1_0; assembly: GCA_012031265.1. GTDB lineage: Bacteria > Cyanobacteriota > Cyanobacteriia > Cyanobacteriales > Spirulinaceae > JAAUTY01. Next base: position 12,515 of record JAAUTY010000046.1, on the reverse strand, counting down.
CGGTTAGGGCTGGGGCTGGGTGAGCTGGGCGCGGCGATCGCGCGCGGCTTGCAAGAATGTCGCCAATTTTTGCCGATACTCAGCGCCGCCCAGGTCGGAAATATTGTTGTGGTCAGCCGTGGGGATGAAATAGAACTCCTTCGGCTCATTGGCGGCGGCGTAGAGTTCGCGGCTCATGCGATTGGGTATGCGTTCATCTTGACCGCCGTGTGTGAAGATGAGCGGCATTTCTAGGCTAGGGACTTTGGTGATTGAGTCAAATTCCTGGTGCAGTAACAGACCGATGGGGAAGAATTGGTCGTAAATGCCATCATATTCGACCATCGCGCGCATGGAGGTAAAGGAGCTTTGGATGATCAGCGCGGCTAAATCGGGATTGGCGGTTGCTAATTCGATGGCGATCGCCCCGCCCAGGGAGTGCCCAAACAGGATGATTTCTGAGGGGTCTAAGCCACGTTCTTGGTGTAAGTAATTGAGGGCGATCACCGCATCTTCATAGGCCTGTTGTTCATGAGGAAATTCGCGACCCCGGCTCAATCCATAGCCACGATAATCGAGGATAAAAACATTGAGACCCAGTTCATGAAACACCTGCGCCTGATCGAGATTGGCACCAACATTGCCACCATTGCCATGCAAGTATAGTACTGTGCCTTGGGGTGTTTGGGCGGCGGGTAACCACCAACCATGTAGGCGCTCGCTTTTATCATTGCCAACTTGTATCCAAACATCTTCGTAGGCAAGGCCAAAGGTATCCGGGGTGACTTTGATGATGGCTTCCGGTTGAAAAATCAATGTGTGCTGCCACTTCCAGAGGGCGAGACAGGCTCCGATGTAGGTCAAGGCGGCGAGGGCAGCGATCGCCAACGCTGTTTTTCCTAGTGCAGATTTGATTGTCCGGAGCGAGAATTTCGGCATAGTTAGGTTAGAGCCGACAACATCACCAGCAGCAACTGCTGTACGCCTCAGTGACCAACTGTGGGGCAACCCAAAAGAACTCCTTCAGGGCGGGCTTCAGGATTTTGTGGTGGCAGCGGCTTGGCTCCGTGCCGCTTTGCGTTCCGCCTCATTCATCAACAGTTCAGGCTTCTTGAGATGCCAAGGGGTCGCCTGCTCGTAGGCGTGCGCCACTTGCAGCAAAAGGTCTTCGCGTAGAACATTGCCGATCAATTGCATTCCTACTGGTAGCCCTTGGCGATCAAAGCCGCAGGGAATGCTGATCGCTGGCAAACCGGCCAGATTAACCGGAATCGTCATCAAGTCGAGCAGGTACATTCCCAAGGGATCATCGGTTTTTTCTCCAGCTTTGAACGCTGTGGTCGGCGCGGTCGGACAAATCAGCACATCGACTTTTTCAAAGGCGGCTTGAAAGTCTTGCTTAACTAGGGTACGGACTTTCTGGGCTTTCAGATAATAAGCATCGTAGTAACCGGCGGAGAGGGCGTAGGTTCCTAACATAATCCGTCGCTTGACTTCTGCCCCGAAGCCTTTAGCACGGGTCTGTTTATACATGGCAACGAGATTTTCAGGGTCGGCCTCGCGGTTGCCATATTTCACGGCATCGTAGCGGGCGAGGTTCGCGGACGCTTCCGACGGGGCGATGACGTAGTAAGCCGGGAGACCGTAGCTGAAGCGCGGGCAGGAAACGATTTGAATTTCAGCACCGAGTTCTTGTAGTTGCTCGACGGCCGCCTTCACCTTTTCTTCGACTACGGAGTCGAGGCCGCTGCCAAAGGTCTCTTTGATCACGCCAATGCGGAGGCGTGATTTGGGGCGGAAATTGGGGCGTAGGAGTTGGGCGTAGTCGGGAACGGGGACATCAAGGCTGGTCGAGTCGTAGCGATCATGCCCGGCGATCGCGCTCAGCAAGATCGCCGCATCCTCAACACTGCGTGCCAGCGGCCCGATCTGATCCAGGGACGAGGCAAAGGCAACAAGACCGAAGCGTGAGACACGGCCGTAGGTCGGCTTCATGCCCACCACGCCACAGAGCGACGCGGGCTGGCGGATCGAGCCGCCGGTATCGGAACCGAGGGCAACCACACATTCCTCGGCCGCGACGGCCGCCGCTGAGCCACCGGAGGAACCGCCGGGCACCCGGGTCAGATCCCAGGGGTTGCTGGTGACCTGGAAGCCGGAGTTTTCGGTCGAGCTGCCCATCGCAAACTCGTCAAGGTTGGTTTTGCCCACCATGACTGCTCCCGCCGCCTTGAGTTTGGCGGTGACGGTGGACTCGTAGGGGGGGACGAAGTTTTCCAGAATCCGTGAGGCGCAAGTGGTGGGCACGCCCTGGGTGCAGAGGTTGTCTTTGATGCCGATCGGAATCCCGGCGAGCATCCCAATCGGTTCGCCAGCGGCAATCTGAGCATCAACTTGCTTGGCCGTGGCGATCGCCTGGTCAGCGGTGATGTGCAAGAAGCTCCGCACTTGGGGCTCGAGGGCCTGGATACGATCCAGAAATTCTTGGGTAATTTCGATGGCTGAGCGTTCTTTCGCGACCAGTTGGCGGTGTAGCTCGCGGATCGATTCCATGCGCGTTTACGGGATGCGGGGCAATATCAAATAACAGTCTACTGGCAACTTGCGCTTGCGGGCGGGTGTCGGCTACTTCAAGCCGAACAAATCATTCACCCTGCGTCACTGTAGCAAATCCTCACCGTCGGCGTACCCGAAGCGCGCGGAGCAAGCATTCTTGACTGCGCTGGCGACCTGTTTGCCTCCAGCCTAGCCTGGGTCGTCTGCTGGGCACGCCGCGATTTCATGGTTCGGGCTGTCCCAGGCTTTCCAGTGCGGCAGCAGTGTTCTACAATGAACATCGAATCGTTGCTTGCATCGGGGCAATGCACGAGCGGCAAGTTTAGGAATTTGATCAGGAGTAATTTGAATGAAGCTAATTGCAATGGGCGTCATGGGCGCAAATGATATCCTCTTTAACGCTACTGTTCTCTCGTTTACGCTGATTCTCGTCGGTTTATCACTCGGTTTTCTCCTCCTCAAAATTCAGGGCGGCGAAGCGGAATAGTGTGGCAATGGCTAGGAATTGCCCTCCGTCACTGACATTGAGACCCGAGATTGTTCATGACTGCTGTTGCGCCCTCACTTGAATTTTTGAAGGAATTCCTGAAACCCTAGCGGACGTGCGTCTGCGCCGTAGCACTGCGTCCGGCTTGCGGAATGTGCTATTGATCTTTGACGCTCTTAATGCGATTGAGCGCTTCCAAAGCTTCCGGGCACGGCCCACCGGTGACTTGAGCCTACGAGATGAGGAGGGACGCATCAGTATCACTCCCACTTCTGTGCGCTTCATCTTTGGTGGCGATGAGGGGGATACCCTACGCTGGGTCGAGTGTGCTGTTGAGATTGATCGCGATGACCACTGGGCGCGTGTCATGCGGTTTCTGCATCGTTATGCGGCGGCGAACGGCATGGAGTACCGCGATTCGGGGACAGGAGCGTCGTCCTAGGAGCTATGAAAATCGCAATTACCGGTGGCACGGGCTTCGTTGGCACACGCTTGGTTCAAAAACTACAAGCTGACGATCAAGATATCTTGGTCTTCACGCGCGATGTCGTGCGATCGCGCCGCATCTTTCCGGCGGCAGCATTTCCGCGTGTAGAACTGGTCGCCTATCAGCCGCTGGCAGCGGGCGACTGGCAAACCCGGATCTCCGGTTGCGCAGCGGTCGTGAACTTGGCGGGCGAGTCGCTGGCCGATGGGCGCTGGACCCCGGCGCGGAAGCAAGCGATTATCGATAGTCGCCAACTGGGCACGCGGCGATTGGTCGAAGCGATCCAGCAGGCAGAGCCAAAGCCGCAGGTGCTGGTCAGTGCCTCGGCTGTCGGCTACTACGGCACGAGCGAGACGGCTGTTTTTACCGAAACCAGCCCGCCGGGGGACGATTTTCTGGCTGAGATCTGTCAGACCTGGGAGGCGGAAGCGCAAGCGGTCAAGGCGGCGGGCGTGCGGCTGGCGATCGCCCGCATTGGCATTGTTCTGGGGAATGGCGGGGCGATCGCTAAACTGATCCCACCCTTCAAACTCTTCGCGGGTGGTCCCATCGGTAGTGGTCAACAATGGTTTTCCTGGATCTATCGTGACGACCTCGTTGACCTGATCTGGCAAATGATTCAGCGTCCTGACTTCGCCGGCGTCTACAATGCGACCGCTCCCAACCCAGTCCGAATGCAGGAGTTGTGTGCGACTCTAGGTCAATTACTGCAACGTCCCTCCTGGCTGCCGGTTCCGGCCTTCGCCATTGAAGCCCTACTCGGCGATGCGGCGATGATCGTTCTGGAAGGCCAGCGCGCCCTCCCGGAAGCCACCCAGGCAGCAGGCTTCCAGTACCAACAGGCTACGGTCAAAAGTGCGCTAGCCGCAGTTTTGGCTGAGACCTAATGGGTTCCCAACTCACACCGAGTCTTTGGCTTCAGTCACGCTCATCCATCGATCACGAACGCTGAGCTTGCTTCTAAATATGACAATCTGGGTCAACGAACAACTCGATCCCTCTGGGCTGGTTTACGCCTGTATTGCTTGCTGTGACGAAGAGACCGCTCAGGATTGCTACCGCTCATTCTTGGATAACCTCAGCGATGCTCAGAAAGCGGCTGGCTGGCAGGCGCGTCTGCGGACAGTCGAGTCGTGGGAAGAAGTACCGGTCAATGCCTTGAAGCTGAATTGAGCCGCCGTGGGGATGGCTTGCTAAGAACAGGTGACTGAGGGTCATCGCCGCTGATGGAGACGAAAAATATGCTGAATGATTGGCGAGTGACAGTTTGGGGCAGCGCGATCGCGCTGGCAATGGCTGGCTCAGGCGCAGCGGCGCTGGCTCAAGACCTAGCCCCCGCGACGCCGCCAGCGAGCGAGTCTGAATCATCTGCCGAGGCGTCGGACGCTGCCAGTCCCTCAGAGGCAGCAGCGCAAGCCGACGACAGCGAGATCCTAGCAGCCGAGGCTGAGCAACTGTTGCGGCAAGGGATGACTTTGCTAGAAGCGGGTGAAGCGGTGGCGGCCTTGCCACTACTGGAGCAGTCGCTAGCGCGCTACAACTTGCTCGGTGACGGTCGCGGCCTCGCCTCGGCCGCGCTCGGTATCGGCTATGCCTATGCGGAACTGGGTGAGACGGCGCGGGCGATCGCTGTTTTCGAGAGCTTAGCCGAGGTCGCCGCCACCGCGAATTTGCCCGATCTGACAGCGGTTACGAATCGGGCCCTGGCTGATTTGCGCGCCACCGACTCACCCCCAACCCCGACATCCCCGCCCACAGCAGCCACGAACCCGGCAACGGCTGAGCCGGTGACTCCTGACGCGGCTTCTGCACCGGAATTCGATGTGGCAGCCCGCTTAGCCCGTGCCGTCGAACTCGGCCGTCAGCGTGACTTCACAGCCGCACTGGCAGCGTTCCAAGCGGTGTTGACTAGGCTGGAAACGACAAGCGGGGATCGCCGCCTCGCGGCCCGGGCGCTCAATGGTATTGGTGAAGTCTATCGCCATTTGAACCAACTGGAGCAGGCTGAAACTTACTATCAGCAGGCGCTGACGATCGCCCGTGAACTTGACGATGCAACAATTGCGGGCATCGCCCTGCACAATCTCGGCTCGGCTCGGATGGATGCCGCGACTCCGGCGGCGGCGATTGACTACTACCAGCAGGCGATCGCCCGCTTTCGTGAGGCTGAGCGCCCGGTGCTGGTTCAACAAACTTGGGTCAATTTGAGCACTGCCTACCGACGGCTTGAGCAAAACGATGCCGCTGTTGCCGCGCTGGAATCCGCCCTGGTGATCGCTCAAGATGGGGGCGATCGCACCGTTGAACTCGCGCTCCTACAAGCCTTGGTCGAGTTGCATCAAGCCCTTGGTCAATCCGAACCCGCTGCCACCTACCAGCAACAAGCCCTGGATCTCCAAAATGCACCCCCCCAGGCTGAGGCAGACTGATCCCGAATCCCAGGGTCGCCCGATCGATCGGGTTCGTGCAATCTGGGGTCAGCCGCCGGGTCAACCCTCGGGCGTGCAACCGGCAAGCAAGGACTAAACTAATCACTAATCGCTATCGCTCAGATCCATGCTGGCTGGTTTTCTGACTGGGGCAACCTATCCGTTTCGAGCGGTGAACGCCTTACGGCGATCGCCGCGTTTGCTCCAGTATCTCCTCGTGCCGATCGCCATCAATATCGTCATTGCGATCGCGCTCTACTTCGGCCTGCTGCTCCCCGGCTGGCAGGCGATCGCCGGACTGATGCTCAGTCTCGATCGCTGGCTAGATGGGCTGATCGCTGACCTGCCGCAGTGGTTGAGTGTTTTGGACTATGCGATCACCGCTCTCGGTTGGCTCCTGCGAGTCGTGCTGGTGGTGATTTTGTCCCTGGCGGTGGGTTTCATCTTTTTGCAATTTGGCACTCTGCTTGGCTCGCCCTGGTATGGGCAACTGTCGGAGCAGGTCGAGCGCTATCGACTCGGCACCGCTGAGGTCGTCGAAGTCGGGCTATTGCAAGACCTTGGGCGGGCTGTCTTGTTCGAGCTGAAAAAGTTGCTGCTCTGGGGAGCGATCGCACTACCGCTGCTGTTCTTAAACCTGATCCCCGGTGTCGGTGCACTGGTGATTAGCGGCGGTTGGATTGCCCTCACGGCCTTGATCGCTTGCCTTGACTTTCTCGACGGGCCGGCTGAGCGTCGCCGCTTTCCCTTTCGGCGCAAGCTGAAGATTGTGCTGCGATCGCTGCCGGCCAGTGCTAGCTTCAGCGTCACCTGCTGGCTACTGATCAGCATTCCGTTGCTAAATTTGGTCACGATTCCGATCTGTGTGGCGGCAGGGACGCTGTTTTGGTGCGATCGCGTTTTGCCAGTGATCACTCAGGCCGCATCAACCAGCCCGGAACCACCCGTCACAATTCCCCCATCGTCTACACCGTCGGGCTAAAATCAGCGCCCAAAATTGGCTGACAGACCGTTCTAGCCCTAGCGATTTTCGTAAGGATTAGCAGGCGTAGGAATTTCTTCAATATCAGCGGTGGATTCAATATCGATCACCAGTTGGCGGCGATCATCAAGGGTCTCAGTAGTCATCGTCCCAGTGATTTCTAGCCAGGTGTCGGGCGGATACTCGCGGCGATCGCCCGGCAGTTTGACCGGCAAGCCAATCGGGGAGGCGTCAACAGCGCAGCAGGCGATGGTGAAGCGGGCAATCAGCAGATAGTTGTCTGGCAATTGATCGGAGTGGACGACGAAGCCGGTGATGTTAGCGGTTTGCCCCCGGTAGGCGTCGGGTTCGGGATAGGCATTGAGCGTCCGTACCCAGTCGAGGAGCGAGCGATCTTCCGGCTTGATCGGATTAAAAAAGGATTGCACCTGCGTCTGGGTGTAGGGCAAATTGCTCTCGGCGATGCCCCGCTGGAGCGCCGTTTCGCTGCCGAGGATGCGCGGCGGAATCACTAAACCGGCGATCGCTGCACCCAGCAACAAGCTCGTGCCGACTCCGGGCGGGAAGAGGGTGATGTGGCGAACTTCGGGGGTGGCAGCGGTCTTCCGGCGCGATCGCTGCTCCGCAAAGCGCTGCCCCAACAACACGAGACCAATGGCCATCAGAATCCAGCCCGCGACAAAGACTAGCCCAAAATAATTGACATGGATGAGTAGGGCCAACCCGCCAGTCAGGCGCTTTTTGACGAGCAAAATTCCCCAAGCCAGAATCGCCAGGGCGTCTAGCCAGGGAAAAACATGGCGGTAAAATAGCCGCAGGCGGCCCAGAACCGGTTGCCAGCGTCGAGCAAAGGCCATAGGGTAAGTGTCGGCAATATTGGACAGCAAGATGCAATGCAATCTTACGGCACGGAGCCGCAATGCTGCCAGGCAGGATGCTCAGGGTCGGTGTGGGAGCTGTGCTGATGGGAGCATCCAGGATTGGCAGCCCTACGTTCCTACGGAGCAGGCTGATGTCTCCGACACGCTAGTACCGCGACGCGGAATTTTGAGTTCTGAGTTTTGAGTGATGAGTGCAGACAGTACAGGCATCCTCCGGATCCTGAATGGGGATCTCATTTCCGCCGCCTTGTACTAGCGCGAATGCCCCCCAATCCCTCTCCCAAGACTGACCGTCGGTCAAAAACGTTGCGATCGCGACACGATTTCCGATAGCAGCATCAGCGCCCGGTGAAATCTCTCGGCCGGAGAGTTGAGTGCGTCTCCCTGGCGTCCTACACTCTTCTATGAAGAAACTGTTAGTTTGTTGCCCTGATCTAAGATCCTGCTGAGGTTAAGCCATGCTGCTGAAATCGACGACTCGCCACATCCGCATTTATGCAGCCGAAGTGAGCGGCGAAGAATTCATCCCTAGCGATAGCGTCCTGACCCTGGATGTTGATCCAGATAATGAGTTCACCTGGAACGATGACGCGTTGCAAGCGGTCTATCGCAAATTTGATGAACTGGTTGAAGCTTATGGCGGTCAGGAACTGACTGATTACAATTTGCGCCGGATTGGCTCCGACCTGGAGCATTTCGTGCGATCGCGCTTGCAAGCCGGTGAGATCAGCTACAACTTGCAATCCCGCGTCGCCAACTACAGCATGGGGCTGCCCCGCGTCGCCAGCCCAGAGGATGAGGGCAATTACCTGGCCGAGGGTGGTAAATATTTAGCCTGAGTTTTAGCCTAGGTGGTCGAGCCGTTTGCGACTGGCTGGAGTTAACCGGCGATTCCGTGCAGTCAGTCGCGCAGGGTGTCCACTCTGAAACCCGTCAAACCGTCGCGGACATTTCCGAATGACTGCATCCGCCATCGACGAGCGCTATCACGTCACGGCGGTCATTGCTCATAGTGTCAAACCCGGTCGCGAAGCGGGCTACGAGCAGTGGCTGCGCGGCATTATGCCGGTCGCCAAAGCATTTCCCGGCCACATCGGGGTGAATATCTTGCGCCCGCAGCCCGATCAGCCCCCTGACTATCGGGCGATTTTGCACTTTGACTGCCATCAAAACCTGCAACGCTGGTTGGAGTCAGATGAGCGGAGCCAGTGGATCGGACGGGTGCAGCCGCTGATCTGTGGGCCGGAGACTGTGCAAGTGCTGACGGGTTGGGAAACCTGGTTCCAACTGCCGGGGCGATCGCCCCAAAAGCCACCTCAGCGTTACAAGATCACGCTCCTCACCTGGCTTGCGGTCTTTGGCGTTTCGACGCTGCTGACCCCGTTGCTCGCGCCGCTGCTCGCGCCGTTCCCGCCGCTCCTGCGACAGTTCGTCAGCATCGGCGTCGCCGTCTGGCTGCTAGGTTATTTCGTGATGCCGCGATTAACCCGTCTTTTTCATCGTTGGCTGTATCCAAATCGTTAAACTTGACGTGCGATCACTTCAGTGCTCGACTGGGAGCAGTTGCCTGAATCTGATGCTTGTTCCTCAATGTCATGACAGCACCGACCCAGTTGCTAACCGTGATTAGCCTCAACCTCCGTTACGACAAGCCGGATCCGGGCGATCGCGCCTGGGCGAAACGGCAGGCGGCGGTACTGGATTTGATTCAGGACTATCAGCCGGATCTGCTCGGCACTCAGGAAGGCAAGGCCCATCAACTCCTCGACTTGCACCGAGCGCTGCCGAATTATCAGAGCATCGGCGGCGATCGCCAGGGAACCGGCTACGATGAGCGCTGTGCGATTTTTTATCGGCGCGATCGCCTCACCTGCACCGACCACGGCGATTTTTGGCTGAGTGCGACCCCAGCAGTCGTCGGCAGCATGACCGCAAGCTGGGGGAACTCCATGCCCCGGATGGCGACTTGGGGAATTTTTCACTCCCCGGAGCGATCGCGCCCATTGCTGTTGATCAACACGCATCTGGACTATGCCAGTGCGACGGCACGGGAATTAGGGGCAAAGACGATTGGCGATCACCTGCACCAATTCGGTCAGGAAGCCTATGACTGCCTGCTCACGGGGGACTTCAATTGCGCGCCCGATGAGCCACCGCGCCAATATTTCAGCCAAGCGTTAAGTCTACGGGATGCCTTGGCACAGAGACCACTGGCTGAGCAGATGAGCTATCACGAGTATGGCGATCGTGCCTTCCGGGCGATCGATACAGTCTACTACGGCGACCGTCTGGATTTGCGCCATGCCGAGATTGACCGCGCCCGACGGTGCGAGGTTTGGGTGTCCGATCATTGTGCGGCGATCGCCCAGTTTGATTGACCGCGCGACGATGCATGATCCGCCCTAGACTTGCGGTTGGGCGCGGTCGTCGGGGAGTTCGGGCGAGCGCGTGGCGTCCAGGTGCGAATACCCCCGCTGCTCGAAGTCTTCGACAAATGCTTGCGGGTCAATCGGCTGGGGAGATTCTGGTGGTTGTTGGCGCTGGCGGCGGCGTTTGGCTTGTCGTCCCATGTTTCTAGTCGCTCCCGTTACACAGTTCGGTGGTCAGACAGTTGAGCGTGACTCAATCAGCAGCAATAGCATCTTCCAGGCTGTCTTGCCACACTTCTAACCGGGGATCCTCTGGATAGACTCGTTCCCACATCGACAACCAAGAGTTGAGAGCATCCTCGCTGCGGTGGGCGATCGCCAACTCAACTTCGGCATTGCAGAGTTGGCTGAAGACTTCAAAATGCAGACGCGGTCGCGCTAAAAGGGGTCGCAGCAGGGCATCCGCCGCATCGAGGTCTTTGTCCTGAATGTGCAGCTGCGCCAATGCGATCGCGGCATTGGGATAGTCGGGGTTGCGGGCATGGATGGTTTCGAGGAGCTTGCAGCCCTCATCGCGGCGGCCGGTAAGGAGATAGCTAGATGCCAAGTTAAATTCGATGTCGTCAGCCTCAGGCTTGAGGGCTTGCGCTTCGAGCAGGAGCGGGATCGCCGCCTCATACTCAGAAGCACGGAGGTTGTTGAGTGCGTCGATGACCAACCGCTCCACGTCCGGCGGATGGGGTTCAGCATCCACTTCATCATCGATCGTCATTGCCATCATCAGGATCGGTCGCTGTTTGCCCTCGACCCAGAGCGACACCTCACCACTGGGCAGGGCACCGGCTTGAACCGCTGTCTGCGCCGCTTCCATGCGGGGCAGGTCGGGGCCGTGATCACTGAGAGCGTAGTCAGTAATCAGCTCCCACAATTCTGAGGACTTCGCTAAACGCGCGATCGCGAATAAGAACTTGTGGCTATCGGGGCCGCCATCGCGGAGCATTCGGGGCGCGATCGGGAGCAGGCCGGAGGTTGCAAACTGCGACTGAACCGCCGCCTTTATCTCGGCTTCGAGCGCATCGGGATCGGTGTCAGGGTAGTTCATCAGTTGTCGCACCGCGCTCTGCAATAAGTCCCGGAGCGGCTGGGGGACCCACTGATTGAGGGCGAGTGCCCAGGGGCCTCGGCGATCGCTCGCCGGTTTCAGGAGATCCTCATAATTTTGCTGCGCGAGGCGGTTGGGAGCCTCGTCGATCACCTGTTCCCAAAGCTGGCGCGCTTGGGTCAAGTTGCCCAGCTTGCAGTGAGCATAGGCCGCGAGGTGCTTGAGCACCAGGCTGTCTTTTTCCTCGGCGTCAGTGGTTTGAGCACGCTCGTAGGCGGTCAAAATTAGCTCTGGCTCACTGAGGAAGGCAAAAGTTTCGGCGATTTTGACCCAGCGATCCGGGGCGGGCTGGTCGAGATCGAGGAGTTTTAAGGCGGCGGCGTGGGCGCGATCGCGCTCACCTGCCAGCACCCAGTAGCGAATCTGGTTGCCGCGAGCGTGCAGATTGTCCGGATCGATGGCGAGGGCTTGCGCCGCGCAAGCCTGAGCGCGCTCCAGGTTGCCCCGGTACCACTCCGCGATGCTGAGGTTATTCAGACCGGTTATGAAGTCCGGCTTGATGGCAAGACTCGCCTCCGCATACTCACAGGCGGCCGCAAACTGCTCGCGATTGACAGCCGAGAGCGTGCGCTCGTGTAGGGCGGCGATTTCTTCGCAGCGCTCCTCTGATCCGAGACCGGAACCGTCTAGCCACGCGGCCATGTACGGCTCCAGATTATCGATCAGGTTTTGAACCGTATCGTGCTGGGTGCTGTTGGGAAAGTCGCGCTGAAACTGGCGTAGGGCAAGCAAGCCTAGCATCATCCGTTGGTTCTCGACATAGGCGCTCGCCAGCCGGAACTGGACATCAGCGCGCCGGGGTTGGAGTTCGGCGAGACGTTCGCAGGCGGCTTGGTGCTGCTCCGAGTTCTTGGTGAGGGTATAAACCTCAGCCAAGGTCTCAAAGACTTCCGGGCAATCCGGATGCTGTGTCGCCAGCTCCCGCAGCGCCAGGATCGTTTCGCCGGGAGCTTGACGCAACTGTTTGAAGAGGCGACGAGCGGTGGTGGCGATCGCCGACTGCTCCGAGCCAAAGCCCTTGAAAGTGGCGGCGCTTTGGCTCCATTTACGTTTCTTTTTTCGCCATGGCGAACCTCCTTGGAAACTAAGGCCGGGGTAAATGAGCGACACGGGAGCGCAACGGCTCATCTAAAATTTAAGAGTATGGATCTGAGCCTTGGCAAATGCTCGGTCTCGTTTAAAC
>JAAUTY010000104.1 GCA_012031265.1 Spirulinaceae cyanobacterium SM2_1_0 | reverse complement strand
TGTGCGGATGTGCAGGATCGCCGTAACCCTTATGGGGCAAGGGACTCAGCCCTGCACAAACACCTAAAAACAGGGGTGTGCAGGGCTGAGGTTGTGCAGTTAGCACCCCTTGCTTTGTGTGACTTTTTGCGCTGTCGCGTGAGCCACAGCGGTTAGGACATCTGGATCGTAGTCTTCAGGTAGAAACATCATCACCCATTGACTGCCGTTCACCGGCTCTATCTCAGCGATGAACTCTGCTACCAGCTCCATCAGTAGCAAGCTGCCATATTTGCCATGCCACGCGGTAAGAAGCATTCGTAGCTGAGGAAAATCGATCTCCTGTGGTTCGCTCGCCTCTGGGTGAGCGCGATCGCCGAAAGCGGGAATCGTCTGATTGGTGTTGGTCATACTCAACCTTCTTTACAAATATGTCGTTCGTCGAGACCCAGGCTGCGAAATAGCTGATCGACCGTTATCTTGCACGTTTCGCAAATCAACCGAACCTGTTCCAGGGTCAACCGGATCGGTGTCTCGCCTCGCAGCCATCGAAAGTAGGTGGCTCGGCTAAAGCCACAGTGAACGATGAACTGATCTTGCGAATATTCGGTGTGATCGATCCGGAGTTGTTCCAAGGGGAAGTCACCCTCTTGCTTGCGCTTGCCAGCCATTATATATTTATGAGGTCTCAAAGTGATCACCTTTTAATGAGGCAGCTTTATGGCTGAATTCATCCACCTCAGCGCCACGGCGACTACTCCCGCCAAGTATCTGAACCTTGAAAATTTCGTCGCCTTTGAAGTGATTGGCAACCCAGTGGATTCCGATTTTCGCATCAATGCGTTCGATTTAACGGATACCATTGGCTCAAGCTGGGTCTTTCTTGAAGCCCATGCCCGCGAACTCTTCGCCCACCTTGAGCTAAGAGCCAAAAGCCTTGCCCTAATTGAGCTTGAGGCAGAGCGTTGAAAGGGGGATAGCGCCATGGCACCCTGCACAACCTCACCCCCACACAACCCCCGAATAACAGCGTGTGCAGCACCCAAAACCTTTGCTGTCACTCCACTCTAGCCCTCACTGCACAACCGCACAACCTTTGTGCAAAAAATCCCAACAATGAACAGACACCAACAGACGATCGACGATCTCACCCGCGTCCGAGAAGCCCTGGATCGCCAGATCGAATCCATCCCCCCTGCCCACGATGTTCCCTCAGAAATTTTCTTCACCCGCCTCGTTATTAACAACTTGATCCGAGGTTTCAGCCAACAGACTTAACATTTCAAAGCGGGCCCAAGATCGCCATCGTCTCACCTCACGGTGGCGTTTTTTTTATTACCAATAATCACCATGAGCAACATTCTCCCCGAAGAAACCCAGCGCCACCTAGAACTGCTCGGCTACGAGGAAACAGACCCCAAGTTCCTACGCGCAATCCTCAACAACCAAGGCAAAAAACTCAACGGACTTCGAAAGGCAGAATACTGGAATCAAAAAGGCTGGGGAATCTATTTCGTAGTTAACGGCTGTGGGCACAGCGATAAAGAGGTTTTTGAGGGCCGCGCCCTATTTTGCGAATTCGACGATCGCCCCGTCGAAGAACAAATCGACTTCTGGCAGCCCCTCGGATTGCCAGAGCCAACCTTCCAGCTCCACACAGGCGGCAAATCCATTCACACCTACTGGGTGTTCCCCCGCCCGATCGCGATCGGGCTTTGGTCAGAACTACAGGCCGACCTGCTCACCCACCTTGTCGGCTCCGACCAAACAATCAAGAACCCCTCCAGAGTCATGAGGCTGGCCGGGTACAAACACCAGACCGGTGACGTCGCCAGGATTGTCAACCAGAGCGGGAAGAAAACCCCCTACGAAGTACTTCGTAGGCGATCCCCAACCCCCCGCCACCACAGCCCAAGGCTCGCAAAGCCTCAAAGAGGAAGCCTCATCGCGGCAGTACATTCGAGAAACCCTTGACTTTTTTTCTTGCAAGGAGCCACCGCGAAATAATTAGTGGGGGTGCTCGGCAGGGACAGCGCAATCAGTCGGCCTTCAAGATCGCCGCTGACCTCATGGGAACCGCTGCCGCACTGAGCAGCCTTGGGATATCCTTCGACGGCGACCCCCGCGTCATCTTCGACGACTTCTGCCAGCGCTGCGACAAAGGCGACGGCTGGGATGAGAAAGAATGGGAGTCCGTCTGGCGATCAGCTGAGAAATCCAACCCCACCGCCTGCCTAGACGACGACAAGCTGATCGCCTGCGATCGCGGCTCCGGCCGCAAGGCCACCACCACCGAGACCGCCGCCGTCTCAGGCCAGCCGCCCGCCGATCCGCAGATCGAGGCAGAGACCGACGACAACGAAGAAATCGACCTCCCCCCTGACTGCTCTCTGAGGCGTGCCTACCTGGCAGTCGAAAAACGAGTCGGCGATCGCCTTCGCCTCAACCTTCTCACCAAAGAGATCGAACTTGACGGCGAAGCCTTGGACACCGACGCTCTCCAACTTCGCCTCGCCCTCCACCACAACCTGCAAATCGCCGACAACCAAATCGGCAAAATCGTCGCCGCCCTCGCCACCGAGCACCAGTACAGCCCGATCCGCGAATACCTCGAACAAGTTCACCAGCAGCACGGCGATCGCCAAGCCCCCCTCTCCGGCATCGCCGCCCGTCACTTCGGCAGCCGCACCCCTTTGCACGACCTGTTCGTTCGCAAATTCCTGATCGCCGCCGTCGCCCGCGTCTATGAACCCGGCTGCAAACACGACTGCGCCCTGGTGCTCCAGGGTCGGCAGGGTCTCGGCAAGTCAGCATGGCTCAAGCTCATGGCATCCCCCGACTGGTTCGACGACTCAGTGGGGCCGATCAGTGATAAAGACGAACGGCTCAAACTCCACACCACCTGGTTCGTCGAATGGGGCGAGCTCGAGCAACAATTCTCACGCAAGAAAGCCGACCGCATCAAAGCCTTTCTCAGTTGCACCACCGACCGCGTTCGCCCCCTTACGGCAAATCTGTGCAGACCCTGCACCGCTCATCCGTGATCGCAGGCAGCACCAACAAGCGCGAATTCCTGGAAGATGAAACCGGCAACCGCAGATTCTGGGTCTGCACCGTTTCGCGCCGCGTTCCCTTCAAGCAGGTAGAATCCGAGCGCGATCAGATTTGGGCCGCCGCCGTCGCCGCCTACAAAGCCGGTGAGGAATGGTGGCTCACCGCGATCGAGGAACGGCAGAACTCGCAACAGAACGAAGACTTCGAAAACATCGATCCCTGGCTCACCGCGATCGAGCAGTGGATCGAGCGCAAAAGTCTGCGAGAAACCACCCCCAAAGAACTGCTCGAAGACTGCATTGAAATCCCCCTCGATCGCCAGACCCGCCGCGAGCAGATGCGTGTCACCGACTGCCTGAAAGTTCTCGGCTGGGAACGGACACCACACCCTCAGACCCGACCCAGCGGCCGGCGATCGCGCGTCTGGAAAGCCCCCGAAGGGCCGGGGATTCCCGGCGGGTTCCAGCCGGGGGAGAAAGTCCGTTGGAAACTCAGTAATGGCAACGGGGCCGTGACTGTCGAAGTCATCGGCCCCGGATCTTGCGGCGATCGCGCTCTCGTACTCGCCTGGGACGGAAAAAAGTACGACGCCCCGATCGCCCAACTGGTTTGAAGCTTAGCGATTCACGACCGGTGGGTAATAGTTATCCGGTAGTCGGTTGCCAGTCTGTTTTGCCAGTTCCTGGGTCGCTTTTGCAACCAAAACCTGCCCCAACATCAACGCCGCAGAGGCATTGTCTAACTTGCCGTCGAGCGCATCATAAAAGACCCCGCTGATCAGCATTCGCTCCATCAAATCAAGCTGCATAACGTTACCCAAACTTGTCGCAGTACACTTGAATTGTAATCGCCCAGTCAAAAAAAAAAATGACAGCCTTCAACACATCAGACATCCCCAGCGATATTGACACAATGGAAAAACTCGCAGTCTGGGTCGCAGAGGTTATGCTCCACCTGAACGGCGAAACACGGATTCAAGATGACGGCAGGAACTTCGACATCGTGGCACAAGGAGGCGTTTATCAGGGCAGCGTTGCGGGCGATCCTGATCAAACGCCCTGGTATCACGTCATACGCCTAAACCTGCCCCTGCTGCGCGATTATCGCTCCTATGATGAGATATGGGACGCGGCTCAAGAAATCTCAACAGAGTCAATTCCTAGCAGCATGAAAACCGCTTAGACAAATCAATGCCACGGGTTTTAGAGGCTCTCAAATCAGTTCCAAATGCAATCCGGCAGCGTGGCTCAAACACCTGGATCGAGCGCGCTTGGCAGCAATTTCGCCGACCGCAATCCCCGCAACCCCCACGTCTCCGGCCGACCCTCCCCGATCCGGTTGACGTGAGTCGCGCTCGCCAAGCCGCCCAGTACACCCGGACGACCCCCCGGCCGATCCTCAAAACGACCTCCCCACCCCCCCAACATCCGAGCGGGCACTCAGGGCCCTTTCCGCCCCCGCCATCAGCCGATCAACCCTTTTCGGGGCGGAAAGTATCCCCCCGATCTAACCAGACCCCGCACCTTACCCGGTCAGCACGACCTCCCCCGGCGTTGGCCGAAGCTGGGAAACCCGCGACCGCGACCGCCCGCACCGCGACCGCGACCCCTGCGCGGATCAAGCCCCCGCCCAAACGGGTTCCAGGTCTCCCCCGTACCACCGTCGAGAATCTGCCCGCAGACTTCCCAGAGCTGATCTGCCTTGTCACAGATATTTGCGACTTTCCACAGCCAGGGACACCACCCACCCCCGGCAGCACCCCCGGAGAGCCAGGGCCGCAAGTATTCATCCCCAAGTCAGACCCCAACGCCGGGAACTGCAAAGCGATTTACAAGGTTGTCTTTAGCTACGAAGTTCCAGGGCAGCCGAACCCAGGGCCTTTTTGAACATGAATTCTTCCTCTGGGGGCCGATTCGCGGCATCGGTCAGGCGGGTGGACTGTTTGGAGTCTTACACCACGGCGGCATCACCCCACAAGGCTGGCTGCCTGAAGTTCAAGCCGCTCAGTTGCAAAGCGGTGACCAAATCGTTGATTACAAAAACATCGTCTCGATCGAGCGGACAGACGGCAACGCCGACAACTGCCCTCCTGTCGATGCGCCGCCTAGTGACCCGCCGCCGCTGCTGCTCCCCCCGCCAACAGTTCCCCGCCGTCGTCTCCCCCCGCAACGACAGCCAGGGCCAAACTTCCAGCCGGACGCCCCCCCGCTCCAGCGCCACAATGGGAACCGCCGCCCAACCAGCTCCCTGACAATCCGCCAGGGCCCAGCCGTCCTCCAGCTTCCCCGGCTCCGGCCCCCCCACCTCCAGCGCCAAACTGGCCTAAACCGCCAGGGCCAAACCGCCAGCCTCCGGGGCCAGACTGGCAAGATCCCCCCTACCGTGACCGCCAGTATCCGGTTTCTCTCCCTCAGCGGCCTTATAGTCCAAGTGTCAGTCGCCGTCCCACACGGTCATCCAGACCTCCACGCCCCTGGGTATCCTCGCCCGCACCCGGTCTGGATCCCGGCTCTCAGCCTTTCATCCAGCCAGAGATCTATCGAGTCATGCCCCCGCCCCCCGCGCCGTTTAATTATCCGTTTGGCTCTGGAACCCCCGTTCTACCCGTTCAGCAGAAAACGCGCTGCCGATGCGCGCCACCCCGACCGGATGAGGAATTTATGAGCGTCGTTTTTGTCCCAGTGACCGTGACCGTGGGGAACCTGGCTCAGGTCAATGGCGTGTGGACAGTGACCGAAACCCCTCAAGTCGTCAACGCGATCGCCTCACGTGGGGGCACCAATGCCGGAACGATCCAGGCGCAATTCGCCGAAGAACTCAAGGCGCTGCATCAGATGGCGGCGATCCGCAATGGGCAAGGGGCGCTGGCGACAGAGGTTGGCGTTAACACCGGACTGCTGGGAACAATCAACAACAAGCTCGGCGCGGCGATTCCTGGCGGTATCAGCGGCGCGCTGACCGCGTTTCGCACCAAGTTCGATAACTTCGCCCGTTGGATCGGCTTAGACCGGCTGCTGAACATTCTGAACCTTTGGGCCTCTGTCCATAACGCCTTCCAGTTATCGAGAGACATCGGCGAGACGTTATTTTTCGGCTTCGATAATCTCTTTGCACTCTTTGGATTTGCCCTTAAGGATGACGAAGGAGAGGATATACCAACCAGTGACTGGGTTGGTGACCAAGTTGAGGGCTTGTTCATCCAACTGTTAGGGGTTGAAACTTGGAGCGAGATTAAGTTTCAGGTTCAAAAACACAACCGGATTTATCAGGCTGGGGCGAACATCATTAACACCGTGAGATCCCTCAATGACACGCTGGTGAACGTGGCTCAAATCCTTGCCAATTACACCGGGAAGATCGGCAACGCGCTGCGGGCGGCGGGGGAGGTGTTTGAGACAGCCTACGACTGGATGAATCCCAACCCCAACCTCTCGAACAAGTTCTTTACCGCCTTGGAGCGAACCGAGCAGATTACGGGCGACTTCGCCCAGGTCACCGGGGAGATTCGCGAGGTAACCGAGATTCCGCAGCAGCTTCAAGAACAGCGCGCCTATCTCATTCAACAGCTCCAAACGGAGAATGAACCGCCCCCCGACCCACCAGAGCCTGAGACTCTGGCGGCGAAGCTGGCAGCAGAGAAGGCCGCGAGCCAGACGCCTGAGATTCAGGACAGCGATTTTAACGGAGAGTAGGGGATGCCACTACCACCACAGTTCAGCTATTGGGAACACCTACAATCCACGCTTGCCTGGATTCATAACCGCAACGTCCGGGATGAGTTTCGCGATTTGGGGGATACCTGGGAGCCTGACATCAGCACCGGGCGATCGTCGCTGCGAATGGCAGCCACCATTCAAGATAACGACACCTCAACGATGGTGTTGTTGAGGCTGTTTTTTTTCTACTTCATCTTGAGACGGGCCCAAGATTTGCAGCCGCCGATCTATGGCATTCCTGTCGCCAGCTATCAGACATCCTTCAAGTTCCACCCACAGGTTCAGCTCCACTTCAAACAAGATGCGCTTGATCACCAACCCAACGAGAATCCCGTCACTGGACGCCTCTCCTATCGACTGATTGAAGAAAACAGCCAGACTCTGACAAAGGGACAAACAGAAGTGCTCGCAAACCGGATTGCTACAGAGTTTGGGTTTGGGGGAAATGGCTACGTCTGGCGGAAAGGGAGGGACTTGGTTAGCTACTACGATCCGGATCATGGCGTGAATGTCCAAGTCCTCGCATTAAACCTGAGTGAAGGGCGGGAAGTTATTAGTAAGCTGCTCGATCTCCAGAACCTAACCCCAAACTGGGAGCTTTCTAACCACAAACAGAATCAAGACGCTCCGGGTCGCTATCCAACGGTTCCACCGCTCAAAAATATCCTTGGTGACTTGGTGCGGATGCCGCGCCGCCGTCCGGTCGCCAACGTGCGGTTTACTCACGCTGAATTGCATCTCTACGGCCTGGGTAAACCCGTTGTCCTTTACGACCGCACTGACCGCTATTTGGGCGCTTTGGTCAGAGCGTAGCCGTCTGTTTTGGGGTTGCTCAAGAGTTCAAAATTTCCCTGTAACCCCTAATAGAGGTCGAAGGAAGATTTGACCTGATCTGCCCGTGCTAGGGTGATTTCAGAAACCTTTTGCAGTTATGCCTCTAGCCACCGATCTTGCTGTAAAAATCATCCAAGCCTCAACCGCGGACATCCAGGATGGGGCGAATGCGCGGATCAACTTCACCCCCAACTATGCAACTTCGCGGTTCGCTGCTGATCTACGACTCCCCTACACTCCAACGGTTGATCCAGCCACAGCCGTGGCTACCTTCGCGGTTCAGGATGTTCTGGGCGCGACTGATTCAACGCTTGCCAATGACCTGGAGTTGCTGTTGATTCAAGCTGAGGCTGCGACGGTCAATGCAGCCTTTGTGGATCAGGTCGAGATAACCGTTAACCATGACGCGGCGAATCGAACTTTCACGGCTTCGGTCGTGCTGCCCTATCCCGCGACGTTTGACGCGGCAACCGGCAACACCACTTACACCGTTCCCGAAATCTTCGAGCCTTAGAGCAAGCACCTCGTTGCAACTGTAGTTTTCACCCAATAAGGAAAATGGGAGTAGCAGAAATTGACATCGGCTCCAACCGCACTCGATTTGTAAACATCCCCGATGATGTTATTGTCTACTTTGGCATCACAGCCGCCGCTCAATCCACCGATCCGAAACTCCGGACACGCGCGGCTCATACTCGCCAGGTCTACAGCGACCTTGACGACAATACAGGCCAGCAGGTCTCTGTTGAGGCGAGCGAATGGTACGCGACGTCGGCGATCGCCGAAGAAGGGTCGGGCAAGCCGGTTATCATCCCGACAAAAAAGACAACGACAAAGGGCAACACACGCACCGTTACCCTGCGATTTCCCGGAGATGCGTCGGTTTATTCGATTCAGAAATTCGTAAAAACCAGGTTTCTGACCAACACGCCGGACTGGATCAAAATGGCCTCAGGCCGCCGCTATCCGGTTGACGTTGCCTCTGTGGCTGACCCGAACCCCGGTAACGACCCGGATCCGAACCCGTAACGTAGGAGTCGATGCCCAGCCTTAGCAATCCAAGTGACTGGCTGCGGTCCTGGGAGGGTAGCTTCACCGCTACTCTCAACCCAGGGGGGCAGACGTTCACGGCGATCGCAGAGCAGTTTGTCCCTGGCTCTTTTGAGTCTCCACTGCTCGCGATCGTCGTCAAGTCATCGACGGCGAAGCCTCACTGGCGCTTTGCGGGCTACGCGAACCAGCGCATCGATCTCGGCTTCTCAGACCCGACGATCGCTGACACCAACGGCCGCCAGTCTCGCAAAAAGCTTTGGCTCCGGCAGGCAAATCTTCTCTATTGGCCGCCCGTCTCGGAGATCTATCGAGTGTCCCTGGAAGTCCCAATCTGGCTCCAGAGCATCGAGTATGACCTCTGGCAGTTCTCAGGGGGCATCTTCGCCAGCGGCGACGCCAGCGCCATTATCCCGGCGATTGAGACGGCTCAGGATGAGACAGAGCTGAGCCTGCTTCAGATTCAAGTTGGGATCCAACAGTTGCAGCAAATCCTCAACCAACCGCCTTAGAACCAATGACTTTTGACTTGGGGACGGTAGCTCAAATTTTTGCGTTGGCGATAGGCTTTGGGACTCTCATTTGGCGTGCTAGCAAAATTGAAGGGAGGCTCTATCAATCGCTCCAGCGCCAAGAAGCGCAAAATCAGCGAGAACTCTCAAAAATCGAAGGGCAGATTCAGCTATTGAGCCAGCAACGGAAAAGCTCCACAGAGCTGATGGACGTGCGCCTCTCAGGGATAGAGGAACGGTTGTTGGGAAAGATTGCCTTACAGACTCAGAAGATTTCGGAACTGCAAGGCTATTTACACACGCACCATGATTTCATGCCGCGCCGGACTGGAGACCTACCCGAATCACTATGACTGCTCGCTCGCTCGCTATCTCGCATCAATGGGGGGAAGGATCAGCTCTGTCCGCCATTCTTTACCAACCTGGGTTGCTGGACACCGCCACGCTGATCAGCGGCTACGCCTACCATGCAGAAATCCCTGATATTTGGGTGGTGAGCAGCCTCAGTGAGCCGAATCGATGTCAGCTTGCAATCGCGACAAATGGAGCCGCTCCTATCCCTTTCGGTCTGCCTCTCTCGCTCCCAAGTGGGGATGTCTCTGTCTCGGCGATCGCAGAGATCCCCCGTGACCGTAACTTTCCCTTCCTCCGGCTTGGCTCCAACCAGTCGCTGATCGCTACGCTCTCGAATCCCCTGGCCAGCCCTGAGACTCTGGCGATCTCAGGGCTGGCGACAGAGACCGGGGTGATCGCCCCTTCGGTGAGCAAAGGAACTGGCTCGATCTTTGTGCCAGTTGACCCAGATTACATCTTGGTCAAAGAGGCAATAAATGGGGCGGGCGGCAGTTTTGTCTCTGGTGCCTGGCGACAGCGGGCATTTAACTCGAAGACTTTTGATGACGGCAACCATACAACGCTTGATTCCAATCAAATAATCCTATCGCCAGGAATTTATCGCTTTGCGGGAAGTGCCCCCGCCTTTTTGTGTGAGAGGCATCAGGTTAGGCTACAGAACATCTCGGCAAATCAAACTGTCGCGATGGGAACCAGTGAGCTTGCTACTGCAAGTGGCGTCGTTCAGGGTCGGTCTTTTGTCAGTGGGCAAATTGCTGCGATAGAGCCGGTCATTGTGGAGTTGCAGCATAAATGTACCCAGACTCGCGCCAATGATGGATTCGGTAACCCAAGCCTCAACGGCTTAGATGTTTATTCTGTGATTGAGTTTTGGTGGCGTCCATTGCCAACTTGATAAAAAAAATATCTAAAACGATCAAAGTGGGAGCCAGCGCGCCACAGAAAAATCTTCGTGATTTTGCATGGTGATTTATTTAAAACTTTGCGTTTTTGGTTGTGCGGATGTGCAGGATCGCCGTAACCCTTATGGGGCAAGGGACTCAGCCGCGCACAACACCTAAAAACAGGGGGTGTGCAGGGCTGAGGTTGTGCAGTTAGCACCCCTTGCTTTGTGTGACTTTTTGCGCTGTCGCGTGAGCCACAGCGGTTAGGACATCTGGATCGTA
>JAAUTY010000103.1 GCA_012031265.1 Spirulinaceae cyanobacterium SM2_1_0 | reverse complement strand
CCCACGCACCGCTTGGCTCTCTGACTGCTCTGTCTCTCGCACAGCCTTTTCGGCGACCTGAACACTTGTACGGTCTTTTCGGCGATCCGGTTTTTTCAGCAAGCCCTACTTACTGCCCGCAAACCCGGCGAGTAGTGACTGGGTTGTCTCGACGGGCTGGGAGCGGTGAGGCGAGCGAACAGGTCAGCCCAGGTGAGCCGCTGCTGCTCGAGGGTGTCACGGACGCGCTGGACGATCGCCCAAAGGGTTTCCCGCTGCTTGCCGCCGAGGCGAGTTTTGCGGCCGAGGCGCTGCACGTCGCGGTAGTCTTCCCAGGTGCGGAGCTGCCAAGCGTCTACGATGTCGTGCCATTCGCCCCAGAGGTAAGGATTCGCTGAAGCGGCGGCCTTCGACTTGGCTGGCGGCATCGTTGAGGAGCGATTGCAGTTCGTCGGCTTCGACCAGTTGCGGCGTGCCAAACTCAGCGCTGTAGAGGTCGTGGGCGATGCCGCGCAGGGAGCGGACGCGCAGGCGATCACCTAACTCTGCATTGTTCCCGACCAAGCGTTCGAGCTTGAGTTGCAAGGCGCGGGCGAGGGTGTCCGAGAAGGTGGTGAGCAGGACGCAGGCTTGGGGATGCTGGCGCGCGAGGTGGACGGCACGGTGCAGGGCGACGATGGTTTTGCCGGTGCCAGCGGAGCCAGAGACGCGGGCGGGGCCGCTGTAGTCGCGTTCGACGAGGGCGCGCTGCGCGGGGTGCAGAAAGACGGCCCATTTCTCCCAAGGAAATTCGAGGGCGCACTGTAGTTCGTCCTGGTTGGACATGACCCGGAAGCGGCGTTGGGCATCGGGGTGGCTGAAGGGGTCGGTGGTCTCGGTGAGGGCGATCGCTGGTTGCGGTTTGCCGCCGGTCGCGAGTTCGAGCAGGGCTTCGGCGGGGATGTGAGTGAATAGGGGTGAGTGATTAGTGGATAGGGATGGCGGCTCGCGTTGCTCTTCGCGTTTCTCTGACCACTATCCACTCTACCCACTACCGCTGCGCCCAGGTGTAGGCGTCGTCGTGGTGTCCGGCGTAGCAGAGCAGCAGGCTGGTGTCGGTGCGATGGACGATCAGGCGCACGTCCATGTTGGCGCTGACCGACCAAAAGTTGGGGTCTTTGGCGCGGTCGAGTTTGTAGAAGCGCAGGCCGGGTTTAGTGGGGTCAAGTTGCAGGTCGAGGGCGGCGATCTTGACGGCTTTCTGTTCTTGGTTGCGGAGTTTGGCGAGGCTATCGGTGAAGGTATCGGCGATGCGGAATTCCATTAATCGTTCGGGGTTACGAGGTCACTAGCTTCCTGCAAAACTTGGGCAAGGTCGGGTTTGTCGGTTGCGATGACGGTATCAGGAAGGTGTTTGTGGTGAGGGAAGCTAGGCAGATTGGGAAAATGCGGCGTGCTGTCGTAGCGAAAAATCAGCTCGTTTTTCTCGTTTTGGCAGTGGTAGCGGTAGTCGAGATAAGACACTCGCCCGTCAGCAACTAGCAGTGCTTCGCTAATCGCTAGCAGATATTGACCTTGGAAGCGGATTCTTAGCTTGAGGTTAGCGCGCTCTGGAGTCAGGATAGTGGCGCTGAATTGCTCGACATAGGCGTTGGATAGTGCCAGCAAGTTTTGCTCGACTGCATCGAGATAGTTGTTCAGGATGTCATGCGACATGGCTGAGTTTTTGGCTTAATTCTTGATGCAGGGCGAGGTAGTGCTGGTAGTTGCCAGCCCATTCTACGAACACTTCATCGTCATCGGTTTTGCCTTGGCTGTACTGGGTGAAGAATTCGGCGGAATCGAGTTTGTATTGGGCCTCGTAAGCGCTCAGTTGCTTAACGAGAGCAATGAGGGCATCAAGAGGGGATGTATATTCGATGATTTCTTTTCGCATGGCAGAATCTCTCCAGCTCAAAACGTTCTCAGTGTGAATGAATGAGTCACGATGCGGCTCCGGTCGCCAGGAAGGGCAGATTCCCGGCTTTCAGTAGGATAATCAGGTGTTCGATGCGCTCGTATTCGTCGAGTTCCTGGGCTTCTTCGGGGGTAAGGCTGCCGTCGCTGCTGCGGTTGAGCAGGTAGCGCAGGCGGGCTTGCATCTCAGGGGTGGGACGAAAGGCAGCGATCTCGTCGGGGGTGGGTTGGCTGGTTAGGAAGTTGAGGATGTAGCGGTAGACTTCGGCGGAGAGCTGGTCGGGCTGGAGGCAGCGGCGCAGGAGGTCGGGCAGGCGTTCGCGTAGCGTCCCGGAGGGAATGTCGCGCAAGGGGTCGAGTCGCTCCATGAGGTCGTCGGGAATTTCGATGGTGAGGGTTGCCATGAGAGTTTATGAAGATTCAACTTGATGCAGGTGTCTGCGATGTCAAATTCAATTGACACCTAAACCGCGATTGAGAATAACTTGATACTGATAAAATTCTCAATACTAACCTTGGTTAAATCAATCCTGCTCCTCGAAATGAGGTCAAGAAGTTCGTCAATAACCCTGTTTGTAACTTCAGCAACCCAGTTAACAAATGTAGTTGCAGTGCGCGATCCACTGTTGATAAACTTCCACAGAGCTTCCCTTAACTTTGGAGTGTAATATGACTTCCCTTTCTCGATTGTGTCAATTTTCTTCATGGCGGCTTTGGGAGGAATAATCGGAGCATCAGTTGAAATCAATACGATTTCGTTCTCATATGCCATGATGTAGTCAGATCCAGTATTGAGCCGATAGCCAACTTTCCCACCCCGCCGCTGATCAATTGAGGCGATCGTTCCACAACGCTCGAACTTATTGACATATGCAACCAGATTGCCAACTTGATAACGTGCCATAGTAAAGAACTCCTTGTTGAACTAACTAACACTAAAAACCTTCATCACCTCATCCCCCAGGTGGTTAATGACCTTGACCGCGATGCGGCCGGTGCTGGGCCTGTCGAAGGGGCGGGAGGTGTTCCCATATAAGGACTCCCAAGCTTCCTCGTCGATCTCCGCCTTGAGCGTCGTTTTCAGCGACTTGTAGGGGGCACTGGCACCCAGGAAGTAGGCGTGGCGGACAAAGAAGCTTTCCTCGTTGTAGTCGGTGTCGATGAACCAGCAGGCGATCTCGTTGGTGTTGCTGGAGCGGACTTCACCGGACTGGGGGTGAAAGACATCGAAGCCATAGATCGTCACCTGGATCTGGTTGTTCTCAGCGTCAGGATTGCTAAGGATACCCTCAGGATCGAGCAGGATAAGTTCTCGTGGAATCGCTTGAGGGTGGGCGATCGCCGTCAGTGCCGAGACTGGTAGCAGCTTGCGCGATACTTCTCCGATCTAACGCCATCCTCACCCGATCGGAGTCGAATTTAACGATTCTTTAATTTCAACCAACAACTGCTGAAACTCAAGCTGTTGCTTACTCTCAGCAATTAGAAACGTCAACCCCTACGTCAAAATCCATAGCAACCTTGTCACCAGCGTGGCTCTGCCCGGTCGCCAGGGAACCTGGCTGCTCCCCCAGCCGGAGCCGCGCCTGGGCTGGAGCTTTAGGGCGATATTCTCTCCGGGACGCTACGCGAAAATCCCTCCGGGACGCTACGCGAACGCTCCCCCCTCAACCCGCTAACCAATCCCCGACAAAAGCCCCGCCCGTCACCATCTCGCCCCGCCAAGCCGTTGCCGCCACAGAACTTGCAGAGCTTGGGGCACTGGACTTAAAGAGAACGACCAGCCCCATCACCGCCGCTTGTCCGAACGTAGGAAATCGCGGATGGCGATCGCGCCCTCCGGAAACGCCAAAGATGCGATCCGGTCTGGCTTCGCGAGCACTTGCTGCTCCCCATAGCCCGTCGGCTGCGGCTGCCGAAACACGTAGAGACAGCGCTCCTGCACATCCAAAATCCAATACTCCTGAATGCCAGAGCGCCCGTACACCGGCGAGTTGGAAGTCCCTCTCCTGACTTGGGCTACCGTGTACACATAACTTGAGATCCTTCCTGACCGAACTGCGGTCTACCTAACTCAGTAAAAGTCAGACTGGACGAGGCCTTCGGACTCCTGAAGCCTGCTGTAAAAGTAGGGGCGAAACCAAAAAAGTAAAACCCGCTAACGGCAAAGGTTTCAGGACTTGTGTATACACAGTAGCCTGACTTGGGATAGGGATTTAGGGTGTTGGCGGAGCCTGTTGCGCAGGAACGTGGAACTGCCAAGGTGGGATGCACCCTGTTAGCTGGCTTGGTTAGAGATACAAAACTGTTCGTAAACCTTCATCAATCTCCTCTTGCAAGTAGTCTGGTAGCGAACCAACACGTTCAGCCAAAAATGTCTTATCGACCGTGACAATTTGAGAGACATTCACAACAGAATCTCTTGATAAACCTGATACTCCGCTCGGTAAGAGTACATTGCCTGGTGCTTCCTCTAACCGAATATTTGAAGTGATAACAACGACGATAATCGTACTAATCTGACCTGGGTAAACGTATCATCCTGAATCACCAAAACGGGACGACGATAGCCAGGTTCTGATCCCATCGGATCGGGTAGGTTCGCCCACCAAATTTCTCCCCGATACATTACCAATCTTCGTGGGGCAGAGACATAAACTGCATCCTTGCCATCACTGGATCAAGTTCAAAGGACTCTGTAGAATAGACTTGGTTCAATTTGAGCAAAATTTGATCACGGTTGTGCCTTTTCAGGTATGCCTGTAGCGCTTTTGTGTAAAGCTCACTGCGCGACATCCCTAACTGCTGAGCGAGTGCTTCCGCCTGCTCAAAAACCGGATCTGGAAGTGAAATTGCCGTTTTCATAGTGACTTTAACTTAAAGTTCCGCACTCTGGTTATATCTCAGTCACTCACCCGAGTGTAGGAAATCGCGGATGGCGATCGCCCTGTGGTTGATGCGGCAGGGCTATGCCAGCGGTCTGGTGCGTTTCGGCCTACTTACTGCCCGCAAATCCAGCGAGTAGCGGCGACTCGTAGAGTAGCTGGGGCTGGCACGGTACCCCGCCAGCCCCAAGTTTCTCGAAGCAACCAGGGGATCATCGCAGCCCATAGCTCACCGAGGCAGCAATGCGAGTCTGGAAGCGGCTGCCGCAGCACCCCTTTAGGCCCAGCAAACCGGTGACCTTAGCGAGGCTCTGCCGTCAGCGTTTCCGCCTCGACGGCCGGGACGCGGACGAACGGGGCGCGATCGCCCGTGACCAACCGCGCCCCACGCCCGTGGGTGAAATAGTTCCAGCCCCACTGCGTCATCACGATCAGCTTGTTGTCGAACTCGATCAAATAGTAGATGTGGGCAAACACCCAAGCCACCCAGGCAATGAAGCCCGTCAGCCGCAGGAAGCCCAGGTCAACCACCGCCGCGTTTTTCCCCACCACCGCGAGGTTGCCGAAGTGGCTGTAGTGGAACGGCGGCACCGTTTCGCCCTGCTGACGCCGCCGCAGCAAACGGGCGACGTACTGTCCCTGCTGCATGGCGACGGGGGCGATCCCCGGCAGGGGTCGCTCGCCCTGGTGGGCGAAGTTGGCGAGGTCACCGATGACAAAGATACTCGGATGACCGGGCAGGCTGAGATCCGGTTCGACCATGACGCGGCCGGCGCGATCGAGTGGCACGTCCGTGCGTTCGTGGAGAACTTGGCCGAGTGCCGACGCCTTCACCCCCGCCGCCCAGAGAATGGTTCCGGCAGCGATCACTTCTTCTGTCTCGCCCTGCCGCACGGTGATCGCGCCCTCGGTCACATTGGTCACTAGAGTTTGCGTGCGCACGGTGACGCCGAGCTTGGCGAGATCAGCGGCCGCGCGGGCCGAGAGGTCTGGATGATAGGGCGGCAAGACCCGATCCACGCCTTCGAGAAGCAAAATCTTCGCCGTGGTCGTATCGATGTGGCGGAAATCTTTTGCTAGGGGACTGTGGGCAATTTCGGCGATCGCCCCCGCCAGTTCCACCCCCGTCGGCCCGCCGCCAACAATCGCAAAGGTCAGCCAAGCGCGGCGCTTCTCCGGATCGGGTTCCTTCTCAGCTTCCTCAAAGGCACTGAAGATGCGGCGGCGGATCTCCAGGGCATCCTCAATCGTTTTCAGCCCGGGCGCGTGGGCGGTCCAGTGCTCATTGCCGAAATAGTGATGACTGACGCCCGTGGCGATGATCAGGGTGTCGTAGGGCAGGGCGCGATCGCCCATCTGCACAGTTTTCGCATCGGGGTCAATATCGGTCACCTCGGCGAGCAAAACCCGGGTATTTCGCTGTCCTCGCAGCACCAAGCGGAGCGGCGAGGAGATGTCGGCGGGCGAGACCGTGCCCGTCGCGACCTGATAGAGCAGTGGTTGAAAGAGGTGAAAGTTGCGCTTGTCGATCAGCGTCACGTCAACGGGGGCATTTTTCAAAGCTTGGGCGGCGTAGAGACCGCTGAAACCGCCGCCAACAATGACGACGCGCGGCTGGGCTTGCTCAGTCATGCGGACGCTCCCACAATCGCTATTTATTAAGAATTGTAGCGACTTGCGGCGCTCACCGACCGGGAGCAAGCTGGCAACTTAGCCCCCGAACTGAGAGCGGTACAATCATCGCAGGGAGAGTCAGGATTTTCACGGAGTGCGGGGCAATGGGGCAGTGGTGGCGACGGATTTGGGCAGGGCTGCTGGGATTGTGGCTGAGTCTCGGTTTGCTGGCGTGCAGTCCGCCGCCGCCAGTTTCGGCGACGGATCGCCTCTTTTTACCCCTGTCCCTGGAGCTGCTGGGCGCGACCGTCTTGCCCAAACAAGACTTTCAGGACACGCCGGTCGGCGGCTTGTCGGCGCTGACCTATGACCGGGAACGCGATCGCTTCTACGCCCTCTCCGACGACCGCAGCCGCCGCGCCCCGGCCCGCTTCTACACCGTGCAGCTCGTTTTGGCGAACGGCGAATTGACGGCGACGGTGGAAGCGGTCACCTTCCTGCGTGACGCCGAGGGGGCGCTTTTCACCGCCGACAGCCTCGACCCCGAAGGCCTCGCCCTCTCGCCCCGGGGCACCCTGTTCATCAGCAGCGAAGGGTCAACGGATCGCCAGATTGACCCGTTTGTGGGCGAATTTGACCTCGAAACCGGGCAATTGCAGCAATTTGTCCGCCTACCGGCGCGTTTCACACCCCAGCAACCGATTCGCACAGACGAAGACATCCCCCACGGCGTGCGCGATAACCTCGGCTTCGAGGCGCTGACTCTGGGAATCACGAGCGTCGCCGCCGCCGATCCCTTCCGCCTGTTCACCGCTCCAGAATCGACGCTCTGCCAGGATCTCGTCGAGACCGATCCCGCCGCTTCGGCACGCATTCGCCTCCTCCACTTCGGCATCAACCCAGTCGGGCCGCCGGTCTTGATTTCTGAAAACCTTTACCGCCTCGATCCCGCCCCCGCTGGTACCCTGTCCAATGGCTTGACTGAACTGGTCGCCCTCCAGCGGGAGGGATTTTGCTCAGCCTCGAACGCACCTTTGGGCCGCAGGGGTCGGGGGCGAAGATTTTTCAACTGATGCCGGGGAATGCCACTGATACCTCGCGCATCGAGACGCTATCGGGCAGCCTCAGCAATGTCGAGCCGATCCGCAAGCGACTGCTGCTCGACCTGAGCGACCTAGGCATCCCGCTCGATAATCTTGAAGGCATGGCGCTGGGGCCGCGCTTCTTGGACGGCAGCCGCAGCTTGATTTTGGTGAGTGATGATAATTTCAGCGATCGCCAAGTCACGCAGTTCCTCGCTTTGCGGCTAGCCGAGGGGGAGCGTCCGGAAACGAGCACGCGCGATCAGCGTCAGTAGTTAGGGAATTCACAGAGCCAGTGCGGGGCAGAGAGCCGTGATGAACAGGATGGACAGAAAATCGGGCCGTTGGCTCTGGGGTTGGGGCGGGGCGATCGCGATCGCCCTCGGTTTCACGCCGCCGATGGTTGCCGCGCGTTTACCAGCGCTGCGCCAGGATGCTCGCCCGGCTTCGGCCGCTGCGAGACCAGCCCCCTACCACCTGGCGCACTACGATCCGGCGGTGATGGCGGCCCTGGATCGCGCCATTCAGCTCAATCCAGACGATGCGATCGCCTACCAAAGCCGCGCCCAACTCTGGATGCACGTCGAGGAATACCGCAAGGCGGTCAACGACTTCAGCGAAGCGATCCGCATCGAGCCGGAGAATGGCGAGGTCTACAACTTTCGCGGCACGGCGCTGTTTTGGTCGGGGAATTATCAGGCGGCACTGGCCGATTTTGACCAGGCACTGAGTCTGGATGCAGACTTGATGCTGGCGCATTTCAACCGGGGCTATGCCAATCTGCAACTGGGGGACTGGCAACAGGCGATCGCCGACTTCGAGGCCGGAGCCGAACTGGCCGCCGCTGCCGACAACCGCGATGCCCTGGCGGAGGCAGAGCGCACGATCGCGGAGGTGCGCGAGATCCCGAACCTGAGCACGCCAGAGCTGTATGCACGCGGCGAGGAGAGATTGGCGAATGGCGACTTTCTCAGCGCTCTGGCAAATTTTACCTATGTGCTGGCGCGGGAGCCGCAGCGGCTCGATGCCTATGTGCAGCGGGGTTTGACGCGCTTGGCGCTGGGGGCATATCAGAGCGCGATCGCCGATTTCAACCGGGCGATCGCCCTCGATCCGACCTATGCCGAAGCCTACAACCAGCGCGGCAATGCGCTGGTGTTGCAGGGGGACTTGCCGCAGGCGATCGCCAGCTTCGATCAGGCGATCGCGGTCGCGCCGGACTTTGCCAAGGCTTACTACAATCGCGGTCTGACGCAGGCGGAGTTGGCGGAATTGGCGCTGGCGATCGCTGACTTCACCCAGGCGATCGCTCTGCAACCCAACTGGGCCGATCTGCATGGCAGTCGTGGCTTGGTCTACTTTCAGCAGGGTGAGCTGGCCTTGGCGATCGCCGATCTCGAACGCGCCGCGCAACTCTTCGCCGCACAAGGCAATCAGAGTGGCTACGAGCAAACGCTGACTTATCTGGAAATGGTGCAGGAGGCGATCGCGACGGCTGGCGAATAGCGGCCGGTCGATGCAGGTCGCGGTCTATCCGTCCGGATGGGGCGATCGCCGTGCCTGCCGAGCCGACAGCGCTGTCCGGCGAAACCGACCGACCTGGCTTTGGGCTGGCTTTGCAACAGATTTGGGGGTGATGAGGCGTGCGATCGCCATCTCTAAGCCTGCTTGAGCAGGCTTTAGCAATGAGCCAAGCGTAAACGCTTGGCGGAGTGGAGTTCTGCACCAACCAACCCAGTATTGCCCTCAAACACCAAGGAGCGCAGCAACCGCTTGAGCCGTCGGTTGGTAACCTTGCTGGGCGCTGTGGATTTTGGAGGACTGCGCGATTTGCCGCATCCGGTCGGTGTTTTGCAAGATGTGCAGGGTCTCTTGTGCTTGCTCCCAATCTTCGGCGCTGTTGAAGCAGGCCACTGTTCGGCGAACCGACCAAGCGGCCTGCTTCGACCCCAATGCAGGTTTGCTATCTTGAGAGCAAGTGCTGGGAGGGAGCGAGTGATGCAGTTGGAAGCCTATTTTGATTGGCTGCGTCCAGATGACATCCGCATTAAGGGTACGCGCGTTGGCATCGAAACGGTGCTCTATGACTTCATCCACCGCTGCCGCAGGCCGGAGGAAATCGCGGCGGCGTATCCAACGCTGACGCTCGAGCAGGTTTACGCAACGATTCTGTACTACTTGCATGATCCGCAGGCGGTCGGTCAGTACCTTGCTGACTGGCTCGATCACGGGCACCAACAGCGCCGAGCGCAGCAAGAGAATCCGCCTGCGGGTCTACTGCGCTTGCAAGCGTTACGAGCCGAACGTAGGCAGGGAGAAGCCGGTGAGTCTCAAGTATCTGCTGGATGAAAATGTCGAACGGAGCTACAAGACTCAAATTGCTCGCCAGCGTCCGGATTTGGTTGTTTGGTTCGTTGGCGATCCTTATGCACCGGCTAAAGGGACACTTGACCCCGATATTTTGATTTGGTGCGAGGAATACGACTTTGTGCTCGTGACCAATAATCGTGCCTCAATGCCTGTGCATCTAACAGCTCACTTGGAGGCGGGCCGCCACATTCCAGGCATTTTCATCTTGAACTCAACGCTCAGCATGGGTGAAACGATCGAGCTGTTGATCTTGCTGGCTGAGGCATCATTTGACGATGAGTATCAGGATTTGATTGTTCACTTGCAATGAATTTAGTTGAGGGCCAAGGCTTTTGGACAATCGGTAGCTCGTCCATGGCAATAAAACGTTAAAAATCGCAAAAAATTTTAAAGAGCGCGCGGAGCGCGCAAGAAGTGAAAAGAGAAGCGAGTATAGAGGGAAAAAGGGCTAAAGGGAAGAGGGAAGAGTCCTCGCCGCACCGCGGACAAGGCGAAAACCGAGGAGGCTGTAACGGAGGTCGCGCTCGTACCTGCTGCGGCTCGCAGACCGGCAGTCCCCAGGATTGCGGTACCACGAACCGCCGCGCACCACTCTTCTATTTCCTTCATCGCTAGATGACCATATAGTTCCGTCGTTGGGCGCGCCCTGGTAGTTGTCATGCCAAGGATCGGCACACCACTCCCAGACATTGCCGTGCATATCCAGCAAACCAAAGGCGTTGGCAAACTTGAACGTACCGCGCGGCGTTGTTTTCTGGCGATAGACGCCCTTGGGGCCAGAGCCGTAGGTAGGGTTTGCTGAAAAAGTCCCCAAAACGCTTCTGGGCGCTGTACAGCTTGAAAAGTAGGGGTTATACTCTCCAGCTTCCAGATTTTGACCCTGATTTTCATCATGGGGTGCAAGGTTTTTGCAAC
>JAAUTY010000045.1 GCA_012031265.1 Spirulinaceae cyanobacterium SM2_1_0 | reverse complement strand
CCCGCACCCAGTTCGCTACGCACGCCGATCTGACCGCCGCTAAGCTGCACGATCTTGCGACAGATCGCCAGACCGAGGCCAGTCCCGCCGCGATCGCGCGTCAAGGAGCTATCCACTTGGGTAAACGAATCAAACAACTTGGCTTGGTCAGCAGGCGCGATGCCAATACCGCTGTCCTGAACTTGGCAATAGAGCGAGATCACCTCGCCCTCGCGCTCGACCTCAGCTTCTGTTGCATTGTCCAAGGCGATCGTCACGGCAATCCCGCCGCGCTCGGTGAATTTGATCGCATTGCGAATCAAATTGATCAGTACCTGCTGCAAGTATTGTGGTGAGCCATCTAGATATTCGGGAACCTCGAGGTCAATTGCTAAATCCAGGCTCAGCCCCGCCGCCATCACTTGTGGCTGAAAGGTCTCAAACAATCCGTTCAGCAACTGGCGTAAACTAAACGTCTCCATCTTTTGCTCTAGCTCCCGCGCCTCCAGCTTCGAGAGATCGAGGATGTCATTGACGATTTGCAGCAGCATCTGCCCATTGCGGTCGATCGCCTCCACAAAGCGGCGGGACTTCGGGTCTAGATCGGCCGCCTGGAGCAGGCTGGCGAAACCCAGCACCGAGGTCATCGGCGTGCGAATTTCGTGGCTCATATTGGCGAGAAACTCGCTCTTGGTACGGTCAGCAGCCTCAGCGGCAACCTTGGCGGCTTCGAGGTCAAGCTGGATCTGCTTGCGATCGCTGACATCGAACAGGATCCCTTCCAGATATTGCACCCGGCCCTCAGCATCGACAACGCCGCGCCCGCGATCATAGACCCAGCGCCGCCGACCATCGCGGTGCCGCAGACGATACTCGCACCCAAAAGGTTGTCCAGCCGCGATCGCCGTGGCAATTTCAGCCGTCACCCGCGCGCGTTCCCGGGCTGGGATCAACCTAGCGAAGGAGTGATCGCGATTGTGCTGAAGCTCGCTCGCTGTATACCCAGCGACAGCACTCACAAAATCGCTGACCCATAGCAGCGTCCAATCGTCATCCACTCGGCGGCGATAAGCCGCTCCCGGCAAGCTGGCAACGAGGTTGGCGAGGCTGGTTTCGCGATCGCGCAGGATTGCAGTTTGCCGAGTCACTCGCGTTTCCAGGGTTTGGTTATACGCCTCCAAGAGGCGCTCAGCCTCACGGCGAGCCGTGATGTCGATCCCGACCCCACCGATGCAATCTCTACCCTCATCCGAATGCTGAATCAAGAAAGCATTGACTAAAAATTCAAATGATTGCGTATCGACATGGGTAATCTCAACCCATTCACGAGACTCCCCAGTTGTCACAATTTGGTGGTTGGCAAGTAGGTAGCGCTCAGCATCCTCAGGGGTGAATAGCTCACGCAGATGACGACCGATCGCTTCCTCAAGCGGACAGGTCAGCACGGACTGATAAGCGGCATTGGCGTAGAGCAAGTGCCCATCCGCGCTGATAATCCAGTTGAGGCTGGGGGCGTGTGCCATGAAGGCATGGAAGCGCTCTTCACTCTCGCGGCGGGCAGCTTCAGCCGCCATGCGATCGCTAACATCCAATGCCACACCGATCACCTTTTCGGCTGCACCGGATTCGGTCGTACTGAAAATCCGATTGGAGCTGCTGAACCAGCGATAGCTCCCATCCTCGCAGCGCAAACGATAGTCGATCCGCACTGTGTCACAGTCGGGATCGTTTGCTAGAGCGGTGAGCTGTTCCAGCGCCTGCTCCCGATCGTCAGGGTGCATGGCATCGGTCAAGGG
Source organism: Spirulinaceae cyanobacterium SM2_1_0 (assembly GCA_012031265.1). Classification (GTDB taxonomy): domain Bacteria; phylum Cyanobacteriota; class Cyanobacteriia; order Cyanobacteriales; family Spirulinaceae; genus JAAUTY01. The sequence goes on along the minus strand of JAAUTY010000045.1, from coordinate 38,154 downwards.
CCGGTTGACGAGCGTGAAGTCAGGATCTTCGCAATACCCCAGCGCGACAGCACTGCCATTGCAATAGACCAACCGGTAGCGATCGCTGAGGTTGCAGACGTAGACGATCCCAGGCGATGTATCCGCGATGGATTGTAGCAGTTGCTGGCTTTCTTGTAGCTTTTCCTGTGTCTGCTGCAACTCCGTAATCTCGGTGACCACTGAGCCGACACCCCGCTGTCCCCCGCCTAGATCGACGGGATAGTAGGTGACCAGCCAGTAGCGTAAGACGTCAGGCTCAGCGGGGGTTGTCCCGACGACCCGGCGATTCACGACCGGCTCACCAGTCTGAAGCACCTGGCGCAGCAATGGCTCAACTGTATCCGCGATCTCCGGCATGAGATCCGCTGCCGTCCTGCCAAGGTGCGCTTCAACTGAGAAACCGTTGATTGCTGCCAAGCGGTGATTGATCCGCAGGTAGCGGTAATCAGCGTCGAGGAGGCAGAGACCGACTGGCGTACTGTCGTAGACGTTCTCAAGCAACTGATTGGTCAGGGAGAGCTGCTGCTGCATCTGTCTGAGGGTGTCGATATTGACAAAAGTGATCACCAGCCCGTCGTGATCGCCCTCAGCCGTGTAGTACGGGTTGGTCCGCATCAGAAACTGTTCACCAGTCGCCTCAATCTCGATTTCCCGATCCAGCGAGGTGCCACGCGCCAGCACGGCACGCAGCGATTCCACCAAATTATCACCGTCAGCGAGGTTGTTGGTGAAATCGCTGAGCGGACGGCCGAGGTCAGTAGGCTGGAGATTGATGGCACGGGTTGCTGCGGGTGTGAACTTGCGGACGCATAGATCTTTGCCCAAGAAGACGACGCCGATGTCGGTATTCCGGAGCAAATTGTCGATATCATCGGTCAGTTGCGTGAGTTCGGCGATTTTGTGGTGGTACTCAACGTTGACGGTATAGAGCTCCTCGTTGACTGTTTGTAGCTCTTCGTTAGTGCTCTGAAGTTCTTCATTGGCAGCCAACAGCTCTTCGTTGGTCGCTTCTTGCTCTTCGTTGGTCGTTTCCAACTCCTCAATCGTGACTTGGAGGTTTTCGCGTGTCTGCTGTAGCTCGTACTCTAGATCACTCAGTTGCCGCGCCGTCGCCGCCTTCAGCTCCGATTCATCCGATTCGATAGAAATGGCTGGAGTGGTCACCGCCGTGACGTCTGTGGGGCTGTCGCTCACTCGCGTCTCAATCTCAAAAACAACAATGAAGTAGGGTTCGAGCAGCGGATTGTCCGGTTCGCGCCCAATCCGCAGGTCAATGCAGAAGTGTTGTCCGCTGTGCTCAAGTTGAATGTTGTGAAAGGCAACCGATCGTTGGTCGCATTTGGCGCGGTGGAGGGCCGTGCTTAGTGGTACGCGCAGTCCGACTGGCACCAGATCAACGACATCCAATTCGGCGGTGCCAGTCACGGGCAGTTCGAGTAATTGGCCAGAATTGTAGATGATGTGGACGAGTCGGTTGTCGGAGCTGACGAGTAGGCTGGTCATGGTGCGGCCCGCGAAGCAAAATTTCAAGGCCTCGGCGAGAATACGGTTGAGAGGGCCGCGACTTACAGGGGGGCGATCGCGTGATTGAGACATCGTATGAAGCGGTTGTTGTTTGGCAGACCAGGCTCGCAGTTGGCTGTTGCGCCGCTTGCGGAAGAGCTTCCACCTGGTATCAAGGGTGACAAACTCCTCGCAGAGATCGCCGGGGGTCTCGGAGCTACCGAGGTAGAGCGTGCCGCCGACGGCAAGTGAAAAGTGCAGCAACCGTAAAACCTGTTGCTGAAGCGGTGGCTGCATATAGATCAGCACGTTGCGGCAACTGATCAGGCTCATTTTTGAGAAGCCTGCATTCTGGGTCAGGTCGTGGGACGCGAAGATCAGCATCTCGCGCAGCGACGGGACAACCTGGTAGGAGTCATCGACCCGATTGAAGTATTTTGCCAGGTATTCCGGGCTGAGGTCACTGGCAATGCTATCGGGGTAGATCCCTCGCGAGGCGACTGCCAGCGATCGCGAATCGACGTCCGTCGCAAAAATTTTGACGGAGATCATTTTGTCAGTTTGCTGGAGCGCCTCCGTGATGGCGATCGCCATTGAGTACGCCTCTTCGCCGGTAGCACAGGCTGAGACCCAGACCCGTAACTGCTGTCCGGCATCCAGGTCGGCAATCATTTGCGGTAGGATCTGGGTAGCGAGCAATTGCCAAGCCGGCGGATCACGAAAGAATTTGGTCGCGCCAATCAGCAAATCTCGGCGCAGTTGCTGCCGTTCCTCTTGCGACTCACCCAGACGGTGAATGTAACTCGTCAAGTTGGCGGCGCGGCTAAGCGCACAGCGCTGGGCGATGCGGCGATTCAGGGTACTGGTTTTGTAATGGGAGAAGTCGGTGCCTGCGTGCTCGCGCAGCAGTTCGAGGATGCGCTGCCGCTGTTCAGAGGTGATCGCGCTGGGAGCTTCGATGGGTATTCCGCTGCAACCATAGTGGGTCGCGAGGTAGACGATATCCGCCACAGCCCGAGCAAGGTCGCGCGGCGAGAGGATCTCGTCCACCAGACCCGAAGGAATGGCGCTGCTGGGCATACTGCTAAACTGTGCGGTTTCGGATGATTGCACGAGGGCAACACCACCGGCTCGCCCGATTGCTTGTAAGCCCTCGGTGCCATCGCTGCCCGTCCCGGAGAGCAGAATACTGATCGCCCGCCCGCCGACGGCTTGGGCGAGGGAGTGAAAAAATAGGTTGATTGGGGCGTGGAGCGATCGCGGCGGTGGTGTCGCCCGCAGTTGGGAGCCTTCCACTTCCACACTGTAGCGCGGCGGCAGCACATAGACCTGGTTGGCACTCAGCGGCATCTCGCCCGTGATCTCATGAACCGTCAGCTCCGTGTGCCGTTGCAAGCTCTCGGCCATCATGCTGTGGAAGTCGGGCGAGAGGTGTTGCACGACCACAAAGGCTGCATTCGGTGTCGTCGGCAGGCTAGAGAAAAATGATTCGAGTGCCTGGATGCCGCCCGCTGAGGCTCCGATCCCGACGACAAATAGAGAATCAGACGGGGGGTGTGATTGGGCCATAGGTGAGGGGGTGTTGAGAGTAAGCCAGTGAGTCAAATCGCAGCATAACCAACGACCAAAAACGCCTTACCAGTGTCGTTCACGCCTGTCTTCAATTTTTACAACAGTTGACGCTGGAATGAACAGTCGCAATTTACAATAGCATTGGCATCATCTCCAAATATCTGTATAAGCATAAGAATCTGTCCTGTAGCAATGCCGGAGCTTAACGAGTTAGTTGCTCGCATTGACCGGGTCTGTAGTGGGTGTCAGCAGCAGATACAAACAGGGCACCACAACCAGGGCGATCGCCGTCGCCGAGTTCGTCGGTGCTGAGATCATGAAACGACAACGCCTCGCGCTTCGGGAGCAAGCGCAGATCCGGTTGCAAGGCTCCCAGATTGTCCCGCACCTCGGTAGCGCTGGGGATCTGGCGCAGTTCGGCCTGTACCGTCTGAGAAATCTCCCGCAGTTGGCTGAGGTCAGGGCCGGTCAATTCAACTTGGATCGGGTCACCGCGCTGCCTAGTACCGCTACGCGGAATTTTGAGTTTTGAGTGATGAGTGCAGACAATACAGGCATCCTACGGATCCTGAATGGGGATCTCATTGCCGCCGCCTTGTACCAGGCTTGCTGGGTTAGTAGCGCTCGATTCAGAAAGTTGGGCGATCGCACGGGTGACAACAATGCCTTGAGGCCTGTGTTATAGATAGAGAGTTACCAAGTTTTCTAGCATGGGAGTGCAAGGATAAGAATGAAGAAAATGGGAACCCATCTGGTTGTGGATGCGTGGCAGGCACCAGCAGATTTACTGAATGATCCTGACCGAATTCGCACTGCCCTGATGGAGGCTATCGAGCGCGGCGAAGCAACACTAATCGATCTCTGCGTTCACCAATTTAGCCCTCACGGCGTTACAGCAACCGCGACCTTAGCGGAATCCCATATTGCGATTCATACCTGGCCTGAATACGGTTATTTTGCGGCGGATCTGTTTTTCTGTGGCAGCGGCAAGCCGGAGGCGGCGATGGCCTTGCTGCAAGTAGCCCTCAAAGCGCAACAAGTCGAGGTACGAACCATTGAACGGGGCTTTCCGGCGGCGGCAAAAATCCCCAACGAGCTACCCTTGAACTGGCGCGCGCCGGTTTCCCTAACTCGCTAAGCAAGCTGGATGTGTTGGCGCTAGTTGTCATCTTGACTCTGAGCCTGTTGCCCACCCTGCTGTCGCTGCTGCTGCTGCGACGCAACCAACAGCATTGGCAAGTTCAGCTCCAACACATCCGCACTCATGCTCAGGGCGCGATCGCCCGCCGCGAAGCTGATTATGAATGGCGCGCCAGCAGCCTCGGCGAACCCAGTTGCCGCTTCAATGCCCGCTCCCCCTATCTCCGCTGTGCTGTGAATCCCAGCGGCCCCTGCGAGCACTGCCCGCACTATCAGCCCCGCTGAGACGACGCCAGCGCTAAGCCATCCCCACGAGCTTGGTGCTGAGATCCCACATCTTCACGGCCTTGTCATCATTGCTCGCTTCGTCAGAGACCTCCTGCACAAAGGACTTGCGCCCTTCTTTTTGCCGGTTGCCCCAGCTCCAGTAGACGCCGGAAATGTTGTACTGGGGATCGGCGACGACCATCGCGAGGCGATCGCCCGCCAGTTCCTCAGAAACATAGCCACCGGTGATATTCTTCTGGAACCACGGGAAGATGGTCTGAAACAGCGAATAGTGATTGCGGAACAGCGCCGTGGTCGCCACGCAGCCCGGATACAGAGCGCTGAAGACAATGCCCGTCTCGTCGTGGTAGCGACGGTGCAGCTCGCGCATGGTCAGCATATTACAGAGCTTGCTGTCCTTGTACGCTTTGCCGGATTTAAAGGGTTTGCCATTGATCATCGCCACCGGCGCTTTGAAGCCCTGCTCAAAGCCCTGGAGGTCACCGAGATCCGGCGGCGCAGGAATGGGAATCTTGCCGCCCAGCTCTTTCGGGTTGGCGGTGACTGTGCCCAAAATCACCAAGCGCGGCTTCGGCGAGGGGGAATTCTTTAGATCCTCCAGCATGAGGTTGCAGAGGAGAAAGTGGCCGAGATGATTGGTCGCCACACTCAGCTCATAGCCGTCGGCACTCCGCAGCGGCTCCTTGAGCAGCGGCAGATAGACGGCGGCATTGCAGACTAGGGCATCGAGCGATCGCCCCGTGTCCCGAAAGGCCTGGACAAACTGGCGCACACTGTCAAGGCTCGCCAGGTCAAGATGCAAGATACTGTAGCGATCTGGCGACATCCCGACCGCATGGGCGGCGGCTTTGGTCTTCTCCAGATTGCGGCAGGCCATAATGACGTGCCAGTCCTTTTCGGCTAGGGCGCGCGCTCCTTGGAGGCCGACGCCGGAGGACGCGCCGGTGATGATTGCTGTTTTTGCCGCTCTTGTGACACGATGCTTAACGCTCCTAAATTGCGATGCTACTAAAAAGAATTGACTGCCTCGAAGGGGGGGGCGCTGAGGCTAGGCGCGATCGCCCCGCTCGTTCCCGATAAATCCGCAAACGCAAGCACAGAGGGTGGTTTTCAGTCCGCAACCCTGCGCCTTCAAGTCGTTTATTGTGACTCGCGGGTGGCGATCGCTTCACCGTTTACTGACATTTCTTAAAAAAATGACAAAAATCGCCACGCTTTGAGACATTCAGCCGCCGCGTCATTGCCCTTGGCTGAATCGCACCCCGTAGGGCACAATGGATCTAGATGTAAAGTTTTGTAAAAGCCGTGACAGCCGTTGCCCTCGCTGGCGTTTCCAAGGTCTATAACAATACCCCCGTCGTTGATGATCTCTCCTTTAGCATCGAACCGGGCGAAATCTTCAGCCTGCTCGGCCCCAACGGTGCCGGTAAATCGACCACCATCCGCATGGCTCTCGGTCTGACTCGTGCCTCCGATGGCCAGATCGCCGTCGCGGGCTACGATGTCGCCCGCCAACCCGGCCAAGTCCGCCGCGCCATCGGCGTCGTCTTGCAGCAGGTCAGTGTGGACATCGATCTCTCGGTGTGGGAAAACCTGGAGTTTCACGGGCGGCTGCACCACATCCCCCCGCGTGAACGCCAGCAGCGCATCGACCGCTGGCTGGAGTATGTCGAACTGAGCGATCGCCGCCACGACCGAGTGAAAACCCTCTCCGGCGGCATGAAGCGCCGCCTGCAAATCGCGCGCGCCCTACTGCACGAACCGCAAGTCCTCTTTCTCGACGAACCCACCGTCGGCCTCGATCCGCAGAATCGCCGCCGCCTCTGGGAGATCATCCGCGACCTCAACCGCCAGGGCATGACCATCCTGCTGACCACCCACTACATGGAAGAGGTCGAGTTTCTCTGCGACGCCAGCAACACCGGCCGACCGGGGCGGATTGGCATCATGGATAGCGGCAAGCTGGTAGAACTGGGCACGCTGGCGGAGTTTCGGCGCAAGTACGGCGAGGGGCTAGCGATCAAGCAGGTGGGCGATCGCCTAGAGTCGAAATTTTTCCCCACCCTCGCAGATGCCAATGCCTACCTGGAAGCCGTGCCCGATAAAACTGGCTTGATGGTTCGCCCGTCGAACTTGGAAGATATTTTTGTCGAATTGACCGGTCATCAGCTAGATTAGTGCCGTTGTACTTGTGGGCAGCGCCCGCGTTGTGCCGGTCGGGATGACAGATGTAAATGCAGACAGCGAACCCAGTCTCGCGACGCGGATCGAGGCCGTCCTCTACCTCAAAGGGCAAGCCGTGTCCCTCAGTTCGCTCGCCGAGGCGACGGGCTGTCACCGCAAGCAGGTGCAGGCGGCGATCCTCGAACTCATGGACGGCTACGCCCACCGCGACAGCGCCCTAGAGGTGGTCGAGACCCCGACCGGTTTCAGCTTGCAGTTGCGCGCCAACTTTGAGTCGCTGGTGCAGGATTTTGTTCCAGCGGAACTGCGTTTGGGGGCGCTGCGAACCTTGGCGGCGATCGCCCTCAAAGGCCCGCTACTGCAAACCGAATTGATCGAACTGCGCGGCAGCAGCGCCTACCCCCAGGTGCAAGAACTCGTCGAGCACGGCTTCATCCACAAGCGCCGCCAAAAAGACGGCCGCTCCTTTTGGCTGGAGGTCACACCGAAATTTCACCAATACTTCGAGGTCGATGAACTCTCGCAGATTTTGCAGCAGCACCAAGCCGCTGCTACTGCCGCTGGCGAAGAAGAATAGATAGCGGATTTAGTCTCATCCCCCTCACAGTTCAAAATTCGGAGATTCTAGATTGAAATTGGGATTGTAGTAGGGATCGACGCCGCCCAGTTGCTGCCAATAACTGGCCCACTTTGCCTGCAACCGCTCGCGCTCGACGGGAGCCACCTCGGCATTGTCGCGACTCGCCGATCCCCAATGGCTCAACTCCGCATAGGGCACAACCAGATTGCGATAACCCGCCTGGTGCGCCTTGAGGCAGAGATCGACATCGTTGTAGTTGAGGGGAAAGGCCTCGTCTAGGCCACCCAATTCTATAAACAATGCCCGCCGCAGCATCAGGCAAGCGCCGGTCACGGCCAAATAATTGCGCGTCGCCACATTGGAGCAGCCATAGCCGGGATACGCACCGGGGAAGCCGTAGAAGGCGTGCATCGGGTGCAAGTCGTGGACGAGGACGACGCCCGTATGTTGGAGTTTGCCGTCCGGAAAGAGTAGCTTTGCGCCCACCGCGCCGACGGCGGGTAACTGGGCAAACTCCAGCAGCGCCTCCAACCAATCGGGTGTCCGCACTTCCGTATCGTCGTTGAGCAACAGCAACATCTCGCCCTGTGCTTGGGCAACGCCAAGATTGATGCGGCGGGAAAAGTTGAAGGGTTGGCGATCGCGCACCAACCGCACCGCCACGGGTAAATTTGCCAGCACGGCCTCGGGAATGTCGTAGCCATCGACCACCAGGATCTCAAAATGGCGATAAGTGCTCAGGGTTTGAATGCTGGCGAGACAGCGCGCCAACAGACAGATTGAGTTTGCCCCCTCTAGAACTGTCTTCCCGGCGCTGGGAATGACAATGCTGACCAACGGCTGCCCTCGCAGCGCCCGCCGCACCCGGAAGACACCGGGAAACTCGGTCATCTCCACCCGCCCGCGATCGCCCGCTCGCGCCAACATCGCCGCCAGCGCCTCCCGGCCGCGCGCAAAGGCCCAGGGCTTCGCCGCCAAGCCCGCCGCCGAAGAGGTTGGCAGTTGTCGCCAGTGGTAGAGCACTTGCGGCAGATGCTGGATGCGCGGCGTCTTTTCGGTCACGCGCAAGGCGAGATCATAGTCCTGAGCGCCATCGTACTCGCTCCGGAAGCCGCCGAGGTCACGCACCAGCGCCGTGCGATAGACGCTGAGATGGCAAAGATACATCTGGCTGTGCAAGAAGTCCGGCGACCAGTCCGGCTTGAACTGGGGACGCTGCCGCCGCCCACGCGCATCGATGCAGTCCTCGTCGCTGTAGATGAGGTCGGTTTCGGGGTGCTGGCGCAAATGCTGGGCGATCGCATAGAGGGCGTCGATCGCCAGCTCATCATCGTGATCGAGCAGCGCGATGTATGCACCCGTTGCTAGAGCCAGGGCTGAATTGCTAGCGGCAGCGATGCCCCCATTCTCAGCGCGAAAGGTCACCTGAAGGCGGGGGTCGGCGGCTTGGAGGCGCTCGAGTTGCGATCGCACTCCCGGCTGCGTCGAGGCGTCGTCGGCGATGCAGAGCTGCCAGTGTGGGTAAATCTGCGCTTGCACAGACCGGATGGCGCGTTCGAGCCAGCGGGATTCGACGTTGTAGACCGGCACGAGCACGGAAATCAGGGGCGGCGTGGGCCAAGTCGCAATTTCAGCACGGGCACGGGCGATCGCCGCCGGCGTCCACCGCCGCTGCGCGCGCCAACGCCGGTAGGCAAAGCCTTGTCCAAGCTGACGGCGGAGGCGTGTGCGAAGAAAGTCTAGCAGACCAGCCCAGCCGCGATCGCGCTGCAAGCGGCGCAGTTTTTGCCATTTGCCGATGAGATTTGCCCAGTGCATCGAGAAACGTCGCCGGGAATGCAGTTGCCGTGATGACGGTAGCACGAGCGGCGCGTTGAAGGGTGTTGACAGCCGGAGCGATCGCCGGTGCGCTGGTGGCAAAAATCGCGTAAAATGCCCGCAATCCGTTGCCGCTGGTCAATCCCAAACGATTAGGAGAATGCGACCGATGATTCCTGGTGAGCTATTGGTTGAACCTGGCGAGATCGAGCTAAATGTCGGTCGCGAGTTGAAGACGTTGACGGTCGCGAACAGTGGCGATCGCCCGATCCAGGTCGGCTCCCACTTCCATTTCTACGAGGTCAATACGGCCCTCCACTTCGACCGCGAGGCAGCATGGGGAATGCGGCTGAATATTCCGGCCGGCACGGCGGTACGGTTCGAGCCGGGGGACGAAAAGCTGGTCGAGCTGGTCGCCCTGACTGGCAAACGTCGCGTCTATGGCTTCAACAATCGCGTTGACGGCAAGCTCGACAAGAAGCAGAAATAAGTGGACTAGCGCTAAAGTTTGCCCGCGTGATCGCCCACACCATGCCCTAGGATCGAGGGGGTAAGATTGTGCTGCCCATCATGTCTGCTCCCTTTTCTGCTGAAGAGATCGCCGCCGAAGGCCTCAAGCCCGAAGAATACGATGAGGTCGTCAAGCGCCTGGGTCGCCACCCCAACCGCGCCGAGCTGGGAATGTTTGGCGTCATGTGGAGCGAGCATTGTTGCTACAAGAACTCGCGACCGCTGCTGAAACAATTGCCAACTACGGGCGATCGCGTCCTGGTCGGGCCGGGTGAAAATGCCGGGGTCGTCGATCTCGGTGACGGCCTGCGGCTCGCCTTCAAGATCGAATCCCACAACCATCCCTCCGCCATCGAACCCTTCCAAGGTGCAGCGACAGGCGTTGGCGGCATCTTGCGTGACATCTTTACAATGGGTGCGCGGCCAATCGCGGTACTCAACTCCCTGCGCTTCGGTGATCTCGATGATGCACGCACCCAGCGGCTCTTTAGCGGTGTCGTCGCGGGCATCGCCCACTACGGCAACTGTGTCGGCGTGCCCACCGTCGGCGGCGAAATCTACTTCGACCCCGCCTATGCCGATAACCCGCTCGTCAATGCGATGGCGCTAGGGCTGATGGAGACGCCGGAGATTGTCAAAGCGGGGGCAGCCGGTGTCGGTAACCCAGTCCTCTACGTCGGCTCCACCACTGGACGCGACGGCATGGGGGGAGCCAGCTTTGCCAGCGCTGAACTCAGCGAAAAGTCCGCTGATGATCGCCCGGCGGTGCAAGTCGGCGATCCTTTTCTCGAAAAGTCGCTGATCGAAGCCTGTCTCGAAGCCTTTAAAACGGGGGCGGTCGTGGCGGCGCAGGACATGGGCGCAGCCGGTCTCACCTGCTCGACGGCGGAGATGGCGGCGAAGGGCAACTTGGGGATTGAACTCGACCTTGACCAGATTCCCGCCCGCGAAACCGGTATGGTTCCCTACGAGTACCTGCTTTCGGAATCCCAGGAGCGGATGCTCTTTGTCGTCGCGGCGGGTCGTGAGGCGGAGTTAATTGCGATTTTTCAGCGCTGGGAGTTGCACGCCGTCGTGGCGGGGCGCGTCATTGCCGAGCCGATCGTGCGGATTTATCACCAGGGTCAAATCGCAGCAGAAATTGCGGCAACGGCGCTGGCTGACGATACCCCCTTGTATGAGCGCGAGTTGCTCGCTGACCCTCCCGACTATGCTCAGCGTGCCTGGGCTTGGACAGCGGCAAGTTTGCCAGCCTGCACCGCTGAGGGAATGGCGATCGCCGGGCAAATGCACAGTTGGACCGCAGTGCTCCAACAACTGCTGGCGACGCCGAGCTTGGCCTCGAAGCGCTGGGTTTACCAGCAGTATGACCATCAGGTGCAGAACAACACCGTGCTGTTGCCGGGGGCAGCCGATGCGGCGGTGATTCGCTTGCGATCGCCACTCGCCAGCGGCGAACCTACGACGATCGGCGTCGCCGCCACGACCGACTGCAACGCTCGCTATGTCTACCTCGATCCCTACGAGGGGGCTAAAGCCGCCGTGGCTGAAGCGGCCCGCAACCTCAGTTGCGTCGGGGCCGAGCCGTTGGCCGTGACGGATAATCTCAACTTTGGCAGCCCGGAACACCCGGTCGGCTATTGGCAACTGGCCGAAGCTTGTCGCGGCCTCGCCGAGGCTTGCCGCGAGTTGCAGACCCCCGTGACTGGTGGCAATGTCTCGCTCTACAACGAAACCCTGGATGCAACCGGGCAACCGCGTGCGATCTACCCAACGCCAGTAGTGGGGATGATCGGGCGCATCGCTGATGTGACCCAAGTGGTGGGGCAGGGTTGGCAGGCGACGGGCGATCGCCTCTATCTCCTCGGCCACCACACCCCCACCCTCGGCGGCTCCGAATATTTGGCTCAGCTCCACGCGACCGTCGCCGGTCGGCCGCCGCGTGTCGATTTTGCCCGTGAGCGGGTGGTGCAGGCGGCCTGCCGTCACGGCATTCAGCAGGGCTGGCTGCACTCAGCACATGACTTGGCGGAAGGGGGGCTGGTCGTGGCGCTGGCCGAATGCTGCATCAGTGGCGATCGCGGCGCGACGGTTCAGCTCCCCGAAAGTCCTCAACGCTGGGACGAACAGCTTTTCGGTGAGGTGACCGGTTGCATTGTGGTCACGGTTCGATCCGCATATCAGGCGACTTGGGAGCATTATTTGCAGACGGTGAGGCACCTGGACTGGGCGGCCATCGGTCAAGTGACCGAGCCAGGGAGTGAATTCCGAGTTTTCGCGGCTGACGGACACTCGCTGGTGGCAGTTAGCATCGCAGTGTTACGAGATGGTTGGGCGGGGGCGCTGGCGGCGCGCTTGAACACTCGCTAGACCGTTTTCTGGCTTGAATGATTGCATTCAGTGTCGTTCTGAGTTCCTGATCCAGGTAAGAAATGTTTAAGAAAAGCTTAAATTAACCTAAAATTATTAAAGATTAAGTTTTTTTGCTAGATTAGCAATTTGTCGGCCGGCTCCCGTTCGTTCAGAGCGGCGTTCCCGACTCCTGCTGCACTCAGGAACCTACACCTACAATGATGCCCCACGATTCTGACCCTGCCGACCGTTTCTCGACTGCCGACCCCGCCCACGCGGAGCGACCCGACAAGCCCGAGGAGGCTTGCGGTGTCTTCGGTATCTACGCCCCCGGTGAAAATGTTGCCAAGCTTACCTACTTCGGTCTCTACGCCCTCCAACATCGCGGTCAAGAATCTGCTGGCATTGCCACCTTCGCCGACGGCCAGGTTCACCTGCACAAGAATATGGGTCTAGTGTCGCAGGTGTTTAACGAGCAAATCCTCAGTGAAATGCCGGGCGATCGCGCCATCGGCCACACACGCTATTCCACCACTGGCTCCAGCCTCGTGGTCAATGCCCAACCTGCGGTGGTGAATACTCAACGCGGTCCCCTAGCCCTTGCACATAATGGTAATCTGGTCAATACCGCTGAACTGCGCCAGCACCTCAGTGATCGCGGTTGCGAGTTTGTGACCACGACAGATTCGGAGATGATCGCGATCGCCATCGGCAATGAAGTCGATGCCGGTAAGGACTGGCTCGAAGCCGCCGTCAGTGCCTTCAACCTCTGCGAAGGAGCCTACAGCCTCGCGATTGGCACGCCCGACGGCATTATGGGTGCCCGCGATCCCCACGGCATCCGCCCCCTGACCATCGGTATCCTCCCCGGCCCCACCCCCTGCTACGTGCTCGCCTCAGAAACTTGTGGCTTGGACATCATCGGTGCCGAATACCTGCGCGCAGTTGAACCGGGCGAATTGGTCTGGATCACTGAAGCGGGGATGGCATCGTTCCATTGGGCACGACAGCCCCAGCGCAAACTCTGCGTGTTTGAAATGATCTACTTCGCGCGCCCGGACAGTGTGGTGCATGATGAAACCCTCTACAGCTATCGCCTGAGACTAGGCGAGCGTCTGGCGGTGGAGTCACCGACGGATGCTGACCTCGTGATCGCGGTGCCAGATTCCGGTGTGCCGGCGGCGATCGGCTACGCCCAAGCCTCGCACATTCCCTATGCTGAGGGCCTGATCAAAAATCGCTACGTCGGTCGCACATTCATCCAACCGACGCAATCGATGCGCGAAGCCGGGATACGCATGAAGCTGAATCCGCTCAAGGATGTGCTGAATGGGAAGCGCATCATTCTTGTAGACGATTCGATTGTGCGCGGCACGACTAGTCGCAAGATTGTTAAAGCCTTGCGCGATGCGGGTGCGGCTGAGATTCACATGAAAATCTCTTCGCCGCCGGTTACCCACCCCTGCTTCTACGGTCTGGATACCGACACTCAAGATCAATTGATTGCCGCTAAGCAATCGGTGAGCGACATTGAGGCGACGATCGGCGTTGATTCCCTAGCCTATCTAAGCTGGGATGGGATGTTGCAAGCGACCGGTGAAGACCCAAAAAATTTCTGCTCCGCTTGTTTCACGGGCAACTACCCGATCGAGATTCCCGACAATATGCGCCGCGCCAAGCTGATTTTGGAGGAAGCAACAGTCTGAGTGGGGCGATCGCGCGTATCTCAGACTGATCCTCTCAACCCCTAAGTCACGGGCACAATCGCGGGCAGCGGCGATCGTGCTCAACAGCAATCTTCTTCGATGTGCTCCAGTAAGTCGAGTGCCTGGCGATCGCCACGCTCTTGCAACAGGGCGCGAATGGGGTTGACCTGACTGCAAACGAAGAAAAGGTCGTCTTGACCCAAGGCGACCTGCTGGGCGAGTCTTGCCGCTAGGTAGTCGGCCCAGGCACTGGCTCGGGCGCGCTCACTGGCATATGCTCGCACCCGTTTAAGAATGGTGCAGGCGTCTCCCTCACAGTCGATGCCCTGAAACGATACATAGCGGTCAGCGCCCGAACTCGTCATCCGTCGTCGTGGTCTATTGATGATTTATCGGCACTATCCTAGCAGCTTGCTGGGATGACACCATCATGAGTTCTTGTGTCAAGCTGGTAGCTAACGGAATTGAGCGACCACAATGACGCAACCATTCGCTTCCCCCACCGCCCGCACGGGCCTTTCGGTGGCGCTGATTTTGGCAGCGCTCGGTCTCGCTTATGTGCCCCTGCCGAGTGGCGATCGCACTCTCTACACCGTCATCGGCAGCGAGCTACAAGAACCCCTGGCCGCACTCGAGGCACGTTTTGAGGCGGCAAATCCCAACATTGCCGTGGAAATTAAAGTCCAAGGCTCACAGGATCTGGTCAACAATTTCATCAACGCGGACAACGACTTTACGCCGACCATCCTCATTCCTGCCAATGGCGAAAAACTGGACGAACTCGCCGCGCGCCTCGCGACAGAGGGGGTCAACGAGCCGTTTTATCACCCGCCGCAGCCGATTGCCAAGACGATGTTGGTGGGAATTGCCTGGCCGGAGCGGGGCGCGGTCTTGTTTCCCGACGGACGCTTTGATTGGTCGTCGCTGGAGGCCGCGATGCAGAGCCGCACCTGGGCAGGCGTCGGTGGTCAGCCCGACTGGGGCAGCTTTGATTTCATCATGACCGATCCGACCCGCTCCAACAGTGGTCAACTCACGCTCAGCCTCTGGGCCGAGTCCAAAACCGGCGCGCTGACGCCGACGAGTCTCAATGACCCGGACGTACTGGCGGTGGTCGAATTGACCAAGCGCTCTGTCTATCAGCCGCCGCGTTCGACCGACATCCTGCTGCAAGAATTCATCGCGCGCGGCCCCAATGATGCCGATGTGGCGACGGTGTATGAAAGCATCGCCCTGCATCGCTGGTCGCAAGCGCAGACTACGCAGGGCAAGCCGTATCAAATTTATTACCTCGAACCGACGATCGAAACCGTGGCAACAGCGGCGATCGCCCGGCGCGCTGTCGATGCCAGCACGGCGAAAGCGGCACAAGCGTTCATCGACTTTCTCCGTGCCCCCGAGCAGCAAGCGGTCTTTGTGCAATATGGCTTTCGTCCCGTGGCTGGCGATATCGAATTGGAAGCCGTAGCCAATAGCCCTGGGCCGCAGGGATTCCCGGCGCGGCGGTGACACCCAACCAGGCAACCTTGCCCCTGCCAGAGCAGCCGGTGATCGATGAAATCCAGAAGCTTTGGGAACGGGCTGATTGAGCCGGGTCAGCACTCAGAAGGATGAGGCGCGTTGCCACCATGAGTAGCCGACTGGCAGGCTGAGGGTCATCCCCTCGTCAGGGCAGCTATCCTGTACCTGCAAAGACCTAAGAGTCACGCAAACCTAGTACCGCCACGCGGAGTTTTGAGTTCTAAATTTTGAGTTCTGAGTGCCTACAATACTGGAATCCTGGAGATTTTGAATGGGCATCTCATTTCCGCCGTCCTGTACTAGTTCATTTCTGGTTTCTGGCGTTCAGTTGCCGTCCGCACCCAGCATTCGAACATTTGGCTCAGAACTGAAGTCAGCTCTGCTCTGACTTCAATCCTCCCGGTTCTCGGCACGCTGCTGCCGTCAACCGCCGCAATCTCCGCACCCAGCGGTCATTTTTGAGAAAAATGCCTGTATTTCAGCAGCGCGGCTCGTCATTGCCCCAATGCTCACCTGTAGCCACGCCAACGCACTGATAGTCACCAAAGTAAAAAAGCTCTTGGGAGTCTTGCCGTGTTTCGACCCCAAGAGCTTTCTACTCTCACTGTTCCTCACACCTGCACATCATTATTTATACCTAGCCGAACTTACGCAAGGGGGGAGTGACACTTTTTAGATTGACCACTGAGGCGATCACGGTGGTTGGTCGGCTAGGTTGCCCACCGGCCGACCACCAAAATGTTACGGTAGGTCAATCGAGTCTAGCGAGGTCTAACCCAACATCTGTGAATGCGATAGGCTAGTTTTGCTAAGTTCTAACACGAAGATTTCATGACTTCCTCGTGGTCGCTGACTGGTAATGCGATCGTCCAGGGCATTGCCGAACCGGCTGGCACCTACTGGGCGGCTCAGATGCACGCCTATGGCACGCCGATTGTTGCGGGTGTCCATGCGGGTCATGGGGGCGACTGTGTGGGCGAGATCCCTGTCTTTGATCTGGTCGAACAGGTGCTGCAAGTTGTGGGCGGCGTCACCACGAGTATTCTCTTCACACATCCCTACGCTACTCTGGATGCGGCTCTGGAGGCGATCGCCGCGGGGGTGCGCCAATTGATTTTGGCGACGCGCGATTTGCCGCCCTTGGATATGTTGCGACTGCGCGAGCAGGCACAAGCGGCGGAGGTCAGGGTGCTAGGCCCTGGCAGCGCGGGTCTGATCGTCCCTGGCAAGTTTCTCTGGGGGGCGATCGCCGCTGACTGCTACGACTGCGGGAATATTGCTCTACTCAGCCGCAGTGACGGCTTGCTGGACGAGCTAGCCGCCGAGCTGACGCGAGCCGGTCTCGGTCAATCCCTGGCGGTTGAGCTGGGCATCGGCGCAACCCTCGGCTCCCAGGTGGATGATTGGCTGCCCCTGTTGGTGGCTGATCCCAATACCGAGGTGATCGTACTCGTCGAGCAGCACCTGACTGATACCCGCGCCGCTGCGGCGGCACTGCCCCAATACTCGCCGAAACCGATTGTGGCCTATGTCGCGGGTCAACAACTCCCGACCGCCCCACCGACCCAAGAGGCTGCCACCCAGATCGTGAGCCAGTTTGTCACCTCCACGCCTCACACCAGCACAGCCGCAGAAAAATTGGCGGCTTATAAAAAACTAGGTGTGCCGGTTGCCCGCTATCCGGCCCAGCTTGCAGAATTGTTGCACCAGCGCTTGAAGTAGGCGGCGATTTGTTCGCGCGGTTTGTCTCTGAAGACGCGATCGCCCCCCTGCGGCAACACTATGACCCGTCTCCTATTTTTATCCGAACGCTACCCCCCTGACATTGGCGGCCTCGCGCGCAGTGCCGGTCGGTTGGCGAGTGCGATCGCCCAGCAGGATTTCAGCGTCGATGTCTTGGTCTGGAGCCGCTTCTTGCAACCGGGCGAAGTCCTCGCCGACGAGAATGCCAGCCTCTCGCCCAAGCTGCGGGTCTATCGCGTTGGCCTCTATCGCCATTGGGACATGAGCTTTATTCAAACTCTGAATGTGCTCGAATGGCGACACCGCCAGCAGCCTTACACCGCCGTCTGGGGACACTACCTCTTCCCGGCCGGGTTTCTTGCTGTTTGGTTCGCCCAGCAACAGGGGCTGCCCAGCGCCGTCAGTGCGCGCGGCAACGATGTCGAGCGCGGCGCATTTCCCCCTGGCGATTTTGCCCGCTTGCAGTGGACGCTGCATCACGCCACCGTGATTACGGCGGTCAGCGATGACCTAGCCCGGAAGATCCAACTGGTCAGCCAGCGATCGGATACGCAGGTGATCCAGAATGCGGTCGATGCGCAATTATTCACGCCAGCGAGCGATGCGGCTGACCGCCAAGCCCGTCGTCAGGCTCTCGGTCTCGCCGCTGATGAACTCGTCCTCGGCTTCTCCGGCGAACTGCGCGAGAAGAAGGGGCAACGCTTCCTGCTGCCCGCGTTGCGTGAGGTGCGATCGCAGCGTCCGGCGGCGTTGTTGATCATTGGCGCGATTCGCCCCAGCCAGGAGAATTTGTTGCAAGCCTTTGCCCTCGAACACCCGGACGACGCGGCGCGCGTGCTCATCACCGGGCATCTCAGCGAACCGGCGGCCGTTGCTGCCCATTTGCAACTCTGCGATCTGTTCCTGCTACCGTCGCTCTGGGAGGGCTTGCCGAATGCGCTGCTGGAGGCGATCGCCTGCGGCTGTAGTGTGATCGCCAGCGATGCCGGGGGCATCCCTGAAGTGATCGACTCCGGCAAGACTGGCTTCCTCCTACCGCGTCATCAATTGCATCGGCTCGGGGCCGCGGTGCTGGAGTGGGCGGCGCTACCGGTCGCGGCGCAACAGGCGATCGCCCGTGCCGGTCGCGATCGCGTTTGTCAGACGTTTTCGCTGCCTCGGGAGCAGGAACGCTTGCAGACGGTGCTGACCCAGCTCATCGGCGACGCCTAAATCAGGGCGGTTGCTGCTGCGCCTGTCGAATCGGGGGTCATGCGGAATAATGAAAGCGGGACATGGCGACGGCTCGACCCGCGCCAATGCCCCTATCGTTTGTTGTGAACTGATTTTGACTCCTTGCGATCGCGTCACGCCCGCGCTCGAAGCTCGCGCCCATGCCTCGTTGCTGACCTTCCTCCGCCAGCAGCAACAACCGCGTTGGCCACATCAACTGACGATGGCGCGCCTAGTGGCCCAAGCCCTGCGATTGGGTCGCTCGATGCTGATCCAGACCAGCAGTAGCCCCGAAACCTATTGTCTGAGCTATCTGACAGCGGCCTTGCTCTGGCCGGGAGCCGTGTTGCTGGTCGCACCCGTCGCCGTGCAAGCTTTGTTACTGGAAGAGGCGCTGCCAGCATTGCGCGCCAGCTTGGCCTTGGCCAAGGCGGTGCGAGCGGGCGATCGCTGGCCCGACGATGACTTTCAGGGGCTGTTCCTGACCACGCCGGAGGTTTGGCTGACCGATCGCCTGGCGGCGGGCGATCACTTCCCGACCGGACTCCCCGTCATCATTGACCCGGCCGACGACCTCGAACACTGGACACGCCAGCAACTGGCCATGCGCTGGCAGCCCTCGGACTGGCAACAGTTGCAACAGGCTTGTCCGGCTGAGGCGATCGCCATTCAGCAGGCCGCGAACCAGTTGCAGCAGACCTTGCGCGCGCGTCCGGCTAATCCCTACAACTGCTACCCGCTGACGGCGGACGACTTGGCAACCTTGCAGCAGTTGCTGGAAAAACTGCCGCTGACGGCGGTGAGTGCGCCGTTGCGAGAGTTGCAGATGCGGGGCAAGGGCGACGGGCAGTTGCTCTGGGCGGCGCTGGTGGCGGGGGAGAATGGCGATCGCCCCCAGGTGCCCAACTCAACGCCGCCCCGATCGAAGTCGCCGCGACGCTATCGCCGCTCTGGACACAGCAACCCACGATTTTGATCGGCGGTTGGTTGGACTGGGACACCGATGCCGCCATCTATCGCCGCCAAATCGGCTTCGGCGCATCAACCTGCCTCAAGTTTGCGCCCAACCGCCAGAGCGAGCATATCCAGCTCTATCTTCCAGAACGTTTGCCACTGCCGAATACCCCCGAGTTCAAGGCGGCAATGATTCAACAAGTATTGCGTCTCTGTCGTGGCGGGATGCTGGGTCAACGCCATCCGGCGCGTCCAACTCCAGAGTGGTTGACCTTAGCCCGACGACCGGCGGTGATCATTGTTGAGGATGTGCCGCTGCGGGCGCAGGTGGCGGCGGCGCTGGCGGCAGAATTTGGCTCTACGGTGCAGGTGGAGCGATCGCCCCTACCGGCTGATGGCATTTTGATTTGTAGTTGGCAGTTCTGGCGTCGCGGTCAGCAACAGTTGCCGACGCCGCAGCTATTGGCGATCGCCACGCTGCCGATCCCCTCACTCGAGCACCCGCTCGTCGCCAGCCGCGTCGCCTACCACAAGCGCCAGCATCAAGACTGGTTTCGCCACTACCTCTTACCCACGGCTCTGCGGGAATTGCAGCGAGCGGTGCAGCCGATGCGTCAGGCTCAGGGGGTGGTTGCCCTGCTCGACAGCCGCGCCAGCCGCCGCAGCTATGGCCCCAAGATCCTCGAAGCCTTAGAGCCACTGGCACGCATCAACTATATTGATTGGCTGAGTTAGGAATGGCTGAGTTAGGAATGGCTTAGTTTTAAGTTCTTAGTTTTGAATTTTGAGTGGCAGAGCTGATTCAAAACTCAAAACTCAAAATTTGGAACTTAATTTTAAGTCTCACTCCTTAGCGTCGGGCGATCGCCCTACCTCGGCTGTGCCTGCAACGAGCGAGAAGTCACGGGGCGAATCGTGTTCACCAATTCTTCAATGGCAGCGCCCTTATCACAGTAGGCATCAATCCCACTGGCATCGCGCCGTTGCTCGTTCCCCAGTTCCACGGCTGAACTGTAGGCAACGACGCGGATCTCGGGCGCGATCTGCTTCAGCCGCGCCGCCGCCGCCCAGCCGTCCAGTACCGGCATCTGCAAATCCAGGAGCACGGCATCGGGACGGCTCGCCACAGCCATGTCCAAAGCCTCCAAGCCATTCGCAGCAACGCCAACGACAGAAACTCCCTCACGGTTCGCGAGCGCCAACCTGAGGCTGAGGCGAGTCAATTCGCAATCATCAACCACCAAAACTCGCACGGTTTGCATTGGATTTGCTCCCACGACTATTCTGCTCCGCCACAGCGAAGAGACTTTTATAGTTTAGGCATAAGCTCGCGTGATCGACCTCTGCCCTGTGGGCGGTTCGCACCTCCGAGGCGACTTGCAATTGGGCGGCAAAGTTTCTTGCCCAGCGATCGCTAAGTTCGCGCTTACACTTTGAGAAAGAGGTTGAGCGCCGGGGTGAATCGGGTCGCGGTCGGATTGCGGGCGATCGCCACAACCCTGATTTCTGGGGCGATACCGTGAGTGGTGGAGTCGCCCACTACGCAGCCAAAACGTCAGCGCCGCGCGCCATAACCCTGGAACATTAGGATGACGCCATACCAGCGACCAACCCCGACCCGACGCTTGAGCGATTGATGACTCCCAGCCCATTTGTCATCAAACCTTGAATTTCGCCATCTGCCGCCTAAGCGCGACTGTCCATTTCCCAACCCCCAATCTCACATCATGCTCCACTTTCAGCACACCAGCACCATTGCGGCTCCGATCGAGACCGTTTGGGCCTTTCACGAGCGCCCCGATATCCTGCAAAAATTAACGCCACCCTGGCAACCAGTAGAGATCGTCCGACGCGAAGGCGGTTTGGCGGTCGGGGCGATTTCCGAGTTTCAGATCTGGCTTGGCCCGCTGCCGGTGCGCTGGCTGGCGCGCCATACAGCCTGCGAACCGCCCCATCTATTTGTTGACGAGCAGGTGGAGGGGCCGCTGGAGTTTTGGCAGCATCGCCACGAGTTTGCCCGTGCGGGCGAGCAGACGCGGTTGACCGATGCGATCACCTACGCGCTTCTGGGTGGCGAGGTTGTCGAAGCCCTCCTGGGCTGGTGGGTGGAGGCGCGACTGCGCGATATGTTCATCTACCGCCATCAGGTCACGCAGACGGAGTGCGCGGGAGCAGACCGGGGCTAGGAACACTCGGCGGCCCGATAGACGCGGGGTAGACGTGGCTTGAAACCGCAGAGAATTTCCCAGCTGATTGTGCCCAACATCGCTGCCCAGTCTTCGGCAGTGATCGCCTCCTGGCCGTCTTCACCCAGTAGTGTTACCACCTCACCCGGTTGCAAGTCCGGGAGCGGGCTGGCATCGATCATGATCTGATCCATGGTCACTGCGCCGATTTGCCGCAAGCGCTGACCGCGCACCAAGGCCTGCAAGCGGTTGCTCAAATTGCGGGGGACGCCGTCGGCGTAGCCGATGCCGATGATCGCGATGCGTTGTTCGCGATCGCTAACGTAGCGATGTCCGTAGCTCACGCCGGTTCCAGCGGCGATGGTTTTGACCTGAGTAACCCGTGCTCTGACTTGCAGCACCGGGCGCAGCGGTAGGACATGGCGCTGTTCTGGGTTGGGGTAGAGACCGTAGATGGCGAGACCAGGACGGACGAGATCGTAGTGGAGGGTGCGATCGCGCAAGGTTCCGGCTGAATTCGCCAGGTGCAAGAGCGGCGGGGTCAGACCGGCGGCACGCAACTGGGCGATCGCCTCCTCAAAGCGCTGCTGCTGCACCGACAGGAAGGTAGGATCGGGGTCGTCGGCGGTCGCTAAATGGGAGTAGACGCTGGTGAGTTCCAAGTAGGGCAGTTGGCGCACAAATTGGGTAAACTCCACCGCTTGCATCCAGGGAGTTCCCAGGCGTGACATCCCAGTGTCGAGATTGAGGTGGACGGGTAGCGTCTGGCGCAATGCCGCCAGTGTCTCCGAGAAAACGAGCGCTTGCTGCGGCGTGCAGAGCGTCGGTTGCAGTTGCCACGTGGCGAGGGCCGCTATTTCAGCCGGGGCATTGATCGCGCCGAGGACGAGGAGCGGCGCTGCGATCCCGGCACGTCGCAACTGAATCCCCTCCTGGCTAGTGGCGACGGCCAGCCAACTAGCTCCGGCCGCCAACACGGTTTCCGCCACGCGGATCGCACCATGTCCGTAAGCATCGGCCTTCACAACGGCCATGAGCTGTACATTCGGCTGGAGCCATTGCCGCAACTGCTGGGTATTGTGCTGCAACGCGGCGAGGTCGATCTCGACCCAGGCGCGCTGATATTCAGCTTGCACCAAGCCGAGCCGTTGGCTGCTGTCGTAATCAATCACCATGCGATCGCCCGTATCACACCACAAAGAATTCGCAAAAAAATTATAGGATAGCCCAACCTGAGAGAGGAACTTTGAATTTTGCTCCTCTTCGCCCATTCTGGGAGCGCGAGGGACTAGGGGATGAGGGGGTATTGGCTACAAAACTGACACCGCCGTGTACTCGAAAATGGCGATCGCTGCTGAGGATGTTTGGCGCAGGTCTTCAGTCCCGGCAGCCCAGTCTTGCCGGGTGCTCTATATCGGCAGGGAGGGTTGGAAAAGATCAAGACAAACAAGCTATATACTGTCAATACCCGAGCTGATTTATCGGAGATCACGAAATAATGACGAGTAATCCGCCGAAATCGAAGATTGCCGCTGCCTTACTCTGTTTCTTCCTCGGTGTTTTCGGGATTCATCGCTTTTACTTGGGCTACACTGGTCTGGGGATTGCCCAACTACTCACCTGTGGCGGTTGTGGGATCTGGTCGCTCGTCGATTTCGTCCTGATCCTGACAGGTGGGCTAAAAGATAGCGAAGGGCGTGACCTAGAAGGATCTTAGACCGCGCTGGGTTGAGAACCCTGGTAAATTTGGGTGCTTGCGAGTCACTGCACCCAACTGAAAAGACTTCCACGACTTTTGTTGCCCTTGAGAACTGTGCTGCAACTGACCACCGCCCCCTTAACCCGCCAAGCACTACAGATGCGCGCCCTCAAGCTCTCGCTGATCGGCGCACCGGTGCTCGGCGCTTATGTCTTTAGCCACACGGACTACGCCTCGCCATTTTTCTGCCCCTTTCGCGCCCTCACCGGCATCCCCTGTCCGGGGTGTGGCATGACACGCTCTTTTTTGGCCATGTCCCATGGCGATTTCGTGGGAGCCGCGTCCTATCACGCGTTGGGGCCAGTTTTATTTGTGGGTCTTGCGGGGTTTGCCGTCCATGCCAGCCTCGAGCTGGCAACTCGTCAGCGCTTACAGTTTCTCGCCGGCAATCTCCTCGGCAACCGCCGCCTGCAACTTTATGCGTTGCTCTTTGTACTCTGCTATCACGGCACCCGCCTCATGCTGCTCGCCCGTTCGGGTGCGCTCGCCGCTGCCATCCTTGATGCGCCGCTCACGAAACTGCTGTAGGCGGCTAGACCCCAGGCAAGCCAGCGATCATGATCCATGATCGCCCTCATCAGCCGCAGTCCCGACACGACAAAAGCAGGTGTCGTTGCCTGAGCTTGTAGAAGCAGGCTATGGGTCACCATTGCCCAGCAACTCCTCGATCGCTTGCCGTTCCTCGGGATCTTTGCGGGGGGGGATTTGGCGGGCGTCGGTGATCAACCAGTCCAGAGCCGCCGCTTGTACGTCAATGGTCGAGCCGTTTTTATCGACGCAGTAGCGACCGAAGACCAGCTTATCGACTAAGCGCACCCCCGGCCCCAGCCGCGAGTACTCAAACACCACGCTATTATCCACCGTGGCACCGCTACAGATGTAGCAGCTCGGCCCAATCATTGATGGCCCCGTAATCTTTGCCCCGTCTTCAATCCGCGTCATCGCCCCGACATAGACTGGGCCGGTCACATCGATCTGATCCCAATTGGCGGAGACATTCAACCCCGTGTAGACTCCGGGCTTGACCTCTTTGCCCGGAATGGGGACGTTTTGAATTTCGCCCCGAAGAACACCGCGAATCGCGTGCCAATAGTCAGGAACTTTACCAATATCGACCCACTGAAAATCCATGGCCGCTGCGTAGAATGGCGCATTGATTTCCACAAGCTTGGGGAAAAGTTCGCTGCCAATATCGAAGACTTGGTTGGAGGGGACGTAGTTGATGACCTCCGGCTCAAAAATGTAGATGCCAGTATTGATCGCTGTGCCCAAGGCATCTTCCACCCTCGGTTTTTCTTGGAAGGAGCGAATACGGCCATCATCGTCAGTAACGACCACCCCGTAGCTTGAGACCAGTTCACGCGGGACATTCTTGGTGATGATCGTGGCGATCGCCCCCCGCTGTTTGTGCAACTTGACCGCCGCCGTCAGATCAAGATCGATCAGCGCATCCCCGCACAGCACGACAAAGGTATCGTCGAAGAAGGGATAGAAATCCTGAATACGCCGTAGACCGCCAGCGGAACCAAGTGCTTCGCCGACCAGTTTGCCATCAACAATCCGCCCTTCAAATGAATAGCCAATCTCGACCCCAAACCGTTGTCCGTCACGGAAATAGCTCTCGATTTCATCCGCGAGGTGGCTGACATTGACCATGACCTGCGTGAAGCCATGCTGGCGCAACAACTCTAGCAAAAACTCCATCACTGGTTTTTGCAGAATGGGGATCATTGGCTTCGGGATGGTGTAGGTGATCGGTCGTACCCGCGTCCCTTTACCAGCAGCCAGAATCATGGCTTTCATTACGTGTTCAAACCTCGCTTAATTGTCTAGGGTTGGTGAGCAGGGCAACGCAGCCCAGCATGATAGCACCTACAACTGACTTGACTGCTGGCGTGATTCCGCCTCATTCTCTTGCCCAATTGTAGTGCGAGATGACCCGGCTCGAAACCACGCTCATAACCCAAGCGATTGCTGTGCTCGCTATGCACTACAACACACCGTCAGTCCGTTCCGCGTTGCGAGCCATGCGAGTGCAATCAGCCCGCCGAATTCACCGCTTCGGTCAGCAAGGGCTGGATACGGAGGTCTTGATAAAACTCGTCTTGCTCCAAGATCACCTGGGATTGCGAGGACAGCAACAGCAGCGCCCAAAACAGCCCGACGCGATCGCGCGTGGGTGACGCATGAGGATCCGGCACAGCGGGCTGGGGTCGCGCCGCCCAAGCCTCAATCAAACCGTCGAGATCGATACTCGGCACCTCAGCCCCAAGCTGAGGCCAATACTGGGCGAGAAATTCAGCCAATTGCGCCGCCAACTCAGTTAGGTTCTCATTGTGCGCCAACTCAGTAACGGTGCGCTGTGCCTCACGCCGGCTATGGGGACGGGCGCGGGTCCGGGGAGTCGCCGCGCGGGTCTCCAGCACCTGTGCCATTCGCTGGATCTGGGCAATCAGCTCAGGCAAGGTGACCCGGCGGCGACGCAGGGGCGGCGCACTCGGGCGGCGGCGAATGTGACGTTCGAGCTGCGTGGGCAGCAGGCGCTCCACCGAGGCAGCCAAGCTCTCAAACAGCTCCGGTTCCTCCGGCTCTTCGGGATGAGACAGCGCCTCGAGCCGGTCAGCCTTGAGCAAAACCAGCATCGAGGCCCAGAGAAACGTCTGCCCTGATTGCGGCAGATCCGACCAATCATCAAGCATGAAACTGTCGCCCGCCATGCCGATTTTGTTCAAATAATGGTCAATCGCGTCAATGACCTGGACATCCCAGGGGTCGATCTCACCCCGCTGGGCGAGATCGAGCAAGGTATCAATCGCCTCGCGTGCCAGATCAACAGTCATCCGCAGCTATCCGAACTGAATGCGCTCATCGTACCGTTTTGCAGGCGTTCAAGATCCGCTTTGACCATGCGCTCGATCAGGGCATCGAAGCTGACTTGCGGTTGCCAGCCCAGTTGCTCGCGGGCCTTCGTGGGATTGGCAACGAGCTGAAAATGCTCATCCGGGCGCAGAAAGCGGGGATTGACCTCGACGTATTGTTGCCAGTCTAGACCCACACAATCGAACGCGGCGGCAACCAGTTCACGCACCGTATGCAACTGCCCGGTGCCAATCACATAATCATCCGGTTCATCCGCTTGCAGCATTCGCCACATCGCCTCCACGTGATCGCCCGCATAGCCCCAGTCGCGTTTAGCGTCGAGGCTGCCCATTTCGAGGCGATCGCCCTGTCCCAACTTGATCGCCGCCGCCGCCAGACTCACCTTGCGGGTCACAAACGAGGGGGGACGGCGTGGCGATTCGTGATTGAAGAGGATGCCGCTACAGGCGAAGAGATCGTAGCGTTGGCGGTGATGCACCATCGTCCAGTGGGCGTGCAATTTCGCGGCGGCGTAGGGGTTTTTGGGGCGAAACGGCGTTGTCTCATCTTGGGGTGAACAGTCCACCGCCCCGAACATCTCGGAGCTACTTGCCTGGTAGAAACGTGCCGGAATCCCGACTTGACGCACGGCTGCTAGCAAACGAGTTGCCGTTCCGGTCACCAAGTCAAGCGTCCCCAGCGGATCATCCCAGGACTTGGGCACAAAGCTGGGCGCGGCGAGGTTGTAGATTTCATCCGGTTGCGTGGTCTCGACGACTTCTAGCAGACCCGCCGCGTCAGTCAGCTCGACCGCGCAGACTTCTACCCGTGCCGCGAGTTCGTCTAGCTTTGCCAAGTTAGCCTGACGCTGCGGTGGAATCAGGCCGACGACCCGGTAGCCGCGCTCGAGCAGCAGATGCGACAAATAGTATCCATCCTGACCGGTGATGCCTGCGATCAGGGCTGTTTTAGCCATGCGTTGTCCCCGTGGCAGCGGTAGCTGCATTCTAGCGTAAGCGACGGCCATGCTAAGCGCCTGCTGGTGA
Source organism: Spirulinaceae cyanobacterium SM2_1_0 (assembly GCA_012031265.1). Taxonomy (GTDB): domain Bacteria; phylum Cyanobacteriota; class Cyanobacteriia; order Cyanobacteriales; family Spirulinaceae; genus JAAUTY01. The sequence continues at coordinate 11,200 of JAAUTY010000045.1, read as the reverse complement.
CGCTACTTTGCTTACCGTAGCAAGCAAATAGCGCAAACAACAGGCGCAGCAGAGCGAATCGCAGCCGAGCCAGACTAGAACAGGCCCAACGTCAGCGATTCAGATAGCGGGAAGGTCGCGCCGATGCCGAGCCAGAGCGTGACCACGGTTCCGAACATGAACACTGCCGTTGCCACCGGGCGACGGAAGGGGTTCTGGAACTTGTTGATGTTCTCGATGAACGGCACCAAGATCAGGCCTAGTGGAATCGAGGACATGAGGGTGATGCCCAGCAATTTGTTGGGCACGATCCGCAGAATCTGGAAAGTGGGATAGAGGTACCACTCGGGCAAAATCTCCAGCGGCGTCGCGAAGGGATTGGCGGGTTCGCCGACCATTGCGGGGTCGAGAACGGCCAGACCGATGGTCAGGGCAATCGTGCCCATGATCACAATCGGAAAAGTGTACAGCAGGTCATTGGGCCAGGCGGGTTCACCATAGTAGTTGTGACCCATGCCCTTCGCCAACTTGGCGCGCAACTGCGGATCGCTGAGATCCGGCTTCTTTAGAACAGACATGATTGCGTAGTTTCTCCTTCAAGCAAGCGTTTCGTCGGGGCAAGCAAACGGTACACAATAGCAGTTAAGCCTAGGATAGGCGATCTCTGAAAACGATTTCCAGAGATCACTGCATTTCCTTAACCTTGACAGTCACCTAGCCTTAGAGTGGGCCAGAGATGCCTTGCTTGCGAATCATCAAGAAGTGAGCCAGCATGAACACGGCGATCGCCCAGGGCAGCACAAAGGTGTGCAAGGTGTAGAAGCGAGTCAGCGTTGCTTGACCCACTGCCGCGCCACCGCGCATCAGCTCAACTAACTGGTCGCCAACCACAGGAATCGCTGCCGGAACGCCGGAGACGATATTGACCGCCCAGTAGCCGACCTGATCCCAGGGCAGCGAGTAACCGGTCACGCCGAAGGTCACGGTGATCACCGCCAGCACTACACCCGTCACCCAGGTCAACTCGCGGGGGCGCTTGAAGCCACCGGTCAGGTAAACCCGGAAGACGTGCAGGATCATCATCAGCACCATCATGCTGGCCGACCAGCGGTGGATGGAGCGGATGAGCCAGCCGAAGTTCACATCCGTCATGATGTACTGGACAGAGGCGAAGGCTTCGGTCACCGTCGGACGGTAGTAGAAGGTCATGGCAAATCCAGTCGCAAACTGGACTAGGAAGCAGACCAGAGTAATCCCGCCCAGGCAATAGAAGATATTGACGTGGGGCGGCACGTACTTGCTGGTAACGTCGTCCGCGATCGCCTGGATCTCCAGACGCTCCTCGAACCACTGGAATGCTTTGGAATCGGTGACTTGCTTAGAAAACATGAAGCCAGACTTCGTAAAATGAGAATATCTATGAACTAGATTATAGCGGATGTCCGACTCGGATGAGCCATGACCAGCCGCCTTCAGCGGTCGGGGAGCGGTCGTCCCAGCACTGTACCAGCCCAAGGACATGGATTGGTTCGCAGCATCGAGTCAACCAACTTCACGGCCTTACTCCCGCGAACTTTAACATAGCTGCCGCCGGTCTTGCAGACGCGCCAGCACGCGGGGTGGTTGACTGACACTAATCCCTTCTGAGGCAGCCCATGAATGTCACGGCGCTACTGGGCGATCGCGCTGTCGCGCACCCCGACCGCATTGCCCTGATCGACCGTGTTGCTGGACAGTGGCGCACCACTACCTATGCCCAGCTCGAACAGGCGAGTCAGCGGCTGGCGGCTCACCTCCAGCAGCAAGGCTGGCGCGCGGGGGACGGTGTGCTGATTTTGCAACCGGTGACCGCCGACCTGTACGTGGTGATCGCCGCCGTCCTGCGTTTAGGCCTGATCGGCATTTTTCTCGATCCAGCCGCGAATTTGGCGGCAAACCTGCAACAATTTCCCCCCCGCGCCCTGATCGCCAGCCGCAAGGTCGCGCTCTGGCGTTGGCGCTATCCGCCTTTGCGATCACTGCCGCTGGGGGCGATCGCCGACCGCTGGCTGACCGATTCCCCCAGTTCTGAAGTGCTCACGACCCGCTACGACGCGCCCGCCGCTGCCGCCGCCCTCGTCGCCTTCACCAGCGGCAGCACCGCCCGCCCCAAGGCGATGCTCCGCACTCACGGTTTGCTACTGGCGCAACATCAAGCGCTCAAACCCGTGCTGCAATTCCGAGCTGGTGCGATCGAAGCGACCGCCTTACCGCTGTTCGTTCTGCCCAACTTGGCGGCTGGCTTGACTGTCCTGCTGCCGCCCGTGAATTGGCGATCGCCGGGACAGACCCACGCCCAGCCTGTCATCAACGCTTTGCGTCAACACCGAGCGGAACGTCTGCTCGCCGCCCCCGCGCTCCTCCAGCGCCTGACTGACTGGAGCTTGGCGCGCGGCGTGAGCTTGCCCGACTTACGACACATTTTCCTCGGCGGCGCGCCCGTCTTACCCGCCCTGGTCGCGCAGTTGCAGCAGCTTGCCCCGGCGGCAGAAATTACCGCTGTCTACGGTTCTACCGAGGCCGAGCCAATTGCCAGCTTGCGTCATACCGCAATCACGGCCACCGATCTGGCGCGAGTGCAGGCCGGTGGCGGTTTACCCGCCGGTCAGCCAGTCGCAGCGATCAACTTGCGAATTCTCCAGCCTCAAGTAGATGACTCGGCGCGATCGCTCAGCCCCGCCGCATTTGCCGCCGCCACCCAACCAATCAGTCAGGTCGGCGAAATCATCGTCAGCGGTGCCCATGTTCTGTCCAGTTACCTCGATCCAGCCGATAATGCCCGCTGCAAACTACGGGTGGGTGAGACGCTTTGGCATCGGACTGGTGATGCCGGTTACTTGGACACCCAAGGTCGGCTGTGGCTGCTGGGGCGCTGCCGGGGTCGCGTGCAGGATGGGGCCGGGACAATTTACCCCCTAGCGGTGGAGGCGATCGCCAACAACTATCCTGGTGTCCGCCGCTCGGCCTTGGTCAGCCTGTCCGGGGAGCGGACGCTGCTGATTGAATTGGCTGCCCCGACGAATTTAGAACCCTTACGCCAGGCGATCACCCCCCTCGGCGTCCACCGCCTGGAGCGCTGCCGCCGCTTGCCCGTCGATCGCCGCCACAATGCCAAGCTCGACTATGCGGTGCTAGAACGTTGGCTCGCCCGCCGCCGCTGATTGCCGTAACCTGAAATCATTCACCGAAAGCTTATAATTAAGGTTCATGTCTCTGGGTTGACAGAGGCGATTGCTTGTTCTACCCCACTTTTTATTGCTTGTTGATATGTCATTTTTGGCGATTTTAGCCGCGATCGCAGTCCTCGCTGTCCTGATCATCGTTCACGAATTCGGCCACTTTGCCGCCGCCCGTCTGCAAAACATTCACGTCAATCGCTTCGCGATCGGCTTCGGCCCCGTCCTCCTCAAATATCAGGGTGCTGAAACCGAATACTCGCTGCGTGCCCTGCCTCTGGGCGGCTTCGTGGGCTTCCCCGACGACGATCCCGACAGCGAAATCGCCCCCGATGATCCCGACCTGCTCCGCAATCGCCCCCTGCTCGACCGCGCCATTGTCATCAGCGCCGGTGTGATGGCGAACCTGATTTTTGCCTACTTCCTGCTGGTCGGACAGGCGCTCACCCTCGGCGTGCCCGAACTCAGCCAGCCGGGGGTCAAGATTCCGGAACTGTTGAACCAGCCCGACACCCCCGCGCAGATTGCCGGTCTGCAAGCCGGTGACGTGATCATGGCGGTGGGCGATCGCCCACTCGGGACATCCCTGCAAAGCGTCAGCGACCTCAAACAAGCTATCGAACAATCTCCTAATCAGCCGCTGGAGTTGTTGGTGGAACGGGGCGATCGCCAGTTGGATCTCACCGTCACCCCTGACCCCGACAGTGCGGGTCGCGGGCGCATCGGTGTCATGCTCGTGCCCAACGGCGAGGTAGTGCGCCGTCCAGCGGGCGGCGTCTTCGGGGCACTTCAGGCCGGAGCGGAGGATTTTCAGAACACAACGACGCTGATTATCCAAGGCATCGGTCAGCTTATCAGCAACTTCGGCGAAACGGCGGGTCAAGTCGCTAGCCCGGTGAAAATCGTGCAAATCGGCGCGGATCTCGCCCGCAACGATCCCAGCAACTTCTTCCGCTTTGGGGCACTGATCAGCATCAACCTGGCAATTTTCAACATCCTGCCCTTACCGGCGCTCGATGGCGGCCAGCTCGCCTTCCTCGCCATCGAAGGGCTACGCGGCAAACCCCTGCCCAGCCGTTTGCAAGACGGCATCATGCAGACCGGCATCGTGCTGCTGTTCAGCTTGGCGATTTTCCTGATCGCCCGCGATACCGCCAATTTGTCCGTCTTTCAAAACCTCTTTCAGGGCGGTTGAACCATGACGGTCACCCGCGAGCACCGCAGTCAGCGCCAGCGTGCTCTGGAAATCCTGGTGCGGCTGAAGCGCCTCTACCCCGATGCCACTTGTAGCCTCGACTATGAGTCTCCGGTGCAACTGCTAGTGGCGACCATTTTGTCCGCCCAATGTACTGACGAGCGGGTGAACAAGGTGACACCTGACTTATTTGCGCGCTTCCCGGATGCGGCGGCCCTGGGAGCGGCGGAGCGCGAGGAGTTGGAGCAGCTCGTGCGCTCGACCGGCTTCTATCGCAACAAGGCGAAAAACATCCAGGGCGCTTGCCAAAAGATTGTCAACGATTTTGCGGGGCAAGTGCCCCGAACGATGCCGGAGTTGCTGACCCTGCCCGGAGTGGCGCGAAAGACGGCGAATGTAGTGCTAGCTCATGCTTTTGGACTTAACCAGGGCGTGACCGTGGACACCCATGTCAAGCGCCTCAGCCAGCGCCTCGGCCTCACCGAGCGCGACAATCCGGTGCAGATTGAGCGCGACCTGATGCGTCTGTTGCCGCAGCCGGACTGGGAAAACTGGTCGATTCGCCTGATCTACCACGGGCGGGCCGTGTGTCAGGCGCGCAAACCGGCGTGCGATCGCTGCGAGCTAGCGGATCTGTGCCCGTCGTCAACAAAATGAACGCCAACTCTGGCTTTAGTGGGGGCCTGCTTGTCACCGGGGATTCTTGGTACAGTAGGCAAGCACCGATTGGCGATCGCCCCCCTCAACGCTATGCTCCGAGCTGGAATTGTCGGCTTACCCAACGTCGGCAAATCGACCCTCTTTAATGCCATCGTCGTCAACGCCAAAGCCGACGCCGCCAACTTCCCCTTCTGCACGATTGAACCCAATGTCGGCACCGTGACAGTACCCGATGAGCGCCTCGTCGTGCTCGCGGAACTCTCCCACTCGAAACAGATCGTGCCGACCCGCATCAAGTTCGTCGATATTGCCGGTCTCGTCAAAGGCGCTAGCAAGGGCCTGGGCAAGGGCAACCAATTTCTGGCAAGCATTCGCGAGGTGGACGCGATCGTCCACGTCGTGCGCTGCTTCGATGACGATGGGATCATCCACGTCGATGGTTCCGTCGATCCCCAGCGCGACATTGAAACCATCAATCTTGAACTGGCCCTCGCTGACCTCACCCTGGTCGCCGCCCGGATCGACCGCATCCGCAAGCAGGCCCGCGGTAATAACAAGGAAGCTCAGGCGGAGTTGGAAGTACTGGAAAAGATCCTGCCCGTGCTCGATGCGGGACAACCGGCGCGAGTGGTGACTTTAGATGAGGAAGAAGAGCTGGCGATCAAATCCCTGGGGCTGCTGACCCGCAAACCGATCATCTACGGGGCGAATGTCTCCGAAGATGACCTGGCAACGGGAAATGCTTGGGTGGAGCAAGTGCGGGCGATCGCCGCCAGCGATGGGGCAAAAGTCGTCGTCTTCTCCGCGCAGGTGGAGTCAGAGCTGATCGACCTCTCCCCGGAAGAACAAGCTGATTTCCTAGGTGCCCTCGGGGTGGAGGAAGGCGGACTGAAATCGCTGATCCGCGCCACCTACGACCTACTGGGCTTGCGAACCTATCTGACCACCGGTGAGCAGGAAACGCGCGCCTGGACGATCACGGCGGGGATGAAAGCGCCCCAAGCCGCCGGTGTGATTCACAGTGATTTTGAGCGAGGCTTCATTCGCGCCGAGACGGTCAGTTACGACGATCTCGTCAACGCCGGTTCGATGGCGGCCGCCCGCGAGCAAGGCACACTCCGCAGCGAGGGCAAGGAGTACGTGGTGCAGGAAGGGGATGTGGTACTGTTCCGGTTCAATGTCTAGTGCTGCTGCGCGGAGTTTTGAGTGATGAGTTGTGAAATTTTAGTTCCAACTGCTGACTTCTAACCTCTCTGAGTGCCTGCAATACGAACATCCTGGGGATTTTGAATGGGCATCTCATTTCCGATTGCGTGTACTAGTACAACACGGTGTCAATAACGTCATCATCGTCGGTAGGGGTGAACCGATACTCAATCCGGTCTCTATACTCCAGAAATCGCAGACCCTCACCCAACCCGCTGCCAAGCTGGGAGAGGGCTTCTGGCTCCCGGCTCGGGAGCAGGGCTGAGGATGAGGGGCGAGGCTTGGGTGCCAAGCACAGGATTGGGGAGCAATGACAGATTGAATTGCATCGCCATTGTGCCGTCTTCTACTAGGCAAAAGGAAGCAACTCGGTCAAAGCCCACAGGATTCCCGGCTTGCCAGCACTTGAGACTCAGAACTCATCCAAAATCCGGATCGTGAACCCCAAAAATCGCGACATCGGGAGGGTTTTAAACCCGCCCCTACTTCGGACTTGGTATCAGAACCCAAAACCCGAAACCTCAAACTCCGCGTAGCAGGACTTACCGGGGCACCTCGAAAAATCCAAATCTTTTTGAGAAAAGCTGGTCATACCATGGCTGACCATGGCTGATTTTCGCAGTAAGGCAATTAATCGAGGTGCCTACCGGAATGTCGCCCTGAACCAGAACACTGTTAGCCTGGACTAGACGCCATTCATGCCGCTGAATCAACTGCCATGCCAGCTAGCCTCCTCAAAGACGATCCCCTCTGGTTCAAAGACGCCATCATCTATGAGGTTCCCGTCAAAGCCTTCAGCGATAGCAATGGCGATGGCAGCGGCGATTTTCGTGGTCTCACCGAACGGCTCGATTATTTACAAGACCTCGGTGTTACCGCAATTTGGACGCTGCCCTTTTTCCCCTCCCCCCAACGTGACGACGGCTACGACATCGCCGACTATTACCAGGTCAATCCCGTCTACGGCAACCTCGAGGATTTTCAGGAACTGCTCGATGCTGCTCATGCGCGTGGCATCCGGGTGATCATTGAGCTGATCGTCAACCACACCTCCGATCAGCATCCCTGGTTCCAGCGTGCCCGCTGCGCCCCTGCTGGTAGCCCCGAACGCGACTTCTACGTCTGGAGCGAAAGTCCTGATCAGTACCCCGATGTGCGGATCATTTTCCAGGACTTTGAGACCTCTAACTGGGCCTGGGATCCGGTGGCAAAAGCTTATTACTGGCACCGTTTCTATGCTCACCAGCCGGACTTGAACTATCGTAGTCCGGCGGTGCAAGCGGCGGTGCTAGATGTGGTGGATTTTTGGCTGGCGATGGGAGTGGATGGGATGCGCCTCGACGCCGTGCCCTACCTGTATGAAAAAGATGGCACCAACTGCGAGAACCTGCCGGAAACGCACGCCTTCTTGCAAAAGCTGCGCGCGCATATGGATACCCAGTTTTCCAACCGGATGCTGCTCGCCGAGGCGAACCAATGGCCCGAGGATGCAGCGGCTTACTACGGGCAGGGTAATGAGTGCCACATGAACTTCCATTTTCCGCTGATGCCGCGTCTGTTCATGGCGCTGCGGATGGAAGATAGCTTCCCGATCGCCGATATCCTCAAGCAAACGCCTGCAATCCCGGACAATTGCCAGTGGGCACTCTTTCTCCGCAACCATGACGAGCTGACGCTGGAGATGGTCAGCGACGAAGACCGCGACTATATGTACCGCGTCTACGCCCAGGATCCCCAGGCGCGCATCAACCTTGGCATTCGCCGCCGTCTCGCGCCGCTACTGGGGAATGATCGCCGCCAGATTGAACTGCTGAACGGTCTATTGCTATCACTTCCTGGTACGCCGGTACTCTACTATGGCGACGAGATTGGCATGGGCGACAACATCTACCTGGGCGATCGCGACGGGGTACGCACTCCGATGCAGTGGAGCGCTGATCGCAATGCTGGGTTTTCGCGCGCTAACCCGCAGCGCCTGTACCTACCGCTGATCCTCGAGTCCGAGTATCACTACGAAGCGATCAATGTCGAAGCTCAGCTTGCCAACCCCAACTCGCTCTGGTGGTGGATGAAACGGCTGCTGGCAATGCGGGCGCGCTTCCAGGCCTTTGGACGCGGTAGCTTTGAGCTGCTCTATCCCGAAAATCGCAAAGTCCTCGCCTTCACGCGCACCTATGCGGGTGAGCATATCCTCGTCATCGCCAATCTCTCCCGCTTTCCCCAGGCTGTTGAACTCGATCTCAGCGCCTTTCAGGGGATGGTGCCGGTGGAAATCTTCGGGCGCACCAAGTTCCCGGCGATCAAGGGCGATCCTTATTTCATCAGTATCGGCCCACATGCCTTCTACTGGTTCACCCTTGAGGTCAAGACTGATCTGGGGCTAATGCCCTTTGCGCCGAAGCAGTTGCCGACCTTGACGGCGACCGAGCGCTGGACGACGGTGCTGAGCCAGAAGGTCGCCCGTGACACCCTGGAAACGGGTCTGGCGACCTACCTCCGTACGCGCCGCTGGTACCGGGGCAAGAATCGTACGCTGCAAGCGGTTCGCATCCTGGATGCGATCGCCCTTCCTTACGGCCATCATGATGCTCGCCTGTTGTTGCTGAATGTAGACTACACCGAGGGCACGTCTGAGCAATATGTACTGCCGCTGACGGCGCAACCGGATCGCAGCGAAAATCGCCTGATGGCGGTGGCGCGGGTGCAAGTGGACGATGAGAGTCAGTTGCTCTGTGATGCGCTGGTGGAAGCTGAATTTCTCCCCACCCTGCTCCAGGCGATCGCCCAACAAAAGCGCTTCAGTGGCGATCGCGGTCAGTTGCTCGGCACGCAGATGTCGGCTTTTGCGAGTGTGATCCAAGAGAACAGTCATCTGGGGCCGCACCTCTTCCGGGGTCAGCAGGACAATAGCTCGATCGTCTACGGCGATACCGCCATTCTCAAGCTCTACCGCTGCGTTGAGCCGGGCGTCAATCCCGACTTAGAAGTAGGTGCATTTTTAACCGAAAAACATCCTGACCGGCACTGTCCGCCGGTGATTGGCGCGCTGGAGTATCGGGGTCGCGATGGCGAGGTGATCGCCATCGGTGTGCTACAAGGCTATGTCCGCGATACCCGCCTCGCCTGGGACTACACCCTCGACACTCTGCGCGGTTACTTCGAGCGTGTCCTAGTGCAACAAGTTGACCCTAGTGATGCACCGCTACCGCCGCGATCGCTGCGCGAGTTCGTTGACTGTGAGCTGCCCGAACTTGCCTACGATGCCATCGGCACCTACTTCAACTCGGCGCAACTGCTCGGCCAACGCACGGCTGAGTTACACCTAGCGTTGGCGACGGCTGACAATCCTGCCTTTGCACCGGAGCCGTTCACTTCCTTTTATCAGCGCTCTGTCTACCAGTACAGCCGCAATCTAGTCGGCAAGGTCTTCCTGGCACTGAAGAAGCAACTCACGACGCTGCCGGAACCGCTGCAACCCCTCGCCCAGACAGTGCTCCATCGCCAAGAGCAAATCCTGGCGCGCTGCCGTCGGGTGCTCAACCAGAAAATCGCCGCCATGCGATCGCGCAGTCATGGCGACTATCACCTTGGCCAAGTGCTCTATACCGGCAAGGACTTTGCGATCATCGATTTCAAGGGTGAAACTGACCGGCCCCTGAGCGAGCGGCGGATGAAGCGATCGCCCCTGCGCGATGTCGCCGGGATGCTGCAATCCTTTCACTACGCCACCCACCTCTCCCTGCGCCAGGAAGTCGAGAGTGGCACGATCCGCGCCGATCGGCTGCCAACCGTCGAGCAGTGGGCGCATTTTTGGTATGCCTGGGTCAGCACCACCTTTTTACAGACCTATTTAGCGGCTGCCGCCGACTCGGAACTCCTCCCCGCCGATGACCAAGCGCTGCACGTTCTGCTCGATGCCTATCTGCTCGAAAAGGCAGTGCAAGAGCTGGGTACCCACCTTGATTCCCAACCCGCTTGGATCGAAGGGGCCTTGCAGCGCATTTTGCAACTGTTGGACGCGCCGTTGGAGTGGTAGTGCCTGGCAAACGCAACTCCACGTTGAGGACTTTTTTGCTACGCGCCAAACCGCTGCCGCAAGCCGTCGGCGAGTGCGGGAATTTCACTGCGGGCGATCGCTGCTTCCAACCGAGAGTCTTGGAGAAAACCGGTTCTCATCGAAACTCAATCAAACCCTTCACTCGGCTCGCCTGGATAGAAGTCGCGGTCAAGAATGTCGCTGAGGTTGTAGCCGCATTCCGTTGGAAAGGTGCTTGCGGGTAAATCGGTTTCGCCGGCCGCCAGCGCGACGGCTCTGCGATAGGCTCGCTCGAGGGCTGTATCGAGATCGGGCTGGAGGCTGGGGTTGTCGGCAAGCAGATCGGCAATGTCGAGACGTTGAACGCGGAGCGTGGCGAGCCAACTGCGACTCCGGCGCGCCGCTTGGTATTCCCATTTCAACAAGTGGCTAATCAGGATGCTCAGCCGATTACGGAGTTCCTGACGCTGTTGCTTGCCCAAGGCTTCAATTTCTTCGATGAGGTTGGGGAGGTCGAGTTGCAGCCAGTCTTGGCAGCGTAGCAGGGTGGCTTGGGCTTGCGTCCAGGCGTAGAAGTCGGTGTTGTAGAGGTTAGCGCGATCGCTTCGGACAGTAGTTTCTGGCTTGGATTGGGGCATGGTCGTTGGGCCGAGTGCTGTTTCTAGTGGTGCGTCAATGCCAAACCTCCGGATTGTTGGCTTGGCATCCCGTAGCCCCTTCTCCCAAACTTGGGAGAGGGATTGAGGGTGAGGGCGGCGGCACTGGCAAGGTCGAACCACCCTTTTGACCTTGACAGACCCCTGGTCGTGTAGCGACATTGTACCGAACACCCCTAGAAGCATCTATCTTCCCTTCTCCCAATCCTGGGCGAAGGGGAGTTGGAAGCCCCTCTCCCAAATTTGGAGAGGG
>JAAUTY010000102.1 GCA_012031265.1 Spirulinaceae cyanobacterium SM2_1_0 | reverse complement strand
ACCTGGATCCCATGCCATTCCGCCACTGATCCTGGATCCACCTGTCGCACCACCAAGGTTTCCACCTCCACCACAATCCCCAGCCGATGCCCCCCAAAAGTGGGAATATCAGCCCTCTGAGGCGCATTAAACCCGTGCTCCACCAACTCCCATACCCGATCCACACTCGTCGCAAAACTGATCCCCACATTTCCCCCATCCGCTGATTGCACAAACTCCTTATTCACCCCAATCAGCTCCCCCCGCGAATTCAGCAGCGGCCCCCCAGAACTGCCCAGGTTGATCATCACACTCGTCTGCAAATCTCCATTAGGTGCCATCCGGCTCAGGATCCCTGTGGATAGCGTCCCCGTCAACCCAAACGGACTCCCAATCGCAAACACCTGCTGACCCACCCGCGTCATTCCCGGCCCTGCTAGCCTCACCGTCGGAAACACCTCACCACTAATTATCTGCACCAACGCCAAATCATTTACCACATCCACCGCCACCACCTGCCCCTCATAGATCCCCCCCGCCATCGTTTGCACGCGGATCCCTTGGGTTGGGTCAAACGACACCACATGCTCATTGGTGACCACCAATCCCTGAGCGCCAATAATGGATCCCGATCCTGACCCCGCCCCCACTGAAAGGGTCACGACTGCCGGGCTTGTCTGCTCGTACACCGCAATGGTGGTTGTCTCATTTCCCTGAGCCTGTCCCATATCCATCGCAAGGGATCCCAGTGCAATTCCCACAATTAGCCCTGGCCAACAGATGCTCATGGTTCAAGATCAATCGAGTGACGGCAGTAGTCTGACATAGAATCCATGTCTCCACAGCTACGTGATCGCCTGGATGCCATGTCCATAAACCGCAAATTCACTCTCGGCTTGCCCCTGTGGAATCTCTCTGCCTCGTAACATCAGGATCCCAACTCAGCTAAGCTCTCAACTTCCGCGCTTTGGATCCCTCTGGTAAAGCCTCGGTCTGAGGCTGCGGGGTAAACCGGGATGCACTGCTCAACGCTTGGGCAAAGACGATCACAAATTCTTTGTCAATCGGTATACACATCCTGACACAGGCCTCCTCTTACAGTAGCTACCCTGTCACCGGGATCCTAAGATTTCTCATCAACAAGCCGAAGCTACTCCTTCACTTGCACTTCCATTTTTCACCAAGCATCCTATGTCCCCTCAGGTTGAGCATTAGCAAGTTTGAGATATTCCTGTTCAAAGGCCTCTGCAACTTGTGAAGATGTAGGTACATTCCCCTTGTTTTTAATAAATAATAAACTTAACGCACGGATATAAGCTTCACCTAGGACAGTTGTAAGGGTTCCTAATGAAACTGCTGAAATTATTCCGCCAGTAACTGATCCTGCAACAGGAATTAATTTTAGTAGAGCAGCTACTAGGTAACGCTTTGCAAGTGTTCCACCTGTACTAGCAGTGATACTAACCAGTATATTATTGAGTAAGATTTTGTCCGTCGGCAAGCCATACGTCGCTGAAATTGCAGCTAGCATAGTAATATGAATTGGCACAATACTGGCTACGTCAGCCAATGGAATTGGAATGGCTGCTGTTGCGGCTGCCGTTATCGACGCACCCGCTATAACTAGTCGAGCCTGGGTTCTTTTTAGGTTAAGATCTATCTTTTGTGCAGCCGCAAAAGCCTTTTGTAGTCCTTCCGGTATAACTTGTTTGGTAATATCTACTAGATCTTTTAACCCCATAGGAGAAAGAACCGTTCCTTCGTCAAGCACTTCCTGGATTGCACGAACCCTAATAGCATTACTTACAAGGGGTATTATCCGTAAAACCTCTGCACGAAATCCTTGATCTGCTCTAGCTTTTGTAATAACAGCAATCACAGGTATATTCTGATTCACTAGCATTTCTACAAGCTCTTCGTCGGCAGGCTCAACCCGTCGTGAATCTTCGGTTATGCAAACCCAAGCCACATGAATATGTTGATCAGCGTCGCTCTTTCGGGAACGCTCAGTAATAAGAGACTTGAGATCATTAAGTGTCTGAGAGTAATCTGCCATTTCAAGACCACGACTGTCAAAAACAGAAAGTGGGATCCCTTCTTTCTTGATTTCTCTCGTATTTAGTGTAACAGGACGACCCTGGCCAGTCGTGGCAATATCTTCCTGAAAGACTGAATTTATCAAGGTGCTTTTACCTGCACCAGTACGACCGGCAATTAGGATATTGACATGGCCACGTTCTTTAATAGCCTTATTTAAAGCACTTTCGATCAGAGTGGTAATATCATCTGTGTATTTATTTCCAAGAAGAGTCATTGCTTTACCTCTAATAATCTATTGACAAAAGATTCATTGTGTCTTTAGCTCTCACCTGTCAAATATCTGGATTGCGACTCACTCTCTTCTTGCCCATTGCAATGAACTACGAAGCCTGAATGTCGTTTTGACTACCTTACTGAGACAATATACCACAAGTACATATCATCAACAATTTACACCGAGCCGATGACCAAATAAGTCCACCCTTAACTTTACGTGTGCTGAGGAGCCTTGAAGCTGTCCTTCAGCACTTCCCTCAATGGCTAACTGCACTACTCCCCGTTGGTCATCACTGCTGACACATCCGATTTGCCAGTGGACTACACCCAAACAGAGTTACTGGTCAAGCCCGACAAAGAAGCCATCCGCGAGGCTTTAGTGCAAGGTCAAGAGTGCCTTTTGCCCATCTAGGAGAACGTGGATCCTCCATCCGCATCAAATAACTCCACTGGTTCTGGGATCCTCCAGGAAGGTATCTGGAAGGCTGACGCGAAGGGGGATCCCTACAGAGAAAAGCTGATGAATGAATACGAAATGAAGCAAGCAGATCGCCGTAAACGCTATCAAGCCCTAGCTGATAAAGCGAAGAATGAGGCCAAGGGGTTGATAGACTCAGCCTACAGACAGATTGATTGGATCCCTCCCGGCCAGCCGATCCTTGTGGGTCATCACAGTGAACGCCGCCACCGAGCAGCTTTAGAGCGGCATGACAAGACCATGCGCCGCGCCCTCGATGCTGAGCAACGGGCCAAGCACTATGCCCAAAAAGCCAACAGCATGGATACCGGGATCAGCGCAGATGACCCAGAGGCCGTGGAAAAGCTGGAGGCCAAACTCCAAAAGCTGGAGAAAGAGCAAGCTCTTCACAAGCTGATCAACAAAGCGATCAGGCTAAATCGCAAGAACCCTGATAAAGCTAGGAACCTTCTCAGACAGGGAATTGAGCAGCTGGAACCCCATGGCGAGGTAGAGAGGAAGGTCAATTTCTACCTCAGCCAAGAAGAAGGGATCCCAGACTTCACACTGAGGAACAACAACGCCAACATTCGGCGGATCAAGCAACGAATTGAGGAGCTGAAAGCCCGCACCACCCAGGAGTTCCAATCCACCACAATCAATGGGGTGGAGATTGTGGAAGATGTTGAGGCCAATCGCCTCCGACTGATCTTCCCCCATAAGCCAGAAGAGAGTATCCGCAAGAAACTCAAGAGCCACGGATTCAGATGGTCGCCAACCGCTAACGCATGGCAAAGGCAACTGACGAATCAAGCCCGTTACTGGGGAAAGCACATTGCTGAGAATCTGAACAGGGATTCAAGTCAATAGAAAGGCTCCCACTCAGGGCGACGAGTTCTATCCCACCAATGGCAAGAATCTTCTGGCCCACCCTGGCCCAACTCCGACAGACCGCAGCAGAGTTAGGGATCCCCAATCCTGAAACCCTCCCCCGCAAGGAACTTCTGCAAGCCATCATCCGCATCAAGAAAGCCCAGGTGAAACAGTCATGATGTATCGCCTAATTTTTACCAGCGGTCTGATACTGCACATCGAGTCTCCAACACTGGGATCCATCCGGTCTTTGTGGGCTGCTTTTGGATCTTTGGAGGACATGACCCCAATGACAACAACAAGAGAGGAGGTCAAGACGCTGTGAAAGGTGCAGTATTGAGGACACCTCAATGGTCTACGACTACAACCTGATGCGCCAAGCCGAGCAAGACATCAAAGATGCTTACTGGGATGCAATGGAGCGCCATCAATCCCGTCTAGAAGAGTGGTACGAAGGCGAGTACGGTGATCCCAATCAAGACGCAGATCCCTATGGCCCCTACCGCTACGCAGAACGCGACTACTGACTCACCCCCTCTCAGGGATCCCGCATCAACCAGGGATCCCTTTCTCTGTGTGCATCCGTGGGTTAGGAAAGGCGCTGCCCAGAGTGACCTTCACACTCAACCCAATGGAACTCATCCTCACCCCGCAAGCCGCCACATGGATCCTGGGCAAACCCGTCGAGACAGTTGTGGAATGGGCCACCGCCATCTGGTGCAAACCCATCCACGGCAGAGCCACCCTGATCCCCAAGGGCAAGTTCACCCTGGGATCCCTGATCCAAACCCAGACAGAACATGGCTTCATCACGACCCGCTACTCCCCAAGAATGCTTGTGATCTGGGATCCCACCTCCCGCAACGGCTGGAGCCACATGACCTATATCGGCTACGACTCCCGCTCCAAAGCCGAATCTGCCCTGATTTGGATGGATGCCAGAGGACATAAGGGATCCCTGCGTCCCGCCAAAAGGCTCAGAGACAGTTGCACCCAAGAGCTGAAACTCCCCAATCTCCCCTGGTCAATGGTGGAAAACATTGTGTCAAAAGACCTGGGCCAATCCATCACGCTTCAACCCTTGGAGATGGAAAACATCGCATAGGTTTCACCCAAAACGCAAACCATAGGAGACAGAGATAATGTTTGACCTCAACTTCGATGCCCCAGAACTAGGCAAATTCGTCTACGCAGGCGAACCCCGCCTCTACCAAGCTGACTGCCGTAGCCCTGGATCCTTTCGCATCATGGGAGTCGAGGGATCCGATACCAAGACCCTGGCCTTGAAGATCCTCGCCTATCACTCCTTTGAAGATGAGCTATTTGGCTACGACTACCAGAAATGGCTGGAGGTGCTGTTCATTGACAAGGACAACATCGTCTCATCCATCCTGCTCAAGACCCAATCCCTGAGCAACTTTGCCAACTTCTGGCTCACCCTCACTCAACAGGGCACCGGACTCAGCACGGGTATCACCACCGCTAGATTGAAAAAGGTCTCCAGTCGCAAGAATGGTACCGACTACAGCACCGTCACCTTCTTTGATGAAAACGGGGATCCCGCTTTTCAGCCTCTTGCCCAGAAGGAGGTGGAGGAGCTGAAGGAGTTCGTGATCAGCCATGCCCAATCGTTGAGCAGTGCTTTTCGCTTTACTCCACAGCCTCAAGTTGATGCACTTCCTGACGAGGAGAAGGGATCCAAGGTGCGGAAGTTAAGAGCTTAACTGAGTGAGGATCCCGTAGGCCACAGGCCGTTCCCTGCTGAGTCAAAGGGATCCCTATTTCACCTCACCGTGGGATCCTCAGTGACCAGCAGCACCCCCGGGATCCCTTATTTCATCACCGACAATCTTCCAGGGCTGGCAACATAACGCTTTGGCGATCACCTGCGGTGCGAAGTAGGTGCATCGCCTTGCTGGGCGCCGCTATCCGATGCTTCAAACTCCATGAAGGGCGCTCCATGCGGAAACACGAATGCGCGAACCGGTCGCTCACCGAAATTCAGCCCTTGGCCCACGATTATCATGATAGGAGCTCTGCATTGGTATCGCGGGTCAGCATTGACCGCATACATCTGGGCCAAGTCATCCCCACTTGGCTCCACAATGCTCGCAGGGTGATAGTGCCACTCGCCAATGTAATAGGTGCGGAGCTCGCTCTCCCATCGCTTGGCGAGCAGTCCACGCAGACCGGCCACGCCTCTATAGAACCAGCTTCTACCTCGGGCTGAGTCTCTGGGGGGAGGTAGCGCCTCAGTCACGATCGCCGTCGATTCATCCTTGGTGTAGTGCCCGATCAGAATACCGCCCGTTTCAACCGAGCCGGAGCGGGTGCACTCTCGATCGATCTGCCGCCACGATTCGGCAGATATCCGGAGGGCGTATCCTTGGCATGACGTGATCCAGTCGAGCGTGGCACTCACAAAGCACCACCTTCTTGGGGGACGTTCGCGCCGGAGGCACTCAGCGCGTCAAACTCCACTGCTTGATAGCCCGCGGTGCCTTCAACCAAGGACTGCTCCAGGACGCGCAGTGCATTGACCCAGGTTCCCTGGGCCATAAACTCCAGATACTTCACGGTTGCAACCGCGCTGAGCCACACATCATCGCATCGCGCGGGAAATAGCGGCGACCAACAGCCCGCACCCTCAAGCGTCTCGCCCGCGGTCGACCATTGTGATCGCTCTGCAGCGAGCCACGGCTTCACCGCCGCCGCAAACTCGTCGAACGGAAAGGCGCATGCCTGTGCTCCGAACAGAAACAGTCGCTTGGCGGCGAAGCCCAATGACGCCGAGAGGAAGCGGCGCGGAATGGACCACCAAGCCTCGGCGAGACGCCTGAGGACCTCGTCTTCGCCCGTGCAGTCGATCACGATATCGAAGGGCTCGAGTAGCTGTTGAAGACGGTCGCCAGATGGCAACATGGCTGCGTGTGCCGAGATGCTGGACATCGGGGCGGCTCCCTGAAGTCGCGCCGCTGTCGCAGTAGCCTTGTTGCATCCAAGATCCGCCCCGATCAGCGTATGGCGTACGAGATTCCCTGGCTCGAGGTCATCGTGGTCGACAATCAGGATGTTGGCGACGCCACAACGGGCCAGAATCTCAGCAACGGTCGATCCCAGTGCTCCAGCACCGATGATGGCAATGGATGATGCACGAATGTCGGACGGAAACCTTCCGCGAGCTTGCAGCCGGTCGGGGTGCCAGTTCGACGTCCTGAGATAGGAGAGCTTCTTGGCCCCTCCGAAGATTTCCTGTTGAAGAAGCCGCTCGTTGCTGCCATTGGGGCTGGGTCTGAAGCCCTTAGTGGGCTTGATCCTCGTGGGGACATCGGGCAGGAAGATGGCTTGCCAGTGAACTTCAACGGGGTTCCCATTCCAGAGCGTTGGGATCGGGTATCCAATCAAGACGATCACGGCTTTCTTGCCGCCCACGCGGTGAGCCATCCAGCGAATGAACCTATCGACGTCCACCTTCATCCTCGCGCCCGCTCGTCGAAGTTCAGCCCATGTTCCCGGAGTGTGCCACGGCGGGAGGACCATCGGAGATGGCCACAACCACCAGTATCCAACCCAAGGCTCGGCGGTGGGCTGATGAGCGCGACGGCAAACCCGGATCATCTCGCCCCGATCGTCGAGGAACTTCTCCGCGACGATGGTCTTCTCGAAGCCCGGCATCAGCCCCCACTGAAGCTCACCGTACTGCCCGTCTCGACCTTTCCAGCTTGGCCAGGTGTCATGCCCCTCGTCGTGAACCACTCTGAAGCGAGTGTTCAGAAGTTCCTCGGGACACTGAGGCACCTCGAACGGCTCGTCGTTCATCATCAGCTGTTCATCGCCGGCAACATGAAGCCATGCGAGACAGCGCTCGACGTGCCAGCGTAGCCGCTGCTCCATGTCGCCTTTCGGCTCCGGCCCCCCAGCAATTCGCCCGAGGCATTGAGATGGGCTGTCCAAGCAGGGCTTGCCGGTACGCCAGGTGGCGTGCTCTGCGCTGGGCACGACGTTGCGGTCTTGATGGGGAAACGTGTGGACAAGCCCGCCTTTTAGATCGGGGTAGATGCCAATGCGTCCCGCCGGGTATGAAGCGTCTACGAGCGCGACCCACCTAGTCTCCTCTGGAACGAAGTCCGATGCGTGCCTTGAGGTCAGTCGAAGCCGAACCGACCACGAGGACTCGGCCTGGACGAACTCGGGAGACGACTCGACTACCGCTCCGTGGACGCCTGAAAGCCGACCTACCGCAATTCTGATGGGATCAGGCACCTCCTCCACGAGCACTCTCCATTATGCGAACCGACCTGAGCCTGGTGCCGCCGGGTCTGTCGGTTTGGTGAAGCCCGATTTCTTCCCTGAACCGTTCTCTGGGGGCGCGGGAAACTTGGACCCGAACAGCTCGCGCCAGAGATTGCCGCTTATCGTGCGATCCTCGGAGTCGAAAGCCCGCCTCGACAGTTGGGATCCAGCCTTCACCTGGTCGTAAAACGTGCAGAAGTCCTCGCCGGTGATGCGCTTGAACACATCATGCGACGGAACGCCGTAGTCTGGGAGCGTCGGTTTCCCCTTGGTAAGCACCAGGACGTCGTAGCTGCTGACGATCGCCTCCAGCGTTTTCACCACACCCTCTGCCACGGACTCAATGCCGTCAGGGCAGTGTTCCCCTACCAAGCGCTCGAGCGGGAAGCCCTTGGGGTGCGCCGGCTCTGGGTAGTGCTCCAGTCGCCACCACTTGATGCACTTCACGACGTTGACGAAGTGGCTGTTGCATCTGGAGTTCTTGTCGCGAGTCCAGCGAATCTGTTCGAGTGGATGGGTATCGTCCCACTCGTCCGCGTCGCGGTCCGGAATGCGGAGTGGCTGCGACTGCCATTCTGATTCGCCTGCGGCTTGATCGAGCAGCAACTTCGCGTCGGCCCGCATGCGGTGTTCGGGGGCCAACCAGGACCGATGCAAGCGCCAGTCGCGAGCCTCGACAATGTTCTCGTCAGTGGTGACCGCGTCCGATTGCAGGATGCCATACTCCTGCTCCGAGGGAGCAGACGTCGGAACGACGTCGAGTTCGACGTAGCTCATCTCGATCCCGAACGACCGACCTTGGCGACGCCACTTGCCCTCGTAGTACTTGTTCAGGAACGGCTCGAAGAGAGCGAGCGCGTCCTTTGGGGTGTACTCGGTCTCGTCCAGCTTGGTGACAATGATGATGTCGACGTCCGAGCGCTTATCACCTTTGGGGCGCACAGCGGTATATCGGCGGTAGCTGCCTTGCAGGAAGTCGCTGACCAGGATCGGTTTGATGCTCTCGTCCGCGTTGAGGCGCTCACGCAAGGTTTTGTGCCCGGTGATCAGTTGTCCCCGCATCGCCTCCGTCGGTCGGATCTCCTGCAAAAAGTTGTTGAAATCAGACTGAAGAATCATCAGGAACCTCATGGGCTGCGTTGCAGGATCTCGGCGCGACCGGCAGGGAAAGGGAATGGCTGTACGACCCGTCCCGCTCTATGCCGAAGTCGAACTCGTACAGCGCAATCCGCCCAAGCGCCTCGCGCTGTTGGCCGATGAAGAACATCAGCGCATTGGGGCATGCGAAGAAGACATGGGCTCGAGCCGCGCGGGACGGACGAGCTTCAGCGAGGACACCAGGAAGCTGCGCGGCGACCGGTACGCATGGTCTGGCCCCTTGATGCTCTGTGGAGATGGGCCTTCGACTGGACTCACTAAAACGAGTCGGCCCACCTGGGGCGCGCCTTCCGATGCGAGAAATGCCTCGACATCCGAACGCACGTCATGCGTGACTGACAGGCAGATAGCTATATCCTGATGTTCCGCCTCCAATTCGAACGTCTGGGCGATCCAATTAGCGACGCAATCGGCATCCGGCGATGGTCTCCAAATCTCTAGGCTGGGTTTCTGAATCGGAGCGAGGTCCACGCCGGAGTTCCGACTAAGCTCCCATCCAGCCAACAAGGCGAACGAACCGTGGCACTCTAGGGCGATCGCAGACGGACCGCCTCGTAATCGCGCGTGACGGTCAGGATCGCCCAAAAAGGAAAGCACCTGGGATGCGGCAGTGTGCCACGAGCCAGCCAAGGCCAAATGCCGTCCCTCGAAATGGTTCGAGACACAGACGATCTCGTCGACCTCAGATTCGAGCCGTTCCGCAAAACGGACGAAGCTGCGAACGCCGATCGCCAGGGGGCGAGGGTTGCCGCTGGATCCATTCGCCAGTAGGCCCTCACGCTCGCATAGCTCCCGAAGCGACGCCCCGTCGAAGGAGTTCGGACCGTTCATCAAGAACTGCTGGATCAGGCTCTCGTACGGGCACGCGGCCCGATCGGCACTTGGTGTTTTTAGACCGACCAGCTCCAGCTTCGTGTAGACGTACGCCTTGAAATCTCGGCGTCCGAAGTGGTCCAGTTGAAACCGCAGCGTCTTCGCGAATGCCCTGAAATCGTCGTCCTCAAGCCCAAGGTGGGTTCGCCACTTCTCGCGCACCTTGCCAAGGTTGCCCTGGGAACCGTCATCAAAGAACTTTCGAGGCAGTTCGCCATCGTACTCGCGCAACAGCTGCGCCAGCTTGTCGTCGTCCTTCCAGCGCCAGTTGGACGCGAGATGCAGTCTGAAGTCGGCATGCTCGGACGCTAGGTTGGTGTAGGCCGAATGGAATCGCTGAAGCAGGGACGACTTCGCATTGATGAAGGCTGGGTCGATCAAGGCGTCGGAGCTGTACGAGTCCCGGTTGTCGACGTGGTACTTCAGCTGGAAGTAGTCGGCGCTCACCATCCAGCCGCCGGCGTTGATACCGGGTTTACGATAGAAAACGGCCACATCATCGACACCATCAGCAGCGTCGTGCTCTATGCTCTAGTTCGACCCGTTCAACCATCGAGGTGGGCCGCAGAAGGTCGGCAGCCTGCCGCCAGAAGAACAGCCCCTGATAGACGTCGCCTTCGGTTCTGGCCCCGACTTGATTCAGCGCCATTAAGGTCGTCTCCGTGCCCGCTGCTTAAACATTGAAATAGTATGCCCTCCTGCGCCCAATGTCTTAACTCACCTGCCACCAGGGATCCCTTCCTGATATAGCCCCTCACGCAGTAGGTTTCACAGCAGCCACCACCCTGCCCAGCACCGCAAACTCCTCCTGCACCTGATTGAGACGATAAACTTCCGGTCGATACGCCGGATTATCACTCAACACCCGGATCCGCTCCTTCATCCGCTCCAATCGCTTCACCCGCAAATACCCATCAATCCGCAGCACAAAGATCCCTTCTACAATCCTGTCTGCAAATTTAGCCGACTCATCCACAATCACCATATCCCCCGAATCCAGCGTCGGAGCCATCGAATCCCCCATCACCCGAATCATGCTCAGGTGGCGGGGACTCACCCCCAAACTCCTCTGGATCCAGGACTTACTAAGGGGCACCAGACTCCGTTCCGCCCCCTCCTCCACAAACGCCCCACCCCCCGCACTCGCCGCCACATCAAAAAATGGGATGAAAATCACATCCGCCGCCGCC
>JAAUTY010000101.1 GCA_012031265.1 Spirulinaceae cyanobacterium SM2_1_0 | reverse complement strand
TAGGCGCAGGGGAACAGTAGCAGACCTGACCAACCGATGAAGACGAAGCGGTCGCGTTTGAGCCAGTCGTCGAGGACGTCGAACCATCCCCGTTGTGCTGGCGCTCTTCCGACTGCGATGGTCATAATTCAGAAATCCTCTTGCTTAATGAGTTAACGGCAAGATTTCTTAACGAAGCGGACGCTCAGTGTCAGCCCAAGTGGGCTGACGGACGCGGCAGTGACGTTCAGACCGTAGTCAGAGACTCAGCTTTAGTCCACTCGCAGTTTCTCTTAATAGTTCGCGAATTGACTGCCAACTCCAGGCGGAATCACAAGTACTCGTTACCCAGGATCAATTCGCTTTAGATAATTATGACTGAAAATTTAACAAATTGACACATCTTTCCTCAGAATCGATCGCAGGCCGCCCTGATGCCAGAGGCTAGCGGCGATGACTGAGTGCGTTATCATGTTACGGTTAATCCGATCGAAAGTTAAGTATTTTTGCCTAAATGACTGTGACAGCCGCTTCGCAGGAAGGTGCCATTTTTCGCCAGGATGTGCTGGGTTCGCGCCGTTTTAGTAACTATTTCTGGGCGCTGATTTGTACGATTGGCGGCGTTGGTTTTCTTCTAGCGGGCTTATCGAGCTATTTCAAGATTAATTTTCTGGTGGTCAGCGACCCGACCGATTTAATCTTTGTGCCCCAAGGGATAGCACTGCTGTTCTACGGATTGGCGGGCAGTGGGGTGGCGCTTTATCAGGGACTGGCGATTGCCTGGGATATTGGCGGTGGCTATAACGAGTTTAATAAGCAGACTGGCAAGGCAACAGTTTTCCGCTGGGGCTTTCCCGGAGAGAACCGCCGTATTGAGCTGTGCTGCAAACTGGATGACATTCAGGCAGTGCGTGCTGAAATTCGCGAGGGCTTCAACCCGAAGCGTGCCCTTTACCTCCGGGTCAGCAAGCAGCGCGATATCCCGCTGAGTCGTGTCGGTGCTCCCCTGTCACTGGCTGAGCTGGAAAATCAAGGGGCTGAACTGGCGCGTTTCCTGACGGTTCCGTTGGAAGGTCTTTGACTTTAACCGAGTTGTGCTGTTTGATTGGTCACGTTTGCTCGCCGCTCAGGAGGATTATGGGATTGAGTTCAGGTTCGGCAATGTCTCCTCAACGCTCTTGGCAGGGGCTAATTTTAGTCCTGGTTGTGTGCGGTTTGTTGCTAGTGGGCTGTGGCAGTACGCCAACGACCACAACGGCTCCAGAAGCGAGTCCAGACGAGACGACGACCCAAGCCGATACGACAATTTCGGCGCAAGCCAGCTTGGCTCCTGCTGCGGAGCAGTTGGCTCAGCTCAATGGCAAGGCGAAAGTCATTATGACCGTCGAGGGGCAGCCCATCGAGATTGAGGTTGATGGTGAACAGGCACCCATCACGGCGGGCAACTTTATCGATCTGGTCGAGCGCGGAGTGTATAACGGTTTGGTCTTCCACCGTGTTGTCCGTGACCCCAATTTCTCCATTGCTCAGGGGGGTGATCCGCAATCGGGCAGCCCGGATGTGCCGCGTGAACGTCTGGGGACTGGCAGTTTCATGGATCCTGATACGGGTGAACCGCGCTTCATTCCCCTCGAGACCTCACCGGAACTGACCCACAAGCGCGGCGCGATCGCCATGGCGCGTTCCTCTATGCCCAATTCTGCCTCGGCGCAGTTCTACATTACCTCCAATGCCATTCCAGCACTTGATGGTGGCTATGCCGTCTTCGGCTACGTCACCAGTGGCATGGATGTGGTGGACGCGATTGAAGAGGGCGATCGCATTGATTCCGCGATTGTCGTTGAGGGCATCGAGAATTTCCAGCCACCCGAATCCTAAGCGCCCCTTGGCAGTGCGCTGGATTCATGCTCGCTGTGAGTGATGGAGATCACGATTACTGGCATCGGCTTGCAAACGGCGCTGGGTGATCGTGACACCACTTGGCAACGATTACTCAACGGGGAATCGGGTTTAGCCCACCGTCAGCCCTTTGCAGAACTCCCTCCCTATCCGCTTGGCTACCTCGCCTCTCAGCCTACTGCCTTGGCTGCTGTAACTGAAGCCACTGTGATGGCCGCCCTGGCAGATGCTCAGCTCACGCCACCGCTACCTGATTGTGGCGTTGTCATCGGTTCTAGCCGGGGGTGCCAGAGTGAATGGGAACGCCAGTGCCGCCAGGGTGCCTGGCAAGGCGGCAATTTCGCCGCGCTGCTGCCGCAGCAAGCGGCGGTACGGGCAGCGCAAATCTTGGGCACCACTGCTCCAGTCTTAGCGCCGATGGCGGCCTGTGCTACGGGTCTCTGGTGTCTGGCGCGTGCCCTCGAACTGTTGCGGACAGGGCGTTGCCAGCAGGTGCTGGCTGGTGCAGTGGAAGCCCCAATCACGCCGCTAACCCTCGCCGGTTTTGCCAAAATGGGTGCTTTGGCCCGCGAAGGTTGCTATCCCTTTGATCGCGATCGCCACGGGTTTGCCCTGGCAGAAGCCGGGGCGGTATTCGTCCTTGAAACGGTGGTGAGCGCTCAGCAGCGCCAAGCCCGGAGCTATGGTCAACTGCTCGGGTTTGGTTTGACGGCTGATGGCTACCATGTCAGCGCGCCCGTGATCGGTGGTCGCAGCGGTCTACTCGCGGTCGAACAATGTCTCGATCGCAGTGCTTTAGTCCCAACGGACATCGACTACATCCATGCCCACGGTACTGGTACGCGACTCAATGACCACAACGAAGCGGAGCTAATCCGCCATTTGTTTCCCGCTGGCGTTGCTGTCAGTTCCACCAAGGGCGCGACCGGTCACACGCTGGGGGCATCGGGCGCGCTGGGGTTGGCTTTTTGCCTGTTGGCCTTGCGGGATCGCCAACTCCCGCCCAATGTGGGTCTCCGCGAACCCGATTACCCGGATTTAAATCTGGTGACTACGGCGCGATCGCACCCCCTCTGTCATGCCCTCTGCTTCAGCTTCGGTTTTGGCGGTCAGAATGCCGTGCTCGCCTGCCGCGCGGAGCCGAATTGAGCAGCAATCTTCGCATTTAACTCGATTTAACAAAAAGTGAAGTAGTGCAGCAACTGTGCCGTCTGCTCCGCATCGAGTGCCAGACGCTGCTGCAAGTCTCCCAGGCTGCGAAATGCCCCCTGTTGCTGGCGTTCCGCCAACAGTCGCTCCAGCAACGCCGGAGATAGAGACGGAATCCGGGCTAGCTCAGTGGCGCTGGCGCGGTTGGGGTTGAGCCGGGGCGGTTGGGTGTCGCTGTCTGCGTCGTAGTAGGTGAAGCAGAGCAGCGGCGCGAGCGGGCGCAGGCGATCGCCCGAAACTCCCAAGACGGCCGCCATATCTGCCAAACAGAGCAACTGCACACCACTGCTGGTCAACTCCACCAGCGATCGCGCCTGCCGAATCGAGAGGCCGGGTAAGCGCAGCCAATCATCCACGCTGGCGCGGTTGACATCCAGTTGAACCCCTAGCTCAGCGGCGATCGCCACTTCAGTCAGGGATTGCAGTCGGTAATACGGATCTTGCTGAATCCGCGCCTGTAGCGCCGCCCGCCGAGGGTTGGCGAGCGATCGCGCTACTTGCACCGCTGCCCCAAACCAATTCGTCATCTCCTTCATCCCGTTTATGCCAGCCTTTATCCGAGGCGCTCAATCAGTTGGCGGCGCTTCTGCTCGAACTCGTATTCGGAGAGCAAACCATCCTGGCGCAAACAGTCGAGTTCACGCAGGGCAGTCGCCAGCGCGACCACGCGCTCCGCAGTGCCATCATCAGCCGGGGGGCTTGGGATCGTCACCGCCTCGGCATTGAAGCGGCGATTGAAACTCTCATTGTCCTGAACCAAATACCAGACCGCCTCAATCGCGCTGGCAATATGGGGAATCGGCGTCACGATCAGCAGCAAATAAGCGACGCCCCAAGCTGGACGGCCGAGATAGAACTTGTGCAAACCAGCCACAGGGGTGATGACTCCAAGTGCGGCAAGTAGGATTGCAGTTTTCTGATTCCTGGGCTGTTTGAAAACGTTGTCAAACACGAAGCCTCATCAAAATGTGACGATCAGTGAGCGAAAGCAGCGGGACACATCTAAAAGCATGATCATGGGAAGGGGGTGATCGCCACAATACGGTAAACCGCATTGTGGCCGCTGTTTCGCCTCACTTAGAATGATCGTAGCTTGTTTTATAAGAGTGAGTTGGGAATCGTCGTTTAGAGGGCGAGAAAGCATGGGATTTTTCGATTCAGAGGTCGTTCAGCAAGAAGCCCAGCAACTTTTTCAGGATTATCAGTCCTTGATGCAAGTAGGAAGTGGCTACGGCAAGTTTGACCGCGAGGGCAAGAAGCTCTTCATCGAGCGCATGGAAGCGTTGATGGAGCGCTATAAGATTTTCATGAAGCGCTTCGAGTTATCCGAGGACTTCATGGCGCAAATGACGGTACAGCAGCTCAAAACCCAATTGGGTCAGTTCGGCGTCACCCCGCAGCAGATGTTCGACCAGATGAACACGACGCTGGCACGGATGAAATCGGAGATTGCGGAGTAGACAGGCATCGGAGCGGGGAAATTTTTGCCCAGTTCATAGCCGCAGGATGCGGGTAGGCTGCCGTACCGGTCGCTGGTGGTCATGGGCATTAGCGCACCGAGCCGGTTAAAGAATTTCTTCCCGCCACCCTCAAGACCCTGAACATTGAGCGGAGCCGCACGCTGTCCTGGCTCCGCTCATGATTGCAGCGGCTGTTGGAGTCAAGTTAGTACAAGCATCAACGCCAATTCTTGGCGTCGGCCATCGGGTACATTCTACTTTGACAATGTGCGACCGCTCCCGTTACGCCGCAACTGGGCTAGGGAAACCATCCCCCAAAACTCTCCCTTTTGAGCGGGATGGGGGAGATCTCGAATTCTAAGATGTGATGCTTCTACAGGCGATCGCCCTCATTCGGAGCCAGAACGCGCCGGACGTTGGGGGGGCGAGGGATTTTTTAGATAGTTCAACAGCAACAGAATGATGCCGAGATTGATAAAGACATCAGCGAAGTTGAATACGGGAAATGGCACCCAGCGCCAACTGAATTCGGCCCAATTTAAAACCGGAATGCGGACGAAGGGGAACTCGAGAAAATCAATCACGTAGCTGTAGACGAAACGGCAGACGCCGTTGCCGATTGCCCCGGACAGGATAAAGCCCCAACCCAACTGTTCCAAGCGGGGCAGGCGTGGGTTGGTCCAGGCGAGCACGATCAGGATGATGCTGACGAGCAACGACAGCCAGCGCAGCCAATGAGCGCCCCCCGCAAAGAGACTGAAGGCAGCGCCCGTGTTCACGACATAGGTGAGGTGGAAGATGCCGGGGAACAGCAGGATGCGATCGCCCAGTGCCTCGAAACTATTGGCAACCCATTGTTTGGTCACTTGGTCGAGGACGAGCCCGATGCCAGCAGCGAGCCAAAAGAAGCGGTTGGGAACGCGAATGGTCATGTACGCAGAGAGAGAAGGGCGATCGCGCCCTCAAAAATTGGCACAGACTTCAGCCTATCAGTAAAACATCAACCGCCGCAGGATATAGGCGAGAACAGAAACCGCACAGACAATCGCCAATTGACCGGGCAGAATATGCACGGAGAGGTTGAGAAAGTCCGACCAGAGTGCCGCCCAGCCGCCGCCAATGGCGCTGAACAGGTGTAGACCAATCAAATAAAGGATGCCCGTCACATGAATGGCGAGCAAGCCGCAGAGACAGCTATAGGCAAGGGACTCAAGCTGCACATCGCGTTTGAAGGCGAGCAGGCCACAGAGCCAAGCGCCGGGAATGAAGCCTAGCAGGTAGCCAAAGGCCGGTTCCTGCACATAATTGATGCCGCCGCCGAGATAGAAGACTTGCAAACCCGACAGACCAACGGCAATGTAGGCAAGTTGGGCGAGGCTGCCCGCGAGCGGGCCGCCGAGACAGGCGACGAGCAGCACGGCGGCAATTTGATAATTGACATTTAGGGAATAGACCTGAATGCCTTCCTCCGCCCATTTCCAGGGCAGATTGGTGATGAAGGCGACGACAAAAGTGCCACCGATGGTTAGAAATAGCCCAATCAGTGCCCAGGACAGCTTGTAGGGCACAGAGGGGGAACGAGTCGCAGGCGGACGGCGTGCCGATTGGGGGCGGCGTGTCCGGCGCGAGCGTCTAGAGGGTGGGGGTTGAGTATTCACCAGGTAAGGGCGCATCGCCACCAGTCCGGCCGAGCGTCGCCAACATTTCGCGATCGCGCTCCGGCGGTTGTCCGAGGGTGGTTAGGTAATGACCGATCAGCATCGCATTGATCCCGGCTTGTAGGCCGAGGGGCTGGAGTTCGCCCATCACCGCCTCGCGGCCGCCAGCATAGCGGAGAATCTGCTCGGGTAGCAACAGCCGAAACAGGGCGATCGCCTTCAGGGCTTCAAACGGATCGAGGCGCGGGCGATCGCCCAGGGGAGTTCCCTGCCGAGGATTGAGGAGATTGATCGGCACCGATTCCACCGCCAACTCACGCAGCGCCAGGGCGAGATCGATGCGGTCTTCCCAGCTTTCGCCCATACCGACAATGCCGCCCGTGCAAGCTTGTAGACCGGCAGCCTTGAGGTTTTGGACGGTTTCGACGCGATCGCGCCAACTATGCGTCGTGACGATCTCGTCGTAAAAGTTCTCTGAAGTTTCGAGATTGTGGTTGTAGCGGCTGACGCCCGCGTCCCGCAGTGCTTCTGCCTGCTCCCGGGTGATTTCGCCGAGCGCACAGCAGGGTTTGATCGCGGTTTCCGCCACGATCTGGCGCACCATCGCCAAGATTTGTGCGAATTCGTCCGATTTTGGAGAATGATACTTCGGGCCGCGGCCCTGGCTGACCATGCAGAAGCGCGTGGCCCCAGCGGCTGCCGCTGCTTTCGCTTGGGCGAGCACTGACTCCGGCGACTGCAAGCCATAGACCGGCGAATCCTCGCCCGGATGGTGGGCTGACTGGGAGCAGAAGCCGCAGTTTTCCGAACAGTTGCCCGATTTGATATTGCCGATGCTGCACAGATCGACGACCTCGCCGCAGCAGGCTTGGCGCACCCGATCGGCCGCCGCACACAGTGCCAGGATGTCATCGCGGCTGGTGATCTGGGTGGCGAGGTGTCGCGCTTCGGGGCGGGTCAGCGATTCGCCCGCCATGATCCGCTCGGCGCGATCGCTGAGCCAGGTTAGTAGGGCGGAACCGACCGGCAGGGCAGTGGTTTTGACTGAGGCAGGGGCTTGAACCATAAACTTTCTCGCGATGGGGCGGGCAAGCGCGCGGACTCCGGCGCTCGGGGAGGGAAATTCTACCACGGGTGGCGGGTACGCTAAGCGGGTCAAAAGCCTCGCGAACGGCGACGGCGCTGAACCGCGTTGATCATGGTGGGCGTGATCGCCGCCTGTGTTAACACAAGACGGCGGCAATGAAATGCCCCTTCAAAACCCACAGGAGTCCTGTATCGCAGGCACTCAGAACTCGAAACTCAGAACCCAAAACTCGGCGTCGCGGGACTAGACGCGACTTGCGCCACTCGTTTAGAATCGGATCTTATACTTAAGCTTAAACGCGGCAAAAACGAGTGATTGTAATCTATTTTTAGGGTTTGCTCATTCTGAGGCTGGCGATTAACAACTCTCGTCCATTTCTGCCCATTCATTCATCCCTTAGGTTGCCCGTGGTTTCTTCTCGCGTTCCCTCCAAAACTTCGTCACTCGAACAGTCCACCGCTCGCCGCAGTGGTGCCTTTGCGCTGATCGACAGTCTGGTACGTCACGGTGTCCAACACATCTTCGGTTATCCCGGCGGTGCCATTCTGCCGATCTACGACGAACTCTACCGCGCCGAAGCTCGGGGCGACCTACAACACATCCTGGTTCGCCACGAGCAGGGTGCTTCTCACGCAGCTGACGGCTACGCCCGCGCGACGGGGCAGGTTGGGGTTTGTTTCGGCACCTCCGGGCCGGGCGCAACGAATCTGGTCACGGGCATTGCCACCGCACATCTGGACTCGATCCCGATGGTGGTGGTGACGGGTCAAGTGCCACGCGCGGCGATTGGTTCCGATGCCTTCCAGGAGACCGATATTTGGGGCATTACGCTGCCGCTGGTCAAAAATTCCTACGTGGTACGCCGGGCGGAGGATATGCCACGCATTGTTGCCGAAGCTTTTCACATCGCCAGCACAGGCCGACCGGGGCCGGTGTTGATCGATGTGCCCAAGGATGTCGGCTTAGAAGAGTTTGACTATGTGCCGGTCGTACCGGGACAGGTGCGTCTGCCGGGGTATCGGCCGACGGTGAAGGGGAATCCCCGCCAGATTGCGGCGGCGCTGAAGTTGATCCGCGCCGCGCAGCAGCCACTGTTCTATGTCGGCGGGGGGGCGATCGCCGCTGGCGCGCACGCCGAGCTGCAAGCGCTGGCTGAGCACTTCCAGATCCCTGTGACGACGACGCTGATGGGGTTGGGAGCGTTTGATGAGTACCACCCGCTCGCGGTCGGGATGCTGGGGATGCACGGCACGGCCTATGCCAACTTTGCGGTCAGTGAGTGTGATCTGCTGATTGCGGTCGGTGCGCGCTTCGATGATCGCGTCACCGGCAAACTCGATGCTTTCGCGTCCAAGGCGCAGGTGATCCACATCGACATCGACCCGGCGGAGGTGGGCAAGAATCGCGCCCCGAATGTGCCGATCGTCGGCGATGTGCGCGTGGTCTTGCGGCAGATGGGTGAGCGTTTGGCGGAGTTGGGCTGGCCGCCACAGCACGAGCAGACAGCGGCTTGGCGATCGCGCATTGCCCAATGGCGTCAGGATTACCCGCTGGTGGTACCCCAACACGCCGACAGCATTTCACCCCAGGAGGCGATCGTCGAACTCGGTCGCCAAGCGCCCCGCGCCTACTACACCACCGATGTCGGTCAGCATCAGATGTGGGCGGCGCAGTTCATCAACTACGGGCCGCGCCGCTGGATCTCCAGCGCTGGCCTGGGCACGATGGGCTTTGGGATGCCGGCGGCGATGGGGGTGCAGGTCGCACTCCCGGACGAGACCGTGATCTGTATTAGCGGTGATGCCAGCTTCCAAATGAACTTACAGGAACTGGCGACGCTGGCGCAGTACAACATCAAGGTCAAGACGGCCATTATCAATAACGGCTGGCAAGGCATGGTGCGCCAGTGGCAACAGACCTTTTTTGGTGAGCGCTACTCGGCCTCGAATATGCAGGCGGGGATGCCGGACTTTGTGAAACTGGCGGAAGCTTTTGGGGTTAAAGGCATGATCGTCACTGAACGCGACGACTTGGCGTCAGCCATTGCGGCAATGCTCGCCCATGACGGCCCTGTCCTCCTCGACATTCACGTCACCAAGGATGAAAACTGTTACCCGATGATTGCCCCGGGTGCCAGCAATGCCCAGATGCTGGGACTGCCGCAGAAGCAGACCTTGAATCGGGCGGCTGAGCTGCTGTATTGCCCCAACTGCCAAGCGAAAAACGTCAGCACCAACAAGTTCTGTCCGGAGTGTGGCACGAAGCTCTAGTACCGCTACGCGGAATTTTGAGTTCTGAGTTTTGAGTGATGAGTGCAGATAGTACAAGCATCCTACGGATCCTGAATGGGGATCTCATTTCCGCCGCCTTGTACTAGTACTGATCGGCGTCAATAAGTTAGCCGTCAGTCCTACATTCCTACGGAACAGTCAACCGGCATATCGGCAGTGGCGGCTCGCAAAACCTGGAAACTCAATGCCCCGCCATCGCCGCCCCGATTTCAGTAAGATTGGCAGCGGCGATCGCGCTCTCATAGACCAACTGCCCCTCACTGATCGCGAAGAGGCGATCGGCGAGGGCGAACAATTCGTCCAAGTCTTCACTGACCAGCAGCACGGCAACACCGCGATTGCGCGCCTCAACAATCTGGCGGTGAATGTATTCAACCGCCGCAAAATCGAGACCAAAGCAGGGATTGGCCGCGATCAGCAACTGCGTGTCCTCAGACGATAGCTCCCGCGCTAGCACCGCCCGTTGCACATTGCCGCCGGAGAGGTTTTCGATCGGGGTTTCGGGCGACGGGGTCTTGACCGAGAAGGTAGTGATGAGATTGCTCGCCAAGCGGCGCATGGCTGCCAAGATGAGCAAGAAGCGCCATTTGGCTTGGGGCGGGCGGTCGAAGGTTCGCAGCGACATATTCTCGGCGACGCTCATGTGGGGTACACAGGCATTGCGCAGTGGCTCTTCGGGCAGCGCACAGACACCGTGGGCAACCATTTCAGAGCGAGTTGCGGTATAGCGATCGCCATTCACCCGCACCTCACCGGCCGTCAGCCGCCGCTGACCCGCAAGCACTTCTACCAGTTCCTTCTGCCCATTCCCGGAGACCCCAGCGATACCGACGATTTCGCCACGATGCACCGTCAGGTTCAAGCCTCGCACCGCTTCGATGCCATTGTCGCGGTCAGCCCGCAAGCCGCGCACTTCTAGGATCGGCACATCTGCTGAAGAATCCGCCTTGGGGACTTCCTTGGTTTCGCGGGCTTCCCCCAGCATCATCGCCCCCATGTCGCTGACCGACAGCGCCGCGACCTGACCCGCACCCGCGAGTCGGCCTTTCCGCAAGACCGTGACCTCATCGGCGAAGCGCGTCACCTCACGGAATTTGTGGGTAATCATCAGCACACTGAGTCGTCCGGCGGTCACTTGCTCGCGTAGCAGGCTCAGGACTTCATCGGCTTCCTGGGGCGTGAGCACCGAGGTGGGTTCGTCCAAAATTAAGACGGTACTTTGCAGATAAAGCTGCTTGAGGATTTCCAGCTTCTGCTTCTGACCGGCCGCCAGCTCGGCGACAGCCAAATCGAGCGGCACTTGAAACGGCGAGTCGGCCATGAAGGCCTGCAAATGCTCGGTTTCCTGTGCCCAGTCGATAGCGAAGTGGCGATCATAGCGCGAGAGCACCAGGTTCTCGGCCACAGTCATCGCCGGGACAGAGGTGAAGTGCTGGTAGACCATACCGACGCCATAGTGGTGAGCATCGCGGGGATTGTCAATGCGGCGCGATCGCTTGCCAATCAACACATCCCCGTGGTCAGGATGGTAGAACCCCATCACACATTTCACCAGCGTACTTTTGCCCGCACCATTCTCGCCGAGCAGGGCGTGGAAGCGGCCGGGAGTCACTTTCATCGACACAGCATCCAGC
>JAAUTY010000100.1 GCA_012031265.1 Spirulinaceae cyanobacterium SM2_1_0 | reverse complement strand
AAGTCAGGTCATCGACACGCTTACCCAGACTCGGTTCAATCCCACTCGCACCGCGAGCTCGAGGGATCACCCCGAATCTCAAACTCCGAATTCTGATCCTCCCGCCGTGTCGTAAGGTTTTAGTTGCAACATTGCTCGCGACTGGCAGGCGCGGAGACTCATGCCGATCCTGGCTCTGATCAATCAAAAAGGCGGCACTGGGAAAAGTACTACGGCGATTCATCTCGCTTGGTGGCTGGCGCAGCAACAGAAGCCTGTCGCCCTTGTTGATGCGGACGTGCAGCGGTCTGCGTCTTATTGGAATGCGGAATTGGAGCCGGGTTTGCCTTGCCAGGTACTCGCTAGCGCGGATGACCTGCTGACCGGGCTGCCGCTGATCGCTCAGCAATATTCTTTTGTCGTGGTTGATGCACCGGCTGGATTCGCGGCTGAGACCCAGGCGATCGCCCAGTGTGCTGACCTCGCCATCCTGCCGGTGCAGCCCAGCGGCGTCGATCTGCGGAGTGCCAGTGTCGCGGTGCAGGCGATCGCCCAGATCCAGGCGGCACGCGAGGGGTTACCCCAGGTCATCCTCTTTCTCAACCGCGCCGTGAAAGGAACTCGGCTCAAGGACGAATCGCTGGAGCTGCTTGGCGAGCTGTCGGGGGCGACGCTGCTCGACACGATTGTTCACCAGCGCCAAGCGATCGCCGATACCAGTGGGCAGGGCTGCACCGTCTGGGAGCTGCTCGGCAAAGGGGCGAGCGAAGCCGCCCAAGAGTACGCCGCGCTGTTTGCTGAAATCCTGCGTCGGTTCTAGGCGCGAGCTGGTTCAATCTTCAAGCCTGACCCCATATTTGGTGACGGGGATCGCTACTGGCGGCGATCGCGGCTGACTTTGGCCGTGCGCGGCGATCGCCCCCAACCCCTCTAGCCATCACGGTTTACCCGTGCGGAACTTCACGTCTAAGAGTGGGTTGGGATCGCAGTAGCTTTTGGCTAGAACGGCGACGATGAAAATGTCGAGAACGCCAGTCAAACCAAGCCATGCTGAACAATATTGAACTCATCCCTGGTGCGATTTCTGCCATCCTTGCGGACACTGCTGATACAGGTATACTCACTCAGGGCGATCGCTACGGCTTGTTGGCGGCAATTCTCGACGAGAACCTGCCCGACGACGAGCGCCGCGCCGTCAACCGGATTCTACGCGCCGTGCGTCGCGGTCGGGTGCAGCTCACCGCCTAGTCCAAGGCGGCGGAAATGAGATCCCCATTCAGGATCCGTAGGATGCCTGTATTGTCTGCACTCATCACTCAAAACTCAGAACTCAAAATTCCGCGTAGCGGTACTAGTCGCCGCCAATCTTTCAGGGATACATCTGCTGACACCCATCATAGAGCGGTGAAGATACCGGCAGAAGCCGGACTTATTGATATTCGCTGACCTTCTGGAGCTGGCTGTGCAGACGGCGCAGCTTGCCCGCTTCTTTGCGTCGGCGCAGGCGTTGCTGGGCTGTGGTGAGGAGCGCCTGCTGGAATTCGGGGTATTGATCGCAGATGAGGTAGGCGGCTTCAAGGAAGGTCTCGATGGTGATACCAGTGTGATCGCAGAGTTCGAGTAATGCCTCGTCGAGACCAACCTCCAAGCGAATATTGCGCCGCGCGGCGATTTGCGGCAGGGCAGCGACCTGGGCGCTAAGGTCAGTGGCAGTTGGAGCTGGTGGGGTTGGCTTCGATTGGGGGGCATCCTGGGGCGGATGGTCTTGACCGGTCAGCGAGCGATCGCGCTCCACGGTCGGGCGCTGGCTGCGTTGGCGGATGCGAGACAACATATCGGACATAATGTCTGGTTCTCGGTTCAGGACTGAGCGGTGACGGTTAGGGTGCTGAGGCGCTGTTCGAGCACTTGGAACGGGTATTCGAGGTCGGGGAAACCAAGGGCCTCGAGGGTCAGGCCTTTGCTGATCGCTTGTTTGTAGCGCTCGCTCTCGCGGATCGAGGGCAGGACGCGATCGGGGCCGACCTCGCGGCGCATTTCCTCGATGCAGGCGCGGCTTTCCTGAGATTGGTTCATGCCCACCCAGCGATCGCGAAAGGGAATAACTCCTAATAGTTCGGCCTCACTGGCCCCCATATCCTTGAGTTCAGCGATCGCATCGAGGGTGCGAACCAAGGAGCCATAGCCCTTTACAGTCGCTTCGCAGGGCACGAGGATGCGATCGCTCGCTCCTATAACTGATTTACAGATCTGTGATCGTTGTGGTGGACAATCGACCACAGCGATCGCAAAACTGTCCTGAGCCGGAGCCAGACGTTTGCGGAGCAGCATTGCGCCGACGCCGCTACTGGCGAGGTAGTCCTGTACGGCGTCGAGGCCATCATCCGCCGGAATCAAAAACAGATTCTCGCTGGTGGTGGGATAGATCGCGTCTTCGAGAGCGACGCTGCCGCGAAAGACCTCCAGCAGCGTCGGCGCATTGGCCTCGACATCGTGACCGAGAAAGGTGGTCAGGTTGCTCTGGGGGTCAGCATCAATGACCAAAACGGGATGTCCTGAGGCTGCAAGGCGTTTACCTAGCAGGACTGCGGTCGTGGTTTTGCCTTGACCACCGCTCAGGCTCAGGCAAGCAAGGGTCAGCATGGCTTCCTCGAAAACATCATGACCACTTTACATCATGATTTCTTGGTATTTTGATTAACTTCAACAAGTAGTGAATGAAGTGGTTGTTTAAGTTGACAATTGTCTTATTAGTACATTAAACAAAAATTTAATTGTACCTTGAGATAATTATACAATTAGCTAAGTCAACAATTACACAACTAATCTATTAAATTCAAACATAGGGACTGTAAACTCTGGAAAGCCGGGCGTTTGCGGCTTCGACTCGACGGCGAATGACGGCGATCACGGCTGAGTATGATCGCGGCTCTGGTTGAGCGTGTCGGGGGATCGTCCTTGCCGCCCCCGGCCGTCACGCTGCAATGGTGTGTAGATTCACGCATCGCACCCGCCTCAGATCGCAGGAAATTTTTGGCATCCCGCTGATGATGAAAGTGTCGAGAGAGTCAGTCAGTCAGCCCAAGCCATGCTAAACACCATTCAACTTCTCCCCGGTGCCATTCCTGCCATCCTGGCGGATACTGCCGAAACTGGCGTTCTTACTCAAAGCGATCGCTACGGTTTGCTGGCTGCCATCCTCGATGAGCGGCTCCCGGATGAGGAGCGCCGCGCTGTCAATCGCATTCTGCACGCGATCAATCGCGGTCGGGTGGCGGTGGCGGCCTGAGTTGGGTTTCAGGATTCAACTGGATTCATGAGGTTTTGCCAGCTCCCGCTTGGGGGCTGGTTTTTTGGGGGGTGGGGGGGTAAGGCGGAGGTCAAGAGGCTTGTTCTCCAGAAATAATCTTATTTACCGGGGCGGATCTCTCCGATGCCTGGGTAGACCAGTACTGAAGTACTTCTTTAGCCGTTGCTGAAATGACAGCACCGGTGTAGACGCGATCGCACCGACCCGGTCGGCGACGACGACACTTGTAATTCAGCCGCAGACCGATCAGCTTCAGCAGGTCATGGGCGATCTGAATGCCGCCCATGCCATCTGAGATGGTGACCCCGAAGATGGCGCGAATCTGTTGCTGATTTTGGTGGGCTTTGGTCTCGAGCTGGGCGATCGCCGCATCGTGTTTCGTCAGTTCCAGGTTCTCGCCGATCAGGGCGGGAATGCCGAGCCACTCTAGAGTATGAATGCGAGCGCTGAGTAGTTCGTGGTTGCAGTCTGGGGCAAAGACCGCGCCCTCAGCGACTTTCAGAAGGGAATCGAGTTGTAGGTGATCCCGCTGGGGCAGTTCTTCGCGCCCAGTAGTCAGATAATACAGCAGTTGCATTTGACTATACCAACCGTCGTCGTCGCGGTGAACGAGTTCAGGGGTCACGTCTAGGCCATAGCGCTGCTGAAGCTGCCACTTGGTGAGCTGATGGCGTTCGTCAGCCGTGCGGGTACGCTGGGAGGCGATTTGCTCCGCCGTGCTGGTTTCAATGGCTGGGGCGTCGGCGATCGCCTGACAGTGGGCGTCATATTCTTCGTCGCGGCGAACCTTCATCAGCTCGTCGGTCTCCTTGCCGGTGGCATTGGCAGCCCCGGCAGCCACTACAGTCACCAAGTTACCATCGGCGGCCAGATCCGTGGCGATCGCTTCGCGATAGCGATAGTTTTGCAGATTGATCACCGCCGCCCGCCTGGCCCAGGCTTTCAGAGCTTGCGGTTGCCAGTCGGTATCGACGCCAGCGTCGGCTGCGCCCAAGAGGGCGATCTGTAACTTCACCACGGCGCGCTGTGACCGCAGTAGCGACTTGACCGTCATGCTGCCGTCACCAATGCGGGCGTTGCTCCATTGCCTAGCCCAGAGGTGGCGGGGCACTGGCTCGCGCAGGCGCGCCAGCATTTGGCGGCAGGAGTCGGCCGGTAAATTGCCCTGGAAAAAGCCCCAAACGCTGGTGAAGTGGCCGCGAATGTCGATGCTGACCCCGGTTTCGATCGCGGGGCTACAGATGACGACATCGTAGCCGGGTAGGATTTCGTTCAACCGCGAGATGCAGCCATAGGCGGGATGTTCGGGGTCGGCGACGGTCTCCGCATCGATCCGCAGGATTTTGCGATCGGGGTAGGCCTTGGCGATCGCCCGCTCCATGACCCGAGTCCCCCAGCGACTCCCAGCCTTCTGACCGCTAGTACAGATAAATGGCACGCCACCGGTGCGAATTTCGTGCTGTAGCTCCGCAAACATTTCCCCTGGCGTGTAACCGTCGTATTGAAACACCGACCAGCGCTCGGACTCACCAGGCTGCCAGTCGTTCACCACCAGCCACGGGGTGACTAAGCTGCCAGTGAGCGAGACAAAATAGTCAAGGGCGATGTCCGAGAGGTCAGCATCAGCCAGCACGAGGCGACCGCCGCCGCCCAGCGCCGTCTGCACGAGTTGATGCAGGTTATTGAGGACAGCGACCCGCCGACGTCTGACCTCAGTTTTGGCATCGAACAAGTGCCAGAGCACCTGCTCGGCTTCGTCCACGATCACCAGCGCTCCAGCCCAGGCAGCCGGATCAAAGCAGGCGACCGACTTGTCATGTAGAGAATCGACACAGAGGCCATAGCCGAGGACGCCGCTGGTGTCGGAGTCACGTAGCTCGGTCACGTAGTCGATGCCGAAGCGATCGCACAAAAGCTGGGCAAGCTGGACGCGATGACTCAAGACGAGGACACGCTGACCCTTGGCTGTCGCTTCGGCCGCAAGTTTGGCGATCGCCTCGGTTTTGCCAGTCCCCTTCGGTGACTTGATCGCCACCAACTGCGCCTCGGCGGGGATGTCCAGGGGCGGCAGGTAGCGCGACTCGTAGGACACCGACGCCGGATGACTGAGGCTGGCGACCTGCTGAGTCTGCCATTTCCCAAAGTTTTCGGCTGCTTTGAAAGCCTTGTCAAAGGCTTTTGTACCCGCCGCGACGATCAGATCATCCGCGCCCTTGTGCTGGTTGTCCCAGGTGATCACTCGGCAGCAACAGCCCGCACGCTCGAGCAATTTGCCGGTTTTGGCGATCGCGATATTCGTGTTCTGGCGCGTCTTCAGCTTTTGGTCTTGGTCAAAAGCGAAATAAACCGGCCGCTGCGCCTGCCCAAAGACTTGGAGCATGGGAATGAGGGTGGGCAAACCGATGGTCTGATCATTGTCATCGCGGGGTTGGCGGTAGCCGTTGAAGATGCCGGGCAGTCCGATGGCGGCATAACCGGCGCTGAGCAGCGCCGCCGCTTTTTTTGCCCCCTCGGTGATCACGAGCGGGATCTGGGGATTCGCCACCACCCAAGGCCAGAACTGTTCCGGGTGGCGATCGCTCGGCAGCGCCAGTTTGTAGCGCTGGGCGATTTTTTCCCAGAGCGGCTCCGGCACTCGCAGCGCAAAGACTTCAGTGGCGACTTTTGGTGGGTGCTCGTACTTGAGGCGTTTTTTGGCATCGCCGCTGCCCGTCCAACGTGGCTGGTCAGGCTTGAAACAACCCCAGACCAGATCCTTGCCGGTAGCGGGGTCAACGCCGTCACACCACCAACCGCCTTGTTCGGTGTGGCGGTAGCGCCGCAACCAGCGATCGCGCAGCCGCCCATCATTGCGGCGATCGCCTCGGGGCAGACCATAGAGCAGGTATTCGTGGGGCTGATCGTCGGCCAAGCTGACGAAATTCAGCCGCGCCAGCTCGGGCGCGATCGCACTGGCGAGAAATTCTGAAAAATGTTTTGGCGCGATCGCAGCGGTGGAAAAACTCATCGTCCACCTCCGAGCGCGATCGCCAGTCGGTGGCAGTCATCAGTCACAAAGCCTTGCCAGGACTGGATTCTCAGCGATGCCCCGCCAGTCAATGTTGGGGCAATGGGGTGGTCGGTACGGTGGTGGTGATGCGTAACGGTCGGTGCGGCGGTGGGAAATGTGGCGTCGATGCCCCACCAGCCCTGGCCATAACTGGGATTTTGGTTTATCATTGCTATCAGTTTCGGCATCAATTGCTGGATCAGTTTCGAAACCAATTGCTGGCGTTGACCGCTTGAAGCGATTGGTTGTTGATTTCAAAATCACCATGAGTACTGTTCGTTGCAGTGACTCCACTGGTGTTGTTCGCTGACTGCTTAGTGCTGTTACACTAAGGCTTCTGGTTGGCTACAAGGTTTAACTAATGAAGATCCGCGCTCTGGCTGGTAACCTAAGCGCGGATTTTTGCGTGGGTGGCTTTTTGAGACCGACCGATCTGCCGGGCTGCTGCTTGGCGGTCCGGGTGCCCAAAGGCTAGAAAAGCTGCTGTAGATGGAATCATCATCATTAATGTGGTTTGCCACAATACAAGTACGATCAGGATTATAGATCGACTGTTCAGACTTGTCGCTACTGTGGCGAATATTTATTGAGGAATTGTGGCGGAGAGCGAGGGGAGCGATCGCCACATCTTGCCGAGGCGGTGCGATCGCCAGCGCCAGCAGCCAAGCATTTCCAAGCGTTTCGGCCATCGAAGCTGACTGCATCAAGAGCAATTTTTGATGCAACTCAAAACTTCTAAATATTGGAACTAGTCCCTATAGCTTTTGGGTTTTATCGAATATTTTTCTGCATTTATTTCTAACAACCTTTGTTTTACAAACCCGTTTACTGACCGGTATCGGCTAACCTCTAGCAGAAATTCGGTCGTTGCGCCGCCAAAATCTCAGCTAATCCTTTCCAGAAAGCATAAACAGCCAGCACTGAACCAATTTGCCCGCAGCGTCAGTCACAGGTCGCCCAGCGCGATCGCGGCCCGATTGGCGTCCCCCGATCGCGGGCGGCGCTGACTTCAGCATCGCGGTGCGTCAAGATATTTGACCGAAATCCAGCCATACCGAAGCTTTCGAGCATTAATCGTGGTCTCCTAAAGGCTTTGCTTGTGCTGTACTTTGGAGGCGATGAGTATTAATATATCACTAATAATTATTTGGGTCTCTTGCGTGAACATTTTGTGCCGACAGCAAGAATATACAGGTGATATATC
Organism: Spirulinaceae cyanobacterium SM2_1_0; assembly: GCA_012031265.1. Classification (GTDB taxonomy): domain Bacteria; phylum Cyanobacteriota; class Cyanobacteriia; order Cyanobacteriales; family Spirulinaceae; genus JAAUTY01. The sequence continues at coordinate 3,746 of JAAUTY010000100.1, read as the reverse complement.
TGTTCAATACAAGGCACAATAGAAAACGACTTGAGTGCTGGAATCTATGCCCAGATTGAATCTCGGCTCAGTGGACTTGGGCGACCACGACCATGATTGGCTGGTTGTGATGACAAGGCTCAGCGGCCGGTCTGTCCGTCAAAACGTCTCTGCCCTACTAGAACACCACGTCCGTAGCCGCAAAAACGAGTACGAGGCAATGTTGAAGTACACTGCTCGCAAACACGGCATGACGGAGCAAGAGTGCTTCTATCGCTTGCTGAATAATTTTGAACTAGGGCCGCCGGTGAATGATTTTGCGGAGTTGCCGCCAACGTTGCCCAGCGACGAGTGAGGCAACCAAGGCGACCCGTACCAGGACTCAGTGCGATCGCGAGAGGGATGGATTTAGGGACGACGATTAAATTTCCCCAAGTCACCTGGCATAAAATCGAATCAGCGACCCGGTACAGGCCATGACGCTCACGCCCCTACGCCCCATCGCCGAACCCGAATATCCTGACTCTGACGGCAAACCAATGGCAGAGAGCGATCCCGCTCGCGACAGCCTCACGTATGCGGTTGAAGCACTGAAGCTATATTTCGCCGCTCGCCCCGATGTCTATGTCTCTGGCAACCTTTTCATCTTCTATGCGCGTGGCTTCGCGGATGCCGTGGTTTCGCCCGATGTATTTGTGGTCTTTGGGGTCGAGAAGCGCGATCGCCCCAGCTACAAGCTCTGGGAAGAAAACGGCATCACCCCGGACCTCGTGATCGAAATCACGTCAAAATCAACCCGCCACACCGATAGCGTTGACAAGCCAGACAAGTACATCAAGCTGGGAGTGACGGAATACTTCCAGTACGACCCCACTGGTGACTACCTTGACCCGCCACTACTGGGCTTCCGTCTGGTTGATGGCAAGTATGAGCCGATGACCTCCGGCGGGACTGGTGACGGGATGATCGTGATTCGCTCGGCAGTGCTCGGCCTCGAGCTGCGGCTAGAGGGCGGACGCCTACGGTTCTTTGACCCAGAGACCAGCAAATATCTGCTCAGTTACCAAGAAGAGCACGCCGGACGCTTGCGGGCTGAGGCTGAGCGTCAGGAAGCAGTCGAGGAGCGGTATAAGACGGCTGAGCGGCTATTGGCAATGGCGATGTCGGTTGAGCAAGTCGCAGCGCTCACCAATCTTGATGCTGACGATTTGCGGCGGCGGTTTGGGGGTTAGGCAAAATCCCGAACGGCTGATTTTGCCGCGAAGCGATCGCGGCGGCGAGCATAAAGTTCAGTTAGGCAGAAGAAATGACTGCACCGGAGTTACTGAAATCGCTTACTGAGGCGGAACTCAGATTTATAGCCGGTCTGGACTACGGTGCGGACATTGAGCGGCATCTGAGCGCCCTCCGTGACGTTATCGCACGTGGTGGTGCTGTTCAGATGGATTCCGAAGTCTGGTTTCCTTACGAGGTGATTGAACTCGGAAAGAATGATTTGAAGAAGCACCATGAAAGAGAATATGCAGCTTGTATGGCGATTGTCCTTCAGAACATCGCATCCGGAACAGACAAAATGAACGATGCATCATACATCATCGAGACACAGCTAGAGAATATAGCACTACTTCCCTCGCAGCTCCAGCACTTGGTCATCTCACTTTCAGAAGAAATACAGAATGAAAAATGAGCCTAACAAGGCGATGGAGACAGCCGCTCACTTTTCAAGAGTTTTTGCAGTATGAGGCTCCGGATGATCGCCGCTATGAGCTGGTGGAGGGTCGGCTAGTGCCGATGCGGCAGCCGAGCATTGCTCACGGCAGTGTTGCTGATTTCTGGCAGGAAACTTTGAAATCCACCTTTCGTAGCGGTCGGCTTCCCTACGTCGCGCGTCTGGACTATCCAGTGCAAGTGGACAGTGGCACCGAGCGAATCGTGACCAGTCGGCTGGGATTGACCGGCCGCCACCGCGGGTGATCGAGATTGTTTCGACCGCGTGGCGCGGGGATTACATTGCCAAGGTGAGCGAGTACGAGCGAACCCAGATCCCGGAGTATTGGATTATCGGGCGATCGCCCCCGCCGACTACACGGGTGAATTTCGGCGCTTCCGAAGCGATAAGGCGATCACCTCGCCCATGTTTCCTAGCCTGGAGTTGATGGTCAACTCGCTCGTTGCCAGCCCCAACTCGCCGTACTGAGCCAACCTTCTAATCCCGATAATTCCCGTTATCTGGTTTAGCTGTTTGGGGGGTGGAGTGGGGATGACGGGGGCGATCGCGCTCGTTGGTGCCGCCTGCCGCGTTGCCGATTGCCCCCAGCCGACCGTCAGTTAGGCCCAGCTTATCGCCCCCGTCGGCTGCAAGCCTGATGCTCGCGTTGATTGATCAGTGATATTTATACATTGGTGCAGTGATGCAGTGATCGCCCTGCTTACCAAATCGCCCGCAGCTCCAGAATAAATCCGGGCAGCAGCGATTCGCCGGATAGAGTTGCTGGTTCGGACTGCTCCGCTGGTGGGTGGCCCGGACGGTAGACCTCGACGAGCCGTGTTTTCGGGTCGATCAGCCAGCCCAACTGCAAGCCATTTTCCAGATACTCCTGCATCTTGGCGCGGGCCATCAGCAGGGTATCGCTCTCGGAGACCAGCTCGATCGCGAAGTCGGGACAGAGGGGCAAGAATCGTCGCCGCTCCTCGGGACTCAGAGCGTCCCAATGCGGCAGACTCACCCAACTGGCATCGGGCGATCGCACCGCGCCATTCGGCAAGCGAAAGCCGGTTGAGGAATCAAAGGCTTTGCCCAACTGGCGCTGGCGATTCCACCACCAGATCTGCCCGCCAATGTCGAGATTACGCTGCCCCGTATCTCCTCCCGTGGGCGGCATGACGATGACTTCTCCAGTTGCAGTAAGTTCTAGGCGACAGTCACGATTGGCAGCAGCTAACTGTGCGAACTGTTCATGGCTGAGGTGGAGAGTGGACGGCAAAATCACTGCAACCACGGTCTGTCGGCTCCCGCGATATTCATCCCTCAATCTAGCACTGGGTTCAGTCTGGATACGGCGAATGGGCTGAGGGGCGATCGCCATCACACCGCAATACTACTGAACTCACGCGATCGCCCGCAAAAGCTCACCGCATGGATGCAACCGAAATCAGCGCGCAGCCGGGGCAAAACCGCGATGATTAAGACCATAGGCAATCGGAAAACGACGGCAAACCGAGACCACCGAATCCTCGGCAGCGCCGACCACCCCGTTCCTTACGACTCCTATTTCCTCACAACAACGACCCTAGTACGCCCCGGCTTTGTCGGGGTTTTTTCTTAGGTAAATAAGCTTAATCGCGACTTGTGACCGCGATCGCACCCCAACAGTGCGCAGGTTCACGCAACCTACTGTGACCAGATCGCCAAGTAGATCCGAGAAAACCGCGAAGATAGAGATGTCGAGAGCGGAATGCCTTTAGACCCATGCTCAACCAACTCCAACTCCTCCCCGGTGCCGTCGCTGCCATCCTCGCTGATGTGGCTGAAACTGGCGTGTTGACCCTGAGCGATCGCTATGGTCTGCTGGCAGCCTCCCTCAGCGATGACCTCGACGACGAAGAGCGCCGCGCCGTCAACCGCATCCTCCGCTCCGTGCAACGCGGTCGTGTCCAAGTCGTCGCCGCCTGAAGCGACTCCGAATCCAGCAGTCGTTCATCAACAGAATTTCGGTTTCAAGCCAGTCGCCCCGGCGGCTGGCTTCGTTTTGGGTGTCTCGGCATCA
>JAAUTY010000099.1 GCA_012031265.1 Spirulinaceae cyanobacterium SM2_1_0 | reverse complement strand
CAGCGATCACGACCGCCACCGCCACCGCAATCACCGACGCCGCACTGTCCGCCGCCGTCAGTGCCGAGAAGGCGATCCTCGTCGCCGAAGATGATCCCAATAACTCAGAAGTCCTGCTGGAGCTACTGTCGAGCCTCGGTTATGAGGCAGACTTCGTCGGTAACGGTCAGCAGGTGATGGAGCAGTTGGCAGCTTTGCATTACAACCTAGTCTTGATGGACTGTCAGATGCCAGTGATGGACGGCTATGAAGCCACACGTCGCATCCGTGAACGTGAAGCCCGCTCGCAGCAGCCCGGCACGCCGATCGTCGGCGTCACGGCACACGCGATGATCGGCGATCGCGAGAAATGCCTCGCCGCCGGCATGGATGACTACCTGAGCAAGCCCATCCAGTTACCGGAACTCTCGGCACTACTCGATCGCTGGCTGAACCGCGACGATCCCCCAGCGGCTCAATCGCGCTGAGCCAGCACCACGATATGCCGTAGGGGAGGGTCGCGGCATTAGAGGCGGTAGTGATCGCGCACCTGCACCAGCGGCAGCGCCCATTCCAACTCCGGTTGCCAGCGATCGGGGTCAAAATCAGCCCGAACGCCACGCCCATAGGCGGTGCGTAGCCGCTGCCAAACTACTGCCGGGGACTGGGAGAATTGCCCTCGGCGGCGCTGACGGTGGAGTGCCGCCAAGAGGCTGAGACCGAGCAAAAAATTGGCGGGGTTGAACTTGACTCCGAGCAAAAAGGCCTGCACTTCCGCTTCGCCGAGCGGGTCAGTGCCATAGCCAGTCAAAACGTGCAGACTGTCGTGCAGTTGCTTGCGGCGCAGCCCAGTGTCAAGGGGTTGCAGGTGGTGCTGCTGGAGAAATTCGACGAGCGATCGCCCCAGACTCCCCACTGGCAATTGACGTAATTCGTCTAGCTGCACAATCGCGGGCACGCTGAGGCCCCAGACATCGCTGAGGTGATCGACGCTAGCCAGAAACAACTCAATGAACGGTGCGGGTCGTGGCGTTGGCGCTAGCATAGCTGGGGTATTGACTTTCATCAGGATTATGGTGTTCGACAGGGTGGGTCATGGGGTTCAAAAAAAGCGGGCCTGGAGCCAATGACTCCGCAGCCCGCCAATCATCAGGAGAATGAATGAGTCATACCAAGTCCGAATTTTTTACCCCAACAATGCAATCCACGGTAGGGGAGGGTTTGAAACCCTCTCGGTGTTGCCGTTTTTGGGATTCACGATACGGAGCTAGCCTCAAACAGAATCTAGCGGTTCGGGCGACTGCCGCGACGCTCCTGCGCCAACTGACGCCACTGCTGGCGCTGCTCTTCGGTCAGGATCGTCTGCGCTTCAGCCCGGAAGCCCTCAGCGGCTGTACGAATCTGCTGGCGCTGGGCATCGGTCAGGTTCACAGACTGCATCGCCTCGCGAAAGGCTTGACCGCTCTGTAGGGCTTCCTCTAGGGTGGAACGTTGCTCAGCGGTCAGCGTGCCTTCAAGCTGCGAGCGCATTTCAGACCGTGCTGCTTCTATCTGTGACACCTGCGTCTCAGTCAACTCCAAGGTCTCGATCAGCTGCTGCTTCCGTTCTTGCCACTGCCCGTTGTTCTCGAAGCCGCTGAACTGGGCTTGGGCGGGAATCGCGCTGACGCTAACAGCGATCGCCACCGCACCGGCAAAAAGAGACATCAATGTCGATTTCATGAGCGTAAAACCTCAGTGGGTTTGGGTTGTTTGCTGTCTTCAGCTTAGCCAGGGGATTCACCCTTCACCTGAGCCTCGCGTCCTAAATAGTTTAGGACGATCGTCCTGCCTTGATGGCTCCCGATCAGATTAAATTGATTAGCAGACGCTCAACAATGCCAATGAGTTCCCGTTCCCTGCGATCGCATCCGCTCCGCTTTTTGCTCTATCTCGAATGGAGTCTCTTGGGCTTTGTACTGGTCAGTGAAGTGCTGCGTCTGGGGTTTTTGAGCCTGCCCCGGCTCCCCTTGCTGAATCTGCTCTGCCTAGGGATTTTTGCGGCGATGAGTTTCACCTTACCTAATAATAAAAATAATAAAACTGCCAACAACATCCTCTACACGGTCAGCGAATTTATGCTGATCATTGCGGCAATACGAGTGGGATTTATTCGCCTCTTTCCAGTGTTGTTTTTTGTCTTGGCAATTCGCAGTTGTTTCATTTTTGCGCGGCCGGGTCGCCTGATTGTCACGGGCTTGGCTTATTTGGTCGGCACCGCTTTGTTAATCGAGCGTTTTCAGTATCGCAGTATCGCGCGTCAACTCGGCCCGCTCGCTTCCGAGCGGCTGCTGTTTCTGGGGCTGATGTCGGCCGTGTTTTTTGGTCTAGTTTTGGTTTTTTTGCAACTTTTAGTGGAAGCGATTCTGTCAGAGCGGCAGAGTCGGGATCAGTTGGCGATCGCCAATGCCCGTCTGCGTGACTACGCCCTGCGGATCGAAGATGTCGCCACCCTCCAAGAACGCAACCGCATCGCGCGCGAAATCCATGATTCCCTGGGTCATTCGCTGACCGCGTTTAACCTACATCTCGAAGCCGCATTGCGGCTGTTCGAGGCCGATCCCGACGAGGCAAAAGCGTTGCTCACGGAAGCGAAACAATTGGGAGCGACCACCTTGCAAGACGTGCGCCAATCAGTCAGTTCGCTGCGAGCGGATCCCTTGCGGGGGAAATCATTGGCGGCGGCGATCGCCAGTCTGGCGGCTGATTTTCAGCGTTCGACCGGGATTGAGCCACAGTTGGCGATCGCCATCGACCAGCCCCTCAGCCCCCGCTGCCAGACCGCTGCCTACCGCATTATCCAGGAAGCGCTCACTAACATTTGCAAATACGCCGCCGCCACAGCCGTCAGCATCGGCACGCAGGTCACAGCTCAGCAGCTCCAGATCGAAATCCGCGACAACGGGCGCGGCTTCCAGCGCCAGCAAACAACCACCGGCTTCGGCTTGCGCGGAATGCAAGAGCGCGCCCAAGCCCTCAACGGGCAACTTAAAATCAAAACCGCGCCGGGACAGGGTTGCCGGATTAGCGTGCGGTTACCGATTACTGAAACCTGAATTGGATGCGGCTGGCCGCTGGCACATCGCCTAGCGGACACTTAGGAATGGATGAGTTTTGAGTGGCAGAGCTGACTCAAAATTCAAAACTCAAAATTTGGAACTTGATTAAGTGTCACTCCTTAGGAGAGGCTCGGTGAGCGGGCGGGCGTCGGCGTATTGCCATTGGCGGGCAGACTAGCAGCGGTGGCAACATCCAGAGTGAGCTTTTTCTGAAAGGTCAGCCCAGCCTCGCTGCTGTCAATGATCACCGTGTCGCCTTCTGTGAAGGTGTTGTCGAGGATTTTGGTCGCCATCGGGTTTTCGAGTTCGCGCTGGATCGCCCGCTTCAACGGTCGTGCGCCGTAGACCGGGTCGTAGCCTGCGTTCACTAAGTAATCGCGAGCCGCATCGGTTAGCTCTAGGGTTAAATCTTGCTCTGCCAGTAGCGTTTCGAGGCGGCGCAACTGGATCGTGACGATCTGGCGCAGTTCGTCGCGCTTGAGGGGATGGAAGACGATGTTCTCGTCAATGCGGTTGAGAAATTCGGGGCGGAAGTGCGATCGCAGCGCCTGCATCACTTGCTCACGCACCTTGTCCTCATCGGTCTGATCGGTTTGGAGCAGATCGAGGATATGCTCGCTGCCGATGTTGCTGGTCATCACCACGATCGTGTTGCGAAAATCGACGACGCGACCCTGCGAATCGGTGACGCGGCCATCATCGAGGATTTGCAGCAGCACATTGAAGACATCGCGGTGCGCCTTCTCCACCTCATCCAGCAGCACGACGGAGTAGGGGCGACGACGCACCGCCTCAGTCAGTTGCCCGCCCTCCTCGTAGCCAACGTAGCCGGGGGGCGCGCCGACCAAACGGGAGACCGTGTGTTTCTCCATGTACTCGGACATATCGAGGCGCACCATTGCCTCCTCGCTGTCGAAGAGGAATTGGGCGAGAGCGCGCGCCAGCTCGGTCTTGCCCACCCCCGTCGGCCCCATGAACAGGAAGGAGCCGATCGGGCGGCTGGGGTCTTTCATGCCAGCGCGGGCACGACGGATGGCGGCGGCGACAGCGGCGACGGCTTCGGCCTGACCAATGACGCGCAGGTGCAGATGGCCTTCGAGTTGTAGCAGCTTCTGGCGTTCGGATTCTAGCAGGCGGTTGAGCGGGATGCCCGTCCAGCGGGCGACGACTTCGGCGATGTCGGCGTCGCTGACTTGTTCGCGCAGCAGGGCTAGCCCTTGGGACTGCACTTCCAGCAAGCTGCCTTCTTTCGCCTCGAGTTCGCGCTGCACGATCTCCAGCTTGCCGTATTTGAGCTGAGCGGCTTTGTTGAGGTCGTAGGCGCGTTCCGCCTGTTCGACTTGCAAGCGCAGTTGCTCCTCTTGTTCCTTGAGGGCGTTGATCTCCGCCAGCATCTTTTTCTCCGACTGCCACTGCGAGGCGAGTTTTTCCTGGCGGACTTGCAGGCTCGTGATTTCCTGCTCGATACGCTCGACGCGATCCTTGGAGGAGAAATGGGTGGCCGTGGCGGTGCGATCGCTCTCGCTTTCCAACGACAGCTTCTCCATCTGCAACTGCATCAGGCGGCGATCGATGTCTTCCAGTTCCACGGGCTTGGAGGTGATCTCCATTTTCAGCTTCGCGGCGGCTTCGTCTACGAGGTCAATGGCCTTGTCGGGGAGGAAGCGATCGCTGATGTAGCGATGCGATAGAGTCGCAGCAGCGACCAGGGCGGAATCGGTAATTTTCACCCCGTGGTGAACCTCGTAGCGCTCCTTGAGGCCGCGCAGAATTGAAATCGTGTCCTCAACCGTCGGCTGTTTGACATACACCTGCTGGAAGCGCCGCTCCAGCGCTGGGTCTTTCTCGATATGGTTGCGATACTCGTCCAGCGTCGTCGCCCCGATGCAGCGCAGTTCGCCGCGTGCCAGCATCGGCTTGAGCAGGTTGCCCGCATCCATCGCCCCCTGGGAGGAGCCGCCCGTGCCAACGACCGTGTGCAGCTCATCGATGAACAGCACCACTTGCCCCTCGGAGTGGGTGACTTCGTGGAGAACGGCACGCAGGCGGTCTTCAAACTCGCCGCGATACTTAGCTCCGGCGATGACACTGCCCATGTCGAGGGAGATCAGGCGGCGGCCCTTGAGTGATTCCGGCACGTCGCCATTGACGATGCGTTGGGCGAGGCCTTCGGCGATCGCCGTTTTCCCCACCCCCGGTTCACCAATCAGCACCGGATTATTCTTCGAGCGCCGCGACAGCACTTGCACGACACTGCGGATCTCTTCGTCGCGGCCGATGACCGGATCGAGTTTGCCTGCTTTTGCCGCTTCGGTCAGATCACGCCCGTATTTTTCCAGGGCTTCGTATTGGTCTTCAGAGTTTTGTTGCGTGACCTTCTGAGAGCCGCGCACCGATTTGATCGTCGCTTCCAAATCCTGGGGATCGAGGCTGAAGCCCCGCAGGGTGCGGCGACCGAGGCGCTCATCCTCCGCGAAGCCGACCAGCAGGTGTTCGATCGAGATGAATTTATCTTGCCAACTGGTGCGCGAGGCTTCGGCGCGGTCGAGCATGGCATCCAGCCCGCGACCGAGATAAAGCTGCTCGACGCTAGGGAAGCGCGGCTGGCGACTGATGAAGGTCTCGACCTGTTGGCGCAGACGGGTGAGATCAAGGCCCGCCTTGGTGAGGATGCGCGTCGCTAGCCCCTCTTTTGCCAACAGTGTCAGGATGATGTGCTCCACTTCGAGCTGTTGGTTGCCGTACTGACGAGCCACGTCCTGAGATTTGACAATCGCGTCCCAGGCCTGTTCCGTAAACTTGCTCGCATCAGTTGGCTGCATCGCCGCTCCACAAATCCCGCTACTTCAATGGTTCAGTATATCGACTTATCGGCAGGGCGCGGTGGGCGACTCTAGCCTTGGAAGGCACGACGCAGGTTTTGCCAGACATTGGTGACGGTGGAGTGGAGCTGGCGGCGACGTTGCCAATTCTGAAAGGCGCGCTCGTAGGCATCGCCCTTGTGAAAGGTCTGCCAAGCTTTCAGGGCGACAGAGCAGCCAGTGAAAATGCAGAGATAGAGCAACTTGGGCCAGATGGCAATACTCAACAGAACGATAAAGCCACTCATGATGGCAGCGCGACCGGCTTCGTGGCGAAATTGGCTGAGGCGCTGGCGGTCAAAGACTTGGCGATCGCGATCTACCTGTTTGCGAATCACCCACTCCTGTTCAGCTTGAGTAATCTGTTCCGGAGAAATGTCTAATTCAGCGGCAATTTCTAACAACTGTGCGCGGCTAAATTCACCCTCGTAGGGCTGGCGGGCGATCGCCAGTTCTAGGATCTCGTGGATGTCGTCTTGTTGATAAGTGGTGGAGGACTGATCGACCATCGCTCGTAGTCTTTACAAAATACAAATCACTAGCAGCCGAGCCACTAGCTTGACTTCATTATGGCGCAAGCCACCGCGCGGCCGCGAGCACTCACCCGTGAATTCTCGCGAGACGCGCCCTAAAATAGTGACATTATGCGGGCAACCGCAATGCGAAGGGCGGCTTTTGCGGTACGGTTGCAACACAGGCAAGTTTTACATTTCGTTACGATAGATTTAAGTTTGCAATCGCTTGCATTCTCGCTGTTTTCAGCCCAGAGGTCACGCAAAATTATGAACGGCAATCTCCGCGTCGGTAACCTATTTGGCATCCCTTTTTATGTCAATCCTTCTTGGTTCTTAGTCCTCGCACTGGGAACGCTGTGGTTTAGTGAGCAGTTCCAAATCTTTTCGAGCTTGGGGGCGATCGCGCCTTGGCTGCTCGGTTTCACGACGGCGTTGTTGCTCTTCGCCTCGGTGCTCGCTCACGAGCTAGGTCACAGCTTCGTCGCCATGCGCCAAGGCATCGGCGTCAATTCGATCACGCTATTCCTGTTCGGCGGCTTGGCGATGCTGGAGAAGGAAGCGGAGAAGCCGTTGCAAGCGCTCTGGGTGGCGATCGCCGGCCCGCTGGTCAGCGTCGGCCTGTTTGCAGTCTTCACACTCATCCGCTTGGCGCTGCCCCTACCGACACCGGCCGCGGCGATGCTCTACCTCTTGGCGTCGATCAACCTGGTACTTGCCCTGTTCAACATGATTCCAGGGATGCCCCTCGATGGTGGCAATGTCCTCAAAGCCCTGGTCTGGAAGTTTACGGGCAATCCCAACAAAGGCTTGCTCTACGCCAGCCGCGTCGGTCAGGTGTTTGGCTGGTTGGCGATCACGGTCGGCTTACTGGCGGTCTTGGGCATCACGCAGTACGGCAGCTTTTGGACGCTGCTGATCGGCTGGTTCTTGCTGCAAAACGCCGGTCGCTCAGCCCAGTCAGCCCAGGTGCAGGAGACTCTGGATGGCTACACGGCGCGCGATGCCGTCATTCCCAACAGCCCGATCGTGCAAGCTGACCTGAACCTGCGCGAGTTCGCCAACAACTACGTCATCGGCAATCAGACTTGGCGGCAGTTTCTCGTCACGGATGCGGAAGGTAAACTGCTGGGAGCGATCGCCGTCGATCGCCTACGCCAGATTCCCACCTCGGTCTGGCCGGAGACACCGATCAGCCAGCTCGTTGAGCCAGTAGATACTGACACGATCATCAACGCGGACACGTCGCTGCTCGAAATCGTCAAGCGCATCGAACAGGACAAAACCCCACAACTCACAGTGGTCGATCACGAGAATATTGCCGTCGGTCTCCTCGAAAAAGCCTCAATCGTCCGCTTCTTGGGTCAACAAGCCCAGTCGAAAGATAAGGAGAAGTTGGAAGAAGCTGTGGAGGTGCTACCGCAGAGTTGATCTGACGGTTTAGTAGTTTAGCATAAGATTCTGAATCACTCTCAAGCTGTTTTGGCAGCATTCAGAGTGATGCCTTCTCAGGAGAACGAGACCGGTGGCGTGCGAGCAAACGAACTTCGTACAAATCGAGCCAGTTTTGCCGCTGCTCTTCAGGTCGTTGGACACGAGGGTGCAGGTGGAGCGGTTCAATTGAGAGACCGATCAGGTGAGCCGTCTTCGGAATCTCACTGAGGGCAAGCTTATAGGTATAGCCATGCTCTTGGTCATCTTGCAGCAGCGGAATGGTGATCGTCGTACTGGTCAGATGCTCGTCATCTAGTTCTAGGGTTGCCCGGAGCACTTTCGGATGGATCGCAGCCGAGGCAGCGAGGCGGACATACAAGTATGTGTAATCAGCCAGTAATAGTTGGGGAGAATTTGCCAGGATCAGCTTGGGTTGCGCATTAGGCAGAACGGCCCATTTTGATTTCCCAGGGACAGGATCGAGACCTTCGATCTGCCAGGATGTGGAGTCACTCAGATCAGCTCGCCAGTCCTGTACAGACAAACTGGGAAATCGTGGTGAGAAATCCAAGTTAGAGGGTAAGGGTGCCGATAACGGTGTCGGCTCACCCGCCGCTTCTAAGGTCAGATTGAGATGTGGATAACGAAAAACTGCGTCGGCATCTTCACCACCCGCAATTGACGAACCCGTAGAAAATTGCAGCGTTACTTCCTGCCCAAAATATCTTGTTAGAGGAATGCGGAGGGGTTGCCAGCCGTCACTCGGATCGAGTTGAGATGACCAAAGAATTTCTGGCGGCTCATTCTCAATCAAGCGAGTTAGGGAAACATCGGCAGCACCCGTCGCATTGTGTGCCAAGCGCACAGCAGAGCGCAGGGTTGCCTGTTCTAAATGCTGGGGTAACGAGACTGTCCAGGTTGCAGAGTGACTGTTGGGAATCTGAATATTGAGGCGCTTATAGCTATACCAGGGCTGGGGTGTATCGCGATCGCCCTCAACCCATCTGACTGTGGGATCAGCCACAACATTTGCTAGCCCGAAGTCTCCCTGTAGAGTTTGTTTCTGGTGTGGAGAAAAGACAGAAAGCTGATTTTTCTCTAAGACTCGGCCTAAATCGATGACAGCTTGATAATCTCCATGACCACCCTGAAACAGCCTTTCTTCACAGTAGGTTGGGGTTGTTGAGTAACTGCGGAGACAGGCGGCAGCGGCGGGCGATCGCGAATAAAGATGATAGTGAGAAAATATCTTGTCGGTATAAGTCCAACCTGACATCGCATACAGAAAAGCAAGCCACACTAGAGTAGCCCAAGCCCAGGCTTTAGTTATCTTCTGTAATGAACTACTCATCAACAGCATCATCGCGGCAAAACCGGCTAAACCAATCCAAAACTCCATAAATAGCGTCAAGTACCAGGGAGCCAGACCATCTCGGGCAATAGAAACTTGCCAAGCAGTCAATGCACCAAAACAGATCACCATGAGTGCCGGAACTGACGCGATCCTCAACTTCTGTCGGTTTTGAATCATCAAGCACAATCCAATTCCCAACAAGATCAAGCCACTCAGACCAATACCAAAAATGCCAACAGCAATCAACTCCTCACCCAGCGTAAACGGATAACCAATGGCGTTTACCCACGGGGAAAAGTGCAGGAATTCTGAAAACCCAATATCACTACCAGTACTGGGAAAGACATAGATTAGATATGGCGTGATGGCAAGCCCGAAACTAGCAGCTAAAACCAGGTAGTGGCGAAGACGATAGCCCAGCAACAACATCCCTAGGGCCAGCATCGGGAATGTGACGAGACCGGCTCCCCATGACCAAGCGGCAAGCAAGCTACTGACCGCAGCGATGGTAGCACCGAGCCAGCAACTGGGGAAGCGAGTCACCCCCCAGATCCCAAGACTTGTAATGGCGATGACCAGACCTAGAGCTAGACTCGTTTCGCCAAAGGTAAAGGTATTGATCTGCACTGTCGAGAAGACGAGGGCTGTCAGTAGCGGTAAGATCAGCCAGCGACTAGGAGTAGGAATTGGGGCTGAAATTGCCCAATAAATGAGCAGCGTCCGAATAATGAACAGACCGACGCCAAAATAAAGTTCCGCATAGGCATTCCAATGGCTGAGGTGGGCTAGGGCGAGTCGCACCAGCACTGTGACCAACATGACATGACTACCGATGCTAGTATCTCGTAGGATGTTTTGCCAAGCATATTCGTCATTCCAAATTTGGTCGATTGTGTTGGCATAGTAGGCCAAGTCATTGGAGATCACATTTTCGCCAGTGGTCGCCACAATGTAGAGAATATGCAGGACGGGTAAACTAGCTAACACAACTGCCGCTACAGCAGCGCATAAATTAGGTCGTTTCAATAAATTTTGACGATAAAAAACAATTGGGTTTTGGGCGCTCTCTGATAGCCCTGGGATTTGAATCCCAGGCTAATGGCGCAAACCCATTGAGCCTTGCCGACCTGGGGTTCAAACCCCAGGCTAATAGCTCAAACCCGTTGAAACGGGTTCGGGATCAAGCAGTTTGATCTTAGCCTGCTTGAGCAGGCTTTCGCGATTAGCCAGGCATTTTAATGCTTGGTAGGTTTCGGGCGCTCCCCGATAAGCCCTGGGATTCAAATCCCGGGCTAATGGCGCAAACCCATTGAGCCTTGCCGACCTGGGGTTCAAACCCCAGGCTAATAGCTCAAACCCGTTGAAACGGGTTCGGGATCAAGCAATTTGATCTTAGCCTGCTTGAGCAGGCTTTCGCGATTAGCCAGGCATTTTAATGCTTGGTGGGTTGCGAGCGCTCCCCGATAAGCCCTGGGATTCAAATCCCAGGCTGAGAGCGAAAACCCGTTGAAACAGGTTCGGAACCTACCTCTACTCATCTCGCATCCTCTTCATCCTGTAACCGCTCCAACGCTGGAATTAGCGTTCCTTGAGCATGGTGTTCTTTTTGTCGCTCGACATACGCTTTTGCTTCATCGAGTTGCTTCCCGCCTAGTGTGAAGACTCCATAGCCGCGCTGCCATTTTAAAGGCAGATCGGTGGCTGTGCCTTGACCATTTATATGATGAGCGCTACTGCCTTTAGCTGCCTTGACAAATTCTGCGACAGAGAGTTTGGGTGGAATGGAAACAACCAGATGGATGTGGTTTTCAATCCCGCCGATGGCATGAAGAATGCAGCCGAGTGTATCAGACTTTCCAAAAATGTAGCTGTATAAGTCTGACTCTCGCGGGGGTGTGATGAGTGGCTGGCGCTTCCAGGTCGCCCAGACCAAATGATAATAGGTGCGCCAAAAAGCCATAGGACTCCTGGGATTCAAATCCCAGGCTAATAGCGCAAACCCGTTGAAACGGGTTTGGGATTAAGCAGTTTGGTCTTAGCCTGCTTGAGCAGGCTTTCGCTATTAGCCAGGCATTTTAATGCTTGGTGGGTTTTGGCGTTCCGATAGCCCTGGGATTCAAATCCCGGGCTAGTAGCGCAAACCCGTTGAGCCGACCTGGGGTTCAAACCCCAGGCTAATAGCTCAAACCCGTTGAAACCGGGTTCGGGAGCAAGCAATTTGATCCTAGCCTGCTTGAGCAGGCTTTGCGCTATTAGCCAGGCATTTTAATGCTTGGTGGGTTTTGAATAAGACCTGGGGTTCAAACCCCAGGCTAAT